>SUZR01000010.1 GCA_015059845.1 Rikenellaceae bacterium | reverse complement strand
TGGAACAACTTGGCATTACGTTGGTTTTTGCTGGCATTCCTCCAAAAATCAGAATTTCACAAAACCCCTGTCTGCCAATTATTTTGCCCCAAATTTCTCAATTCAACGAATTATATGTAACTTTGCATGCTGAAAAAACAAGAAAACTATAAAACAAACAAATTAAAAACTTAAAGATTATGGCTAAGAAATTTCGTTGCACAGTATGTGGTTATATTCACGAGGGTGATGCGGCTCCCGAGAAGTGTCCGCTTTGCAAGGTTCCCGCTGAGAAGTTCGTTGAGATAGAGGAGAAGCAGGGCGAGCTTGAGTTCGCTACAGAGCATAAGTTAGGTGATGGCAAAGGTGCCAGCGAGGAGCTCTGGAAGGGCTTGCAGGAGCACTTTATGGGTGAGTGTACCGAGGTAGGTATGTACCTTGCAATGAGCCGCCAGGCTGACCGTGAGGGTTACCCCGAGGTTGCAGAGGCTTTCAAGCGTTACGCTTGGGAGGAGGCTGAGCACGCATCAAAGATTGCTGAGTTGATTGGCGAGGTTGTATGGGATACAAAGACCAACCTTTACAAGCGTATGAACGCTGAGGAGGGTGCTTGTGCAGATAAGTTCCGTTTGGCAGTGATGGCTAAGAAGGAGAATCACGACGCTATCCACGATACAATTCACGAGATGGCTAAGGACGAGGCTCGTCACGGTGCTGGTTTCCAGGGTCTGTATAACCGTTACTTCAAGGAGTAGTTTGTTAAGATAATAATAGTTAGGAGGTTGTCCTTTCGGGGCAACCTCCTTTCATTTTTTAAGCAGGGTAATCTTCTATGCTACCCGCAGCGTAACACCACTATCCCCATTATCATCAATGGTTACATTGCCTCCCGATAGTAATTTACCCTCTATTATAAGCGTCGATAACGGCTCCTCCACGTGGTCTAACAACGTGCGACGCAGTGAGCGTACTCCGTAACGCGATTCATAGCCGATGGTGGCAAGACGGCGCTTGGCCTCGACGGTAATCTCTACGTTGTAGCCAAGTTGTTTTGTGCGCGATAGTATGCCCTCTAACTCCAACTCAATAATCTGCTCTGCATCGTCTAAGGTCAGCGTGCGGAAGCATACAATATCGTCTATTCTGTTCAGAAACTCTGGCGAAAACATACTCTCCAAAGCCTTTCGATACTCCGCATTTGGGGTGATTTCGATATTATTCTCCTTGGATGGCGTGTTGTATCCAACCTGTGTTGTTCGCTCGCTGGCCATACGTGAGCCCGCATTTGAGGTCATAATTATTATCGTATTACGAAAATCTACCTTGCGGCCTGCGCCATCGGTGAGATGTCCATCGTCAAAAACCTGCAACATCGCATTTAGTACGTCGGGATGCGCCTTCTCCACCTCATCAAAGAGAACGACGGCGTAGGGTTGGCGTCTGACGGTCTCGCTTAGCTGTCCACCCTCGCCATAGCCTACATATCCCGGCGGTGAGCCAATAAGTCGTGCTACGTTGTGTTTCTCGCCATACTCGGACATATCTACGCGAATCAATCCGCGCTTATGGTCAAAGAGCCACTTCGATAACTCTTTTGCCAGTAGTGTCTTTCCTACGCCCGTGGGCCCTACGAACATAAATACGCCGATGGGTCGATTCGCATCCTTCAGCCCTGCGCGGGAGCGTTGCAGAGAGCGTGAAATACGCTCAACAGCCTCTCGTTGACCTATGACGCGGCTCTGCAAATAATCGCTCAGCAGCTGTAGCCGCTCAGCTTCATTGTGCGATATTCGCTCGGCGGGAATACCCGTCATAGCCGTAATTACCCGCTCTACATCCTCAACTTCAATCAGCGTAGGGCGCTCCTGCATAGAGCGTTGCCACTGGGCTCGCTGCTCGTTTAGCCGTGATTTTAGGGCTATCTCCTTGAGTCGTGCTGAGGCTGCCTTCTCGTATGTGAGGGCCGACACCGCTTCGCAACGCTCGCGTGTAGCCTCTTGGAGTTGCTGCTCGGTGGAGAGTATCATCTCAGGCTCTCGCGAATAGCGAATACGGCATCGTGAGCCCGCCTCGTCCAGCACGTCAATAGCCTTATCGGGAAAGTGGCGGTCGGTAATGTATCGCTCGGATAGTATCACGCAGGCACGTAAAGCCTCCTCCGAGTACCGCACATTATGATATTGCTCGTAGTAGGGGGCTATGTTGTGCAGAATCTCAAACGTCTGCTCGGCCGATGTGGGCTCAACCATAACCTTCTGGAAGCGTCGCTCAAGAGCCGAGTCACTCTCTATATTTGTGCGGAATTCGTCAAGCGTTGTGGCTCCAATGGTCTGTATCTCGCCGCGTGCCAATGCTGGTTTTAGTATGTTTGCAGTGTCAAGACTCCCTTGCGTAGCACCTGCTCCGACGATGGTATGAATCTCGTCAATGAAGATAATTGTGTCACGCTCGCGTCGTAGCTCATCTAAAAGCTGTTGCATACGCTCTTCAAACTCGCCTCGATATTTTGTTCCAGCGACCAGTGACGCTACATCGAGCGAAAATACTCTTTTGTTTTTAATGTTGTAAGGAACACGCCCCGCAGCAATTCGCAGTGCAAGCCCCTCGACGATGGCGCTCTTGCCGACTCCAGCCTCACCAATTAGAATAGGGTTGTTCTTTTTTCGGCGTGAGAGAATCTGTATTACGCGCTCTATCTCCTCATCGCGACCAATTACTGGGTCTATCTCGCCCTCTTGTGCCATAAGTGTCAGGTCGTTACCATACTTTTGGAGGATTGATTGGCCACTGTTTTGTGATAAGCCCTCCTCCGAGATGGCTGGGAGGGTGAACTGTATTTGCGATTGCATACCCTCGCTTGTGTCTGTTATCTCACGCATCACAGATGATATTGTGTGTGCCGATATGCCGTACTGAGCCAATACCTGTGATGTGGCGGTAGTGGTGTCGGCAACGATGTCGCACAGAACGTGTGCCGTTGAGATATTTCGTGCCGATATATGCTCACGTTGGAGGTTACGCCTATAGATTCGGAGAAACTCCTCGGCCGATAGCGATTCGTTGTTTGGCTGTGAGGCTATCAGGCTCTTGATGCGAGTCGGAATTTGATACATCTCCCAGCTCTTCAGCTTCATCGCAAGTACGTGATGGGCCATTGTTGCATCCTCGCGCAGAAGCTCCAACGCAATGTGGTCCTTGAATGAGTGGTGGATATTGTTCTTCGTCAGGTCGAAGGCGACGCGAGCCAGAACGGCATCTAAAATCTTTGAAATATTATTTCCCATATATACTCCGTTTTCGTTTTTCGCCATTATAACGGAGTGGAACGTGGAAATATTATGTTAAATAATCATCGAGCCACTCTGGGCCATTCGCCAATCTCCATATCGCGTATGTCGTCGCCATCTATGGTGAAGCGTATTGCCGTACGCACCTTATGAAAGCCATATTGGCCAGCAGCTCCGGGATTGATGTGCAGAAGTTGGTATATAGGGTCGAAAATCACCTTCAAAATATGTGAGTGTCCTGCAACAAAGATATCGGGGCGGGCGCTTTGAATCATTCTTACGGCCTGCGGAGAGTAGTGGCGGGGATAGCCGCCTATATGAGTGATAAGCACACGCTTTTTTTCGCACTCGAAAAACGAAAATTCGTTGAATGCGCGACGCATAACGCCTCCGTCAATATTTCCATACACACCCTTCAACGGCTTGAAGGCAGCAATCTCATCGGCCAGCTCAATAGAACCGAAATCCCCTGCGTGCCAAATCTCATCCACATCCTTGAGAAAGTCGCGTAGCGTATCGTCAAACGTACCGTGAGTATCGGAAATAACACCTATGCGTTTCATCTCTGATTTCTACTTTTTGAAATTCGCATTGATATAATCCATTACCTTGAACTTGGTGTCACGCTTGGGTATATCGCCGTCGCGCACCGATGTGGTGATTGTCAGAGGGCGCTTCTTAATTACAAAATCGTTGATGAATGTCGTTATCTCATTCTGATTCTCATACATCGGCAGATATGATATCGAGTGCGTATGATACTCGATGTCGTAAAACCAATATGGCCACTGTCTCTTCTCAAACTCCTTTACAAGATATTTCGGTCCATAGAAACCTATTCCCAGCATTGTAGCCTTCTCGTAAGGCACCTGAGCATCGGCACTGCCGTGGAAGAACATTATCGGGCAGGGATTGCTCTTCCATTCGGGTTTGCCGTTAACCGAGAAGATAGCTCCTGCGTATGATATAACGCCTGCGTAGTTGAATCCTTGAGGCAGAACAGCAGCCGATGAGGTGCGGTTGCAGATGGCATTTTCGGCTTGTAGCACCGAGATAGCGCCGGCGCTTGAGCCGCTCGTGATGATTTTTTCGGTGTCTATCTGCCACTGCTCTGCATTCTCCAGAACGAAAAGCGTCGCACTGAACAGGTCCTCCACGGCAATATTTACGGCATTGTTGAGCATACCGATGGTCTCCTTGATTGAAGGCATCTCTTTCATTGTCGTTAGTGGCTTGAGCCCTAAACGATAGTCGATAGATACGACGTCAATGCCCTTGTCGTTCAAGTAGTGGAAGTAGGGTATATAACCCTCTGCATCGCGTGTGCCACGGACAAAACCGCCACCAAACATAAATATCATACACGGGCGCTTACCACTTACCGACGAAACGTAGTGGTCAAGGTAGAGCGAATCGGTGCCCTTTACGGCGTATAGATAACTCTTCTTATCGGATGTTGAGGCCATTGCACTCACGGCAAGGATTACCGCTACGATGGCAAGTACATACTTCTTCATATCTCTCTATTTGTATTTATCTCCCCATAAATTGTTCATACGCTCCGAAATCTTCGCCTCGGTGGCATTTTGCAGGTTGGGTGTATAGAATCTCTTGCCAGATATAGACTCTGGCAGGAACTCCTGATTTACGAATCCGCCTACATAGTCGTGTGCATATTTATAATCCTTGCCGTATCCCGCCTCGCTCATCAGCTTTGTTGGGGCGTTACGCAGATGTAGTGGCACGGGACGATTTGTGGTGTCGTGTGACACGAAGTCAAGAGCCGCATTGATAGCCATATAGGCCGAGTTGCTCTTGGGGCTTGTCGCCAAGTATATCGTAGTTTCGGCCAGTGTAATACGCGCCTCGGGCATACCTATTTTGTGTACCGTATCGAAGCAGGCGTTGGCCAACAGTAGCGCATTAGGGTTTGCAAGGCCTATATCCTCCGAAGCCAGAATAACCAATCTGCGGGCTATGAATCGTGGCTCCTCGCCACCTGCCAGCATACGCGCCAAATAGTAGATGGCGGCATTTGGGTCGCTACCTCTAACGGATTTTATGAAGGCTGAAATCACATCATAGTGCTGCTCTCCGTTTTTGTCGTAGAGGGCTATGTTTTGTTGCAGACACTCCGTAACGTATTCATCCGTAATGGTTATATCGCCATCCGTAGCACCTGCGATTATATCCAATATATTCAATAACTTACGGGCGTCACCTCCTGAAAATTTGAATAACGCGGCCGTCTGCTCTACCTTTATGTTGCGGGCCTTCAACTTTTCGTCAACGGTTATGGCGCGTGTGAGAAGTGTCGATAGCTCCTCGTCATTCATCGACTTGAGAATATATACCTGACAACGGCTCAGCAAGGGCGAGATAACCTCGAACGAAGGGTTCTCGGTTGTAGCACCGATAAGCGTCACAATACCCTGCTCGACAGCGCCCAGAAGTGAATCCTGCTGGCTCTTGTTGAAACGGTGAATCTCATCGATAAACAGAAATGCCGTTGATTGCTGGAATAGGCTCTGCTTGCGAGCAGATTCTATCACCTCACGTACATCCTTCACGCCTGATGTTACAGCTGAGAGTGTGTAGAATGGGCGCTTGAGGTGGTTTGCCACCAACTTCGCAAGCGTTGTTTTACCCACGCCCGGAGGTCCCCATAAAATAAACGACGGCACGTGGCCTGTCTCCAAAAACTTACGAAACACTCCATTTGCTCCGACCAGATGCGTCTGGCCGATATACTCGTCAATGGTCTGCGGGCGTAACCGCTCAGCTAAAGGTACACTCATAACATTGTTGCTTAATGCAAAGTTAAGTAATTTTTTCGTGTGGCAAAATATCGCACCGTAGAAGCTGCAAATTTCGATAACAAAAAACGGTTTTATCCTATTTAATTTGTAATTTTGTAGAAAACAGTAAAATTTTTGTTCGTATGAGAAAATTGATATGTTGCGCCACAGCGGCGTTGATGCTATTGCTGTCGGCTTGTTCGACCCCTGAGCCTGAGTATGACGTATGCGTATATGGAGGTACTTCGGCTGGTGTTATTGCTGCTTATGCCGTAGCCAAGCAGGGTAAAAAGGTGTTGCTTGTTGAGCCTGGTCAGCGTCTTGGCGGTATGACTTCGGGCGGTTTGGGTCAAACCGATATTGGTAATAAGCAGGTTGTAAAGGGTCTTGCACTCGATTTCTACCGCCGCGTGGGTGCTACGTACGGTCGTTTGGAGAGTTGGATTTTCGAGCCGAGTGTTGCCGAGGCTATTTATAAGGATTACATCGTACGAGGTAATGTTGAGGTACTCTATGGTCATCGTATTGTTGATGCACAAAAGCAGGGCGCATCCATAACTTCTATCAACGTGGAGAGCGTTGAGAATACAGCACAGACGAAAAATATCTCGGCAAAGGTATTTATCGACTGTACCTATGAGGGCGATTTGATGGCTCTTTCGGGTGTGACTTATGTTGTTGGCCGTGAGGATAATAAAGTTTATGGAGAGGATTATAATGGCGTGCAGATGCAGCACTTGCATCAGTTTGTAGATAACGTAGACCCATACGTTGAGAAGGGTAACCCTGCGAGCGGTCTGCTGTGGGGTATCTCGGATGCAGCACTTGCTCCGACAGGTTCGGGTGACAATATGGTGCAGGCTTATAACTACCGTATCTGCCTTACCAGCGATAAGGATAATATGTTCCCAATAGAGAAGCCCGCAAACTACGACCCATCGCGTTATGAGTTGTTGCTCCGCATCATTGAGGCACAGAAGAATTATAATCTCAACGGATACTTCATCATTAGCCCGATGCCCAACAACAAGACAGATATAAATAATCGTGGTGCATTCTCCACCGATATGATTGGTATGAACCATCGCTATCCCGAGGCTTCGTATGAGGAGCGTGCAGAGATTATTCAGGCACATAAGGATTATACATTCGGTTTGCTGTGGTTTATGGGTAACGATGAGCGCGTACCAAAGCAGTTGCGTGACCAGATGCTCTCGTGGGGCCTTCCGAAGGATGAATACGTGGAGTATGGTCACTGGACGCCGCAACTCTACATCCGTGAAGCTCGCCGTATGGTAGGTGAGTATGTAGCAACGCAGGCTAACTGTGAAAATAAAGTCACAGTGGACGATGGAGTAGGTATGGCCGCATATACGATGGATTCGCACAACTGCCAACGTGTTGTGATTGTCAAGGATGGTAAGGCGATGGTAAAGAATGAGGGTAATGTGGAGATTAAAGGTGGCCTGCCTTACGATGTGTCGTATCGTTGCCTGACGCCCAAGCCTGAGGAGTGTGACAACCTGCTTGTACCCGTATGCTTGTCGGCAAGCCATATAGCTTATGGCTCAATCCGTATGGAGCCTGTGTTTATGTTGTTGGGTCAAAGTGCAGCCAAAGCAGCTTGCTTGGCTATTGATGGTGGCGTTAAGGTGCAGGAGGTAGATGTAAAGGAGATTCAGCGTATGTATGTAGAGGACCCGTTGTTGGATGGTACGCCTGCCGATATTATTGTTGATGACGCTTCGTTGGATGCTCCAGCAGCGTGGACACGCATCGAGATGAATAATGGTTATGGTCGTTCATATTTGGTGCTTAACCCCACATCTCAGGAGCAGACACTGCGCTATCCTTTTGAGGTGAAGAGCGATGGCAAGTATGAGATTTACACTTACTTTATCCGCCGTGGCGAGTCGTCGAAGAAGACAGAGTTGGTTGTTAGCGATGGCAATACGCAGAAGGGCGTAGTGCTCAATGCTGACGAGATTCAGGTTTTGGGTCAGACATCGGGCGAGTGGGTGTCGTTGGGCGAGTACGATTTGCAGAGTGGCAAGCCTGGATATGTTGAGTTTACCAATAAGGGTACGGTTACTGGGCAGATTTGTGCAGATGCTGTATTACTTGTGAAAAAGTAGTAGTGTTCTACACATTATTTAGGTCGCGTTTTGATTAATAAAGAGTCAAAACGCGACTCTTTTATGGTTATATACCATTTTTTTTGTAGTTTTGTGTCGTTGTTTATAAGTGAAAATTTCAAGTCTAATTATGGAGAAGAGTGTTTTCAAATATAAGATAGAGCCTCAGTATGTAGATTTTACCGACCGCGTTTCGGTATCGTCAATCTGCGATTTGGTGTTGCACGCAGCGGGTGCTGATGCTCACCGCCGCGGTTTTGGTATTGACGCCTTGGCCGATAACAACTATGGCTGGGTGTTGTCGCGTATGGCCATCGAGATGGATTATATGCCTGTCGAGTACAGCGAGTTCACGCTCCATACCTGGATTAGCGACTACAACCGACTCTCGTCAACGCGTAACTTTACCCTTACCGATAGCGAAGGCCGCGAGTTCGGTCGTGCCGTGTCGCAGTGGTGTATGATTGATTATGCAACACGTATGCCCGTGGATATGAACACTATGGCTAAGGCTCACGAGGGTAATATGGTCGATGCCCCTTCGCCTTGCGAGCGCCCGCGACGCATTGGCGTTATTACAAGCGAGCCCGTTGTAGAGCATAAGGTTGTGTATAGCGATATTGATTTTAATCGCCATATGAATACAATGCGATATATCGATATCATTTTCGATGCACTCCCCATCGAGGTGCCCGAGCAGCTCAATGGTTTCCGTTTGGATATGAACTTTGTGAAGGAGGCTCGTTATGGCGATAATCTCGTGCTTATGGCCGAGGAGCGCGATGGCGCACGTATGTTCGAGTATCGCAATGAGGCTGGTGATGCATTGTGCCGTATGGCTTTGGAAGTTAAATAATTAGTTTGTGCAGATGACTCCTATTCCGTCATTCATATACAAGAGGTCGAATCAAATCACGATGATTATCTTCGTGCCTATCTTTGCGCTCTTTTTTATCGCATTGTATAGCCCGTTTGATTTTGATAGGATTGATTCGGATGCCCATTTTCTGTCGTGGCTGAATGTGTCGCGAGAGTTGTTGGTGCAGCTGATAACAATCTTTTTGATTCTTATCGGTATGGCCGTAGCAGCGATAAGTCGTTGGCTGATGGCACTATATACGCGTAAACGACAGATATCGTATGTGCATTACATTGCGTGGATTGCGTGTGAGATTCTTGTGATGACTCTTATGTTTACTATTGTGGCGCTCTTTACCGACACAAATAAGGGAATCATCACGCTCTTCAAGAACTCGCTTATCAAGACCTTTTTGATGTTGCTTATCCCATACACGTTGTGCTATATCTATTTTATATGGCAGGAGCGTGTGGCGCAGCTGCGTATGCTACGAGAGCGTATTGCTGAGGATGAGACAGCATTGCAGGCTGCCTATGTGCAGATTTTCGATGAGAAGGGTGAGATGCGCCTCTCGGTACGTCGTGAGCATCTGTTGTTGATAGAGTCGGCCGATAACTATATCTGCGTATGGTACACAAATAATAATGCGCCCAAAAAGGTGCTGGTGCGTAACACCCTCAAGCAAGTTGCCGAGCAGCTTGCCTCTACACATATCCAGCGTTGCCACCGTTCATATCTGGTGAACTTGGACCACGTGAAGGTTCTGCGCCGCGAGAAGGAGGGCATATTTGTTGAGCTGGGTATTGTCGGTGTTCCCGATGTTCCGATATCAAAAACATACTCGGATAGTATTCAAAAATGGCTTATGACATCGCCTGTTGAAGCGTAATTTTATCATAATTTAGGGGTGAGATATTGGATTTTCGCCCCTAAATTACCTATTTTTATCCCATATAGGGATTTAGTCCCAGAATTTCGCCACCTATCACATTTATTTTCTCATTCGCCAAATAAGGCCGATATTCGCATTGCAATCAAAAACATTTTAATAAAATGTACGCCTTAATTTGAGCGAAAATTTGACCTGAAATTAGGTGCGTACCCCTTATAAACTATGCGACACTATCTATCTATTTTCCAGCAGGCGGTTCGTACACGATGGGAGAAGCCAGCTCTTAGCGATTACAGAGGAGAAACCTTTACCTTTGCTGATATGGCAACTCGTATTGCCAAGCATCACGTACTTTTCGAGAAAGTAGGCCTCAAGCCCGGTGATAAAGTAGCCCTTGCATCTAAGAACTGCGCTCGTTGGGCCATCAGTTTTCTTGCCGTTGGAACATATCGCGCCGTAGCGGTACCTATCCTGCCGGACTTCGCACCTGAGACTATCGGCGAGTTGGCAAACCACTCGGAGAGTGTAATCCTCTTCACCGAGGCTCGCATTTGGGAGGCTATCGACCGAAAGAACGTGCCTACTATCAAGGCTGTTATCAGTGTAGATGATTTCTCGATTCTCTATGCTGCCGACAAGTCGTTGGTGTCGTCAATGATAGCTGCCGAGTCATCAATGCCTAAGGTATTCCCCGCAGAGGAGAAGGAGAAGGTGAGTGATTACAAGATTGGTGATATTAACGATTTGGCTATCATCAACTATACCTCAGGAACTACAAGTTCTCCGAAGGGTGTAATGCTCACGGCGAAGAATATCTCTTCAAATATTGAGTTCGCATTGAACCGTATTCCTATCAGGGATACCGATAAGACTATGTCTATGTTGCCCTTGGCACATATGTACGGTATGGCATTCGAGTTTATCTATCCGATGTGCGGCGGTGGCCACGTATATTTCTTGGGTAAGACTCCCACGCCGACTATTTTGATGCAGGCGCTGGCCGATATCAAGCCTTATATCTTGATTACCGTACCTCTGGTTATGGAGAAGATATTTAAGAATAAGGTTATGCCTACGCTCAACAAGCCTATGATGCGTGTGCTGACATCGATTCCCGGTATTAAGAATATCATCTATAGCAAGGTGCGTAATACGCTGCTCACAACGTTTGGTGGCAACCTGCGCTCTATCGTGTTGGGTGGTGCTGCAATCAGTATGCCCGTTGAGAAGGTTATGCGCAAGATTCGTCTTCCTTATACCGTCGGTTATGGTATGACCGAGTGCGCTCCGCTTATCGGTTATTCACCCTGGGAGAGCTTTAAGTTTGGCTCTTGTGGTCGCACTGTGGACAATGTTGATGTTCGTATAGACTCTAGTGATGCTGCCAAGGTTGTTGGCGAGATTCAGGTTAAGGGTGATAACGTAATGTGTGGATATTATAAGAATCCTGAGGCTACGGCAGCAGCGTTTACTGCGGATGGTTATCTGCGTACGGGCGATTTGGGTATTATCGACAAGCAGGGTAATATCTTTATCAAGGGTCGTAGCAAGTGTATGATTCTCTCGCCAAATGGTCAGAATATCTACCCCGAGGAGATTGAGAGCATCTTGAACTCTCTGCCTCACGTCGGCGAGTCGCTTATCGTTGAGCGTAAGGGTGGTTTGGTTGCATTGGTTGCTCTGCAGGCAGACGAGAAGTGTAGCGCTGAGGAGTTGAAGGAGATTATGGAGCAGAATCGTCAGGAGTTGAATACCCGTATGCCTGCATATAGTAAGATTTCTGCCGTTGAGATTATCGAGGGTGGCTTTGAGCATACGCCTAAGCAGTCTATCAAGCGATTCTTGTATAGTTAAACAATAACAAATAAGATTGATTCCAATAATTATTGTAGCATATAGTTATTTTGGAGGTTGGGATGCATTTCACGGATGCATCCCTTTTTTAGTTCTCCATTTTGAAATTTTTGCGACCTAAAATTGTTATAATCGCAGACAAATACTATTTTTGTGAAAATTTGGAAACCAGAACAGACTATGTTTTCTACTGCGGAACGTGAGGCCATCGTGGCCCTTATTAAACGAGAGGTAATTCCTGCCATTGGCTGTACCGAGCCTGTGGCTGTATCGTTGTGTGTTGCTCGCGCTACGGAGCTGCTGGGTGTAAAGCCCGAGAAGATTACGGTGCGATTGAGTGCAAATATTCTGAAGAATGCAATGGGTGTAGGTATCCCTGGTACGGGAATGATTGGTTTGCCTATTGCTATTGCTTTGGGAGCTATTATCGGTCGCTCGGAGTATGGCTTGGAGGTGTTGAAGGATGCCGACGCTGATGCTGTGGAGGCTGGAAAACAATATATTGATGAGCAGCGTATCTCTATCGATTTGAAGGAGGGTATCACCGAGAAGCTCTATATTGAGGTGGAGGCTGTGGCAGCCGAGCATCGTGCTGTAGCTATTATCGCGGGCGGACATACTTCGTTTGTATATCTTCAGCGTGATGATGAGGTGTTGCAGGATTGCCGAACAGCTACTGCCGAGGGTGAGAGTGCTGACGATGTACAGCTCAGCCTGCATCGTGTTTACGACTTTGCGATGACGGCTCCTTTGGAGGAGATTGAGTTTATTATGGAGTCTAAACGCCTGAATAAGGCTGCGGCTGAGAGTGCTTTTGGTAACGATTATGGCCACTCATTGGGAAAGACTCTGCGTGGAGAGCGAGAACTGAAGGTGCTGGGCGATAGTATCTTTACGAGAATACTTTCATACACTGCCTCGGCGTGCGATGCACGTATGGGTGGTGCTATGGTGCCCGTGATGAGTAACTCGGGTAGTGGTAATCAGGGAATTACAGCTACGTTGCCCGTTGTAGTGTATGGCGAGGAGTGCGGTGCAACGCACGAGCAGATGGTACGCGCGTTGACATTGAGTCATCTGACCGTAATATATATCAAGCAGAGCCTTGGTCGTCTGTCAGCCTTGTGCGGTTGCGTTGTGGCGGCGTCGGGCTCAAGTTGTGGTATAACCTATTTGATGGGTGGCGGTTATGAGGAGGTCGCTATGGCCGTTAAGAATATGATTGCCAACCTCACGGGTATGATTTGCGATGGTGCGAAGCCGAGTTGTGCGCTGAAACTTGCCAGCGGAGTATCTACGGCTGTTTTGTCGGCAATGATGGCTATGGAACATCGTTGCGTATCGAAGTTGGAGGGAATCATCGATGAGGATGTTGACCGCTCGATTCGTAACCTTACAACCATCGGCCGCGAGGGTATGAACGAGACTGATGGCCTTATCCTAAATATTATGACTGGAAAGTGCTAAATAGCTCTTGTTATACAATAAATAAAGGCTGTCAACAAGAGGTTGACAGCCTTATTACTTTGCTGGGAGTGATTACTTAATCTCAATAGAGTTCAGCATATCAACTCGTCCATCCTTAATCTGCTTAACGATAAGCTCGCCGAAGAGAGTGTTCTGCCAAGCAAACCACTTACGGGTAAACTTCATCGGGTCATCTACGTGGAATGACTCGTGCATAAAGCCTGTACCTGCATCGGTGCGCATCAGAAGCTCGATGCACTCCTTAATCTCAGCCTCGTTCTCGCTTGTGAAGGCCTTCATCATAATACTCATAGGCCAAGCCATATCGTAGCCGATGTGCGGGCCACCGATACCCTCGCCAGCCTTGCCGCGGAAGAAGTAGGGGTTGCTCTCGCTCCATACGAAGCGGCGTGTGTTGGCATAAATCTGCTCGTCAATAACCTCAGGATTCAAGTACTTCATAGCCAAGAGGCTCGGTACGTTTGCATCGTCCATACAGTAGTAGTTGCCGAAGCCGTCAACCTCGAATGCGTAAATCTCACCAAACTCGGGGTGGTTGTAAACAGCATACTTCTCAAGTGCTGCGCTAACCTCCTCAGCCAATGCGGTACACTCCTTAGCCAACGTCTCGTTCTTGTTAACCTTTGTAAGAATCTCGGCAGCCTTGTTCAATACAGATACTGCGAAGAAGTTTGAGGGAACGAGGAACTGCAAAACAGTAGCATCATCCGAGGGACGGAATGAAGATACAATCAAGCCTACGGGATTTACGGGAGCACCCAAGCCATCGTTTGAAAGTGTATCGAACTGACGATTCGTAACGCGCTCGAAGTAGTAGGGGCCTACGCCATCCTTACGCTGCTGCTCCTTGAAGGTCTTGAGTACATTTGCAATAGCCTGCAACCACTCCTCGCCGAAGATAGATGTATCGCCCGTAACCATCCAGTAGTAGTATGCCAAACGGATGGGGTAGCACAATGAGTCAATCTCGTACTTACGCTCGTGCAACTCGAGCTTCATCTCAGTTCTGTCAGACTGCCAGCTACCACCTACGGGACCATCGTTGAATGCGTTGGCATAGGGGTCGATGTTGATTGACTTGAACTGACGATTGATAACACCTGCCAGCATAGCCTTCAGCTCGGCATCGTCATTAGCAAACTGAACATAGGGCCACACCTGCGCACCCGAATCGCGCAACCACATAGCGTGAATATCACCCGTATATACAAATGTGTCATCCTTGCCGTCTTTATCCTTGCGGTAGTGAACGGTGGTGTCCAATGTGTTGGGGAAGCAGTTTGAGAACATCCACGCCAGGCGGGGGTTGGTCAATAGCTGCTGCACCTTTGCAATCTCAGCCTCGATAGCCTTCGATGTGAAGAGGCGGTCGCCCTCGGCGGGACGCTGGCATACGTACTTGCCATCCTGCATAGGTGCGGGGGCAGGTGCTACGTGTGAGTAGTCAGCCATCATTACGGTGTGCTCGGTGCAACTGCTGCACTCCTTGTCGCACTTCTCGCCCTGTGAACAAGCCGTAGAGGCTATTGCCAAAGATGCAAAAATAAATGTGTAAAAACGTGTAAGTTTCATATTGTTTGGATTATAATGATTTTTATGGTTGTAAAGATAGTGTATTTTTGAGATATACTTTCCGTCAAGGCGCAAATAATTTACAATTTAGGCCGATAATCTGACTGCGAATCGTTATCTTTGCATATAATTATGACCTGCGGGTCGCAAAATATGTGTTATGAATCTTTCGGAGTATTCACGCCGACAGGCACACGAGGTGCGCATTGGCAATGTAAAAATAGGCTCAAATTACCCCATAGCGGTACAATCAATGACTAATACCCCTACGGCTGACACGGCATCGAGTGTGGCGCAGACCAAGCGCATAGCCGATGCGGGTGCAGGTATCGTGCGTCTTACGGCTCAGGGCCGCAAGGAGGGTGAGAATCTTGAAAATATCGTGGCACAGTTGCGAGAGGATGGTTACTCTACGGCTATTGTGGCAGATATTCACTTTGTGCCTGAGGTGGCCTCGATTGCTGCGCGATATGTGGATAAGGTGCGTATCAACCCGGGTAACTACCGCACCTCGAATGGCGAGTTGGAGGCGTTGATTGCGCAGTGTCGTGAGCGAGGTGTAGCGCTGCGTATCGGAGTGAATCACGGCTCGCTGGCGAAACGAATCTTCGATGAGTGGGGCGATACTCCCGAGGGTATGGTTGTCTCGGCGATGGAGTTTTTGCGCGTCTGCCGCAAGGAGAATTTCGACCAGGTTGTCGTTTCGATGAAGTCGAGCAATACGCGCGTTATGGTGCAGGCCTACCGTCTGCTGGTGGAGGCTATGGATAAAGAGGGTATGACATACCCCGTACACCTCGGCGTTACGGAGGCAGGCAACGGAATTGAGGGCCGCATAAAGAGTGCCGTAGGTATCGGTGCGCTGCTTGCCGATGGTATTGGCGATACAATTCGCGTGTCGCTCACCGAGGCACCAGAGAATGAGGTACCAGTAGCGCAGATGTTGGTTGATTACTATCAGTCGCGTGAGGGTAAGTTTGAAGTTCTCCATACAGAAAATTATCATCCTACGGAGTATGTTCGTCGTAGTAATGTGCTGATTCCCGTTACGCACGACGAGCTGACCGATGAGTTTCAGGTAATAGAATCCACGAGCAAGAATCCTACGGCTGAGCTGCGTGCTGCAATCCTTAATATGAATAATGCGACACCCGTTGTTGTGAAGTGCCGTTACGATGATGTGGACGCTGAGACGGTTGCCGTTAAGGCTGCGGCCGATTTGGGTGTTCTATTCCTCGATGGCTTGGCCGATGGTATATGGGTAGATGCTCCACACATTGCGGCCGAGCAGATACGCGACATTGAGCTTATGATTTTGCAGGCGGCGCGTGTGCGTTTCTCACATACGGAGTATATCGCCTGCCCGAGCTGTGGCCGTACGTTGTACGATATAGAGAAGACATTGGCCGATATAAAGAGCCGCACCTCGCATCTCAAGAATCTAAAGATTGGCATTATGGGCTGCATCGTAAATGGCCCAGGTGAGATGGCCGATGCTGATTATGGTTATGTGGGAGCTGCCGCTGGCCGCATTACCCTCTATAAGGGCCGAGAGATTGTTGAAAAGAATATCCCTCAGGAAGAGGCTATCGACCACCTCATTGAACTTATCAAGGCCAACGGCGATTGGCAGGATGCCGAGTAGGGTATGGCAGGCGTTGCGATGAAGCGTTATACCGCGCGTGGCGTGGTGCTTAACACCGTAAAATATGGTGATAGGGGGCTTATTGTACAGCTTCTAACCTCATCGCACGGTCGCCAGAGCTATATTGTGCAGGGCGTAGGCTCGCGTGCCCGCGGCTCAAAGATGGCACTCTTCCAGCCGATGTTCGCCCTGGAGTTTGAGGGTCTGGAGTCGGCAAAGATGGAGTTGCACCGCTTTGGTGAGGTACACTCGGGTGTTGTCCTGCAATCTACTCCCTTCGATGTGAAAAAATCGACCATAGCGCTCTTTATGGCAGAGGTTTTGCACCGCCTTGTCAAGGAGAGTGAGGCGAATGAGATGTTGTTCGATTTCGTGTGGGGCTCGGTTGAGGCGTTGGATGCGGCTACCGAGGGAGTGGCGAATTTCCACCTATGGTTTTTGTCAAATCTGTGCCGTTTCTTGGGTTTCTCGCCCGGCAATGAGTATATGCCCGATGCGTGGTTTGATATTGCCGAGGGGCATTTTACCACCTCGTGTCCACCACGCGAACACCGTATGTCACAGCAAAATGCACTCATTCTCCGCGATATGCTGGAGTGTGATGTGCGTTACCTGGCTGAGGTGGGCCTGAATCGTCATCAGAGAGTAGATTTCCTGGACGCCCTGTTGGCTTATTACGCCTATCATCTCGATACAATCCACTCCGTGCAATCGATACGTATATTGCAGGAGGTTTTTTAAGGATTGCGATTTGTGAGGTATTTTATTGTAGTTGTTTCTGTTGTAATACTCTTTGCTGCTCTATATTTCTGGCAATGCGATAATCCCGTGGCTGTGGCGCAGCAACCACGACAATGGCGCAGTGGCGATACGTTGTGGTATGAGATTGATTCTGTGCCATATTTCCCTGCTAATCCCGCCTTCGCGGATTCGATGTTTCGCTGGCAGGATGGCTTGAAGCATATTCACGACAGAGATATTTATAGCTCGCCCCAGCACGAGCAATATGCTCCTGTAAAGCTCGATTATAAGATTCCATATTGGAGTGTTTATCGTCGCTCGATAACGGTGTGGGGCATAACCTTCTCCACGGGGCAGCCAAACCCATACGAGCCATATCCCGAGGCTGCGCAGAGTGCGGATGTGCTGTCAATGCCATTAAATAAAAAGTAGGTTACTAAGAATCTAGCAACCTACTTTTTATTTAATGAAAATTCCTTTTTACTTCGTATAGAACTTCACGCCCTGCAACTTGTTCCACTCGCCACGAGTAAAGTCGGGAACAGCTACGGGCATACTGTTGTGCTTAGCCGATGTAGCTGAGAGCTCGCCAATGCAAGACCACTCGGCTGCATCATATACATCCTGGTCCAAAGGAAGACCATTCTGCAAGCAGTAAACCAAACGGTAGTCCATAACGAAGTCCATACCGCCGTGACCACCTACCTGCTTAGCCTTCTCCTCAATCTCCTGGTGGATGGGGTGCTTGTAAGCCTCAAGTACAGCGTCCTTTATCTCCTTAGAGACAAATCCGTGAGGATTAATCTTGGCATCCTTCGGCAGAACGTTGTCGGGCACCTGACCGGGCATAAACGTAAAGCCTGTCATCGGATACTTATTTGCAAAACCCTTTGTACCTGTCAACTGATAAAGACGGTTGTAAGGACGCGGAGTGTAAACATTGTGCTGAAGCTCGATAGTCTGACCAAGCTCGGTCTTGATAAGCGTGTTGGTGTGGTCGCCATTGGCAAACTCTGTAGAGCCCATCTTTGCCTTAGCCTTCTCCAAACCTACAACAGACTTAGTATCCATACATACCAGGTAGTTGAGCTTGTTACCGCGGTGGATATTCAAAGCCTGACATACGGGGCCAAAGCCGTGTGTCGCGTACACATCACCACGATTCTTCTGGTTGAAGTCCAAACGCCAGTTGTTGTGGTAGTCATCCCAGAAATCAGAGAGGTTGTGGATGTAAGCACCCTCGGCGTGAAGAATCTCGCCGAACAAACCCTGCTGTGCCATATTGAGGCAGGTGAGCTCGAAAAAGTCGTAAACGCAGTTCTCAAGCATCATACAGTGACGGCGTGTGCGCTCCGATGTGTCAACCAGCTGCCAGCACTCCTCCAAAGATGTTGCTGCGGGCACCTCGATAGCCACGTGCTTGCCGTGCTCCATAGCATATACAGCGATGGGGGTGTGGTGAATCCAGTCGGTTGCGATGTAGATAAGGTCGATATCATCGCGCTCGCAGAGCTGCTTGTAAGCCTCAGGACCTACATAACCCTCTGCTTTGGGAAGATTAGCCTTCTCGAGAATTGTCTGGCACTTGTCAACATTGCTCTGCTCCAGGTCACACAAGCCCTTAATCTCAACACCCTCAAGGTGAGTGAAACGCTGTACGGCACCCGGTCCGCGCATACCCAAGCCCACGAATCCTACGCGTACAACAGGAATGGGGTCGGCGGCAAAGCCGAGCATTGACTGCTGACCAGCTGCGCGTGCAGGCTCGTCAAAGACAATCATACCATCTTGCAATTTGTAATTATCACCTGCGATAGCACAAGTATCGCCACCACAGCAACTCTGCAACATAACACCCATCAGGAGTGCAGCGCAGAAAACAAATAAACGATTGAGTTTCATCTTAATTTAGGTTATTTTATTTGATATTCGTTTTATTAACACATTTAAGGTGCAATATCTACCCCAAAAATAGATATTTTTTATTACCATACCAAATAAAAAACGAAAAAAGCGAGATACCTGATATCAGTATCCCGCTTATCTATTATCTGTTGATGAATGGTTGCCATTTAAGATAAGTGGCCGAACGCCATAACCACTCCAGCGGGCCATACTTGAAGTAACGCAACCAAACGGTACTGACAATAATTTGAACGATGTATATTACCAAGCCTAACAACATAAGTTCCGTAGCGCCCCAAGCTCCAAACGTAGCACCCAAGCCCCACATTGCAAACAGGCAAGCTCCGATTATGCTCTGCGATACGTAGTTGGTAAGGCCCATACGGCCGTAGGGAGCCAATGCGTTGAGGCACTTGCCAATAGCGGGAATGTTGTAGAGAATTACAAACGCCATAAGCAGGGCGGCAGACGAGAAGACCATCTTTATGTCGTTCATTGCCGTAGTCATAATTGATGTCACAGAGGGCGGTGCAAACCACATACCGGGCACGGGTTCGGGAGCAATGGCCTTTGCTATCCATCCGGCAATCATAGTGCCTGCAATGAACAGTGCGAATAGGGCCATATTGCGACTACGATGCAGATGCGCAGTCTCAAAGAAACGCAGACGACCAACTATCAGGCCTAAGATAAAGATTGCCAATGTGATATAACCACGATTAGTCATTCGGTATTGATAGTTTATCTTAACCATCGTTCCGCTTGTAAGGTTGTTTTTGAAACTCTTTATAATTGAGGGCTTTTCGAGAACGGGACGCTCTCTACGCTCAGGCATACGAGGGAATTGAGGTGCCTCACTAATCTGCTCGGTAGGGGCGGGTGCGGTAATCTTATCGTAGGCGTAGGTGGTGAGTTTGGGCGTACCCAAAAGAATCAACGCTGCCAAGCAGGTGAGAATCCAATTCTTGCAAGGATTCAGCAAGAGCAATACCACGCCATATATTGCGTAGAGCGACAGAATATCGCCCGAATAGAATGCTGAGCCAACAATACCAATAACGAAAAGGATAACCATTCGCCAGAGGAAACGACCACGGAAGTCGATACCTTTCTTTGCTGCGCGGTCCATCTGGATGAAGAAACTCATACCAAACAGGAAGGCGAAGATATTGATAAATCGGCCCATCAATACGTTATTTGTAAGCCACTGTATCGAACTGTCAAACTGTGATAGAATAGGTGTATGCTCATTGAAAGGTCCCATTGAGAAATTGCTGTATCGCTGCTGAAAGTGTACCAGTATAACACCCAGCAGAGCGAAGCCACGCAAGGCATCAATTACCGTGATGCGATTGCCTGTTGTTGAATTACTGTTTTGTGTCATATTATCTGCTTAATTTTGTGAATGATAGCGAAATGAGCTTCCACTCATTATTGATTTGTACATATACTTCGGTAACCATAAAGTGATTGGTAACCTCGTTGCCTCCCACTACGGCCAACAGATTCATATCAGTGAGGACTACAGCAGTGTTGTCAGCAAAACGTACCGATGAATCTTTAATATCGGCGTGTTTGTAATGTATCATACCGCCGCCGATGATTCCTACCTCCTGCTTTTTGCCCCAGGCGCCACCCATATGCACAAACATTGCATTCTCGTGGAATAGATTTTCAAGTTTGTCGGTGTTTTTATCGGCCATCCACTTCCAAAGGTTGCTCGATAGGGTCATTACGGTTTGACTGCGGGGGTCTGATTGATTGTCTTGAGCAGCTATGTTGCTCGAAGAACAGATGCAAATAAGCATCAAAATAGAGAAAAGTATTTTCTTCATTATTAGATTGTTTAAATTATTCTTTTACAAAAATATTGATAACCTATTTCGTTGCTACCGATCTCTTTGTTAAAACGAATAATTTAACATCGAACACGAATTTTATTTGCCTAAAAGAATGTATATGGGCAGGTGGTCGCTCGCCCCGCCTATATATTCGTCACCTTTGAATGTTGGTTTGGGATAGCCGTGCCTGTCAAGCATATCTTTTCGGCTAAAGATTGCTCCGTATCTCTTGCCGATAGGGCATAACCTGAAGCCATTGCCCTGCACAATATTTCCTGAAACGATTATATTGTCGTATCTGTTCCAGCGGTTGTCATACACCGAGCTGCCTCGCTTGACATTGGCGAAAGGGGCGTATAGGTCATTGGACAGAAGTTTATTTACGTTGGATTTCGCCCGCAAAACCTCCGCGATACTTCTGTCGTGCGGGTTATCGTTCATATCGCCCATAATGATAATCTTGGTTGCGGGCGTATGACATTGCACCGAGTCCACAATCTCGCGGAGCTGTTGAGAGCAGGCTATACGTTGTGGTTCGGTGAACTTTACACCTCCGATGCGTGACGGCCAATGCACAACGGCAATGAATATAGGCTCATTGTCCAGCTCTCCCCAAGCGGTGAGAATATCTCGCGTAGGATTGTCGGCTGTCGCCGGGATTGCCTTGCTGCCGAGAATCTTTATCTTCTCTGGACGATACAGCAGAGCAACGTCTATACCTCGCTCGTCGGGCGAGTCGTAGTGGCAAATATTGTAGTGTGCGGCGGCAAGCGCTGGCTCGCGTATTAAAACCTCCACCACCGAACGATTTTCCACCTCGGCCATTCCGATGAGGGTGGGGTAGTCGTGCTGTGAGGTAATATCTAATAATATTTGCGATATGTTTTTCAGCTTCGCCTCGTATCGCTTTGTATCCCAACGGCGGTCGGAGAGAGGAAGCATATCCTCGTCGGCCGTAGCGGGCGAGTTTATCGTATCGAAAAGATTTTCGACATTATAAAATGCCACGACGTGTTGTTTCTGTGCCAGCGCATTTAGGCACAGAAGCGAGAAAAGACATATGTATGTTAGGTATCTCATTACTCGTTTTTACGAAACAGAACGATGGCATTTCCCTCCTCTTCGCCAGCTACCGAGCGCAGCAGTGCCCCATCTTTTGCTTTGGGCGAGATAATTATTTGCACATCAATATCACCCTGCTGACGTACCACAAATCCTCCATTGGCGTGGGTCGAAAAGAGCCAATACTTTGACTTGTCAGAAGTAAGCACAAGTTTTCCCGCTCCGGCTGCCGTTGCCGAAAGATAACCGCCATCGAATCGTATGTAATAACCATTCTCCGTAGCAGCCTCAAGTGTGACAGTTGCGGCTGCATAACTCTCCGAGGTGACTAAATCCCCATCCTCTGCAATGGTGTATCGGCTTGTGCGACAATGACCTATATGCATATCCCCTGTTGCCAGATGTAGTGCGCCATCCTGATAACCTCCAATGTAATACTCTCCAGCCGATAGTTGCGAGAGTTTGTTTATCTCTATGTATTTCCCTTTTTGCGTGTTTTCCTCCTCTTCGGGATTATCCTTTGGCTCCTCATTTGGCTCTTCATTGGGAGTGTCGTTGGGCTTCTGTTCTGGAGTATCGTCTGGCGTGTCGTCAGGCTGCAGAGGATTATCCTCCGAGGGTGGAGTCTCGGGCGTGGATACGTGCTGAATAATATCGAATGAGGATTTAATCTGCGCGTATTCGGTAAGGTGTATAGCGACCACCGTGCTGCGTGATTTCTCCGCGTGGTCTATGCTTAATCTTATAATGCCATCTCCTGTCCCGCTTGTTGAGGATATATCGACCCACTCGGCCGCACACTCCGCCTGCCACGGTGAGTTACTGTTAACTATGATGTTTACCATATCTCCGCTGTCGGGGATATTTATCATACGCTCATTCAGCTCCCCTCCATCTTCAAGCGTGATGCTTAAATATGGTATAGGCGTCTGGTCTTCGTGCGAGCAGGCCGAAAACGAGATAAGAATTATGAGCAGTAGGGTGATTGTCATTGTGCCGTACTATTATAATCCAAAAATAGTAAAAAAAGTATAATCCGACAACAAAAAAAGGGTGCTAACTTAATCGTTAGACACCCTCTTATCTCTATACTGCGTAAACTTATCGTATGCGGTCGAGTGAACGAACCAACATCTCGTCACGGAAGATGGCACGCAGAGCGAGGTAATCGAGAATTATCGCCACCAGAGGGAAGATAATTGCAATATGCAGGCCCTGAGCGTGGAACTCAAACTGAGCGAACATACGATTACCGAGATAGTAATATATCGCCATAAATATCTGTGCTCCAATTAAAAGAACCAACTCAACAGCACACAGGCGAATCTGTAACATTCTGTTTTTGAACAAGAAAATTGTAACAAACGGAATGATTGCAGCCAATGCCACAATAATACCCATATATATTGTTGAGTGCGACACCTCCGCGTTCTTAAGTGCGAAGGCGAAGAGCTTATACTCGTCAGTACCTCCCACAAAATATGCCAGAGGAGTAAATGTAGCCGCAGCCATCAGGGCTGCAACGGCCAAAAGATAGAGTGTTTGAATACGTTGTATCATTTTTGTCTATTTTATTTTCTTGTCAATCAAATAACTGTTGCGGTCTGACGAGCGGCGGTTGATAAGCTCGCCCAAGAAGCCCGCCAAAAAGAGCTGAACACCCAATATAACCGTTAGAATGGCTACGAAGAATAGCGGCTGGTCTGTAACGGCACGCAGCGGCAGACCCATTGCCTGCTTGTATAGTTTTGCTGCAATTACCCATATCGTAGTGAAGCCTCCGAGTAGGAACATAATTGTTCCCAGACTACCGAAGAAGTACATCGGTGAACGGCCGAAGTGCGACATAAATGAGACGGTAATCAAGTCCAGATACCCCTTCACCATACGCTCCATACCGAACTTCGATACGCCATACTTACGCTCCTGGTGTTGTACAACCTTCTCGCCAATCTTCTTATAACCAGCGTGTTTTGCCAATATGGGTATGTAGCGATGCATCTCGCCATAAACCTCAATCGACTTAATCACGCGGCGACGGTATGCCTTCAGTCCGCAGTTGAAGTCGTGCAACTTAATGCCCGACACGATGCGAGCTGTCAGGTTGAAGAACTTGCTCGGAAAACGCTTGCCAGCGGGGTCATAACGCTTCTTCTTCCAGCCCGACACAAGGTCGTAGCCATCCTCAAGAATCATACGGCGCATCTCGGGTATCTCGTTCGGCGAGTCTTGTAAGTCGGCATCCATTGTGAATACGACCTCACCTTCAGCCTCCTCAAAACCGCAGTAGAGAGCGGCCGATTTGCCATAGTTGCGGGCAAAGCGTATGCCTTTGATGGCGGGGTAGTGCTCCTTCAGTCGCTCCACCTCAGCCCACGAGCCATCCGATGAGCCATCGTCAATCATAATAACCTCATAGCTGAGCGAGTTCTCTGTAGCCACGCGGTCAATCCACGCCACAAGCTCCTGAAGCGACTCCTCCTCGTTGTAGAGAGGTACTACTACCGATATGTCTAATCTTTTATTCATCCTCCTCGTTTGAGTAGTTATCATCGAAAATATCGGGCTCACGTTTCGTGCCGATAGAGATAAACAAACCGTAGAAACCAAACAGGAAGATATTTCCGACCACATTCGATATAAGCACGGGGATGGGTGAGAAGATGTATGAACGCATCATACCGCTCATCTGGTCCATCATCTCGTTATTGTACAATCCCGACTGCTGCAAGGTGGCAATAGTGGTATTTACCGTCTGCTCAAACAGCTCGGTAAAGAGGAAATTGCTGGCAACAATCTGGTAAGCACCAGCAATAATACCTGCAAATATACCAATGGCCACGATGAAACCCAGACATTGAGTGTATGTATAACCCTCGCTGAATCGCATAGCGCGACGGCGTGTGTAGTAGAACAAAAGATAGATTGTTACAACAAAGTTCGCCAGGTTCGCTACAAAAGCAATCGAGGGTAGCATCATACCTACCAACGAGAAGAGTACATTGACTAAACCTATAATCGCACCACAGCGCGAAGCTTCGTTCCAAAAACTATTGTTTGCCATAATTCAATATTTGAGTTACTTTGTTTTATATGCACAGCGGTACTTGCCGTTCGAGAGCTTTGTCATCTTACCCTTTAACAGGTTGCGACGCAATGCCGAGAGGCGGTCGGTGAAGACCTTACCCTCCAAGTGGTCATACTCGTGCTGAATAACACGTGCCGGCAGACCGTCGATGAGCTCATCGTGCTCCACGAAGTTCTCGTCCAGCCAACGCATCTTGATAGCCACGGGACGACGTACATCCTCGTGCAAGCCGGGGAGTGAGAGGCAACCCTCGTTAAAGAGGTCGGTCTCCTCCGATACCTCGTAAATCTCAGCATTGATGAATACACGGCGGTAGTCCTCCAACTCAGGCTCATCCTCGGCCCACGGTGTGCAGTCCACGATGAAGAGTCGGATATTCTTACCAATCTGCGGAGCCGCCAAACCTACGCCCGAAGCCTCGTCGAGTGTGAGAAACATATCGTCAATAAGTTTCTTTAAATCGGGGTAGTCGGGGGTGATGTCCACCGACTTGTTTCGCAGGGTCTGCGAGCCGTAAATTACTATTGGGTATATCATAAATCTAATCTTTTTAACATCTTTACTTAAGAGCCTATCGTAAGCTGTTGTACTCTGCGGAGTCCATATACGACTGCAGGATAATCGTAGCCGATATGCGGTCCACCAGAGCCTTGTCGCGGCGAGCCATCTTGCCTATGCCACTCTCCAGCATCGTGCGGTGAGCCATTACCGAGGTGAATCGCTCGTCATATAGTACCACCTGTTTCTGAGGGTAGGCGTGACGCAGACGTCCTACCAGCGGCTCAATGTAGCGCATTGTTTCCGATGGCTGACCATTCATCTGCGAGGGCTTGCCCACGACTATTATATCAACGTCGTTTTTTGAAAAATAGTCTGCAAGGTACTTTTCAAGTTGCTTTGTCTCGACCGTGTCCAATACGTTTGCAATAATACGCAAAGGGTCGGTAACAGCCAACCCCGTGCGTTTTGTACCGTAGTCTATGGCTATAATTCTCCCCACTACAATAGTGCTATAAGTTTACCAATACCGTAGCCAATAACAAAACAGATTGCAATAGCAGCGAGTATATAACCTACTTTAATTTTAATATGGATATCTTTTGACATAGCAACATAAGTTTAGCTAACTCGGTCTATTATGCCTGAATCTTCTGGAACAGCTTGCGGAATGATACCTCCTCGTCAACCATTGCACGCAGAGCCTCAATCTTGATGCGCTCCTGCTGCATAGAGTCGCGGTGACGAACTGTTACGGTGCCATCCTCCAAAGTCTGGTGGTCAACAGTTACGCAGAAGGGAGTACCGATAGCATCCTGACGACGGTAGCGCTTACCGATAGAGTCCTTCTCGTCGTAAGCTACAACATAGTCGTACTTCAAGTCGTCAATAATCTTGCGAGCAACATCGGGCAGACCATCCTTCTTAACCAGAGGCATAACAGCCACCTTTGTTGGAGCCAACGCTGCGGGAATACGCAATACTACGCGCTCCTCGCCATTCTCCAGCTTCTCCTCGGTATATGCTGCCGACATAATCTGCAAGAACATACGGTCAACACCGATTGAGGTCTCAACAACGTAGGGAACATAGCTCTCGCCACGCTCTGCGTCGAAATACTGAATCTTCTTGCCTGAGTACTCCTGGTGACGGCCCAGGTCGAAGTCGGTACGAGAGTGGATACCCTCCACCTCCTTGAAGCCGAACGGGAAGTTGTACTCTACATCGGTTGCAGCGTTAGCATAGTGAGCCAACTTATCGTGGTCGTGGAAGCGGTAGTTATCATCGCCGAAGCCCAAAGCGCGGTGCCAAGCCATACGTGTATTCTTCCACTTGTTCCACCACTCCATCTCGGTGCCGGGCTGCACGAAGAACTGCATCTCCATCTGCTCGAACTCACGCATACGGAAGATGAACTGACGAGCTACAATCTCGTTACGGAATGCCTTACCAATCTGAGCAATACCGAAAGGAAGCTTCATACGACCTGTCTTCTGTACGTTCAGATAGTTCACAAAGATACCCTGCGCAGTCTCAGGACGAAGGTAGATAGTGTTAGCACCCTCAGCCGTTGAGCCCATCTGAGTTGAGAACATAAGGTTGAACTGACGCACATCGGTCCAGTTGCGAGTACCTGAAATGGGGCAAACAATCTCGCAGTCGAGGATAATCTGCTTCAACTCCTCGAGGTTGTTATCGTTCAGGGCATCGGCAAAACGCTTGTGAACAGCGTCACGCTTAGCTGCGATATCTGCTACGCGGG
The DNA here is from genome assembly GCA_015059845.1 of Rikenellaceae bacterium. Classification (GTDB taxonomy): domain Bacteria; phylum Bacteroidota; class Bacteroidia; order Bacteroidales; family Rikenellaceae; genus Alistipes. The sequence goes on along the minus strand of SUZR01000010.1, from coordinate 87,980 downwards.
GTGATGTTGCACGGTACTGAGCCTCGTCGAAAGCCTCACCAAAGCGCTTGCGCGCCTTGTCAACCTCCTTCTGAATCTTCTCATCCTGCTTAGCCATCCAATCCTCGATGAGGACATCGGCACGGTAACGCTTCTTTGAATCCTTATTGTCAATCAAGGGGTCGTTGAAGGCTGCTACGTGACCTGATGCCTCCCAAGTACGGGGGTGCATAAAGATTGCAGCATCGATACCTACGATATTCTCGTTGAGCTTAACCATCGAATCCCACCAATAACGCTTGATGTTGTTCTTCAACTCAACGCCATTCTGGCCGTAGTCATAAACAGCTCCCAAACCGTCATAAATCTCGCTCGAAGGGAAGATAAAACCATACTCCTTGCAGTGAGCGACCAACTTCTTAAACAACTCCTCCTGTGTCATATTTTTTCTATTTTTTGTGATTTCTTATTCTATCTTGCAAAGATAACTATTTTCTGCGAAAAGCACTCTATTTTTCTGTGATTTTATCGTAGATAAAAAATGAAGGGTACCGACATCGTGTCAAGTACCCTCCGTTTTATAGCAGCCCCTCCTTGCGGAATGAGCAATTCCCTTCGCGTGAGATGATTACGTGGTCCAATAATTTGATATCAAATAGAGCCGCTGCATCTGCCACCTTTTTCGTCAGCTCCTTATCTGCGACACTCGGCTCGGCAGCACCCGAGGGGTGGTTATGAGTAAGGATAATTTGTGTTGCAAGCAGCTCTAAGGCACGTTTGATAATCAGGCGATGGTCCACGATTGTGGCTTGTACTCCGCCCTGGCTAACACGCTGATGCTCAATGAGTCGGTTTGAGCCTGTAAGGTACAGTACCCAGCACTCTTCGTGTTTCAGCCCATCGAATATAGGGCGCATAATGCGGTCAACGTCGTTATCTGTTTTTATGCACTCCACATCGTTTGTCGTGGCGCGTGCTATTCGCTTACCAAACTCGGCCGCAACCATCACTCTCTCGGCGCGTCGCAATCCAATCCCTTCAACCATTCGCAGACGACTAAGCTCCGTGCGTGCAATGCCCACTATCGAGTTACAGGCGTCCAGCAATCCCGCAGCTACCTGCTTGGGGTCACGCTGGTCGCTCGATGACTCCACGAGCAGAGCCAAAAGCTCCACGTCAGATAGTGCCGCAGCACCGCGTGACATCAATTTATCGTGCAGATTCTTCATTTGGGGTAGGGTATTACTCCTTGTCGTTATTCACCTCGCGCTTTTCTGTTGATTCAGAATTTGTTGCCTGATTCTCCGCAGCCTTTCTCGGACGGCGAACAGGACGGCGGCGAGCAGGCTTATCCGTAGCTGTTGAGGTCTGTGCTATATTTTTTTGCTCCTTAACCTCTTTTGCCTCTTTGTTTTCTGTAACTATGTTATTATCAGCTGTATTGGCCTCCTTTGACGGCTCTGCAACATCCGAATTGCTCTCTTGCGTTACGGCCTGCTTTCGCGGCTTACGTGCAGGTCTTGGCTTCTGCTCGTCACCGTTTGACTCCTCTTTTGTCGCCTTTTTCGTAGCCTTTGGCTCCTCAGGCTTGCGTGCCATTTTGGGTTTGGGCTCTTGTGCGGGAGCCTTTTCCGCTGGCTTTTCGGCAATACGCTTGTTATTATGCGCATCAAAATTATCCAGCTTATCCAACAACTTTGTGCAATCTGTATCGTTTATGCCCTGCGACACGGAGAATGCTGCACGCTGCTCAGCCTCCTTCTTCGACTCGCCTGCACCGTGACCTACCTCTATGTTGTCAATCAACACCTTAGAGTAGAAGAATGGATGAGTGGCCGAATAGGTCTTGTCGTGCGTAGTGGCAAAATGGATGGTGTGATGATTCTTCTGGCACCACTCAATCAGGCGGCTCTTGAAGTCGGTTTCGGACTCGGCAAGCGTCCCCATCTTAAGATATTTTGCGAATATCTTGTTTATGAGCAGACGGTTGACAAAATCGTATCCCTGGTCGAGATATATAGCACCCATCATCGCCTCGAATGCATCGCCATATATATGTTTCTGCGAGCTGCTGTTGGATGCATTGGTGATGACGTGGTCGTCCAGGCCGATGCGCTTTGCAACGCCGTTCAACGACTGGCGTGATACCATCTTTGAGCGTAGCTGGGTGAGAAATCCCTCGTTCTTGTCGGGGAATTCAATGAACAGATAATCCGATGATACACTCTCGATTATGGCATCTCCCAAGAACTCAAGGCGCTCGTTATTAATATGTTGTCCATCCTCAAGTACGATGGATGCCGATTTGTGTATAAGAGCCAATTTATATAGCTCGATGTTGTGCGGAATGAATCCGAACATATCGTCTATGGCGCGAAAAAATATCTTGTCCTTGCCGAAATTGCGGCGGATAGGGCGAAGAATAAAATCTATCAAAACAATACGAATTTATAGGTTATAATAATGGCTGTCACACATATGTCCGACAGCCTCAAAATAATTTTACAACCGCTCTATTGCGGTCGTGTAGCCTACATTTTACGAAATATAATCGATGAGTTGTGACCACCGAATCCGAATGTATTGCTCAATGCGCAACGCACCTCGCGATGCTGTGCCGTGCCGAGCGTAAGATTCAAATTGGCGTCAATCTCGGGGTCGATGTTCTCGACGTTGATTGTCGGGGGTATCACGCCACGCGAAATGGCCATCACACAAGCAAGTGCCTCTATGGCAGCCGTGCCGCCCAGCAGGTGACCCGTCATCGACTTTGTTGACGATATATTCATCTTGTAAGCGTGGTCGCCGAAAAGACCCTGAATAGCCTTCAACTCGGCGATGTCGCCCAAATTGGTAGATGTACCGTGGGCATTTACGTAATCTATATCTTCGGGTTGTAAGCCTGCATCTTGCAGAGCTTCGCGCATCGATATCATAGCTCCCTTGCCCTCAGGATGAGGAGCTGTCATATGATATGCATCGGCAGACATACCTCCACCGACAACCTCGCAATAGATTTTTGCACCGCGTTTTTGAGCGTGCTCCAACTCCTCAAATATAAGTGCGCCACCACCTTCGCCGATAACAAAACCGTCACGATCCTTGTCAAAAGGACGAGATGCGTGCTCGGGGTCGTCGTTGCGTGTTGACAGAGCCTGCATAGCGCAGAAGCTACCAACTCCAGGCTCGTTAATCGAAGCCTCCGAACCACCCGTTACGATTACATCCGCCTTGCCCCAACGAATGAGATTCAGAGCATCAATCATCGCGTGATTAGATGATGCACAAGCAGATACGGTGGCGTAGTTGGGTCCCATAAACCCATATTTGATTGAGATAAAGCCGGCAGCCAGGTCGGCTACCATACGCGGAACAAAAAATGGACTAAATCGAGGGGTGAAATTCCCCTCGATATAGCCCTTACTCTCTTCGTAGAACGTTGTTGTTCCACCCGTACCAGAAGCCCAAATAACACCAACTCTCTCTCGATTGATGGCGTCATTTTCGACCATATTGGCATCTCTCAAAGCCTCATCGGCCGAGATCATAGCCCACTGTGCATAGGCATCGTATTTACGTACCTCCTTGCGGTCGAAATATTTGGTCCAGTCGTAATCTTTTACTTCGCACGCGATGTGTGAGCGGAATTTTGAGGCATCAAAATGAGTGATTGTGCGGGCGGCACTTACACCCTTTTCAAGATTAGCAAAATACTCCTCGATAGAGTGTCCTAATGGATTTATAGTACCAATACCTGTGACAACAACTCTTCTGCCTGCCATAATTCTTGCGCTCGGTGCGAAATTATATGATTAATTGATTATTTCTTGTGAGCCTCAACGTAATCGATAGCAGCACCAACGGTAGTGATCTTCTCAGCATCCTCGTCGGGAATCTGGATATCGAATGCCTTCTCGAACTCCATAATGAGCTCTACTGAATCCAAAGAATCTGCACCGAGGTGAGCAGTGAAACTTGCTTCGGGTACAACCTCTTCTGCCTTAACGCCCAACTTGTCGACGATAATCTCGACAACCTTTGACTGAACTTCTGACATAACTTTAATTTTTTAAGTTAAACAATATTAAATATCGATTGGTTTCAATCTTTTCATACCATTTCTGCGCAAATGTAACACTTTTTTTATTAAATTTGGCATTGGAAATGAAATATTTTATTTCTAATGTTATTTTGACTATATTTAATCTACTATAAACCAAAGTATTATGAACTTATTGCTAATATCAAACTCAACCAATGCAGGCGAACAATATCTGCAATATCCTATAAAAAACATCGCATCTTTCCTCCAGGGAGTAACCGAGGTGGTCTTCGTTCCCTATGCGGCTGTGACATTCTCATACGCTGCCTATGAGGCTAAAGTTCAGGCTCGTTTTGACGAGATTGGTATCAAGGTGCGCTCTGTTCACCGCGCCAAAGACCCTCGCCGAATGATTCGTGAGGCGCAGGCTATATGTGTTGGTGGCGGTAATACGTTTGCCCTTACAAAGAAGATGCACGAGCAGGGTCTGATGAAGGCCATTCTCAAAAAGATTAAGGAGGGTACACCCTATGTCGGCTGGTCGGCTGGTAGCAATGTGACTTGTCCTACAATCTGCACAACAAACGATATGCCCATCGTACAGCCCGAGTCATTCAAGGCTATCGGTGCTGTCAAGTTCCAAATCAACCCTCACTACCTTGATGCAAATCCCGAGGGACACGCTGGCGAGACACGTGAGCAGCGTATTCTGGAGTATATCGAGGCTAATCCCCGTCGTTGGGTTGTGGGCTTGCGTGAGGGCTGTATGTTGCATCTGCACGATGGTAAGATGGAACTCATCGGCCAGCGTCCTATGCGTATCTTCAAGAAGGGCGTTGAGACTTTCGAAGTTAATGCTGGTGACGATTTGTCGTTCCTGCTCTAATATATTTTAGGTAATCCGTCTTGTGTAGCGGATTACCTTTTTTATTTGGTAAATTATGGTGACAAAAGCGGAAGTAGGACGTCGCGGAGAGGATATTGCCGTTAATTACCTGCGTAGAAAAGGCTTTCTGATTTGTGCAACAAATTGGCGGCAGGGACGCTATGAGATAGATATTGTTGCGCAGAAGTCGGGTATGGTTCATTTTATTGAGGTCAAGACACGCGGAATTAACTCGCTCGCGACTCCTGAGCAGGCCGTCACAAAGACGAAAATTGCGGCTATGCACCGCGCAGCCTCGGCATATCTTGCGCAATATAGGATTGTGGGCGAGGTGCAGTTTGACTTGATTGCGGTGGACCTTTTTCCCGACGATACAAGCGATGTGCGTTTTGTGGAAAATATAGCCGAATTTGGATGGTAGTTGCCTAATTGAATAAAAAAACATAACTTTGTTGACCAAAATCAGGACGGTTATGCTACTATATGATATTTGTATAGCTCTTTATGTGGGGCTTCTGAAGCTTGTTGCGCCGTGGTACAAGAAGGCAAAACAGTGGGTCGTAGGACGTAAAAACATATTTGAGCGGATGTCTTATGCGATTGCCTCGACTGACAAGGTGGTATGGATACACGTTGCATCGCTGGGAGAGTTCGAACAGGGACGTCCCATCATCGAGGAGATTCGTCAGCAGCACCCGGAGTACAAAATATTGTTAACCTTCTTCTCTCCCTCGGGTTATGAGATTCGTAAGAATTACGCTGGAGCAGATTTTATATTCTATTTGCCAGCCGATACGCCATTGAATGTTAAGCGTTTCCTTGATATTGCTCATCCCGAGATAGCTGTCTTCGTAAAGTATGAGTTTTGGCTCAACTACTTGACGCAGCTTAAGAAACGAGGTGTGAAGTCGTATCTTGTGTCCGCTATTTTCCGTCAGGATTCAGTCTTTTTCCGCAATTACGGCTCAATGTGGCGTGAGGCATTGGATGCCTTCGATCAGATGTTTGTGCAGAATGAGGAGTCGCGCAGTTTGCTGCATAGTATTGGCTATGATAATGTTATTGTTGCAGGCGATACCCGTTTTGACCGCGTGGCAGCTATTGCAAAGGCCGCCAAGCCGGTAGATATCGTGGCAAAATTTAAGGGTGATTCGCGCCTGTTTGTCGCTGGCTCTACGTGGGGACCTGATGAGGAGATACTCTTGCCGCTGATTAACGACAATTCGGAGGTGAAGTTTGTCATTGCTCCGCACGAGATGGATGAGGCTCGAATAAATAACATCCTGTCAAGTGTAAAATGTGGAGCTAACCGATATACGCAATGTACGGTCGATACCGATTTCTCGGCAACGCAGGTGCTTGTACTGGATACTATCGGTATATTGTCGTCGGTATATGGCTATGCTTCGTGGTCATATATTGGTGGTGGTTTTGGAGTTGGTATCCATAACACGTTGGAGGCCGCAACCTTTGGCCTGCCCATAGCCTTTGGCCCTAAGTATGAGAAATTTAAGGAGGCTCGCGATATGGTAGCTTTAGGTGCTGCCACAAAGGTGGAGAACGCTGAGGAGTTGAGCCGTTGGTTTGCCCCCTTGCGTGATGATACCGAATATCTGGCTCGCACAAGTGCCATTGCAAAGGATTACACCGCCAAAAACCAAGGCGCCACAGCCCTCTTTATGAAGATTGCGTTTAATAACGGTTAGGCGCTTACGCCATAGCGCGTAGGACTAAAAATAGGTTAAGTTATAGTCATTATTTCAATAAAAAAACGAGAGGAATAAGAATCGATTCTTATTCCTCTCGTTGATTTTTAGATAGTTAGTATATCTTGCTCCTAATACTCCTCCTCGTTGAAGAAGAAATCGTCCTTTGAGGGGTAGTCGGGCCAGATGTCCTCGATTGACTCGTAGATGTCACCCTCGTCCTCAATCTCCTGAAGATTCTCCAAAACCTCCAATGGCGCACCTGAGCGGATTGCATAGTCAATCAACTCCTCCTTGGTTGCGGGCCAGGGAGCATCCTCCAATTTTGATGCTAACTCTAAAGTCCAGTACATAGTTTATTTTTTATTAGGTTAATAAGCTGTTTACAATGTGGCCGCAATAATCACGGCTAAATCGGCCGCAAATATATGAAAAAAACGGTAAATGCAACTATTTTAATAAAATTATTACACACCCTTTCGGCCTATTGTTGCATATATATACCATTAACAGCTAATATCATTACCTACAACCGCTTGCGAGTTTATGTTGTGTGCATTAAGGAATCCACAATATCTCCTCTACGTTCGTGATTGAACTAACCCTGCGACCGAGAAGATAGAAATAATCCGATAATCGGTTGAGATATATCGTAGCATTGCTATCTACACTGTGCTGCTCGGCGGCACGCAGTGCGGCACGCTCGGCACGACGACATACGGTACGGCATACGTGGCACATAGAAATGCGCTCATCGCCACCCGGGATTGTAAACTTGGTAATTGCCGGAAGAGATTCCTGCATCTGGTCAATCCACTGCTCCAGCTCGTTAATAACATCGCTCTGCATCCCTGCAATCTTATCCTCGCCACCTTGACCTACGGCCAAAAGAGCCGCCACGGTCATAAGCTGCGACTCTATGCGGCGCAACTGTTTCTCGATAGCGGTAAACTTATCTTCACCCATAAGTTTGTCGGCCAAGAGTGCTATGTAGGCAGTCAGCTCATCTACACTGCCGTATGCCTCCACGCGCAAATCATATTTGGGAACTCGCTCCCCGCCGATGAGTGAGGTGCGGCCTTTGTCGCCGCCTTTGGTGTATATCTTCATAGTCTGAATATTTGTTTCGGTAAATGGTTGTTGAAAAGAAGCAGGTAGCCGCGATTGTCAACACTCGTGCAGGGGTGCGCATCAACGATGGCCTTGCAAGCCTTGTCGCGCTGCTGGTCCAGCGATGGAGACATTATGCAGAGCGTAATCTTTTGCTCACGCGCCTTGTCGGCCATTACGGCAAGCTCCTCGTGAGGGGTGTTAATTGTAGCGATAACCATATCGCACACCTCGGATGACTGCGGCATACAATCTATCTTGAAGGTGGAGTATTTACAATGCTCCATAAGGTTTTGCAGCTGTGTGGCTCGGCGCTTTGATACCTCGGCATTGAGAAGCTCTTCGTATAACTCCCGATTGTTCGAGCGTAGCTTCGACTGCATAAAGACCTCTCTTACGATAGCATATACAAAGGGCGAATGAACGCCGTGGCCACGAAAATATCGTGCCCTCTTTATGTTGGATGGCAATGTGCGCAACCCGTATAGTCGGCGTTTTATGTTTCTGCCCGTAATCTTCATTACTTTTTCAGTTGTCCAGCCAGACGCCCCGTCGAGAATGCTATCTGGAGGTTGTAACCGCCCGTATTTGCATCCAGGTCGAGTACCTCGCCAGCGAAGTATAGACCCTTAACCTTTAGTGACTCCATCGTATATTTGTTCACCTCGTCGCAGCATACGCCACCAGCCGTCACTACTGCATACTCGAAGGGAGCGTAGTCGGTGATAGGGAATACCATACCCTTCAAAACCTTTATAAGGCGGTGTATCTCAGCGTCGGTAACCTTGCGAATATAGTTCTTTGAGTGTATATCCAACTCGTGCGCAATGGGAATCACAAAGTGCTTTGGTACGAGCTTGCGCAGCAGCTCTGAGAAGAATTCGTCGGGTTGCATCTCTGCGATTTCGCGCTTGATACGCTCGAAGAGAATCTCCTCGGTAAGGGCGGGCTTCATATCAATTACGAGCTTCACTCGCTTCTCGTCAATCAATGCATCCACCGCATCACGACTCACGCGCAACGCAACGGCACCCTCAATACCGCGCTCCGAGAAACTTATCTCGCCAAACTCCTCGCGCACCAACTCATTCTCTACGTAGAGTTTTGCGTTGATGTTCTTAAGCAGAAGTCCATCCAAAAACTTACGTTGCGGGTGTGACGTGCGAAGTGGGGTAAGCGAAGGTCGCACCTCCTCGATGGTGTGTCCCAGACGGTCGGCAAAATCGTATCCGTCGCCCGTAGAGCCTGTGCCAGGGTAGCTCACGCCACCCGTTGCGATGATTACGTTCTCGGCCTCCTCCTTACGCTCAAAACCGCGCTTGTTGAAATATTTTACGCCATAAACCTTGTCGCCAAGAGTGAGAATGTCGCTCACGCGGGCATTGTATGCAATCTCCACGCCATTATCCAGACAGTAATCCACAAGCGCATTGGCGATATCCCACGCCTTGCCGCTCTTGGGGAATACGCGCTGGCCACGCTCAATGTCGAGCTTCACGCCGATGCGCTCGAAGAAACGGATTGTAGCTTTATTGTTGAATTCGGCAAAGGCCACATCGAAAAACTCTGCATTGGTGCGTATTGCCTCCTTGAACTCCTCGGGTGGGCGGGCATTGGTAAGATTACAGCGTCCCTTACCCGAAATGCGAATCTTGCGGCCAGCCTTCTCCATCTTCTCCATCAGAAGAACACTCTTGCCATTGCGTGCTGCCGTTGCTGCGGCCATCAGGCCGGCTGCTCCGGCACCTATAACTATAACGTCGTACATTGTATGCGTAAATTTTCTACAAATGTACAAAATTGTCATTGGATTATAATGCTTTTTGTCGATGAAATAGATGTTTTGAGTTAATTTTAGTAATTTTGTGAAGATAAACGTAGGTGTTATAATATGAATCACGATGTATTTATAAGCTATTCCAGTAAAAATCCAGCGGCAGCGCAGGCTATTTGTCACGAATTGGAGGATAACGGCATAAAGTGCTGGATGGCTCCGCGCGATATTACGCCTGGTAAAAAATATGGCGATTTGATAGATGATGCTATACTCACTTGCCGAGTGTTTTTGTTGGTCTATTCGGCAGATTCATTGTCAAGTCAATGGTGTAATGGCGAACTTAATGTGGCTTTTACTGAGGGCAAAACTATTATTCCATATCGCATTGACGCCACCCCTCTCAAGGGAGCAATGCGAGTTATTCTCAATCAAACCCACTGGATTGATGCGTACCCCAATTATAAGACCCGCTTTAAGGATTTGGTTACGGTTGTGGGGCAGAATCTTGGGAAAAATATACCCTCTACAATTGGTGATGTACACCCTCCCGTGCCAATTCCACAGCCTACACCAAACCGTTTTAAAAAGTATTGGTGGGTAGCATTGTGTGCGTTGATTTTGGGCGTGGCGATATGTGGTGTGTTACAAGAAAAAGATAATAGTTATTTATTATATCGTCCAGATTATGAATTTATACCTATTGTAAAAAACTGGAAGTATGGTTATAAGTTACGATCAACGGGAGAAATTGTTATTCCTTTGAAGTATGATCATATAACATCTTTTAGCGAAGGCTTGGCGTGTGTGAATTTAAATGGTAAATGTGGGTGGATAGATAAAACAGGCAAAGAGGTTATCCCTTTAAAGTATGATAATGTAAGGGATTTTTGCGAAGGCTTGGCATTTGTAGAATTAAATGGTAAAAATGGTTTTATAGATAAAACAGGCGAAGAGGTTATTCCTTTGATGTATGATGGTGGTGCATCCTATTTCAGCGAAGGATTGGCAATGGTTCTTTTAAATAGTAAATTTGGTTTTATAGATAAATTAGGCGAAGAGGTTATTCCTTTGAAGTATGATTATGCAAATTCTTTTAGCGAAGGCTTGGCGTGTGTGAATTTAAATGGTAAAGATGGCTTTATAGATAAAACGGGCAAAGAGGTTATTCCTTTGAAGTATGATGATGCAGATTCTTTTAGCGAAGGCTTGGCGAGTGTTAAATTAAATGGTAAATATGGTTTTGTGGATAAAATAGGTAAGGAGATTATTCCTTTGAAGTATGATTATGCATATTCTTTTAGCGAAGGCTTGGCGCGTGTGGAATTAAATGGTAAATGTGGGTGGATAGATAAAACAGGCAAAGATATTATTCCTTTGAAGTATGATGATGTAACATTTTTCAGCGAAGGCTTGGCGGCGGTTAAATTAAATGGTAAATGGGGTTATGTAGATAAAACAGGCAAAGAGGTTATTCCTTTGAGATGTAGTGACGTATATTCTTTCAGCAAGGGTAAAGCAATGGTCAGATTAAACGACGAATGGTTTTACATCGACAAAAACGGTAATCGCATAGAATAAAATCAATAAAAAATATCGGAGTGTCGGGTTTTGCTTGGCACTTTTTTATTTGTATAGTATTTTTTCTATCTTTACAGCAATAAAATATAGATTATGAATAAGCAGATAGTTTACCCCACAAAAGGGGTTTGTTCGCAGGCCATTGCCATCGAGCTGGAGGGCGATGTGGTGAAGAGTGTTCAGTTTATGGGCGGCTGCCAGGGTAATACGCAGGGTATCTCGATGCTCGTGCGTGGTATGAAGGTTGAGGATGTTATCGCTCGACTGGAGGGTATAAATTGTGGCGGTAAGGGTACATCGTGCCCCGACCAGCTGGCTCGCGCATTGCGCCTAATGACAAAATAGAGGCTATGAAGAAGATTATAAATCCGTGGGTGGGGGAGCATACCTACCACTGCTACGGCTGCGACCCCAACAATGAGGCGGGCCTGAAGATGGAGTTTTTCGAGGATGGTGACGATATCGTCTGCCATTGGCATCCGCGCGTGCAGTTTGAGAGTTGGCGTAATACGTTGCACGGCGGTGTGCAGGCTACGTTGGTGGATGAGATTGCGAGCTGGGTTATATTCCGTAAGTTTCAGACGAGTGGCGTGACCTCGCATCTTGATATGCGCTATAAGAAGCAGGTGGTGATTAATCAGGAGCACATCACGTTGCGTGCCCGCGTGGTGCGCCAGCGCCGTCAGGTGATTGATATCAATGTGGAGTTGTTTGACTCGCAAGGTGAACTCTGCACTGAGGGCCACTGCATCTATTTCCTCACGCCCAAGCAGCGTGCCCGTGAGGAGAATGGCTTTCAGGATTTTCTTACTGAGGATGAGATATAAAAAAGTGTAATTTTGATGCAAGGTTTTAGATATCCTCCGTTTAATAAGTAGAAACCATAAATTCTATTACTATGAAACAGAATATTTTTGTAAACCTATTTTTGCTTGTTATTGGATTTTTATTTTCATCGTGCGAAAGTGATATTATTTGGGATATAGCACCTGTTGAAATAGAAGTCAGTGTAAGAGATGTAAGTGGAGCGGATTTACTGAACCCATCGGCAGAAGGAACTCTTGCTTGCGAGAGTACGCGCTTGTTTTTTGAAGGTGAATATTATTACTTGCAGGATTTATCGCAAGAGATGAGTACGCGTTATCTTATGCCCGATTTTTATGGAATAAAACTCGGAAAAGATTCATCAGGTTATGTTTTGCATATAGGAGAGTTTGATGGCCATAAGAATAGCGAAATGACAGAGATGATTATTGAATGGAGTGATGGTACAACCGACACTTTTGCCTATTCGAGAAGAGTAAAGGGACAATCAAGTAAAAGACTTAAAATAAGAGACCGTTATTATCATAATGGAGAAGAGGTGGATTCGTCGAAGATTAATCTTGTGAAATAAAATAAACACACCCGACTTGAAACCAAGTCGGGTGTGTTTATTTTATTGAAAGAAAAATTACTTCTGCAACTGTGAGTTGTCAGCAACAATCATATTCTTGTCAACGCGGAGTGTAACGTTGCCGTCAACCTCCATCAAGATAGTAGGCTCGTTGGGCTTAACCTCCTTAACAACGCCATAGATACCGCCGGCAGTGATAATCTTATCACCCTTCTTGAGGCCCTCGCGGAACTTAGCCATCTCCTTACGACGCTTTGACTCGGGACGCCACATAAAGAAATACATAACGACGATCATCAACAACATCATTACCCAAAAACCACCCATACCGGGCTGCTGTGCTGCCGCTGCAGCATCTGCTTGAAGCAAATTAATCATAGTTTTATTCTTTTTTTAGTTTTGTTTTCTCTCTGTTTTTACCGCCTGCGATAGCACCTTTGTCTGGAGCGGCTCGGCGCGGCAAAGATACATATTATTCCTCAATCACCAACTCTATTCCACCTCGGCCTCGGCATAAACCTTTAGCGGTTTGCCCTTTTCGGCGAAATAAAACTCCATAAGTTTCATTTGCCAGCCGTGCAGCGTGCGGGTGTCGAACTCGAAACATATGTCGGCGCTGCTGTTGGGTGCTATCGGCTTACGGTCGTATGTGATTTTTATACATCCGCAGGTGGTGGTGTGGCGAAGCAAAACGATAGGGTTATTGCAACCGTTTCGTACTCGCAACGTCTTGGCGATAATCTCTCCCGAGCGCATCTCGCCAAACTTGAGCGTGTCGGCAATGCCATTTTCGATAGCCTCAGGCTTTATGGTTATCTCCTGAAAGTTTATCGCCGCCGTTGTTGTTGCGCTGGTCTTTGCAGCGTTTCCGCCTCCACACGCCGAGCAGAACAGAATGGTGGTTGCAATATATCCCGCTAAACGTTTCATTATATCAGGCCACGGCCGCTCTTGTTAATCTTACCCTGCTCGTTGAGTGAAGCCACAATCTTGTCGAGAATACCGTTGATAAAGGTGCTGCTGCCCTGAGTAGAGTAAAACTTTGCAATCTCAATATACTCGTCCAGCGTAACCTTAACGGGAATAGAAGGGAAGGTAATCAGCTCGGCCATCGCTGCCGCCATAATAAGATTATCCATAAAGGCGATACGCTCCACATCCCAGTTACGGGTGTACTTCTCAATCTCCTCCTGGTAGGTGTCGAAGTTAACGGCTGTCTTTGCAAACAACTCGCGGGCGAAGTCCAAATCCTCAATGCTCTTGAACTTGGGTAATACCTTCATCTCAACGTGCGAAGGACGCATATTCGAGAGTGTGCGTGTAACCATAATTAGAGCAAAGCCCAAATCGTCATTCCAGAGGATAGACATCTCGTCGATGGCATTCTCCAGAACCTCTGACTCCTCCAGCTCGCGGGTGTAGAACTCCGTAACAAGAGCCAAGTCCTCGCGGAACGAATGCTCCTGTGAGGTCATATACTTTTTGTAGTAGTCGCTCTGCTCAAGTTGTGCAAAGAGGGTCTTGATAAGCTCGGGATATTGTGCCCACGAGAGCTTGCGCGCAGCCAAATAGTCGTTCACCGAATCACTCTGGGCGATCAGACGAACTACGGCATTATCAACAAACTTGCGATTGGGGTTAAGATCTTCGTAGGTGGGGAGTTGCTTCTTCTTGGCCATCTCCTGACGCTGTTCAGCGTAGTGGGCCATCTCAACAATGAGTGACAACATAAGGAAATAGAGGTCGTAGGTCTTGTCAATAGACGTTACGAGCATCTTTTCCGATGCCATTAATGAGTCGGCGTCCGACTTCATATGGGCGTATAAGGCCTTAAGGACCTTAATTCTGAGCATTCTTCTGCTAATCATATAAAATGAACTTAAATTCGACTGCAAAAATAGGAAAATGTTTGCCTATCTCAAAATCTTTCGGCCTAAGATGAAAATAATTCTTTATATTTGCATTGATAACAACGGCCTTGCCGGGCGATAAAGGCCAAAATTATGATGTCAATGAGTGATTATATTGTAGCAAATCTTCGATTTCGTGTCGTAGGACCCGCATCGGAACTCTTTGCGACGCATTTGCCGGGCTTTAAGCCTTTTACGGTTGAGGGGGATGCTTGCGTCGAGTGTGATATGGTGGTCGAGAGTGGTTGTGAACTCTCGATAGATGGCGTGGAGTGCAAAGAACTTACTCGTTTTGAGTTTTCGGAGAGTGAGGCCGAGTGTGTTTTCCTGCGAAGCGAGGAGCATTATATTTTAACTATCACAAATGCCGAACAACAGCATATATTTACCTCGAAGCGCGATGATTCGGGATGCGTGCGTACTAACGCCGGAGGTGCTAATATGAATCCTTCGTTTGTGCGTTTTGGCGTATGGTTTATGCTCAATATTGTGGCCGTGCAACACTCTGTGGCGGCTGTTCACTCGTCGGTTATCGTATGCCATAATGAGGCTGTGATGTTCCTCGGAGAGTCGGGTACGGGTAAGAGTACCCACACTCGTCTGTGGCGAGAGAATATCGAGGGAGCAACGCTGCTCAATGACGACAGCCCGTTTGTCGGTGTGCAGAATGGCCAAGTTGTAGCATTTGGCTCGCCGTGGAGTGGCAAGACGCCGTGTTATAAGAATGAGAGCTATCCGATTCGTGCCATAGTACGCCTCTCGCAAGCACCACATAACTCAATCTGCCGCCTGCGTAGCTTACTCGCTGTTGGCGCGTTATTGCCATCGTTGCCGCCAGCCTTTGCTTTCGATGAGAAGCTGGAGGATGCCGTTATGAATGTGTTATCTGCGGTTATAGGTGCTGTCCCTGTTTACCATCTTGAGTGTTTGCCCAATGCAGCTGCGGCACAGTTGTCGCACGATACGATATTTTGTGTATGATAGTTAATAATAATCTATTCTTTGTCGAGGTGGAGCAATTTTTGGCCGAAGGTCGAGATGTGACGATATTGGTCAAGGGTAATAGTATGCGTCCTCTGTTGCGCGATAGACGCGATAAGGTTATTATGTGTCGTCATACGGATGCCGATATTAAGTGTGGCGCGATAATGCTATTTCGCCATAATGGTACGTATGTTATGCATCGTGTGGTAAGAATTGATGGTGATACGATTGTTTTCGAGGGCGATGGAAACTATAAACGAAAAGAAATTGTGACTCGTAGCGATATCATAGCTCTTGTTAAAACCATTATTCGCCCGTCGGGTAGAAGTGTGGAGTGTAGCAGTCGTCGCTGGCATACAATGTCGCGTATGTGGCTGATTTTACCACGAGAACTTCGTCGAATAATTCTGGGTGTAATGAGGAGAATTAAAATTTGACTATATGGATATTAGAATTGGACACGGATATGACGTACACGCTTTAGCCGAGGGGTTGCCCCTGTGGCTGGGTGGCGTGAAGATTGAGCATACAAAGGGTTGTGTTGCCCATTCGGATGGCGATGTCGCCATTCACGCAATATGCGATGCGATGCTTGGCGCATTGGCATTGGGCGATATCGGAAAACTCTTCCCCGATACAGATGCGGCATATAAGGGTATTGACTCGAAGATTCTTCTGCGCCGTGTGTGTGATGTGGTGGCCGAGAGGGGTTACTCAATCTCAAATATAGATTGTACAATCGCTATGCAACGCCCGAAACTGCGCCCCCATATCGATACAATGCGTGCGGTGCTGGCCGAGGTTATGGGCATAGAGGTTGATAGAGTGTCGGTTAAGGCTACTACAACCGAGCGCCTCGGCTTTGAGGGTCGTGAAGAGGGTGTATCTACGCACGCCGTAGTGTTGCTGATAAAGCACGTATAAAAGGTAATTTCTGCGTTACTCTTCTCCTCGAATCCTCACATACGCACAGTATGCTGCGGTTTCTCGGAGTGCGAAAGCCTTGAATTTACTCTTTTCTACGCACTATATAAGGAGTAATAAAAAAGCCGTCACAAAGACGGCTTTTATTATTACTCCTCATACGGTGATTGCCAGAATAACTTATCATCGCAAATACGCAGGTAATTCCAATTTATCGCGCTCGATTTAGAGTTTATCTCGTCGTATGGCATAAGTGCAATGTAGCGATATGTCTGCCCCTCGATTGCGGTTTCGTGATTGAATCGTGCCCACTCCATACAAACAAGATAGTAGAGATTCTTGGCCATATAATGGTCTATGTAATACTCCTTGGTCTGCTTTGACTTGTGATTCCAATTTGCATAGTCATTAAGTTGCAGAGGCTTATCCTCGCGCAGTCGCTCACGCACCTCGGCAATAGATAGCATTGTGCCATTCTCATCCATTACGTAGGCATCGAATGTGGGGTCAACCCACAGCCATTTGTTGAGCGTGTTGCTGTAAACCGTTGTAATCACGTGGCAGTCGCTAACATAATCTTTAGGCAGACAAGTCACAAAACGAGCCTTGAAGCCCATAGCGAGATATACCTCGGTGAGCATCTGCGCCATCATACGGCAGTTGACTCCTCTGTTCTCCTTTTTGCATAGCTCCACCATTGCGATGGTGTTCTTCACCTCGGGGTTGTAAGAGTTGCCATCGTGCGGTACAATCTCGTGTACCCAATGCAACAGATTCTTAATCTTCGAGATTTCATCTCCAGCACCTGCTACGCTGTCCAACTTGAAATGCTCACGTATCTTTACCAAGTCGGGGTCGTTGGGAGCTGCATAGCGGAACTTGAATCCATCAGGCACAAGACCGCTGTGATACTGCTTTGCATCCTTGAGCTTTTGTTTGTAGTCGCCCCATTTTACAAGTCGCTCCATACACGCCTTGAAACGAGGCTCCTGGCGAATAGCGTCGAGGTCGCTGTCGCGGTTGATGTTTGTGAGTCGAATCTCCTCACTGTCGATTACACGGTCGGTGTAATACTCAAATGTTTTCAATGCACCCTTCTTATCGCCGGCAAGTGCCTTCCAGCAAGCGAGATTGTAGTAATAGTTGCCGCTAAGGTCTGTATCCCAAAAATGTTCCTGTCGCACAGAGTCGGGTAGCGACATAAATACCTTGCGGTATTGCTCTTGATTTGCAACCAGCTTCTTCCACTTTTTCTCTTCGTAGAGTTGGTCGGCCTCTTTGTCAAGACGATCGAGTTGCTTACGCCATTCGGGTGTTTGTGCCGATGCACCAAAGAGTGCCATTACGGCAAGTAATAGTAGTAAAATCTTCTTCATAATTGTAATAGTTTTTGTTTTGCAGTGGCAAATATATATAATTTAGATTTATTAAGCAAAATTAAAATATAGTTTTTTTTTATAACGCACTTTTGCGCATTGAGTTATTTGCGTTACCGCTTATATAATACGAATAACTTGCAGAAATGTAACAAAAAATCACCCTCTGCGGGGTGATTTCTAAATTTTAGGTGACGGCTATTTTATCTCCTTTCGCGCACTCGTTTGCCGATCGAGCCGACATATTGCATCATCCCCTTGGGGCACTCAACGGTAAGCTCCGTGCGTCCCGTAATGGTGGATACATCCAGTGCAAAACCATACTCTATGCCGTTGTGCATAGCTGTGAAAGATATGTTCCACTGGGCGAGATACTTTACTGCCGTGTAGTTTGCTATGCTCTCGGTATCAAAATTCAGCAATGAGGTTTGCTGCGTAATACACTGCTCAACGGGCAGGTGTACCTCCAAATCCACGGGGCTGACATAAATATAGAAGTAATTTGCATATATTTGAGTTATCTCCCCATCGGGCACAGCCTGCATAAATGTGGGGTAGAAGGCGTAGGCTCTGCTTGCGATAAGCGAGTCAATCATAAACGAGTAGTCGTGTGCCCGTCTGGCTCGACGCTCGGTGCGCGTCATAGGCTTTTGCGGTGCAGCACTCTCCGTTATGGTGTCACGCACATTGGCGGCCTTCTGGATAACGGGAACGATGGTCGAGGTAGGCACCGAATCGTTTTGTATGCTTATTGTCTGCGTCTGGTTTTGTGCTGTGCAGGCAGATACGATGCCGAGCAGTATTGCCGATAACGATAATAGTTGTTTCATAGCTAGTAGATTTGAGTTATCGTACCCATATATTGTACGGGATTATACCAGGTGTTTGTGATTGTCAGCGTAGCTCCGCCGTGCGAATAGATGTCGAATACGAATGTATATTCGTAGGTGGCGTAGAGCGTGGTTTTGAACGATACAGTCCAGCCGTGTTCGGTCTGCTGCGTTACGTAGTCGCTCAGCCGTGGTGAGCCTGTATTGAGCAATACATAACGATAGGGCGGTACAATGCCCGTATAGTAGGGAAGACAAATATCCAGCGAGCCCCGCCAAACGGTGACGGTGTAGTTGGCATTGGATAGAAGATTCATCTGTCCGGCAGGCTGTAGCTGGACTGATTGAGGATTGAACTCGAAGTTGTGAGATAGAACAATCGAGTCGATATACTTTGCATATTCGGCCAGACGCTCTGCACGGCGAGCTGCACGCTCTTCGTGTGTGGTGCGCCTCAAATCCGACTCGTAGGTCTGCGCCGCCACGTCCTCGACGTAGGGGCCGCAGAATGTGCACAATAGGGTGCAGGCGATAGTGTAAAGAAGTCGTTTCATAACATAAACGGTTTATGCTGAAACGACTTCAAAATTCTTGCCTAAATATTCATACGACGCAGAAATTCGCCCGTGGCGCTCTCCTTGCATTGGGCTATATCGTGTGGCGTGCCTTGCGCTATGACCCGACCACCGCCGGCTCCACCCTCTGGGCCGATGTCGATGATATGGTCGGCGACCTTTATCACGTCTAAGTTATGCTCGATGACAATGGCGGTATTGCCTCTGTCAACCAGCTTGTTTATCACGCCCAGTAGCTGACGAATATCTTCGAAGTGAAGGCCTGTTGTAGGCTCATCCAAGATGTAGAGTGTACGACCCGTATCTGTTTTTGATAGCTCGGCTGCCAATTTAATGCGCTGACTCTCACCGCCCGAGAGGGTAGTGCAGGGCTGACCCAGAGTGAGATAACCCAAGCCTACATCCTGTATGGCCTTGAGCTTCTGGTATATGTTGGGAATATTGGCGAAGAAATCAACGGCGATGTTTACGGTCATATTCAGCACCTCGTCAATATTCTTGCCTTTATATTTTACCTCCAGCGTCTCGCGGTTGTAGCGATGACCACCGCACGCCTTGCAACGTACATATACATCGGGCAGGAAGTTCATCTCGATGGTCTGCACACCTGCTCCGCGACACTCCTCGCAGCGGCCACCCTTGACATTGAACGAGAAACGGCCCGCCTTGAAGCCTCGTACCTGCGCATCGGGTGTAGCCTCAAAGAGTTTTCGTATATCCGAAAATACATTCGAGTATGTGGCGGGGTTACTGCGTGGCGTACGTCCGATGGGCGACTGGTCCACAACCACCAACTTATCTATATTCTCAATGCCTTCGATTGCGTCATACTCCAACGGCTGGTCGAATGAGCGGTATAGGTGGCGGCTGAGTATGGGACGCAGGGTTTCGTTAATTAGTGTTGATTTTCCCGAGCCACTCACTCCCGTGACGCAGATAAACTTGCCCAGCGGAAACTCCACATCTACACTCTTGAGATTGTTTCCACGTGCGCCACGTATCGTAATGCTCTGCCCCGTGCCCACGCGCAGGGTTTCGGGTATCTCAATCTTGCGGCGACCACAGAGATAGTCAGCCGTGATTGAGTTTGATTGCATAATATCTTCAATCGTTCCCGTAGCCACAATCTGTCCTCCACGACGTCCCGCCTTTGGACCAACATCTACGATGTAGTCGGCCGAGCGCATCATATCCTCATCGTGCTCCACAACCAGTACCGAGTTGCCTGCATCGCGTAGCTCTTGCAGGGTGGTGATTAGTCGGCGGTTGTCGCGCTGGTGCAGGCCGATACTCGGCTCATCGAGGATGTATAGAACATTTACCAGCTTTGAACCTATCTGCGTTGCCAGACGTATGCGCTGGCTCTCGCCGCCCGAAAGTGAGCGTGCCGCACGGCTCAGCGATAGATAACCCAAGCCTACCTGACACAGGAAGTGCAGGCGCTCGCGTATCTCCTTTACTATCTCCTGCGCAATCTTGCGCTCCTTGTCGTTGAAATGCTCTTCGATGGTGGCCATCCACTCGGCAAAATCGGCAATCGACATAGCCGACACCTCGGCGATATTCTTCCCGCCAATACGGAACTGCAGGGCCTCCTTCTTCAGGCGTGTGCCACCGCAGACACTGCACGGACGGTAAGCCATAAACTGCTCACGCCACTTCTGCCCCTTCTTCGACTCCTCATCGTCGGTCGCCTGCACATATTCGGCAATGCCCTCCCAGGGAATCATTCGACGGCCCGAAATGGATGTAAACTCCGATAAATCAACCGTCAAAGGCTTCGGGTCGCCATACAAAATGGCATTCATACCCTCCTCCGAGATGGTACTGACGGGGTCCTCGAGTGTGAAGTCGTAGCGGCGACCCAGCATAGTCAGCAGAGTGAATATCTTGTTGTTCTTATATTTACCGATGGGCTCAATCGCACCCTCGCGGAGAGACTTCTCCTTGTCGGGGATAATCTTGTCGCTGTCAAAAACAGCCTCCGTTCCCAGACCGCTGCATCGTGGGCAGGCGCCCTGCGGTGAGTTGAACGAGAAGGTATGTGGCGCAGGGTCCTCGAAGGCTACACCCGTAGAGGGACACATCAAATGGCGCGAGTAGTATCGCATACCATCGGCCTCATAATCATATAGTGCCATCGTGCCCTTACCCTGCCGCATAGACTCCTTGAGCGAGGTCATAACTCTCTCGTCAGCCTCGGCCGAGATGCGCATACGGTCAACAACAAGGTCGATGGTGTGTATCTTGTAACGGTCGAGCTTCATCCCGGCCGTAATCTCGCGTATCTCACCATCAATGCGAGCATATATGTATCCGCGCTTTGCCAGCGACTCGAACAGCTCACGGTAGTGACCCTTGCGGCCCTTGACAATGGGTGCCATAAAGGCTACCTTGCGGCCATTGAAGCCCTTTAATATCAGTTCGCAAATCTGCTCATCGGTATAGTGCACCATCTCCTCGTTGGTGATTGGAGAGTAGGCGCGTGATGCGCGGGCATAGAGCAGTCGCAGGAAGTCGTTTATCTCGGTGACCGTGCCGACCGTTGAGCGGGGATTCTTGTTTGTGGTTTTCTGCTCGATGGCAACAACGGGGCTCAATCCTGTGATTTTATCGACATCGGGGCGCTCCATCGTGCCGACAAATTGGCGTGCGTAGGTTGACAACGTCTCCATATAGCGACGTTGGCCCTCGGCATAGATGGTGTCAAATGCGAGTGATGATTTTCCCGAGCCCGAAAGGCCCGTGATAACCACAAGCGAGTTGCGCGGTATCTCTACATCTACATTCTTGAGATTGTGGACACGCGCTCCCGTGACAATGATTTTATCTTCCTGATTAAACTCCATTTTAGCAAACTATACACTCGTGACCAAAGGCCGACAAAATTGAGTGCATAATTTCGTGGAGCGAAATAATACCAATAAGGTCGGCAAAACATACCACAAGGATGGCCAGCGTAAACCATCTAACAAACTTCACGCCCCAAGCCATCGCAAAATGAGAGGCGAGGGCTGCACCTATGATATTTCCCAATCCGTGCCATAGGCCGAAGGCGTAATCAACCTGCCCGTCCAACATAAAGATAATTAGCGAGAAGGGCGTGGCCACAAATATTATAAATCCTTTGATGACGTTGGCGGTGATGATGTCCAGTTTCATTGACCAGATGGTCACGGCCAGAATAACATAGCCCAAGCCGATGTAGATATAACCACCGTAAAATCCTAATAACAAGAACCATATGTAGTGCCACCAGCGTATCTCAAGCGGATGTCCGCCGTGTATATGTGGGCGCTTGTGGCTCTGGTCGAATATCATATATAGCAGAACAACGGTCAGCACAATGGCCATACATACGGTGAAAACCGTATCGCTGATGTGCGTTGCAACCATCGAGCCGGCAATGTTACCGATAACGGCAGGGATAGATAGTTTTACGCCACTCTTTATGTCGAGCATACGCTTGCGCAGGAAGGCCAGCGAGGCGGTAAAGTTCTGTAATACTACCGCGATTCGGTTTGTACCATTTGCCACGCTGATGGGAAGACCCAGTACCATAAATAGAGTCATAGAGATGATAGCACCACCACCAGCGAGGGTGTTTATTATACCCACGATGATGCCGGAAATCACCAACATAGCAATTATGATAATCGAGTCGCCCATTACGGTTTTAAGTAACTTTTTTGCTTTGCTTTTTACAGACTTGTAAAATTAGTCAAAAAATATAGGATATGAAAATTTTTAACGCAAATTATTGTTTGTTGATATAAAAAACGTTGTCGAACACTACGACAACGTTTTTATATATTATATTTGCCCGCTTGTTTGCAGGTAACGTTGCATAACCATCAACTGTATTAACTCTTCTCTATCGTGGTCAAAGAATTGTTTTACGTATTGATGTGCATTGGAAATTATAGTTTCGGCTTTGTCGGGATGGCTGATGTAGTAATTTAGTTTCTCTTCAGCGTCCGAGAAATCATCTTTTACCTCGATGTAGTGATAGTCGGGTATAAGCTTTCCTTCCATAAACCACGTTTCACACGTGGGGCGAGTCATTACTGCAATAGAGTTTGACGACATAACCCATTTGAGATTTGATGCTACATCATTTCCCTCGATGGCCATAATAAATTTGTAATCAAGATGCTCATTTATTGTCTTTTTCTCGGCCATCCATTCCATAGGGTGTCCTTCATTCTTTCCTACAACGCCACAATCGAACATAGGATGGTGGAAGTAACGCTCAAGAAACGTAGTTCTAACTCGACTGTGTCGTATTTTGCCGCGAAAAATTGCACGATTCTGCTTATCACGAAAACTCTTTTTGTCCTCTACAAACATAAAGTGGCGAAGTTTGTCCAATTTTAACAATACGGAATTACGATTATCCTCGGTTAACATACGGCTCTTTACTATTGTCGGCTCTGAGGGAGTGAAATATACATCTCCAGGAAGATAGTTCCATCTAAGATTTTGAGGGAAATAGCGTGTTACATCACGTTGGTCGAAATAATATGCCGTGCGAAACATTTTTCGATGGTAGTTGCCAAATGTGCCAGTGTATTTAAGATAGGTGTGGCTTAATTCGGATTTATCCTGCTTTGATACTTGCCACGGAGAGTTTATACGACAGTAGTAATCGACACGCTCGAGTATATAATTATAGTCGGGTCGTTGTTTTGCTTGCTGAAGTTTATGGTTTAGTTTTGCGCGGTAGAATGCATTAGGGATTAGGAGAGAAGCAAAGTTGGTGGTAAAGTCCCAAAATTTATTTGGCTTACCACTCCTGAGTTTGTAGAGAATTGAATCGGCCATAGTTGTGTGTAAATAAAAAACATCTGCTTATTTAGAATGTAAACGAAGCAGATGTTTTATTATTTTGGTCAAAATATCCTCTATTTTCGTGCGATGAAATACAAATCGAAGCAATCATCCGATACAGGGCCTACGTGATAGTCGTCCATCGTTATCGAAGAGGTCAGCTCGTTGTTCTGGTTGAGCAGGCGGCGGCGATTCAGACGGTTGAGAATATCGTATGGAATCTGCAACATCCATCGTGGCAGGCGGTGCTGCAAATCGAGGATATCGAAGCGTGTTATGCGTTCCACACCGCGGCGATTAGCCTCGTAATACTCCATAATCTTCTCGTTCCCCTTTACACCCATCATCTCGACCTGCGAGAAATCCTTCGACAGCAACTCCTTTAGCTCCTGTGATGTGTACTCTCGTACGTGCCACGGGTTGCGTGTAAGCGACATCGGGGCGTTGGGCGTCGAAACGATAAAGACGCCACCCTTGCGCAGTACACGATACACCTCCTTTACGAATTCGTGGTCTTGCTTGATATGCTCAATAACCTGAAACGAGATTACATAATCGAAGCTCTCGTCCGCGAAATCGAGTGGCGGCACGGCCATCTGTCGAAATTCAGCATTGGAGGGTAGCTCCACGTTGTATGCGCAACTCTTGTCGATGGTAACGTATTGCTTGGTGGAGGGCGCTACGACCTCTACGCCATAGCCCATACCCGTACCAATCTCCAGTACGTCGCCCTGCACCAGCTCCGCCGCCTTGTAATAGGCTAAAATGGAGCGCTGGAAGACGTAGTTGTCCGATGCGTCACGATTGGAAACTCTCTCTGCTGTGTGAATACCTGCCATTATTTCTCGCGTATTTCAAATCTGTCGGCTGTGATAGCTCCGCGCTTGAGGAGCATACCTACGGCGCGCTTGAATACCTTCTTGCTCATCTGTGTTGCGGCGTGAATCTGCTCGGGTGATGAGTCATCACCTACGGGCAGTGAGCCACCATTCTCTTTTATGATAGAGAGCAAACTCTCTGCCGAAGTGGCAACGCCATCGTATCCCTCCTGTCGCAGTGAGAGGTCTATGCGGTTGTCGTCGGTGATGCGGCGAACGAATCCCTCCAGACGGTCGCCAATCTGCACCTTCTGGAAAATCTGGTTTTTGTAAACCATACCCCAATGGCGAGAGTCGATGATGGCGCGGTAGCCGATAGGGCTTTCGGAAGCAATCAGAATATCAACCTTCTGGCGCGGCTTGACGGTGATTATATCGTTGTCGATGAATGGCTTGAGTTTCATTGTAGCTACGCAACGACCCGTAATATTGTCAACATACAGCCATACGATATAGCTACGGCCAGCTAAGACGCCTCCCTGCTGGTTACGGTTGGGCAGGAACAAATCTTTACCCTTAAGACCCCAATCCAGGAAAGCACCGTGTATATTCTTGTCAACGACCTTCAGGTATGCCGCACGTCCCTCGGTGATGAGCGGGCGGTCGGTGGTTGCAACCAGACGGTCCTCCGAGTCGTGATATACGAATACCTCAATCTCGTCACCTATGGCATTGGTGAGCGATACATAACGATTGGGGAGCAAAACCTCCTGCCCTTCATCATCGACCAGATACAGACCATAGTCCGATATGCGGTTTACCTTCAGTGTTTGAATGTGTCCTACTTTCATTTCTATTAAATTATTTGGCAAAGATACGATTAATTCTCGATTCTCACAATCTCGCCTAATGTGAGATACCAGATGTATCCTTCAATTTCGTTATAATCCATCTCCCGCAAGAGTGACATATAGCCCTTAACTTGCTTGCGGTGCGAGGAGAGTTTCTCTTCGCCGAATTTATAATCAACCACTACGGCCCTCTTTCCACGTATCATCACACGGTCGGGGCGGCGTGTGCCCGTTGTGTGGGAGCTTATGATGTCATTCTCGCGGCGTACATCGTCCCACTTGCCAAACCACTCTGAAATCTCTTTGCGGGCGAACTCGCGTCGGATAATTTGTTCCATCTCCGAGGCCTGCTCATCATTGAAACGCCCTTGCTTGCGGGCTGTCTCTATGCCAGCTATCACATCGTCGATGGAGTCGGCCTGATTCAATATCTCGTGCATAATGATACCCATATTGCGTGGGGCGAGTGCAGATACATTTGCTTCCTCGAAATATCGCTGTGACGAAACGTGTGGCTTCATCTCGACATTGCAAGTAGTGTAGTCGCGTATCAGAACATTTTCAACTCCAATCTCTCGGTCGTTCTTCTCAGGCTCTGGTGCCTCCTTGCATCCGAACTCTACCCAAGTGCGTGTGCCATCCTCGTTCGTTGAGGCTTTGGCCTCTATGGCGTTCCATAAAAGCAGCCCCGAACCTGTAATATCGCCCTTCTTGTTGCGAGGAATAAATGCATATAGCTCCTCCTTGGCGCGGGTCAATGCCACATAAAGCATATTTACGGCGTCAACGTGCGAATATACCTTCTCGCGGAAATACTCGTCGGCATATATTGACTGCTCCATACGACTGTTGTAGCTTACGGGGAACTGCCCAATCTCTGATAGCTCGCCACGTTGCTCGGGCGTAGCCCAAACGGTATTGTTGACCAGCGGGTCAAGCTGCCAGCTGCAGTATGGAATTATTACAACCTTTTTCTCCAGACCTTTAGCCTTGTGGATTGTGGTAAGTTCAATGGTTGAGTTGTTTCGCTCTACACTCAGGTTTTTCGATGCGCCTTTCTCGTCCCACATCTTCAGAAATAGCTGTATGTCGGCAACCTTTGAGGTGCAAAAAGCAACAACCTGCTCGTGTACGGCTTGAAGGTAGGCTATCTCCTCGGTGTGCTTGTCAAGCTCGTATCGCATAACAATCTGCTCAAAGGCCTGCTCGGGCGTGAGCTGGCTTATTTGTGAGAGTATGCTCAGCTCCTCCTCGGTTAGAGTGCAGTCGTACTCTCGGCCTAAGTAGTCATTCATAATGGTAAGGCTGATGGTGTCGCGGTTATTCTGCGACAGACGCATAACGGCAATTATGAAGTTGCTTATAGCCGCAGAGCCTACCACCAGCGAGTCCTGAGTCATTATGTTGAACGAGTTGTTGCGGCGCTTGTAGTCAAGCAGAATCTTTGCAGCCTTGGCACCGTCACTCTCGCGGCGATAAAGCACCATTATATCGCTGTATGAATACCCGCGGGCTATGGCCGACTCGATACACTCGATTATTGGTGGCTCCTCGTCAAACGGCTCTACACGTACGTACCCTGCTTTTGTGCCTTTGCGGCGTGGGGTTTGCGCGTGGCTGTAATATGCCTTTTTGAGCGTGTCGTGAAGCTCTGTGTATGCCTTCGTAGAGATACTCTCTTCGGCGGCGGCTGCCTCCAGCTTTGCGTTGAGCATAGCGTTGTCGGCCTGCACGACCTCCTCTACAACCATATTGTTAAACTCCACAATCTGTGGCAGACTGCGGTAGTTGTCAGCCATAATCTCAGTGTGTGTATCTTCGTTTCCAAGAGCCTCGCTTACGCCTTGCTGCAGGATTCGCCAGTCGCCTCCGCGCCAACGATAGATAGATTGCTTCACATCACCAACAATCAAAACCGATGTATCCTCCGATTGCGACATAGCATTTTTGAGTAGCGGTACAAAATTTCCCCACTCCTTCAGCGAGGTATCCTGAAACTCGTCAATCATAAAACGCTCGAAGCGGTTGCCCGTCTTCTCGTATATAAACGGCGCATCGTTGTTCTCTACGAAGCGCGAGAGAATATATTTCGTTTCGGGAAGCAACATAACCCCCTCCTGGTCGCACTGCTCACGTACCTTGCGATATATATCCTGCAGAAGGGCATAGCTGCGGTAGCTCTGCTTTACCATCCCGAGTGTGTTCCATAACTTCTTGTGGCGTTCGCATAGGTCGAGTATATTGTTCAGTATGCGACATAACTCTGGCGCAATGTCCTGCGCAGAGATGTTATCGGACCATCCGTCGGGTGATTGGGATACCGATATCAGGGTCTTCGTTATGCTTGGCTCGTTGCCCGCAGCAACCTTTGTGAATACATAGGCGAAACTCCTTGACTTACCCTTGAAGTCCGACGGCATAACGCCCGCACTATCCATAATCTCCACGGCCTTAACACCCAACGCCTTTAGCTCGGCGCGGGCCTTGGCGGCTTTCTCATCTGCTTGACGTATTATCTTACCCAGCTGCTCGCGAGAAACAGAGTGCCCAATAGCCTGTTTGCTGCTCTCGTTGAATAGCGCCTTGCCTAAGTCGTTCATCTCGCGGCGAATATCCCACGCGCTATTGTCGTCGATATTCTCCTCGGCAAACTCCACAATCCAACGCTGCAAATCCTCATCCTCGGTAATCTCCTCGATGAGCGAGTCGGTACTTTGGGCAAGTATAGTGGTGGTGTCCAGCTCGATATTATAGTTGAGGTCAATGCCCAACTCCTTGATAAAAGCGCGCAGTATTCGCTGAAAGAATTTATCAATCGTAAGGATGGTGAAGCGAGAGTAGTCGTGCAGAATCTTCGTGCGGATGGCTTTCGCCCGCGTAGATATCTCCTCTTGTGTCAGGCCGAGGTCGCGTTGTAGGTCGGCCATATAACTACTCTCGGCAGCATTTACGACCAGGTCGTTAATCTCCTTGAGGATACGGCTCTTCATCTCCTCGGTAGCCTTGTTTGTAAAGGTCACGGCGAGGATTGCACGATAGAGATATGGCTTGGCGTGGAAGTGTTTGATGGTGTCGTGAACAAACTTATATGCCAAACGGTATGTCTTGCCAGAGCCTGCGCTGGCGCTTAGTATCTTTGCTCTCATATCTTATCGTTTGCAGATGTTCTTGAAATCACAATATTTACATATACTCTCCGCCTCCTGCTCATCGCATCGCCTGAATGGTATATCAGGATTGAACAACTCTCGGAGCTTATCGCTTAGGCGCTCCTCAAATTCCGTAGCGTATGAGGCATAGTCTATCTCTGTGGCACTGCTCTTTTGGCGTTTTGTGCTGGATGAATCCTTCTCGCCGAGGTCGATGATACGGGGCGAGTAGTCGTCGTTGTTGATTGTGCGTGCGTAGTATAGCGTGGGCTGCACGTTACGCTTTCGCGTATGGTTTAAGACCATAGAGTATATCATCGTTTGCAGCAGGTTACCATACAACGCCCTTTTCTCCCCCTCAAAGAGTGAGATAATGCCATTCATCTGCTGATGCGGGCTGCCCGTCTTGTAGTCCACCACGCGGAGCATACCATCATCGAGTGAGTCGATACGGTCGGCAATACCTCCGAAGATTATATTGCGCTCATTGTCAATAGGTAACGGCCACTCAATATCTTTCTCAACACCCTCTACGGCAAAGCCGTTGTGGCGGATATCGAACGGAATGATACCATTGCGAATATATCGAATGATAATCTTCTTTACCAGCATCAGACTGCCGGTGTACTCTCTCTCGTCGGTATCGGGATTGTTCAGGTAGTTGTCGTTTATGGCCTTGCTCACAGCCTCCTCCACAGCCTTCGTCTTGAGCATTTGCTGCAGCTCGGCGGCGGGATTGGTAATACCCTCAATTTTTGAGTAGAGCGTTTGCATCGCAGCGTGCAGGATGGTTCCGAACATAGGATTGTCAACCTCCTCCGACAACTCGTCTGTGCTTTTGAGCTTTGCGATGGATGCAAAATAGAATTTCATCGGGCAGGCCACATATCTTGCAAATGCCGTAGGAGATAGGCGTGACCTCTCTTGCCCCTGAATAAAACGGTTGAGTCTTTCGAGGACACGACCCTGCTTGGATATCTCGTTGTAGGGCGCCTGGCCTACGGTTATATCCACACCTACGTTGATGCGGTTTATCTCGTATGGTGATTCGTAGTCGAGCTGGTATATATATCGGCTCTGCTCGCCCGTGCTCTTGTCGTCGGCGTGAGAACAGTACAGCATATCGACGTGCTCGGCGCGCTGAATAAGGCGGTAGAAGTAGTAGGCATAGACACCCTCGTGATGTTCGGGCGTAGGCATACCGTATGCCGCACGAAGATTGTAGGGGATAAACGATGATGCACCCGAGATGTTGCCTGGGAAATTGTCGTCGTTCATCGAGAGTATTATCACGTTGCGGAAGTCGATGTTTCGGGTCTCAAGAATACCCATTATCTGCAACCCCTGCAATGGCTCGCCGCTGAATGGTATGCGTTCGCTCTGGAGGTGGCGTCGCAGTAGTGATGTGTATATTGAGGTGCTGATTTCTATATCACAATCTTTAAGGCAGTTATCCAACTTCACTATACTATCTGCAATATGTGAAATATAGGATAGTTTTAGCGTGCGTTTGTCGTTCTCGG
Organism: Rikenellaceae bacterium; assembly: GCA_015059845.1. Classification (GTDB taxonomy): domain Bacteria; phylum Bacteroidota; class Bacteroidia; order Bacteroidales; family Rikenellaceae; genus Alistipes. The sequence continues at coordinate 57,736 of SUZR01000010.1, read as the reverse complement.
CCTCGCTCTCTTCCTCCTTGGCTGAGCTGTATCGTGCAAGCATATCAAATACATCAAGCAGATATGTAGATAACTCCTTATAACCGCTTGTTGATTTGAATATTAATTGCAGGTCGTTATTTGCGGAAAACAACTCCTTGCCGATGCGGATATATCGGCCCTCGATAATTTTATGTTGCAACTCGCGTACATAGCTGCCGAATGTCTCGGTGATGTAGGGGTGTGACAATATTCCCGTAACATCGACGTGGTAGAACGTAGTGTTATCGCCCGTCTTTCGGGCGTTGCGCTGAAGCTCTAGCAGTCGCTCTAAAAAAGAGTAAGCCGTAGTTTGGCGCAGGGGATATCCCATAGTTATATTCACATTCTTGCTAATCTCAGCGGGGAGCGAGTGCAATAATGGCATTAACAGAGCCTCGTCGGTAAGTACTATGGCGGTGCTTTTGTCGAATGTTAACGAGGGGGATAGCTTGCGTAATAGGGTGTTTACATACTTGCACTGGATGACATTCGATACGCACGAAACAGCGTTGAATTTCTTCTTTATATTCAGAAAGTTGTCGTGTGTTATATCATCCGATGCTTTATGTCTGTTTATGTTCTCTCTCAGGAAGCGTCCAGCCTCTTGCTCTGCCTGCGAGGTGTAGTACGAATCGTAGTCCCAGTAGAAGTCGCACTGGCAGTTTGTAGAGAGATATTTCAACATCCTCTTCTCGCACTCCGACAAGGCATTGAAACCCACAAATACATAGTGGCGAGAGGTGTCTGGTAACCCCTGTTCGGATTCGATATTTGCGATTGCCGAGCGGTAAATCATTCCCGGATATGCCACCTTAAGTTCGCATAATCGCTGCTGAAAACGGTGGTATATGTGTACAAGCGACAACCATATTGAGAGGAACTTTCGCTTCTCCTCCGAGAGGTTGTCTTCTTCGGTGAAATGACTCCAGAATGAGCTGATTACGCGCCTCATCTCAGGTGTAAGATAAGATAAGTCGGCCTCCAGCTCCTTGAGGTCGCAGAGGTTGCGGAAGAGCATATCGGCGTCTATCAGATATTTGTCAATAAGGTCAAAATCCGATAGCAGCATCTCTCCCCAGAAGTAGAACTTGTCGAAGGTCTCCGCGGGGTGGTACTCGGCGTAAATCTTGTATAGCTCGGTGATGAGCCTAATCTTGTCGCCAGCGGTAAATGATGATGTATTGCACATTATATCATCCATTGACATATAATGTGGTTGCCATATCGGTTTCTCAATAATCTGCGACAGCGCGTCCGAGAAGAATAGTCGGGCACGACGCGATGGAAAAACCAATGTGAGCGATGATATATCGTTACGGTAGCGTTTATATAAACTTGCAGCTACCTCTTCGAGAAAAGTTCTGTGTTGCATTAGCTCTCTATTTTGCCACGAAGTTAGCAAAATAATGTGGTAGTTGGAAGTGGGATAGTGCGATTGTTGATAACTTTTTTCTTGCTAATCGAATGATTGCATTCCCGACTGTGCAATGCGGATTATGCGCTGGTACTCGTCGGGTGTAAGCTCCATAAAGAAGTAGTGTATGGGGTCAACACGCAAATCGTTGTATCTCACCTCGTAATGGAGGTGGGGCGCCAATGAAAGACCTGAGTTTCCTGTTAGTGCAATTACATCGCCGCGTTGTACCTTCTGGCCACGGCGTACAAGTGTGCTGAGTAGGTGGCTGTATGATGTTTGGTAGCCGTTTCCGTGGTCGATGACGATAGTCTTTCCGAGCGTTGAATTCTTGTCTGAAATCTCGCGGACAACGCCATCAGCCGTAGCGAAGACGCTTGAGCCCTCGGCAATAGTATAGTCCACACCCTGATGCGATTTCGGGGTGCGGTAGAAGGGGTTTAGTATATTGCCATATCCAGCCGTTAGCAACGTCAGCTGCTTATTCAGAACAGGCTGGATTGAGGGTATGTTCTGGCTTTTGTCGCCCAAGCCGTCACCCAACTCCTTGATTTTGTTCCACGATGATTCGAGCGCGGCCATCTTGCTGCCCAAATTGTCGATGCTCAGGTTGAGGTCAGAGCTAAGCTGTCGCTTTGACTTTGCTATATTCTTCTCGTACAGAGCCAGACGGGCCTCATTTTGCTCAATGTCCAGATTGTAGGGGTCGGACTCAAAGAGAATGCGGAAGACGCTCTTGTCGCGCTCTGTTATGTTGTCAAGAATCATCTCCAGCGAGTCGTATCGCTCGGCCATAGCCTCGTACTCCTGACGCATCTTATTTGTTGACTCCCTCATACGGTGTTCATCGGGCGTGTCGAACAGAAGCGAGAAGCAGGCATAGTACAATAATGCCACGCCAACCCAGGCAAAGAGTTGGATTACAAGACGTATGGCACGTCTTTTTCGTAAGCGTTTAATTCTGTGTGGCATATTGTTACTCTCTTTCGTAGTTGGCCTCCTGAATCTGATTCATCAAACTCTTGTATGCATCGGCCGACATATTTTTGTCAAAGTAATTAATCGGGTTGACGTGGGTGCGGTTGTATATCACCTCATAGTGCAGGTGCGGCGATGTGGATTGTCCCGTATTACCCATATCGGCAATAAGCTGGCCGCGCTTGATGGTATCACCCTTCGCTACGTGCAGCTTGTTTAGGTGCGCATAGCGAGTCTTGTAGCCAAAGCCGTGGTTTATAAGTATTTGTGTGCCATATCCGAGGCGCGCGCGGCTGCGTTCAACCTCCTCTACGACGCCATCGCCCGTAGCATATACTGGGTCGCCGATTCTGCCCGGGAGGTCCACGCCGCTATGGAATTTCCAACGTCTGAAAATAGGGTGGTTGCGGTAGCCGAAAGCTCCGATTTTATTGCGCATCTTGGCTCTGTCTATAGGCCAGATGGCAGGTATGGCGGTTGAGAACTTCTCCTTGTCTTTAGATAATACCTGCAACTCGTCCAGCGACTTTGATTCAAGGTATAGGCTGCGTGCCAACTGGTCCATTTCGTGCCATATGCCCGTAACCATAGGCGCGAACTCCTCGCCCTCGATTGAGGCGTATTTGGCAGCCTCGTATGGGTCGTATATTCCTTCGATTGTGAGGGTGTCGGACGAGAACAACGGGCGATAGACATAGTTGTCACGATGGCGAATCTCCTCAAGCTGGCGTTGTGATGAACGTATCCTGTTTTGTAGAATCTCGTACTTTAGCTTCAGCTCGCGCTTTTCGTCGGCCAGACTGAACATCTTCGGGGTATAGAAGAGTGACGAAAAGAGCAGGTTGCAGATGGTTACGAGAATAAAACCAATCAGAAGATTTCGTACAAGACGATATGTACGCAAGCGATGTATGAGGCTGCGAACCTCATTTTGCGACTCTTTATTGATTGAAAATCGTCCCATACTATATAAAATAATCGTTTTATGGTGCAAATTTAGCGTAAAATGTGTAATTTTGCAATCTGTATCGATATTATAACGATTAGAATAGTAAAAACGATATATATGGAATCAAACAAAATTAGACAAGCCTTTCTGGATTTCTTCCAGAGCAAGCAGCACACCATCGTTCCTTCAGCACCGATGGTAGTAAAAGGAGACCCCACTTTGATGTTCACCAATGCTGGTATGAACCAGTTTAAGGATATATTTTTGGGTAATGCGCCCCGTCAGTACCCGCGCGTTGCCGATACGCAGAAGTGTCTGCGTGTGTCGGGTAAGCACAACGACCTGGAGGAGGTAGGACACGATACCTACCACCACACGATGTTCGAGATGCTGGGTAACTGGTCTTTCGGTGATTACTTCAAGAAGGAGGCTATCGAGTGGGCTTGGGAGCTTTTGACCGAGGTTTACGGTTTGGATAAGAACCGTATGTATGCTACCGTATTTGAGGGCTCAGAGGAGGATGGCGTACCCTTCGACCAGGAGGCTTACGACTATTGGAAGCAGTATCTGCCCGAGGACCACATCATTCGCGGTAATAAGCACGATAACTTCTGGGAGATGGGTGAGACAGGTCCCTGCGGTCCTTGTAGCGAGATTCATATCGACCTGCGTGATGCAGAGGAGATTGCCGCTAAGCCCGGCCGCGATATGGTGAATATGGGTCACCACCTGGTTATCGAGATTTGGAACCTCGTATTTATGCAGTTCAACCGCAAGGCTAACGGCGAGTTGGAGCCGCTGCCCGCAAAGCACGTAGATACGGGTATGGGCTTCGAGCGTTTGTGTATGGCATTGCAGGGTAAGAAGTCAAACTACGATACCGATGTGTTCCAGCCTACAATTGCTCGTATTGCAGCTATGGCTGGTAAGAAATATGGCGAGGATGAGAAGGCCGATGTGGCTATGCGCGTAATTGCTGACCACCTGCGTGCCATTGCATTCTCTATCGCTGACGGTCAGCTGCCCGCAAATGCTAAGGCTGGTTATGTTATCCGTCGTATCTTGCGTCGTGCCGTGCGTTACGGTTATACATACCTCGGCTTTAATGAGCCTACATTGTGTAAGCTCGTGTCGGGTCTTGCCGAGCAGATGGGTCACCAGTTCCCCGAATTGAAGAAGCAGCAGACCCTCATCGAGCGCGTTATCGAAGAGGAGGAGGCTTCATTCTTGCGTACATTAGCTACGGGTATCAACCTCTTGGACCGCGTTATCGCAAAGGTGGGTAAGGGCGGCAAAATTGCCGGTAAGGATGCTTTCGAGTTGTACGATACATTTGGTTTCCCCATCGACCTTACAGAGCTTATCGCTCGTGAGCAGGGCGTGGAGGTTGACCTTGAGGGCTTCGAGAAGGAGTTGCAGGCACAGAAGGAGCGTTCACGTAACGCCGCAGCACAGGATATCGACGACTGGCAGGAGGTTAAGGCTATCGAGCAGAGCGAGTTTATCGGCTACGACAACCTTACGGCTCCCGTTCACGTGGCACGCTACCGCCGTGTAACATCAAAGGGAAAGACAACCTATCAGTTGGTATTCGACCAGACTCCGTTCTATGGTAACTCTGGTGGTCAGATTGGTGATACGGGTTATATCGAGAACGCTAACGAGCGTGTTGATATCATCGCAACCGAGAAGGAGAATGGCCTTATTATTCACGTTACAACCAAACTGCCTAAGAATATCGAGGCAGAGTTTACTGCAGTTGTAGATGCTGAGAAGCGTCAGGCAGCGGCTAATAACCACACGGCAACTCACCTCTTGGACCAGGCGTTGCGCGCAGTGCTGGGTACACACGTTGAGCAGAAGGGCTCGATGGTTACACCTCAGGGCTTGCGCTTTGACTTTTCTCACTTCCAGAAGGTGACAGCCGAGGAGATTCGTGCCGTAGAGCGTATGGTAAACAAGCTCATTCGTCAGAACCACCCGCTCGAGGAGAATCGTGAGGCTACAATGGAGGAGGCTAACGCTATGGGTGCTATCGCATTGTTCGGTGAGAAGTATGGCGATAAGGTGCGCGTAGTGAAGTTTGGTGACTCGGTGGAGTTGTGTGGTGGTACACACACCTCTGCTACGGGTACGCTGGGTATGTTCAAGATTATGAGCGAGAGCGCTATCTCAGCTGGTGTACGCCGTATCGAGGCCGTTACTTCAGAGCGTGCTGAGGAGTTGCACTATGCCGTTGAGGACCAGATTCGCGGTATTGCTGAGCTTGTAAACAATCCCAAGATTGAGGTCGCTATCAAGAAGATGATCGAGAGCAACGAGACCTTGCAGAAGGAGTTGGAGCAGTTGCATAAGGAACAAGTTGATGCTATGGTCGAGAAGATTATGGCAAAGCGAAATGCTGATGATAAATACTTCATCGTGGCTCGTCAAGTTCCATATGCATCGAATATGATTAAGGATTTGGCCTATGCTTTGCGTTCACGAGTAAATGATGTCATTTTGGTTCTTGGTTCTGTTACCGACTATAAGCCAATGTTGGCTGTGATGTTGGGTGACGATATCGTGGCTAAGGGCGTAGATGCAGGTGCTGTTGTTCGTGAGGCTGCAAAGCTGATGCAGGGCGGCGGCGGTGGCCAGAAGTTCTTCGCTACGGCTGGTGGTAAGAATCCCGATGGCTTGCAGGCTGCAATTGATAAGGCTGTGGAGATTATTATGTCAAAGATTAACGAATAAAATATAGAAAGAAAAATGGACAAGAAAGTTTTATTGATGATTCTCGATGGTTGGGGAATCGGTAACGGAACAAAGTCTGATGTTATCTCGCAGATGCATCCTGCCTACATCTCGGCTATGACTGAGAAGTATCCTCACGCTCAGTTGCGTACCGACGGTGAGAACGTAGGTCTGCCCAACGGTCAGATGGGTAACTCGGAGGTAGGTCACCTCAATATCGGTGCTGGCCGCGTTGTATATCAGGATTTGGTGAAGATTAACCGCGCGTGTGCCGACAACTCAATCTTCCAGAATGAGGAGATTGTAAAGGCTTTTGAGTATGCAAAGGCTAATGGCGTGAACGTACACTTTATGGGCTTGACCTCTGACGGTGGTGTTCACTCTTCTATCGAGCACCTCTATAAGCTGGCAGAGATTTCAAAGCACTACGGCATTGAGAACACCTACGTACACTGCTTTATGGATGGTCGTGATACCGACCCCAAGAGCGGTAAGGGTTTCATCGCTGACGTAGAGGCAAATCTGGCGAAGTCAACAGGTAAGATTGCATCTATCATTGGCCGTTACTACGCTATGGACCGTGACAAGCGTTGGGAGCGTGTTAAGATTGCTTACGACTGCTTGGTAAATGGTGTTGGTGAGGCTGCAACCGATATGGTTGAGGCTATGCAGCGCTCATACGACGAGGGTGTTACGGACGAGTTCGTGAAGCCTATCGTTCGCATTGACGAGAATGGCGAGGTTATTGGCCGTATTAAGCCCAACGACCTTGTTATCTTCTACAACTACCGTAACGACCGTGCAAAGGAGATTACAATTGTCCTTACGCAGCAGGATATGCCCGAGGAGGGTATGCATACAATGCCTTTGTACTACTGCTGTATGACTCCGTACGATGCTAAGTTCGAGGGTCTGCACATTTTGTTTGATAAGGAGAACGTGCGCAACACAATTGGTGAGTATGTTTCATCTTTGGGCCTTTCGCAGTTGCGTATTGCCGAGACTGAGAAGTATGCTCACGTGACTTTCTTCCTCAATGGTGGCCGCGAGACTGAGTTTGATAACGAGTCACGTATCCTGGTTGCATCTCCTAAGGTTGCAACTTATGACCTCCAGCCCGAGATGAGTGCATACGAGGTGAAGGATAAGTTGGTTGAGGCTCTGAATACTCAGAAGTTCGACTTTATCTGCTTGAACTTCGCTAATGGCGATATGGTTGGTCACACAGGTATCTACGAGGCTATCGAGAAGGCTGTAAAGGCTGTTGATGAGTGCGTGGCTGATGTTGTTGAGACCGCTAAGGCTAACGGCTACGAGGTTGTGATGATTGCCGACCACGGTAACGCCGACAACGCTGTTAACGAGGATGGCTCACCCAATACAGCTCACTCATTGAATCCCGTGCCTATCGTAGTTGTATCGGACCGCGTGGCTAAGGTTGAGAATGGTATCTTGGCTGATGTTGCTCCCACCGTTTTGAAGTTGATGGGATTGGAGCAGCCCGCCGAGATGACTGGTAAGGCTTTGGTTGAGATGAAGTAATTTCACCTTTATATATAGAAATAGGTCGCTCTGAGTGGGGCGACCTATTTTTTTAATGTGTTTTGCAATACTCCTCAATGTTGCTTGCAATGCATCCAATGAGTCGGTCAATGGCCTCTACGGGCGACCACGCATTGTGGGGCGAGGCGAGCAAACGGTAGGGGTCTTGCAGATTATACAACGGAGATTCGCGCAACGGCTCGGTGGTGAATACATCGAGTGCCGCGCCGCGCAGTTTACCATTGTTTAGCGCATCGGCCAAAGCTGCTTCGTCAACGATGCCGCCACGCGCTACATTGATAAGAATGGCTGATTGCTTCATCTGTGCAAGCTCCTCGGCACCGAGTAAATTTCGGGTGCGGTCATTGAGCGGGCAGTGGATTGATATCACGTCGGATGATTCAAGCAACTCGCTTAGTTCTAATCTATTATGCGATTCATCTCTACTGATGCCTGATGTGGAATAATATGCTACCGTACACCCAAAAGCCTCCGCCAGACGAGCCACCTCGCGACCGATATTTCCCAATCCGATAATACCCCAACGCTTGCCACGAAGTTGCGCCGTAGGGCGGTCAAAATTGAAGATGCGCTCCGAGCGGGCGTACTCTCCCGACTTGAAATATTGGTCATAATATGTCACCTCGCGCAGTAGCGAGAGCGCAGAACAGATGGTCGTCTCGGCAACGGCATAGGTCGAATATCCGATGGCATTTTTAACCTCCACACCGTGTTCGGCAGCGGCATTAAGGTCGATGTTGTTCATACCCGTAGCAGCAACACAAATAAGTCGCAAGTGGGGTAGCGCAGCAATTGTGGCCGCATCAAGCACAACCTTATTGGATATCACCACCTCTGCATCGGCACAACGCTCCAATACCTGTTCGGGCGCAGTTGTCTGGTAGCCGACATAATCGCCAAACTTCTTGATAGATGACAAATCTCGGCCGCAAACCGAGTACTCATCCAAAAATGCGATTTTCATACTCTATATATTTTACATCTCGCCTATTAAACCTCTTATAACTACCGATGCGCAGCCGATTCCGAACAGGGTGGGGATATATGATATGGTGCCTGTGTTCGATTTTTTGTTCTGCTCCTCGCATAATATCATAGCTCCCTCACGTACGGGCTCGGGTGAGAAAACAGCTTGAAAACCAGTGCGAATACCTATCTTGTGCAGGCGTTTGCGTAGCATATGGGCCAGCGGGCAGTGATGCGTTTTGGCTATGTCGCAAATCTCCATCTTCGTGGGGTCGGTCTTGGCTCCTGCACCCATCGAACTAACCAGCGGTATATTGCGGTCGAGAGCCCCTTTGATTAGTGCCAATTTCGGCGATAGGGTATCTATGGCATCGACTATATAGTCAAACTCAGCCGAGTCGAGCAGCGTGTCTGTTTCGTCATCTTTTATGAAGCGGTTTACGACCGTCAGCTCAATGTCGGGATTTATGTCGCGCAGACGCTCGGCCATCAGCTCCGACTTTTCCTTTCCGATGGTTGAATGGAGGGCTATAAGCTGGCGGTTTATGTTGCTTTCGGATACCACGTCTGCATCGGCAATAGTCATTCGTCCAACGCCGGCACGTGCTATCATTTCGGCTGCATAAGCGCCTACGCCACCAAGTCCTACGACCAGAACGTTGGCCTGTCGGAGTAGCTGTAATTTCTGCTCACCTAATAGTAGAGTTGTTCGCTCTAACCAATTATTGTTCATTGCTATATGTTGAAAATATTTTTATAATTTTCTTCTATTATATCTTGTAAATTATCTACCGAAATGCCCTTCGTTAAGGCAATTTTCTGGTACACGTTTTCTATCATCTCCTTGCTGTCATCCGTCTCCGCAAAGATGTGATTTAGGGGCGTGTTTCGGAGTGCCTCGACAGTCTTTGGAGAGCGGAAGGATGCAGGCCCGAATGATAGAAAATAACCCCTCTTAATTGCCCGCTTTGCCTGCTGCGGTGAGCCGATAAAACCGTGAAAAATCACACCCTGAAGAGTGTGCTCTGCGAGGATTTTCATCATCGGCTCAAAAGCCCGAACGCAATGCAGAACGACGGGTAGTTTTCTCGCTTCAGCCTCCCTTAATTGCGCTCGAAAAATTTGTTCCTGTACGGTGCGGTCAACATCGCACACAAAGTCCAACCCAATTTCGCCGATGGCTATCGCACCGTCAAAAATAGTGGCGTCTAACACCTCTTTTTCGGCTATCCACGGGTGTATTCCGACAGCCTGCGGCTCGATGTGCCGAAGACTCGGATGATGGGTGTGTATGTCGATGTAGAGACTCATTTTATGCTTTGTGTGAATACAAATGTAGGAAAAAATACGAAATTTTGAAGATAAAATAAAATAATAGCTAAAATAGTGCCGAAAAGTGCAAAAAAAATCGTACCTTCGTGCGCGTTTAATAAAGCGCGCAACGCCGAAAGATTATTGCGGACTCAAATTTACACAAAACATAAAATTTATAACTCACAAAATTTTTATTTAATTACAAATCTATGTCGAAAATCATTAAACTACGGAAAGGTCTCGACATCAATCTTCAGGGACAGGCTGCCGAGTCGTTGGTTGACGTGCCAATGGCTAAGGAGTATGCTGTGTCGCCTCTGGATTATGAGGGCGTGACTCCGAAACTGTTGGTGAAGGTAGGCGACAAGGTGAAGGCTGGTACACCCCTGTTCTTTGATAAGAACAACACACGTGTATTGTATTGCTCACCCGTCAGCGGTACCGTATCGGCTGTAAATCGTGGCGAGAAGCGTAAGATTCTCAACGTTACGGTTGCTGCTGATGCCACTCAGGAGTCGGAGCAGTTCGCTACTCTGGATATTCAGAAGGCAAGCCGCGAGGATGTTATCGAGATGTTGCTCAAGTCGGGTCTTTGGACTATGATTCTGCAGCGTCCCTACGGTATCGTTGCAAATCCTGCTGATCAGCCTAAGGCTGTATTCGTCTCTGCATTCGATTCAGCTCCCTTGGCGCCTAATATGAACTTCGTTCTGAAGGGCCAGAAGGAGAACTTGCAGAAGGGTATGGAGGTATTGTCAAAGTTGGCCGCAGGTAATGTTCATCTCTCAGTTCGTGCTAATGCCGAGGGTGAGATGGCTGCACTCAAGGGCGTGAATCTCCACACTTTCGAGGGTAAGCACCCCGTTGGTAACGTTGGTGTTCAGATTCACCACATCGATCCTATCGCTAAGGGCGACATCGTTTGGACTGTAAACATTCAGGATGTTGCAGCTATCGGTCGTCTATTTGCTACAGGAAAGGTTGACTTGACCAAGGTTATCGCGTTGACAGGTAGCGAGGTGGAGAAGCCTCAGTACTACCGCATCATCAGCGGCGCTCCCGTATCAAGCATCGTAGCAGGTCAGATTAAGAAGCAGGCTGAGGGTGACTCAGTTCGTATCATCTCTGGTAACGTTCTTACAGGTAAGAAGGTTGCAGCAGATGGCTTCGTGTCGGCTACTGCAAACCAGATTACTGTTATCCCCGAGGGTGACAAGTATGAGATGTTGGGTTGGATTGCACCCCGCTTTGGCAAGTTCTCAGTATCTCGCTCATATTTCTCTTGGCTCTGCCCCAAGAAGCAGTACAAGCTCGATACAAACCTCAATGGTGGCGTTCGTCCCTTTGTTGTGACAGGCTTGTTTGAGGAGTATCTGCCGATGGATATCTATCCTATGTATCTCTTCAAGGCTATTATCGCTAACGATATCGACAAGATGGAGAACCTCGGTATCTACGAAATCGTAGAGGAGGATGTGGCTCTTTGCGAGTTTGTTGACCCCTCTAAGACTGAGATTCAGCAGTTGGTTCGTGATGGTATTAATTTAATGATTAAGGAGTGTTAAGCTATGGGACTGAGAAAAATCGTTGATAATATGAAGCCTACCTTCTCTGAGGGTGGCAAGTTTGGTTTCCTTGCATCTACATTCGATGCTATCGAAACATTCCTTTTCGTTCCTAACACTACAACCAAGAAGGGTGCGCACGTACGTGACGCAATCGATATGAAGCGTACTATGTTCTTCGTGGTATTGGCTCTTATCCCCGCTTTCTTGTTCGGTTGCTACAACACTGGTTCGCAGGTAGGCCTCGAGGGCTTTACGGCGTTGATGTACGGTTTGGTTCGCGTACTTCCTATGCTGGCCGTATCGTATGTTGTAGGTTTGGGTATTGAGATTATCTATGCACAGATTCGTAAGGAGGAGGTTGCCGAGGGTTACTTTGTAACAGGTTTCCTTATCCCTATGATTATGCCCGTAAGTACTCCTCTGTGGATGGTTGCTTTGGGTGTTGCGTTCGCCGTAATCTTCGGTAAGGAGGTATTCGGTGGTACGGGTATGAATATCTTCAACCCCGCACTCGTAGCTCGTGCATTTGTATTCTTTGCCTTTACTCCCCAGATGTCTGGTGAGAAGGTATGGTTCTCTGATTGGAAGATGATGGGTGCTACAGATGCAACCACAGGTGCTACCGCTTTGGAGCAGTTGGCCACAAAGGGTGAGATGCAGTGGAGCGCAATGGATGCATTCCTCGGTTTCATCCCCGGTTCATTTGGTGAGACCTCTACATTGTGCATCTTGATTGGTGCTGCAATTCTGCTCTACACCGGCATCGCTTCTTGGCGTACTATGTTGAGCGTATTTGTAGGTGGTCTGGCTATGGGTTACCTCTTCCAGGCAGTTGGCCTAACGGAGTATCCCGCATACTATCACCTCTTGGTTGGTGGTTTCGCATTCGGTGCTGTGTTTATGGCTACTGACCCCGTTACCTCTGCTCAGACTAACACAGGTAAGTATATCGTAGGTTTTATGACTGGTGCGTTGGCAGTATTGGTTCGCGTTGTGAACCCCGCATACCCCGAGGGTATGATGCTCGCAATCCTGTTTATGAATGCTTTGGCTCCTACGGTTGATTACTTCGTAGTGGAGGCAAATATCAATCGTCGTAAGAATCGTATTAAGACTGTAAAATAACGAGAGAGTATGGCAAAATTTAATGTAAATAGCAACGCATATATCATCGTCTACTCGGTAGTGATGGTAGTTATTGTAGCTGTTCTGTTGGCTGTGACTTCGCTCTCGTTGCAGGAGCGTCAGGGTGAGAACATCCTGAACGAGAAAAAGCAGCAGATTGTTAAGGCTTTGGGTGAGAACCCCGCAACAGCCGCTTATGGCGATGTTGTAGCCGAGGCAGTAATGCTCGACAAGAACGGTAATAAGATTGAGGGTAAGAACGATGCCGATATCTTTAATGCATTGGGCGATTTGACTGCTTCATTCGAGGCTGGCGAGTTCCCTCTCTTTAAGGCGGCTAACGGCAGCGTAGTAATTCCCGTGTATGGTGCAGGTTTGTGGGGTCCGGTTTGGGGCTATATCGCACTTGAGCCCGATATGAATACCGTAAAGGGTATTGTAATGGACCACTCAGGTGAGACTCCGGGTCTGGGTGCTGAGATTACTACCGATAAGGTTCAGTCTTCATTTGTTGGTAAGACTATCTTCGAGGGTAATGATTTCGTATCTGTATCAATGCGAAAGGGTGGTGCTACAAACAACCACGAGGTTGATGCAATCTCTGGTGGTACTAAGACCTGCGATGGCGTTAATGCAATGCTTAAGGATGGTCTTCAGGGTTACCTTCCCTATATAAACGCTAATAAGTCTAACAAATAAAAACAAGCGGAACTATGAGTAATTTGAAAAATTTAACTGGACCGCTGAGTTCAAACAACCCTGTAATCGTACAGATTTTGGGTATTTGTTCGGCTTTGGCGGTAACTGTAAAGATGGAGCCCGCATTTGTTATGGGTCTGTCTGTTATAGTTGTTACGGCGTTTGCCAACTTGGTGATGTCGCTGTTGCGTAATGGTATTCCTTCGCGCATCCGTATCATCGTTCAGTTGGTCGTTATTGCTGCATTGGTAATTTTGGTTGACCAGTTCCTCAAGGCATTTGTTTACGACGTGTCGAAACAGTTGTCTGTATATGTAGGTCTGATTATCACCAACTGTATTATTATGGGTCGCGTGGAGGCTTACGCTTTGGGTAACAAGCCTTGGGATTCATTCCTCGATGGTATCGGTAACGGTTTGGGTTATGCTGCTATCCTTTTGATTGTAGCATTCTTCCGTGAGTTGTTTGGCTCTGGTACTCTGTTCGGTATCCAGATCATTCCTCAGAGCTGGTACATCGCCGAGGGCGGTTTCTACTCAAACGTAGGTATTATGCTCTTCCCGCCTATGGCTCTTATTATTGTAGGTGTAATTATCTGGGTTCAGCGTTCGTTTAACAAGGATTTGCAGGAAAAATAGGAGGTAGAATATGGAAACATTGAATCTTTTTATACGTTCGATTTTTATCGACAATATGGTATTCGCCTTCTTCTTCGGTATGTGTTCTTACATTGCCGTGTCGAAGAGCGTAAAGACTGCATTGGGCTTGGGTGCTGCCGTAACATTCGTTATGACAATGACAGTGCCTTTGAACTACCTTTTGAACGAGTATGTGTTGGCTCCTAATGCATTGGTAGAGGGTGTTGACTTGAGCTTCCTTACTTTCATTGTATTTATCGCCGTTATTGCATCTTTCGTGCAGTTGGTTGAGATGATTGTTGAGAAGTACTCTCCTTCACTCTATAATCAGTTGGGTATCTTCCTCCCGTTGATTGCCGTTAACTGTGCAATTATGGGTGGTTCGTTGTTTATGCAGCAGAAGGTCGTATCTGGCGAGATTGACGGTTTGTGGCAGAGCATCGTTTACGGTGTTGGCTCTGGTTTGGGCTGGTGGTTGGCTATCGTTATGATGGCTGCTATCCGTGAGCGCTTGCAGTACTCTCATATCCCCGCAGGCTTGAAGGGTCCCGGTATCGCATTTATCATCACAGGTTTGATGGGTATTGCGTTTATGATCTTCTCAGGTATTAAGTTGTAACCTTTAATAAGAGAAAAGAAATGGATATTTTAACAATTGTAGTTGCGATAGTTGCCTTTCTTGTGGTGACACTTTTGTTGGTGGCACTGCTTCTCTTTGCAAAGGCAAAGCTTACGACATCGGGAGATGTCACTATCGACATTAACGACGGAAACAAGGTGTTGACCGTAGCTGGTGGCTCAACTCTGTTGAATACGTTGACTGCACAGGGTATCTTCCTCCCCTCAGCTTGTGGAGGTAAGGGTGCTTGCGGTCAGTGCAAGTGCCAGGTATTGGAGGGCGGCGGTGAGATTCTTCCCACCGAGACAGGCTTCTTCAACCGTAAGCAGATTCAGCAGAAGTGGCGTTTGGGTTGCCAGGTGAAGGTTAAGGAGAATATGAAGATCCAGGTTCCTGCTTCAGTTCTTTCTATTAAGAAGTGGGAGTGCGAGGTTGTATCTAACCACAACGTGGCTACCTTTATTAAGGAGTTCGTTGTTAAGTTGCCCGAGGGCGAGGATCTGAACTTCCGCAGTGGTGGTTACATCCAGATTGATGTGCCCGCAATCACTGTAAACTATAAGGATATCGACGTTGATCCCGAGTACCGCGAGGATTGGGAGAAGATGTACGTATTCGACTTGCAGATGGTTAACCCCGAGCCTCAGGTGCGCGCATACTCTTGCGCTACATATCCTGCCGAGGGTAACGTTATCAAGTTGAACGTACGTATCGCTACACCTCCCTTTGACCGTGCAACAGGTGGCTTTATGAAGGTTAATCCCGGTGTATGTTCTTCATACATCTACTCTTTGAAGCCCGGTGATAAGATTACTATCTCAGGTCCTTACGGAGAGTTCTTCTTGCCCGATAACCTGCCCGATACTCAGGAGTTGGTATTCATCGGTGGTGGTGCAGGTATGGCTCCTATGCGTAGCCACTTGATGCACTTGTTCAAGACCGAGAAGACCAAGCGTCCCGTTACCTTCTGGTATGGTGCTCGTTCATTGAAGGAGGCATTCTATTTGGATGATTTCGCTGCTATCGAGAAGGAGTTCCCCAACTTCAAGTTCCACTTGGCTTTGGACCGTCCCGACCCCGCAGCCGATGCCGCAGGTGTTGAGTATAAGGTAGGTTTCGTTCACAATGTATTGTACGAGAACTACTTGAAGAATCACGACGAGCCCGAGGGCTGCATCTATTTGATGTGTGGACCTCCGATGATGGCTTCAGCTGTTGTGAATATGCTCGATAGCCTCGGCGTTCCCGCTGAGAATATCTTATTCGATAACTTTGGTGCTTAATCCAGGTTTCGAGAAATAGTAATAGGCAAGGTGTTATACATCTTGCCTATTTTTTTGCTATATATTGTCGGTTGTAAAATATGTGGGTTATTATCGGCTATCTTTTTGAGGATGTTGGATGCTGACAGAATGGCAAGAAAAGCCAATTAAATGGCGTTAATACGAATGTAGGATGCAGTTGTTGTGGGCTTGTGGGACGATAGCCTTTGCGCAACCTTTTGGGTAAAGGTGTTGAAAAAGGTGTTGAGAAAAATAAAAGAGGTAAGATAATCAATATCTTACCTCTTTCTTTAGTCGGGATGACTGGATTCGAACCAGCGACACCACGCCCCCCAGACGTGTACTCTAACCGGGCTGAGCTACATCCCGAGATTGCAACGGGCAAGGTTTGTTGTGCAGTTTGGGGTTTTCTGCACCCCCCCCCTTTTTAAGAGTAGCGAGAGAGAGACTTGAACTCTCGACCTCATGATTATGAATCATGCGCTCTAACCAGCTGAGCTATCTCGCCATTTCCTAAATGCGAGTGCAAAGATAAGAGATTTTTTCTTTCGTGCAAAATATTTTGAGAAAAATATTCAAAAAAATAAAAAATATTTAGGCACACATTTTGCCACTCTGCGCTAAAACATTGATAATATGAATAGTGGTGGTCCGATGATGCGAATGATAAATTTAATTGCCGGCGTAGCACTTTTGGTCGGAGTATCGGTAGAAGTGTTTACGGGCAATCACCACACATACTCGGAGTGGTATATGTGGTTGCAGCTGGTGGTATGTATAATTTTTATTGTTGACTTTACCTCTGCCCTTACGGTACGAGATGCTAGCAGTCGTTATTATATGCTCAACCTGCTGTTTCTGATAATATCTATTCCATATCTGAATATCCTCGACTGGTTGGACTTTATGCCAAGCCGAGGCGTGGCAGTTGTGGTGGCGGCTTTGCCTCTGCTACGTTCGTTTGTGGCGATGGGTGTAGTTGTGCAGTGGTTCATAAATGGCAAGGCAAATCGTCTGTTTGGTGCGTATGTCTTTACGGTTGTCTGCTTCACATATCTCGCTGCGTTGATGTTTTACGACTACGAGTTGGGCGTGAATGATAAACTGCACGGCTTTGGCAATGCGCTATGGTGGGCCTGGATGAATGTAACGACCGTAGGTGCGGCTATATTTCCCGTTACGGCTGTGGGGAAGGTGCTGGCTGTGCTGTTGCCGGCTTTGGGTATGATGTTCTTCCCGATATTTACTATATATGTAACCAATATGTACGATATAAAACATCCCAAGCAGGGGGAATGATTTGTTTTTCGGTACGAATGTGTTAAATTTGCATAAGATAATATTTGCCAATCGTGGAGTTGGCATAAAACCCAAACCGAGATGAAGAAGTTATTATTGTTGCTTGCCCTCTTTGCGCTCTCTTTTGCTCAGGCGCAAGATACCTCGGGGCAGACTGTGATAGATGCCAAATGGTTTAAGGCCAATTATACCAAAGCTGAGTATATGATTCCTATGCGCGATGGCGTGCGATTATATACTGCGGTGTTTGTGCCGAAGAATAAGAAGGCGTTGCACCCCGTTTTGATGACGCGCACGCCATTCAGCTGTGCCCCGTATGGCAAAAAGAACTCCTCGTTCTGGGAGGAGAAGATTTTTCAGGACTATCTGCTCGCGGAGTATATCTTCGTTTTTCAGGATGTACGAGGCCGATGGATGAGCGAGGGGGAGTTTGTTAACGTGCGCCCCTATATTGAGAATAAAACGGGTAAAAACGATGTTGATGAGGCGAGTGATACATACGATACCGTAGAGTGGCTGCTAAGGAAATTAAAGACCGACAACGGAAGTGTGGGCATATATGGCAATTCGTATTGCGGTTTCTACACTTTGATGGCTGCAGCCAGTCGCCACCCCGCAATAAAGGCCGTATCGCCGCAGGCTCCGATATGTGATTGGTTTATTGGTGATGATGTGCATCATAATGGCGCGCTGATGATGTTGGATATCGTCTCGTTTTTACCATATCTTGGTGCTACTACCACACGTGTTAAACCCACGACCGAGATGGGCCATATGGAGCCTATAATCGAGGGTAATGTGTGGGATTTCTTTATTAACAATACTCTGGCCGATATTACCCGTAAGGCTGGCGGACGTGTTGCTTTTTGGGAAGATGTTGTGGCGCATCCCGACTATGACGAGTGGTGGCAGGCACGTGATGCGCGCCGAGCCACGAAGGGGATAACATCATCAGTCCTTATGGTTGGTGGAACATACGATGCAGAGGACCCCTATGGCGTGTGGGAGGCCTATCGCAGTTTGCGAATGAATAATCCCTCGCTTGATTGTCGGATTGTTGTAGGGCCGTGGACTCACGGCGCTTGGCGAGCGAATGAGGATGCAAATCGTCTGGGCGATGTAGAGTTTTCGCCCGAATCACTCTCGGATTTCTATCGTAAGGAGGTGGAGTTCCCATTCTTCGAGCAGAAGCTGCGTGGAGTAGGGGATGGCGGAGCTACGGCTTCGGGAGCGTTGATATTCTTCTCTGGTGAGAATTGCTGGCGAGAGATGGATGAGTGGAACGTAGAGGAGCATACGCCCGTAAAATATTATCTTCAGGAGGATGGCTCTTTGCGAGAGGATGCACCCGCGGTTAAAGATTCATACAGCACATATACATCCGACCCCAAAAATCCCGTTCCATACTATTCGGATACGGCCTCATCGCGTAAGAATGAGTATATGATATCAGGCCAGGAGTTTGTTGATGGCCGAGAGGATGTGCTGACCTTCCTGTCGCCTGTGCTGGAGGAGGATGTCGCCGTTGCGGGAGTTGTCGAGGCTGAGTTGTTCGTGGCGCTTTCGCAGACGGATGCCGATTTTGTTGTAAAGGTTATAGATGTCGGCCCCGATGGGGAGTATGAGTCGTTAGTAAGGGCCAATATAATGCGTGGCCGTTACCGTAATAGCCTCTCCGAGCCTGAGCCTTTCACTGTGGGGGAGGTCGATAAGGTTGCTTTCGAGTTGCCCGATATCGCTCACACATTTATGGCTGGTCATCGCATAAAGGTGCAGGTGCAGAGCTCGTGTTTTCCGCTTTTTGACCGTAACCCGCAGCAGTATATAAATATCTACGAGGCAAAGGCCGAGGATTTCATCCCGTGCGATGTGAAGATATATCACAGCAAGGAGTATCCCTCAAACGTAGAGTTCTGTATTCTTAAATAAAAAATAGGGTGTCAACTTTCGTGTTGAACACCCTTCTTTTTTAGAGATATGCTGAGTGATTTTACTTAAATGAAAACCACTCGCCCCACGCCATTACCACGTAATCGTGCTCAACGGGCTCCATCTTCTGGAATGTGAGCCAAAATGCCTCGCGGTGGTCGATGGTGTGACCCATCTCGTTCTCGTGTCCCGTTAATACGTAGCGCGGGTCAAAACCCTTGATTGCATCGGCAATCTGATACGACCAGCAGTTAATCATCAGGGCGTCAATCTTCGGTGCATTGTTCTTTATCTCTGCAATCCAACCCATATCGTTTTTGTCGTACTGGTCACCAGTGTGCGCAACGGTGTATTTCTCGGGCGTCGTGACAACATATACATTGCACATCATCGGGCTCTGGTGGCCGGGGAAGATTTTTACCTGCAATTTTTCGCCACTCTTTAGCTCAATCTGCTTGTCCAGCACCTCGCTCTCCGAGCGGTAGTGGGTTACACCCTTAAGGTCGGGGAGAATCTCCGATGCAGCAATAACGGGCTTGCCAGCCTCGATAAACTTATTGACAACATATTTATCGACGTGGTCGCCGTGGTTGTGAGAAAGGAAGAGAACGTCGCAATCCTTTATAATCGCCTCCACCTGCTCGTCGGATAATAACTTCTGGCCCTTGCACGCACCACGCACTACATCGAAGGCAATGTTTACCGACTTTGTGCGAGCAACGAAGCCATCGTTGTAAATCTTGTAAATCTTCATACCCTTCTTTACGGGACTCTTCATATCCTCTATGACCTTGCCTATGCGCGAATCGATAAAGTTGCAGAAGGGCTCGGTGTTGTCGTATTTCACCTCGTGCAGCATAGCATCGAGGTTGTAGAGCGCCAGCTTGCGAGCCATAGGAGCGCCCACAACGGGAGGATTCTCAGTCAGAGCCTCATCCGCCAGACTAAACATATGTGCCGCCTGCTTGAGCAGATAAGCATCCTCCTTACCCCAAAATGCAACAGGCTCTGTACTCTTGTTTTGAGCCATTATATCCGACGATATAATTGTGCATACGCCCAAAATCAGAAAACAAATAATCTTTTTCATATAAGTTGTTTTTAGGTTAAAAACGTGGTTATAGATAAACAAAGATACTATTTTTTTAGGTAGCAACCAAATTGAAAAGTTTATTCAGGGATGGTGACTTGGGCCTATGTTTTACGTGGTTGGAAATAACGAATAATAATCGTTAGATATTAAAAATTAATGTAATAAGTTGCGTTGATTGCAAAAATAATCACTAATTGATTTGTATTCTCGATAATTATCACTATCTTTGATACACAAGGCATTATCAATAACTAATTAGTACTATTATGATTGGCAAAGTGAAGTGGTTCGACAGTAAGAAAGGTTACGGTTTCATCCTCACGGAGGAGGGACAGGAGATCTTTGTACACTACACCGGAATTGTGGCCGAAGGATTCCGAGCGCTGACCGAGGGTCAGAATGTCGAGTTTGAAATAGGCAGTAACGAGAAGGGCCAGCAGGCTATGAATGTTACGGTAGTGAAAAAGTAATTTTTAGAATTATAACAAAAGCCCAGCCATAAGGTTGGGCTTTTTATTACTTCTGGAACTGCATTGTAAAATTGCGCAGCCATCTCATCAGCGGACCACGGACAAGTTGGCAGATAGGAATAAAGAGCCTAAACCACCAGTCGGGCACCTTGCAACGCTGACCGCGGAACATACCGTTGAGCGAGCGGCGGGCACAACTCTCGGGTGACATCAGAATACCCGTCTTCAAACCAAAACGTTGCAACGCAGGCGATAAGCCATACAAATCGGTTGCAATACCCGCGGGGCAGATTGCCGTAACGGTTACGCCCTTATCCTTCACCTCCTTGGCAAAAGCCACCGAGAAACTCTTCAGGTATGCCTTGCTGGCGCTATAAAGCGACAAGCCCGGATATGGCATCCAGATAGAGAATGAGGACATATTTAGGATGCGACCTCCGCCACGTTTAATCATATCGGCCGCGTACAAGCGACAACTGAGCGTAGAGGTGATGTCGTGGAGATATATCACTCGCTGGATACGCTCAATGGGGGTATTCAGGATGTCGCAAAACGAGAAAATTCCCGCATTATTTATCAATACATCAACCTTGATTCCCTCCTGCTCAGTCCAGGCGAACAACTCCTCGGCAGCCGTCGGCGTAGCCAAATCCTTCACAAGCGTACGCACCCACACCTTGGGATTTGCCGTACGCACCTCCTCGGCTGTGGCCAACAACTCCACCTCGCCCGATGCAACCATCAGCACATTATATCCCAATGCCGCTAGTTGCAGGGCGTAGCATCGGCCAATGCCCTTCGATGCGCCCGTCACAAGAGCCGTATTCGTGCCCGCTAAAACCTCTCCGCGACGCATTACAGATTAAGCTCTTTACGGATAACCTTTGGTAGGTTATCGCAGTGATGACAACACTTCATATCTACGGAGTACATACGTGCAATGCAATAATCCTTATGGTCACAACCCGAGCGCGTAGCCATATCGCCTGCCTTCATTTTATTGACAAATGCAGGGTCATTAATCAGGGCACGCGCCATCTGCACCATCTCGAAGCCCTCGTCCAGCACACGCTCGATACCCTCACGCGATACAAGACCGCCGACATATACCAACGGGCCCTTGAGTGCGGCGCGGAACTTCTTGGCATTCTCCAGAAAGAAGCACTCCTCAAAGTCGTACTGCTTAATCATCCACTGTCCAAACAGCGATACGACAATCTTCTGCAGCCACTCGTTCCACCCCATATAGTAACCCATCGTCTTGGTAGGTATGCGGCCACGCATAACGGCCATTGGAGCACGTGACACAAAGCCCGATGAGAGGACAATGCCGTGAACGCCCCACTTCTCGATTTGCTTTGCTATCTCAATTGATTCGGGTATCTGTATTCCACTCTTGAAGCCATCCTCCATATTATGCTTAACCAGCACGGCCATATTGCACTTTGCGGCCTGCTCCATAACCTCCTCCAAGCACATATTCATAAATCGCATACGATTCTCCAGCGAGCCGCCGAACTCGTCACGACGACGGTTTGTCCAGGGCGAGAGGAACTGCGAGATGAGATATCCGTGACCTGCGTGCACCTCCACACTATCGAAGCCTGCATTGTGTGCAGTTTTTACGGCTGTGCCGAAATCTTTGGCAAACTGCGTGAGCTCCGAAGCCTTCAGCTTGCGGTGGAATGTGGGTGAGTAGAGGTTAAAACCATTCGATGCCGATACGGGGAAACAACCCGCTGTCTCCCAGTGGGTCATATTACCGCAGTGGCCAATCTGAATACCTACGGCAGCACCCTCCTTATGTACCGCATCCGTAATATCGCGCAGCTGGGGAACAATCTCGTCGCGCAGCCACAACTGCGAGTTGAACGATATACCGCTACGATTCACTGAGGCGTAGGCCAGCGTAGTCATACCGATACCTCCGCGAGCCACACTCACGTGGTAATCCTTCAGCGCCTGCGTCGGGCCAAAATCCTTACCCATAGACTCGAAGGCCGCCGAACGAATAGTACGGTTGCGAAGTGTTACGGGGCCCATCTTATAGGGTGTAAAGAGTATAGAGTCTTTTATATCTTTCATAACAATGTGTTTTCTAATAGATGAAGGGGATTATGCGCTTACGTCCAAGCGAGGTAAACTCCTCGCCAAACTCTCTCTCATAGCGTTTATACAACGACGCAGAGCGGGGTGCAAGGTTGGCAAATGTCCACAAAACGAACACCACGCCTGCCCACGAACACGAAGCGATGGCAAAGCCCGTCCACTCGACCAGCTCGCCAAAGTAATTTGCCGATGAGACATAGCGGAACATACCGCCCTTGGGAATATAGTGTTTGGTGTCACCCGGCTTACGCAGGTGGCGGATAATATAGTCAGCCTGCCAATTGATGAACATACCGGCAAAGAATACCGCAATACCGATATATATAAATGGCTTAGAGAACCAGTCGGCATAGTAATCCTGCGGTGCAAGGAAGAAAATCCATCCGCCCTGCATCAAGGCGTTGAGAGTATTAAAGATGAATCCCATCGCAACAATGCCCAGCGGCATCTTTGAATTACCTCGCATCAGCATAGGGAAGATAAACGAACGCTGGAAGTAGTGCAGCTGGAAAATGGCAAACAACACCAACGGTATCGCATCCCACTGTCTGTCGGAGAGTGCCCACAACACACACATTGCAACGAACACGGGCGACTCCATCAAAACCCATCCCACCTTATTGGGAACGGGAGGTCCGTAACGGCGGTCGAACAAGTATCCATAGCCAGCCTCAAAAAACTGAAGGGCAATGAAAACCACTACCGCGGTGCCAGCCATAATCCATAGGAATGTGTTATATGTTTCCAATATATTTTCCATCTAAAAGCGTGCGTTCGTTTAGAAAATAGTCTATTTCGTTTAGAAAACGACATCACAAAGGTACGAAAAAAACTGAAAAAGTAGATTATATTCAACCATTTTTCCTAAATAGGAACTATATATAGTCAAAATAGACAAAAATAAAAGAGGCTACCACAATCGGCAGCCTCTTTATACGCTATTTTAAGCAAAATTACTTAACGAATGCAGCGTTCTTGAGGTATGCAGCGCTCTTAGCTACGCCGTCCCACATAGTTGCGATACGTGCAGCCTTATCCTCGTCCTTAGGACCGCGAGGCATCTCCTGCTCAACAACGAAATCGCTATAACCGTTAGCATAGAACTGGTTGAAAATAGCCTCGAAGTCAATCTTACCGCTATCGCCGATTACCAAGTCGTCCTTGATGTGGAGCATCTTGATACGCTCGGGATACTTCTTCAAGTAATCAACGGGGTTCTTACCACCCTTAGTTGTCCAATATACGTCCATCTGGAAGAATACTGACTCGGGGTCGGTGTTCTCAATCATATACTCCCACTTAACCTTACCGTCAACAACCTCATACTCGAAAGAGTGGTTGTGGTAACCGAGCTTCAAGCCATACTCCTTAGCCAAAGCACCAACCTTGTTGAAGTAGTCACATACAGCCTTCAAATCCTCCAAAGTCTCGCCGAGCTTAAAGCTGGGGATAACGCAATACTTAGCGCCCATAACGTTCAAGCCCTTGAAAACCTCTTTCCACTGCTCCATAATCTCAGCCTCCTTCTCGGGGTCCATACCGATTGAGTGGTGAGTAGAAACAATCTTCAAGCCGTGCTTGTCGCACAAAGCCTTGAACTCAGCTGCGGGCAAACCGAAGCACTCGGGGCTACGCAAAGTCTCAACAACATTGTAACCAGCTGCTGCAACCTTAGCCAATGAAGCGTCAACATCCTTCATATCCTGATTTACAGAATAGAGCTGAAGACCAATCTGCTTCTCAGCGGGCTTGCAAGAAGCGAAGCTGAACATAGATACTGCTGCCAAAGCTACGACAGCAAAAGAGAAAAACTTTTTCATTTGTCTGTTATTTAATTGGTTTAGTGTAAATTCAATGTTTTTAACAGAGTGTCGCATTACGATGCGTCCACAATAACGCAAAATACGATATACAAAAGTACTAATTTATTGCAAATAGGCAAAGATTGCATCGAAAAAATAACATAAAAAGTGTATGTTATGACTCGATAAAACATCATTGCAGGGCCAGATTATTACATATACAAGAAAAAAAGCACCCGAAAGCGTCAAATTGACACTTATTTTTATTACATTTGCGTAAATTTTAGAAACTTTAACTTAATTAAACAAAATAACACACTATGAAAGAGGCTATTGCTATTCTTACAGGTGGCGGTCCCGCACCTGGTATGAACACTGTTGTAGGTAGCGTTGCAAAGACGTTCCTTGCTAAGGGTTATCGTGTAATCGGTTTGCACTACGGTTATTCAGGTCTTTTCAATCCCAACCCCCGTTTCGAGGATTTGGATTTCGTAAAGGCTGACTTCATCTTCAACCAGGGTGGTTCTTACCTTACTATGAGCCGTTTCAAGCCCACTGATAAGGATTTTGAGGAGAATTTCAACCTTTCATTCTTCCAGGATAACAACATCAAGTTGTTGGTAACTGTTGGTGGTGATGACACCGCTTCAACAGCTAACCGTATCGCTAAGTTCTTGGAGGCAAAGCAGTATCCTATTGCTAACATCCACGTTCCCAAGACTATCGACAACGACCTTCCCTTGCCCGCAGGCTCACCCACATTCGGTTATCAGTCTGCTAAGGAGGGTGGTACCGTTATCGGTCGTGCCGTTTACAACGACGCTCGCACATCGGCTAACTGGTTTGTTGTAGCAGCTATGGGTCGTTCGGCTGGTCACCTCGCATTCGGTATCGGCTCTGCTTGCCACTATCCTATGATTGTTATCCCCGAGATGTTCAACAAGACTGAGATTACTATCGAGAAGATTGTAAACTTGGTTGTATCATCTATCATCAAGCGTAAGATTATGGGCATCGAGTACGGTGTTGCAATGATTTCTGAGGGTGTATTCCACGCTCTGTCTGATGAGGAGATTAAGAACTCAGGTATCAACTTCACATACGACGACCACGGTCACCCCGAGCTCGGCAAGGTATCTAAGGCTAACATCTTCAACGAGTTGTTGGAGAATAAGCTTAAGGAGCTCAAGCTCAAGGTTAAGTCTCGTCCCGTAGAGATTGGTTACGAGGTTCGTTGCCAGACTCCTATCGCTTACGACTTGGTATATTGCTCTGAGTTGGGTATGGGCGTTTACAAGCTCTTCTCTGAGGGTAAGACAGGCTGTATGGTTTACATCTCACAGGATGGTTTCGTATCTCCTCTCTACTTGAAGGATTTGCAGGATCCCACAACTGGCAAGATTCCTCCCCGTTTGGTTAACATCGAGTCAGACAAGATTCAGCAGGTTATCAACAACCTCTTGCACTACGTAACACCCGAGGATTACGAGGCTGCAAAGGCTTACGTTGCTAATCCCGAGGCTTACGACTTCAAGAAGATTCTGGAGTGGTAATCCAACGCGGATTAAATATTTAGGCTGCCTTTGCGGGCAGCCTTTTTTGTTAATATTTAATAAAAAAGAACGTGTCTAACAAGGTGATTTCTGCGTTACGCTCGCCCTCAAAATGCTCATTTACGTCGAGTAAACTCCACTTTTTCGGGCTTCGCAAGCCTTGAAATCCCTCTTTTTATACACGTTCCGAAAGAATTGGGGCTGTTCAACTTTCTTGTTGGACAGCCCCTTATAGTTGTAGAATTATTGATTATTTCTGGAACTCGAGTGTGAAGACCTTAACCTTGTCCTCATTGTATGAGTTGTGCAGAATCTTGATACCCTTGTAGAAGGTCTCGAGCTTGCCGATTCCCAGTGCGCTCTCGTCAATCTTCACGCTGAGGTATGTTGCAGCCTGTCCGCTGTCAGAATCCTCGCCTGCATCGTGGTATGCCTCCAGCCACAAGTAATCATCCTGATAGTAGTGCTCCTTGAAGATGCTGTTCTCGCCGAGGTTACGAACCAACTTAACGGTGTGCTTTGCGCTGGCATCGCTGAAGGGGATGAGCATAGACATTGTGATGTAGTTACGTGCGGGAGAGAAGAAAGCCTCCGAAATATCCAACTTCGCGGTGTACTTCTGCAAACCCTTGTCGCCTGTAAAGTTCTCATCGGTAACGTTCTCCAACTTGCTTACGGCTACGGGCTGATATGCGGTAATGTTTACAACCTTGTCGTATCCGGGCTCTACCAAGTCAGTTTCGGTGTAATATACGATGTAGCGCAACTCTTTCCAATCCTCGGTGAATGAGGGGGTCCAATCCTTGTGGTTCTCAACGGCTGCGGTGGTGCCATCATCGAATACGAGGTAGTAAGGGATATCCCAAGAACCTTCAACTACGGTGAGGAATGTAGAGTAGGTGGGGGTTGTGTTGTTCTCATTACAAGATGTGCCGATGGTAATTGCGGCAATCATCGTCAAAGCAATTTTGAGTAGATGTTTCATATTTGTAAACTTTGGTTATTCTTTTTCTTAAATCCAAACGCAAAGATAAGGAAAATATTATACTCATAACGTTTTTTACTACTCTTTTTCTGCCGATTTATGTTTCAGTGTCGGGCGCGGCTGATGCATTGCACGAAAAAAACTGCCCGACCTTATGGTCGAGCAGTGGGTGATAATTATTTTGCGTACGCAGCTACCGTCATTGCGCCTATGTATCTATCGCCATATATCTCGTGCAGCTTATCGTCGTTAATGTCGTCTCTTGTATGTGCAGATATTGTTCCCTTGTCGTCCATTATAACGAAGTCAATAGCAATAACATAGCTTCCGCCGATAAGCGTAACACCATCAGGAACTTTTCCGTCGCTCTTTATCTCCCAGTCGCGATAATTTGAGATTATGCGGGTTGTCTCGGCTGCAAGAATATCATCCATCGGGGGATGGATATAGATGTTGCTGGGCAGCGAATTCTCATCTATCACAAATGAGGCAACGATGCGGCCTACGGTCTTCTTATCCTGCGCCAACTTCGGATAACGAAGGCTTTGCTGCATATATCTCTTAAACTTCTCAATCTCCTCTTTATTCGCTTTTACGCCATAGCTCATATAATTAGCTCGTCTTAGGGTGTCATTCTTCTTAAGCGAGAAGATGATTGGTATATAGCACTTCATCCTTGTAGCCTCGCCGCGCTGCATTGCAGGGGTCCACTTCAACGGCGCGGCATTGATGGCACGGACAACCTCACTTGAGAGTGAAATGTAGGGAGACTCCTTTATCGTAATGTTTGACAACGAGGCGTCAGCCTCCACGATAAACTCTGCGATAACCGTTCCGTGTTTCCCCTCCCTGATGGCATCCGCAGGGTATTTTACATTTGCCTGGATGTAGTCGCGGAACTTATTTATATCGCCACCATCGTAGAGTACCGCCTGCTCAACTTTGACGAATCGCTCCTCGCCATCCTTTAATGGCTGGTTGCTCGGTGCGAGCGTTTTTGATGTAGATTCGATAGCCTTGGCAGCCTGCTCATTGTAGTATTGTGCCGAAAAATTCTCCGAACTGTCGTAATTGGAAACCGCAACGCCATAGATATACGTTGGAACGAGCTCCATTACTACATTTACGATGGCTCTATCGGTCTTGTCATCTACCGAGGTGCTCTTTACCTCACGACCAACGTAGGCGATGTTCAGCTCGCTTATTACTCCATTTTTGATTATGGCGCGGCCGTTTTCGTCGGTTGTAACACATTGTGAGTCGCTGTACATCACTACGGCCCCCTTAAGAGGAGTGCCTTGTGTGTCGGTTACCCTCACTTCTAATAATCTGCCATCTTTGTCGGTTGTGCCCTCTGCACCATTTTGGGCGTAGATATACTCGGTGGCCTTTGCCGTGAAGGAGAAGGCGCAGAGCAATCCCGCGAGTATCGGCACGAAGGCGAGCGTGCGGAGCAGAACGTATCTGCTCGGGGTCTGTTTTGTCATCATTTTGATTCGTTTTTTGGTTAGAGAATCCCTTAAGCCATTGGCGATGTCCGGACTATAGCCAAGTATGCTCTTGAGGATTGTTGTAATATATGTACTTATGTCACACCCTCTCTTTAGTACTTCGGCGTCAGCCTCATACTCGTGTACCTCCATCAGGCGTCGTTGCATAATCCATACAAACGGATTCCACCACAGAAGGGCGCGCAAGAACTCCATTGCTACTCGTTCGGCCGAGTGGTTGTGACGTATATGACTATATTCGTGTATCATTATCGACTCGACGTCGTCGTCCGTACTGTCGTGACCTACATATATTGTCCCGAAAAACGAAAATGATGAGATGTTGTCTGCCGCGCGAACAACCAGGGGAACATTACGAATAATCTCGCCCTGGCGCTCCAGGCGGCGTATTGCCCAAAATTGATAACATATCAGAAAGAGTGCAACCACAACGCCCAGCGCATAGATTGCCCACGCAATGGGAAGCAGGTCAAACGGCTGCTCGGCGGCGTACACCTCCACGTTTGCCATATCGGCAGGTGTAGCGCTTTCTATAGCAGTTGTTGCATTGCTAACAGCTGGAGATTGGATATATACCATCTTGGCAGCCCATATCGGAATATTAATCAGCGGAATAATAACCGAAATAACAGGTGCCATTAGCAGAAAAGTGCGGCATAGACGGAACTCCGTGCGGCGTTCCAGCAGGATGTGGTACGCCAGAAGCAGTATTCCGCTGCAAGCCATTATCTCCAGGATGTATGTTGCAAACTCTTTCATTTGGGTGAAGAATTATGATTTTTTGGCTTTCTCGACAATCTCCATTATCTCGTCAAGGTCGGCGACGGTCAGGTTCTCCTGCTTGGAGAAGAACGACACGATGTTGGCCACCGAGCCATCGAAATAGGAGTGCAGAACATTCTTTACAACAGTCTTGGCATACTCATCACGCTCGATAGCGGGGGAGTAGAGGTATCCCTTGCCCTTCTGCTCGTGCTTTACGAAGCCTTTGTTCTCAAGGATTTTGATGAATGTAGCTACTGTTGTGTACTTGGGCTTTGGTGCCTCCATAAGCTCGATAATATCACTTACGGTTGCTTGACCTAATCTCCAGAGGATGTGCATAACCTCCTCTTCGCCTCTTGTAAGACCTTCTTTGTTTCTCATTTTAATACCGGTATTAGTTGTTTTACATTAATGTTGTCTAAATTTTTAGAACAGAAAAACGGTTCTTTCTATTCCTACTGCAAATATATAACGAAATTTTTAGATAACAAATAATTTGTCTAAAAAAATAGTATTAAATAACCGATTTTGCGGAAAGTGTATGATACACATTATATAATATAAGTGTAGATTTGCACATTTCAATACGAATTTATATATTTGTCGGTATGAAAAATATTGTATTTGATTTAGGACGAGTAGTCTTTGCGCAAGATCCAGCCAAGAGTACCGAACATTTTAAGCAGTTTTTCTCATACGTGTCGCAGTCGCCTATGCCGCAGTTCTGGGTTGATTACGATTTAGGTGTATCATCATTGGATAGGGTAGCTGAGGAGCTGGCTCTCTATCGTGGGGTGGAGTCCACGTATGCACGCGATATGATTTCGCAAGCCATCGGCAAGCAGGAGACCATCAAGCCTACGGCCGCCCTGATAGCCGACCTGAAGAAAGCGGGATATAAGCTGTATGTTCTTTCTAATATGTCGCGCGATTTTATCGACTTCCTGCGTAAGCAGGCCGTATATGCTAATTTTGACGGCGAAGTGGTGTCGTGCGAAGTGGGTGTTGTGAAGCCTATGCCCGAGATATACGATATATTGCTTGATAAGTTCTCGCTTGAGGCATCGCAGACACTCTTTATAGACGACCGCCGCGAGAATATCGATGCGGCCGCCGCGAAGGGGATTAATGTTTTCCACTTCGACAGAAACGATTATGAGGGTAGTTGTGTAAAACTGCGAGAGATATTGTTGTAAAAATTAATTAACTGAAAAATAGAATATTATGGGATTTTTGAAAGAGTTTAAGGAGTTCGCCGTTAAGGGTAATGTGATGGATATGGCTGTCGGTGTTATCATCGGTGGTGCATTTGGTAAGATTGTCACATCTGTTGTTAACGATATCATTATGCCGCCTGTGGGTCTGCTTGTTGGTGGCGTTGATTTCTCGGATATGAAACTTACGCTTAAGCAGGAGGTTTTGGATGCTGCGGGTGCAGTTATTACACCTGCTGTTAATTGGAACTATGGCGCATTTATCCAGCAGATTGTTGACTTTGCAATCTTGGCATTCTGCGTGTTCCTGATGGTTAAGTTGATGAATAAGCTCAATAAGAAGAAGGAGGAGCCCGCTCCTGCGCCTGCACCTGCTCCCGAGCTGGAGCCCACAGCAGAGGAGAAGCTTCTTACCGAGATTCGTGATTTGCTCAAGGAGCGTAAGTAAGCCACTGCGGCTATTCAAAAATTAAGGTGTCCCGTTTAAGGACACCTTTTTTACTCCATAGAGTTTATCTTCTCGCCAACAATACGCGCCGCAATGGCAACGTACTCAGCACAAGGACGTCGC
Organism: Rikenellaceae bacterium; assembly: GCA_015059845.1. Lineage (GTDB taxonomy): Bacteria > Bacteroidota > Bacteroidia > Bacteroidales > Rikenellaceae > Alistipes. The sequence goes on along the minus strand of SUZR01000010.1, from coordinate 26,562 downwards.
TTGTAGTACTCGCCCGTGCGAGGTGATGGGGTGGGATCATCTTTCTGCTGGGCGAGCCCCAGTAGCTCGCGGCATACTATCGAGCCGTTTTCGGCGCGGAACTCCTCGGCCAGCGATTGCACGGTGGCGTAGCAATGTTTCTTGTTTTCGTTGTCGTTGGGAAGCGGGTTGGGCGCAATGAATCCTGCAACCATAGTCATACCGCTTACCGCCCCGCACACTTCACGCAATCTACCCATACCGCCGCCAAATGGCGCAGATATGGTTGCAGCCAACTCTTCGTCTAAGGCTGTTATGTCGCGGTATGCAAGAAATACTGATTGTGCGCAGTTATATCCCGATGTAAAATATTCGCGAGCGCGTTCGGCGCGCTCCTGAGGGTCTACTTTCATTGTAAAGTGTTTTATGTTTATGCAAATTTAGTGAATTAGTCGTAACTTTTACCAAATTCTGCATATCTTTGTATGAATTATAATTTTAATATTATGCCCGATCACGCACACTTGACAATAGATCATCAGGTACAACATCAATTTATGCAGCACAGAATCCATAAAATCTTGCTGGTATGCTGTACTTATGACGGATATATACTTGAGGAGGATGGCCATATCGAATCACAGATTAATCGTGAGTATATGGAACTTAATATGAGCAATCCCCCCTCACTCACACGTGTTGAATCAACCAAAGATGCTTTGGAGTTGCTGCAACATCGTAGCGACTTCGATTTTGTGCTTACGATGTACAATGTCGGCGAGCCCAATGTCTTCGATTTTGCCCGCGAGGTGAAGAAGATATACCCAAATCTCCCTGTGGTTCTGCTGACCAGCTTCTCGAAGGAGATTTACCGCCAGATAGACGAGCAGCAGTGCTCGGCCATTGATAATATCTTCTGCTGGCACGGTAATACGGACCTGATTATCGCCATCATTAAGCTGATGGAGGATAGACTCAATGCCGAGAGTGATATTACGGATGGCGGCGTGCAGGCTATTCTTTTGGTGGAGGATTCTGTTAGATTCTATTCTACCTATCTTCCTGAGCTATACAAGATTATCCTTGTGCAAAATAGCGAATTCCTGAAGGATGCGTATAACGAACAGCAGCAGATTAGCCGTAAGCGTGCCCGTCCGAAGGTGTTGCTCGCTACGAATTACGAGGATGCGATAGATATCTATAACCGCTATAAAACCAACCTGCTTGGCGTGATTTCCGATGTAGGTCTGTTGCTTAAGCAGGGCGACCGCTCGGAGGATGAGAAGATAGATGCAGGTATCGAGATATGCAAGATGATTAAGGCAGAGACGCCGTGGATGCCAATTATCTTGCAGTCATCGCAGGATAATCTCGCCTCGAAGGCCGATGCGCTCGGCGTGCGATTTATCTCTAAATCGTCAAAAACCCTGCTATCGGAGTTGCAGGATGTGGTGTTGCGCGAATTCGGTTTTGGTGAGTTTGTTTTCCGTGACCTTGAGACGGGTGCCGTTGTGGGACGTGCGCGCGATTTGATGCAGATGCAGGAGTTGATTGCTACCGTGCCGGATGATGTTCTGGAGAATCACCTGTCGCAGATGCATCTTTCTAAGTGGTTGTATGCAAGGGGTTTATTCCCGTTAGCTAAGGTGTTGCGTAATATAAATAGCAGCCACTTTGCCTCTACTGCCGAGCATCGTGCAGCGTTGGTTTCGATGTTCAAGGATTACCGAACAATGCTCGGTCAGGGTCTTGTGGCGCAGTTTGATGAGAATACGTATAGCGACGCCATTGGTTTTGCCCGTTTGGGTGAGGGCTCGATTGGTGGTAAGGCTCGCGGTCTAGCCTTTATGAACTCTATGCTGGCCAAGTACAACCACTACTACAAGTACCCAAATGTGCGAATTATGATTCCGCGCTCGTTGGTTGTCGCTACCGACTACTTTGACCAATTTATGCGAATGAATGGCTTGAAGTATGTCATTTCACGCGATTTGGCCGATGATGATATCCTGTCGGAGTTCCTGAACTCGGTCTTGCCGCTGGAGTTGTATCAGAAGCTGAAGGTGTTTGTGGCGACGTGTAAAAAGCCGTTGGCAATACGCTCATCGTCGAAGCTGGAGGATTCTCATTATCAGCCATTTGCTGGTATATACTCAACATATATGATTCCTCGCTGCGAGGATGATGACCAGATGCTGCGTATGTTGGTGAGAGCCATCAAGAGTGTTTACGCATCTGTCTTCTTCGCCTCGTCAAAAGCATATATCCAGTCGTCGCAGAATCTGCTCTCGGAGGAGAAGATGGCTGTCCTTATTCAGGAGGTGTGCGGTACCGAGCAGAATGGATATTTCTTCCCCACGCTCTCGGGTGTGGCACGTTCACAGAATCTCTATCCTATCGGCTACGAGAAGGCTGAGGAGGGCGTATGTAATATTGTTATGGGTCTGGGTAAGGCCGTGGTTGATGGTGGCAAGAGCCTGCGATTCTCGCCTGCATATCCCGATAAGGCGTTGCAGACCTCTACGCTTGAGCTGACTATTCAGGATGCGCAGACCGAGGTGCTGGCCCTGAGTATGAACCCCGATAGCTTCCGCTCCTCTACCAATGACGCGGTGAATATTGAGGCTATTCCCGTATCGAGGATAAACGATTATCGTAATGCGAAGTATGCCTGCTCGTATTACGACTACCAGAATAGCCGCATAAGCGAGAGCCCAACTCTGTCGCGTTATTTCCGTGTCATAACATTTAACCGTATTCTTAAGTATGGCTCTTTCCCGCTAGCCGACATTATACGCGATATGTTACGTATGGGCGAGGAGGAGATGCGTTGCCCCGTGGAGATTGAGTTCGCAGTGAATATGGATGTTCCGATGGGGGAGATGCAGGTCTTTAATCTGTTGCAGATTCGACCCATTATCCGCAACGAGGAGAGTGCCAAGCTGGATTGGTCGCAGGTCGATACATCGGGCGCGGTGGTCTATTCGGAGAATGCTTTGGGTATAGGTCTTATGCGTGATATCAAGCGCGTGGTTTATATGAAGTTTGATAAGTTCTCCTCGCTGCATACGCAGGAGATTGCTTCGGAGTTGTATGAGATAAACCTCCGTATGCGCGAGGATGGGCAGGAGTATGTGTTGATTGGCACAGGCCGCTGGGGCTCATCAGACCCCAATCTGGGTGTTCCCGTTAAGTGGGCGCATATCTCTCAGGCGAGGGTTATCGTCGAGTCGGCTCTGCCTAACTTCAATGTGGAGGCGAGTCAGGGTACACACTTCTTCCAGAATGTTACCTCGCTGGGCGTGGGATATCTGTCGTTGGACCCCTCGCACGGTGATGGTATGCTGGATGTTGAGCAGCTGGATGCGATGCCTGCGTGGTTTGATGGTGAGTATCTGCGATGCGTGGAGTATGCAGAGCCGCTCTATATCTATGTTGACGGACAGTCGAAGAAGGGTATAGTAAAATGTGAGAAATAAATATTGTTGCTTATGAAAAGAATGTTGAAAATTGGCGGTGTGGTTGTGGCTGCATTTGTGGTGCTGCTGATGGTTCTGCCGTTTGCTTTCCGTGGAAAGATTGAGAGTGTGATTAAGAGTGAAGGCAATAAAATGCTCAACGCTCAATTCGATTTCGAGAGCCTTGATATAAGCCTTCTGCGCCGTTTTCCGTTGGCGTCGGTGTCATTGAATGACTTTTGGCTGAAGGGCGTAGGTGTATTTGAGAATGATACGCTGGTGCGTGCTGGCGAGCTGACCGCAGCGGTAAATCTTATGTCGCTCATTAGTGGTGATTATGAGATAACAAAGATTATTGTTGACGACACCCACGTTAAGGCTATCGTGCTGGAGGATGGTCAGGTGAACTGGGATGTGATGAAGCCATCGGATGAGGTGGAAGAGGTGGAGGAGAACACAACTGCCTCGCCATTCAAGATATCACTAAAGAAGTTGTCGGTAAGCGATTTTAACGCTATCTACGATGACCGTCAGGGTGGTATGTATGCCGCTGTGGAGGAGTTTGATGCTACCTGCTCGGGCGATTTCGGCAGTGATGCCACGACCGTAAAGTTGGGCGCGGAGACACCTTCGGTTACATTCCGTATGAGCGGCGTTCCGTTCCTTAATGGCGCTGCTGTTAAGGCCGATATGGATGTGGCGGCCGATTTTACGAATCAGAAATATATGCTTAACGATAACGAGTTGCAGCTCAATGCTATCCGCGCTGCAATTGATGGCTGGGTGGCAATGACCGATAAGGGGGTGGATATGGACCTTAAGCTCAATACGAATGAGGTGGGCTTCAAGGAGATTCTGTCGCTCATCCCTGCCATTTATGCAAAGGATTTCGCAGGCCTTAAGACCGATGGCGTGGCGACGCTTACGGCTTATGCCAAGGGTAGCTATGAGGGCGAGGAGAAGGTGCCTGAGTTTGATGTGGCATTGAACGTGAAGAACGCTATGTTCCGCTATCCGTCACTTCCTGCAGGTGTTGATGGTATCAATATCGCCGCAACGGTTAAGAATCCTGGTGGCAGTATGGATGCAACGACGGTTGCGGTTAATCCCTTTAACTTTACGCTTGCTGGCAATCCGTTCAGTATGACAGCTGATGTGAAGACGCCTATCAGCGACCCCGATTTCAAGGCTTCGGCTAAGGGTAAGCTCGACTTGGGTAAGATTAAGGATGTATATCCTTTGGAGGATATGAATCTCAACGGCGTGGTTAATGCTGATATGGGTCTGTCGGGCCGCCTCTCATATATCGAGAAGGAGCAGTTCGATAAGGTCGAGGCTGAGGGTAGTATCAACCTTAGTGATATGAAACTCCAGATGGAGAGTATGCCCGATGTGGATATCAAGCAGTCAACATTCAGCTTCAGTCCTCGCTATGTGGAGCTGAGCCAGACCACGATTAATGTGGGCGATAATGACCTTACGCTGGATAGCCGCTTCGAGAACTACCTCGGATTTGTACTCAAGGGCACAACGTTAAAGGGTACGCTCAACGTGAGCAGCAACCGTATGAACCTTAATGATTTTATGGGTGACGAGAGTGCCGAGCAAGCAGAGAAGACTACTGAGGAGGCTGAGCCAGAGCAGGAGCAGACTGCGACAGCTACGGGCGGTATTCGTGTGCCTGATAATATTGATTTCCGTGCGCAGGTCAATATGAAGCAGGTGCTGCTCGATAAGATGAACTTTGCCGATATTAAGGGCTTGCTGCTTATCAAGGATAGTAAGGTGGATATGCAGAATCTCTCGCTCAACACTATGGGCGGCAGCGTGGTGGCCAATGGCTCGTATGCGACACCCGTGGGTGCGCAGCCTCGCTTGGATGCAGGTTTTGCTCTGAATAATATCGCTTTTGCCGATGCGTATTGCGATTTGGATATGGTGCAGCAGTTGGCACCTATCTTCGCTGGCTTGACGGGTAATTTCTCTGGCGGTATAAAGGTTAATACGCTGCTTGATGATGAGATGAGCCCCGTGCTTAAGAGCCTGAATGCCAGCGGCAGCCTTTCGACCAAGGATTTGAGTCTGGGCGATGTGAAGTTTATCAATATGGTGGCCGATATCGTTAAGAAGCCATCGTTGAAGGATACTCGCGTGAAAGATTTGGCAATCGACTTTACGATTAAGGATGGTCGCGTGAATACCAAGCCCTTTGCCTTGAAGATGGGCGATTATGTTATGAATCTGTCGGGCTCAACGGGCCTCGACCAGAGTATCGACTACCGCGGAACAATCACGCTTCCTGCCTCGGCTGGTGCAGTATCGAAGTTGGGCACGGTGGATATGACTATCGGCGGTACGTTCACCTCACCGAAGGTGGGTATCGACCTTGAGAGCCTTGCAAAACAGGCCGCACAGCAGGCTGCAAAGTCAGTATTGTCGAGCCTGGGTGAGAAACTCGGTGTTTCGGGTGGCTCAAATGCTACAGAGGCGGCCGATTCAACTGCTGCAGCTCCCGCAACAAATGCGGAAAAGGCTGCAAATGCGATTGGAAAGGCGCTTGATCTCTTCAAAAAGAAGAAGTAATTTCTACGCCACAAAAAAGGCTGTCACTTTCGCGTGTGGCAGCCTTTTTTATTTATCGTAACTTGTTTTGTAGGAAGTGCCTGCGGGCAAAGAGATAGAATATGCTAACGCCTAATGCGTTTACTCCCCACGCAGTCCAGAATGCCGCGTGATAGCCGATATGCTCGGCAACAATTCCTCCTACCAATATACCCAAGCCAATACCGATGTCCCACGATACAAGAAGCGTGGAGTTGGCCGTTCCGCGCTGCGAGTTGGGCGCAAGGTTTATAAACATCGTCTGGAATGCGGGGAACATATGCCCGTTGCCGAGTCCTATGATAAGTGCTGCGCCGTAGTAACCCCAATGGTTGTGTATGGCTGCAAATACGAGATATCCAATCAAAGATATGGCCGTTCCGATGGATGCATTCTGTGTGACTTTACCCTGTCGCAGCGTCCGACCACCCACCAGACGTGAGAGGATAAGACCGATGGCCAGAAGCATAAAGAAAAGTCCTGTTCCGCCCGTTATTCCCAACTCATCTTTGCCGTATATGGCGATATATGTTGCCAATACACCATACGAAAAGGCGTAGCATATCATCGCAGCTCCCTGTCGCCACCCCTTCAGGAGTATAAAGCGGTCGAGCGATAGCGGCTGCTTGACTTTTACAATCTCTCTGTCGCGCAGTTTTACGGATGATGTACTAATCAGACCAATCAGAGCCGTTATGAATGCAAGCCAGAAGAGCAGGTCGTAATTATTGTACTTATCAAAAAGCAGCAGTGCCACCGTGGGGCTGATGGCCGTTGCGATATTATTGCTTAGGCCGTAATAACCGATTCCCTCAGCTCGACGTGAGGGGTGTAGTACATCTATCGCTACGGTGCTGTTTGACACTGTTGTAGCCCCAAATGGTGCGCCGTGCAGCGTGCGGACAATGGCGAACAGGAGCAGAGTGCCTGCCGCCAGATAGCCTGCAAAAAACAGAGCAAACAGGAAATAACTAATTATCATTACGGTGCGGCGCGGGAAACTATCGACGATATATCCACTCAGGGCACGTATCATAAGTGCCGTTAAGGTGTAACCTGATAGTACAATTCCGATTGTCTGCTTGTCGGCCCCAAACGTGTCGCTCAGGTATGAGGGCAGCAGGGGAGTGAGGAGCATAAACGAGAAGAAGATCATAAAATTGGCAGTCCAGACCTTCAGGTAGTTGCTGTTCCAGAGCTTCTCTTTTGTTTGCGTAAGATTTTTCTGTTCCATACTTATTCTCTCACTTTCTGTGCAAAGATAGCGATTTCTTTGTTGCGTTGTACTATCTATTAAAAATAAAACAGCAACCTTGTAGGTTGCTGTTTGGTTATATCACCTTGTCAATCTTCTTTTCGTTGTAGTTGTCAAACCACTCGGCCAGTTTGCCTTTTGCCTGCGCCTTGATTTCGGGCGTGATGTTGTTTGCAACGGTGTGTATGGCCCACATTATGGCAGCCATATCGTCGGTGTAGCCCGCCAGCGGAACGAAATCCATAATTAAATCAGTGGGTAAGATAAAGTATCCTAACGCACCGTAAATCTTACTCTTATCGGCTGTCGATACCTTCGGGTTGCGCAGTACATAGTAGAGTAACAATACGGCATAAACCACCTTCGCTCCGGCCCAGCGTGCCACGGAGGTTAACTTGCGCTGGAGCTTGCTCTCGGAGTAGTTATCCTGATACTTTTCGATGTTTTTAGGCTTTCTCATTGTGTAATAGTTGTTAGTCTTAATATTACAACGTAACGGTATAGCATTTTATTATTCACAATAGAAAAAGCCTGCCACGTGGGCAGGCTTTAGCTTGTATCGATGTTGTTTACTCTACCTCGGCCAAAATAGTGCCTGCTGCTACTGCCTGACCAACCTCTACCAGAATCTGCTTTACAGTGCCTTCGTAATTGCTGGTCATAGAGTTCTCCATCTTCATAGCCTCGAGAATAGCGATTGTATCACCACGCTTAACCTTGTCGCCAACCTTTACGCAAATATCAACAATGCGGCCTGGCAGGGGAGCCTCCACGGTCTTGCCTGTGATGGGCTTAACCTTCTGTGCTGCGATGGCAGCCTTTGCCTCTGCGGCATTCTTAGCCTCCTTCTCAGCCTTAGCTGCAGCCTTTGCAGCCTTCTCGGCCTCGGCAGCCTCGTAAGCCTTCTTCTTTGTATTTGTCAAGAAGTTCTTTGCAACGAGCGGGAACAACTCCAGCAGCAACAACTCCTTCTCGTTCTCGGCCAGCTTCACGCCACCAGCCTCGGGCAACTCGGGATTGGGCTGCATCTTATACTTCGTAGTGTCATAGGGAATCTCCTCGCGGAAACCACAAATCTTAAAGCGGAACTCGGGGTCAATCTCAACGGGAGTCTTGCCGTAGTCGCCCTTCACCAAGCCGATGAACTGCGAACTCTTGTTGGTGTACATTGCGCGACCTGCCTTCTCGTCCAAAGCGCAGTTTACAGCCTGAGCGCCTACAATCTGCGATGTGGGAGTTACAAGGGGAGGAAGACCTGCTGACAGACGTACGGTGGGGATAAGTTCCATAGCGCGGGGGAGGATATCCTCTGCCTTGAGCTGCTTGAGCTGTGCCACCATATTTGAGTACATACCGCCAGGAATCTCAGCCTTCTGAACCAGCTCGTTGGGAGCGGGGAAGCCGTAGTATGCCTCAATCTTCTGGCTAATCTCCAACAACTTGTCGAAATCTTCAGCCTTAGCTGCTGCCACAGCCTCATTGAAGAACTGGTCGGCAGTATCTGAAAATGCGAAGCGGTTGGGCTTGGGTTTCTCGGCACCAAATACCGACAACTCCAACTCCTTGCGGATAACCTTCAGTTCCTTGTTAATCTTCTCAACGGCCTCCATATTCACGCCGATGTCGATGCCCATCTTCTGGCAGAATACATATACCAACTCCAATGCGGGAGCACCCGTGCCACCTGCAAACCACCAGCAGTTTGTATCAACCACATCAACACCTGCCGCAATAGCTGCAAATACCGATGCCAAGCCGTAACCCGGGGTAGAGTGGGTATGGAAGTCGATGGGGAGCTTGATATGCTGCTTGAAGAGCTTCACCAATCGGCTGATGCGCTGGGGAGGAATCAAGCCCGACATATCCTTGATGGTAATCATATCTGCACCCAAAGCGGCCATCTGCTTAGCCTTATTGAGGAAGTACTCGTCGGTAAATACGGGCTGGGGAGCCTTCTTGCCCAGGAGCTTCTGCCAGAACGTTGGCTGGGGGTACTTGGGGTCAACGGTGTAACATACGGCGCAGTCGGCAATACCGCCATAGCGTTTTACATATTTAATAGTAGATTTTACGTTGTTGACATCGTTCAATGCATCGAAGATACGCATAATACCCAAACCGCTCTTGATGGCATTGCGGCTAAAACCGTCAATAATCTCGTCAGTGTAGGGAGCGTAGCCGAAAAGGTTACGGCCGCGAGAAAGAGCTGTGAGTTTTGATATATCACCTATAACCTCGTGGATGCTCTCCAGACGTGTCCAGGGATTCTCGCCCAAGTAGCGCATAACAGAGTCGGGTACGGCACCGCCCCAAACCTCCATAGCAAAGAATCCAGCGTCCTTATAATAGGGCAGACAGCGATTAATCTGCTCCTGCGTCATACGGGTAGCGAATGAAGACTGCTGACCGTCACGCAAAGTTAAATCTCGAATCTTTAGTGATCTTGCCATAATATAAATATATGAATTTCTAACTAACCTTCATTGGAGCACCTTTAACTCCACGCAAATATAATAATTTTATTTTGTGCTACAATTTTTTTGTGGCGAATTATTATCTTTGTGCGGTAAAAGAAACCATATTTGTGGCCGAATAATTATAATTGAGTATAAAATATTATGCCCCGAAAGAGAATTTTGTGATTCGCTGCGGGGTTACAGTTTGATAGGACCTATTATGTCGCCATACGTTGTATTAATAACTCTTGCCGTATATCTACTCGCGCTATTCCTGATTGCATATCTCTCAGGACGTAGGGCCGATAACGCCGGTTTCTTTATTGGCAATCGCCGTACTACGTGGTATATGGCTACTCTGGCAATGATAGGTGCTGCAATGTCGGGCGTTACATATATATCTGTGCCAGGCTCGGTCGCGACGGATGGTTTTTCGTATATGCAGATGGTGGTGGGCTTTACCATTGGCCAGATGATTGTGGCCTTTGTGCTTATCCCGATTTTCTATCGCCGAGGAGTGGTGTCGCTATACGAATATCTTGACGAACGTTTTGGTGTTACGGCTCACCGTACGGGTGCGTGGTGCTTTCTTGTGTCGAAGTTGATAGGTGCCGCCCTGAAGATATATGTTGTATGCGCTGTAATGCAGCTACTTGTATTCGATTACTTCAACGTTGACTTTATCTGGAATATAATCCTTACGATGACCCTCGTATGGCTCTACACACGTTGGGGCGGCGTGCGGTCGCTGATTGTGACGGATACGTTGCAGTCGATTTGTCTGGTGGTGAGTATCGTGGTTTGTGTTGGCTGTCTGTGCAGTGATATGGGGCTTTCGTTGTCCGATGCCGTTGCGGCTGTCAAGGAGTCGCCTTATTCTCAAATCTGGTTTTTCGACAATCCCGACTCCCCACGCTATTTCTGGAAGATGGTGGCGGGAGGTGCTTTGTGTCTGGTGGCGATGACAGGCTTGGACCAGGATATGATGCAACGTAATATGAGCTGCCGTACGAAACGGGATTCGCAGATAAATATCGTGCTTACTGCTATTTGCCAGATATTTGTGATTCTGCTGTTCCTTGTTTTGGGCGTTTTGTTGTATCGCTATGTGGATTTTGCGGGATTGCCGCAGCCGGCTAAGGGCGATGATGTATTCCCGTTTGTGGCGGTACAGGGCGGATTGCCGATAATCGCAGGCGTAGTCTTCGTTGTAGGACTTATTTCGAGTACATACTCAGCCGCAGGGTCATCACTTACATCGCTTACTACATCTTTTACGCTCGATATTCTGGACGGAGCTAAACGATATGATGAGCCTACACTCGCTCGCCTGCGTAAGCGTATTCATATTGTTATGGCCATTATTATGATGGTGGTGATTGTGGCATTTGACCGCTTTGGTAACGATAGCGTGATAAACCTTGTGTTTAAGTTGGCTGGATATACTTACGGCCCTATTTTGGGTATGTTTGCATTTGGAATATTGTGTAAATATCATATAAAAGAGCGATTTGTTCCCATCGTAGCCATCCTTTCGCCCATCCTTAGCTATCTGTTGCAGTGGGCTATGGCCGAGCGAATAGGATATTTTATTGGCTTTGAATTGTTGGGCTATAACGCATTATTTACTATCTTTGGACTCCTTTTAATTATCAAACCAAAAACTGAAAATGAATAAAATATTATACTCGCTGTTTCTGTCTGTTGTAACGCTTATCTCAAGTGTTGCTTTTGCTCAAGTGCCCTCATCGCATACACGTCAGGAGGTTGCCGATGTGCTGACACGCATCGTTAAGCAAGAGGTGCTGGGTGGTGCGGTCAAGGTGGATAGGATGAAGGCGGCAGGGGATAAACTGGAGATATATGCTTCGATAGGCTTGTCGTACTATCCGTTTCGTGAGGATAATGTGAAGGCTATATACGACTCAGTTCGTATGGTGCTGCCCGAAAAATATGCGGGATATAGACTCTCAATCATCACCGACCGCCATAAGATTGAGGAGCTGATACCTATATATTACCGCTCGTCAACAAAGGATGTCGTTCGCTTTGTCAACCGTGCGGATAAGCCGCTCGTTACGCCGCAGTCGTCGCTTAATAAGCCTTCGCAGGGTCTTACGGGTCGCCATATAGCTATGTGGCAGAGTCACGGCCGTTATTTCGAGCAGGATGAGAATCTTTGGCGCTGGCAGCGTTCGCGTCTGTGGGAGACGGTGGAGGATTTGTTTACACAGAGTTTCGTGTTGCCATATCTGGTGCCTATGCTGGAGCGTGCGGGTGCGAGTGTTCTGTTGCCACGCGAGCGAGATACGCAGCTCAATGAGATAATTATCGATAACGACGAGGGCGTGGATGATACACGTTATGCCGAGCGTAACGGCTCAAAGAGTTGGCAGGATGGAGGCACGGGATTTGCCCATAAACGAGATGTCTATCTTACAGGGCAAAATCCTTTCACGGAGGGAACTACGCGCACTACCGAGAGTATTGCATCGGGCTCGGAGAGTCGTGCCGAGTGGTGTGCCGCCATACCCGAGGAGGGGAAATATGCCGTATATGTGTCGTATAAGAGCTATGGCAAGGATAGTGCCGATGATGTGATTTATACCGTACACCATCGTGGCGGCGAGAGTCGTTTTGCCGTAAACCAGACTATGGGTGGCGGTATGTGGGTCTATTTGGGCCATTTCGATTTTGCACAGGCGGATGAGAGAGTGCTTGTGTCACTCTCGAATAAGAGTTCGCAGGCTGGTAAGAAAGTGTCGGCCGATGGCGTTAAGATTGGTGGCGGATATGGAAATATTGCCCGTAGCGTATCGCCCCACCTGCAGCAGGAGGATATGGAGTATGATGCCACGACAAGCGAGTACCCCCGTTTCTGCGAGGGCTCGCGTTACTGGTTGCAGTGGTCGGGATTTGGCGAGGATGTATATACTCCCAAAGAGAATAAGGACGACTATAAGGATGATTTTATGTCGCGTGCCCACTGGGTTAATGCCTTGATGGGAGGCTCGGAGCGTCTGCCTAAGCAGGAGGGAAAGAGTATTCCGCTCGATATGGCGTTGGCATTTCACTCTGACGCGGGCGTGCGCCTGAACGATGATATCATCGGAACACTCGGAATATATTATACCAAAGATAATAAAGGCCGCTTTGAGGGTGGTGCTGACCGCTATCTCTCACGCGACCTGACCGATATGGTGATGACGCAGATGGTGGCAGATATACGCTCTACGGTGGAGCCTGCGTGGAGCCGTCGCGGTATGTGGAATCGCTCGTATTATGAGGCTCGCGTGCCGTGTGTGCCAACGATGTTGCTGGAGTCGATGTCGCACCAGAACTTCGCCGATATGCGCTACGGTAATGACCCGCGATTCAAGTTCCTTGTCAGCCGTGCGATATATAAGGGTATATTGCGCTATCTCTCAAGCCAATATGGCGTGCCATATACGGTGCAGCCGCTGCCCGTTGAGAATTTCAGCGCGGTGTTTGCTGATAAGACATCGGCCGATGTAATCCTTAGCTGGCAGCCCGTGGAGGATGACTTAGAGGTGTCGGCAACGCCCGATTATTATATTGTCTATACACGTGTGGATGATGGCAGCTTCGATAATGGCATTCGTGTAGATGGAACATCGGTTAAGATGAAACAGGAGGCGGGTCGCACATACAGTTATCGCGTGACGGCTGTAAACAAGGGTGGCGAGAGTTTCCCGAGCGAGATACTCTCTTCGCATAGAGTAAAGAGCGAACGTGGTCGCGTGCTGGTTGTAAATGGCTTTGACCGCGTGAGTGCGCCGCTGAGTATTCAGGGTGACTCTATCGCAGGATTCTATAACCACTATGATTCTGGCGTGGCCTACGTGGAGGATATTTCATTTATTGGCGAGCAGCGTAATTTCGACCGCCTACTGTCGCGCTCGGAGAATGATAACAATGCCTTGGGCTCTTGTTATAGCGACTACGAAACCGAGGTTATTGCAGGAAATACGTTCGACTATCCCGTACTGCACGGCCGCTCAATCGTGGAGGCGGGCTTCTCATACTGCTCAACAAGCGTGAAGGCTGTGGAGGATAGGCAGGTGAGAATGGGTGATTACGCTATCGTTGACCTTATCCTCGGCAAGCAGCGTTCGTGCGAGATGGGACGCGGAACATCGGGTGTGGAGTTTGAAACGTTCTCCGATAAGTTGCAGGATAGAGTGCGCGAGTACACCTCGTCGGGAGGTGCTTTGTTCGCATCGGGATGTTATGTCGGTAGCGATTTGTGGAATGGAATAGAGGCAGATGGCGACGATAAGGAGTTTGGTCGCAGGGTATTGCACATTGCATTTAATGGCGATATGGCCACACGCCGCGGTGTAGCTCGTGTTGTGCCCTCACCGATGAAGATGGCTCGCCAGAATATAAATTTCAATCGTGAGCCTTCACGTGATTATTATGCTATCGAGTCGCCCGGCTGTATATCACCGTTTGGTCGTGGGGCATTTATCGCTATGCGATATGCTACAAACAATCAGTCGGCGGCGGTAGGGTATAGCGGTAAGGATTATCGCTCGATGGTGATGGCCTTCCCCTTTGAGAGTATTCAGAGTGAGCAGGAGCGTCACTCGTTGATGCGTGGAGTGTTGGATTTCCTGAACGAGAAAATTTTGGAGTAGATGTCAGTGTCGCAATCATTCCGTAGTTTTGCTATGCCTTTGGGTATGGTTGTGGGAGCCTTGTTGTGCCGACAGATTGTGTGGGTGGATGCGGCTCTTGAGGGGATGCTTACGCCTGTGTTTATCTTTACTATGTTGTTTTTTACCTTCTGTCGGGTGGATGCACGTAAGATTCGTTTTTCGTGGATGCATTTGTGGCTGCTGCTCTTTCAGGTGGTGGGCTCGTTGGGGCTCTATTTTGCGTTGGTGTCGCTGAATGTGGTGGTAGCACAGGGCGCTATGATATGCGTACTGGCACCGGTGGCTATGGCAGCCGTGGTGATTGGCGGTATGCTGGGCGCAAATGTGGAGAGTATGGTGGCTTATAGCCTTTTGTGTAACGTAGCCATTGCACTATACGCTCCGTTTCTGCTGCACGCCTTCGGTAATGGTGAGTGTACGATGATGCAGATTCTGCAACGTGTAGCGCCGCTACTTATAGCGCCGTTTGTTGCGGGACAATTTTGCCGTTTTGCACTGCCTAAGGCTGGCGCGTGGGTGGCAAATCATAGTCAAATATCGTTTTATATATGGCTTTTGTCGCTCATCGTTATCGTGGGGCGTACAACCTGCTTTATCCTCGACCACGAGGAGGCAGACCGTATGGTCGAGATAATGCTGGCGGTGGTGGCTCTTGCGATATGTCTGTTGCAGTTCGCTCTCGGACGATGGATTGGTAGAAAATATGGCGACACGGTTGCTGGCGGCCAGTCGCTCGGACAGAAGAATACGGTACTCGCCGTATGGCTCTCGCAGGCCTTTCTTGACCCCGTGTCGTCGGTAGCCCCCACAGCATATATCGTATGGCAGAATATTGTAAACAGCTATCAGCTATGGCGCAAATCGGAACTGCGTTAGGTTAATAGCTCCAGATTGCTTCAAATTCATTCTGTTGAAATATATCTGAAGGAAGTACTACGGGCTCTTGGGCGAGGGGGAGTTTGTGCCTTATGCCGTGGGTTATATCCAAACCGGCACATTTGTAGGCTCTATAAACAAGTTCAGTGCAGTACATTTTTGTGGAGTCGGAGAGGATGTAGTCGTGGTCGAAGGTGATATCCGCGCACGATAACAGATATGCCGAAATCTTATCTCGCTGCGTAGAATCCAACTTATCTATGCGCATAACGGCTCCCGCAGAGGCTACCTCGGGGTGAAAAAAATCCTCCAAAGATTCATACTTGGTGCGCTCGCTGCCGTTGGGTGACGGCTCAATATGTGCAACCAGTGTTGATGAGTCTTTGCGGATAATAATACCTATATGTGAATACTTGCCATCGGATGCGATAACTCTACTCTCAAGTGACCGACCCAACCGAAAGACCAAATCGCCCGAACAAAGCATTTCGGTAGGTGTTTGGGGTGATGAAACGGTATGGTGATTGTTTCCGCAACGGCAGGACGTGGCGAGTAAGAGAATGAGCAGCAGGTAGATATGGCGTTTATTTAGAGTAAAGGTCAACATCTACAATCCATTTGTCATCCTGATAAATAACGTCGCAAAACTCCTTATCCACCGAGCCGTCAACATAGGTTATGGTTGCCGCAACGACAGCACTTAAGCCATCTTCGGATATCTGCTCGTCGATAATCTCAATCTTATCTACGCCACCTTTAGCCTCTATTGAGGTGCTGACTTTGTCCATTATAGCGTGGTATAGCTCAAAGTCGATATCCTCGTTCATCGTAGTACATTCCAAGGCCTTGTCGTATTCGCCATTGGCAATAGCCTTGTAGAAATACTTGGTTAATGTACGCGGAGAGCGGTCGGCCGCACAGCCTGCAACCAACAATATAGATATTGTGATAATTATGTTGAATAGATGTTTCATTACGACAAATATAGAATTTTCTTAGTAAACAAACAAGAAAAATAGTTCGCGTCTGTTTCTGTGATGATATGTTTTTTCTTATTTTTGCGAAAAAAATAAAATTATGGCAAAGCAGAAAATAGATAAGACAAATGCTGCGCGGCTGCTGGATAGGGCCAAGATTGCTTATGACCTTATTCCATACGAGGTGGACGAGAATAATCTCGCTGCCACGCACGTTGCCGAGCAGTTGGGTGAAGATATAGAGACGGTTTTCAAGACTTTAATCCTTGAGGGTGACCGTAATGGCTTTTTGGTGTGCGTGGTGCCGGGTAACCACGAGGTTGACCTGAAGGCTGCGGCGCGTGTGTCGGGTAATAAGAAGGTTGAGATGCTGCCAATGAAGGAACTGCTGCCCACGACGGGTTATATACGAGGCGGCTGCTCGCCCATCGGTATGAAAAAACGTTTTCCGACATATATTCACTCCTCGGCATTGGAACACCGCGCAATCTACATCAGTGCAGGTGTGCGTGGCCTGCAAATACGCATTTCCCCTACGGATTTAGTGAAATATGTCAGTGCAGAAGTCGCCAACATCAGCCACGAGATGGAGTAGAGTAGTCGCTGCGCATATTTTGACGCTATACGGGTGATAAAATTAAATGTTTTGGGAAGTTTCGACGGCATAAGTTTGGTTATACAAAAAATTATCCCTACATTTGCACCACCAAAAATGAGAATTATCTCTTTTGGTGAGCGTTGATCCTGTAGCTCAGTCGGTAGAGCACAACACTTTTAATGTTGGGGTCCCGGGTTCGAACCCCGGCGGGATCACGGAAGAAAATCTCTGATAATCATACGATTGTCGGAGATTTTTTTGTTTTGTAAACCATTGCGAAATCGTGTCCCACTGAGTAAATGGGGAGCATTTTTGCCACAGAAAGTGGTTTTTGTCCCCCAATTTGTCCCCCATTTTTGACTCGTCAAAGAGAATTTTGCTGCATAATCTGTATCTATAATGAACTGTCTATGTATGATACAAATTGATATGAAGTTGAAGATTATATAATATTGACCTTAGGTAAATTTGTAGGGTCATATTTAACCCTAATCCAAATCATTACTCTTGTAAATAGATTATTTATGCTATATTTACACAACTTTTTATACCTTTGTATATAAATCCAATTTTGAGAATATCTAAAAATATATAAAATGGGTAGTAAAGTTCAAGCATCAACACAATTTGCCGATACGAAGCCTCATTATGAGTTGCTGGATGGCTTGCGAGGGGTGGCGGCGATATTGGTGCTTATATATCATATTTTTGAGGGGTTTGCCTTTGCGGAGTCAACTAATGGCGAGGGTAGTGGTCTTATAACTACTCTCAACCACGGGCATATTGCCGTAGATTTCTTCTTTATCCTATCGGGATTTGTGATAAGCTACGCCTACGATGACCGTTGGGGCAAGATGTCGCTTGGCGGTTTCTTTAAGCGTCGTCTTATTCGTCTTCATCCTATGCTGATTATGGGCGCTGTGGTTGGTATGATATCTTTTATGCTGACTGGATGCCAGCAGTGGAGTGGCGAGGTGACACCTATAAGTTGGGTGATGATTGCTCTGCTGCTTACTATATTTATGGTGCCAGCACTTCCTGGCTTGCCGTACGAGGTGCGAGGAAATGGCGAGATGTTCCCACTGAATGGCCCTATGTGGTCGCTCTTCTTTGAGTATATAGGTAATATCCTTTATGCGCTTGTAATACGTCGCCTCTCAACCAAACTCTTAGCCGTATTGACCGCCATATTGGGCGTTTTGCACGCCTGGATTTTTGTCGGCGACCTGTCGGGATATGATAGCGTAGGTATCGGTTGGACCATCGACACCATAAACTTCTGGGGCGGATTGGTGCGTATGCTTTTCCCATTCTCGATGGGTATGTTGCTGGCCCGAACATTTAAACCACGCGAGGTCAAGGGTGCATTCTGGATTTGCAGCGCAATGTTGATTACCGTATTCGCCGTGCCGTACATCGCAAAGAGCGGTGCGATAAGTCTGAATAGTTTGTACGAGGTGGTATGCATCGCCGTAATATTTCCCTTTATCGTATGGCTTGGTGCTTGTGGCAAGGGCGGAGATAATTATACGGGCCGAATAAACAACTTCCTGGGTGAGTTGTCATACCCGCTGTATATTGTTCACTATCCTATAATGTACATCTTCTATAAGTGGCTTATCGAGAATAGATGTTATACTCTTGGCGATACGTTGGGCTTATCCGCATTGGTTGTATTGTCGAGTGTTGCGCTTGCCTATGCTTGCCTTAAGCTTTACGATGAGCCCGTGCGCAAGTGGCTCGCACGAAAGTATATACAGAAGTAAGCCTGCTAAAACGATAATACTAAAATACAATAATATGAAAATTAAAGCTTTTATACGACTTGCGACCCTAATGCTTGCCCTGACGCCCGTTGCGGCTTCGGCGCAGCCTATCTTTACGGATATCACACGTTCGGCAAAGGAGCGTGCCGAGGATATTGTAAAGCATATGACTCTCGACGAGAAGGTGTCGCTTATGATTTATAACTCGCCCGCAGTGGAGCGTCTTGGAATCAAGAACTATAACTGGTGGAACGAGGCTCTGCACGGCGTGGCACGTAACGGAAATGCGACTGTTTTCCCTATGCCTATTGCTATGGCCTCGTCGTTCGATACGGAGTTGCTGGAACAGATATTTACGGCCGTAAGTGACGAGGGCCGTATCAAGTGGAATATAGCACGTGCTGCAGGTGATGAGGATATGTGGTATAAGGGCCTCTCGTATTGGACTCCCAATATTAATATCTTCCGAGACCCGCGCTGGGGTAGAGGTATGGAGACCTATGGTGAGGACCCATATCTTACCGGCCAGCTCGGTATGGCCGTAGTGCGTGGCCTTCAGGGCGAGCGAAATGGTGATGGCGACATTAAGGCTATGGCCTGCGCTAAGCACTACGCCCTGCACTCTGGTCCCGAGTGGGCACGCCATACATTCGACGCCGTTGCGTCCGAGCGAGATGTGTGGGAGACCTACCTACCTGCATTCAAGGATTTGGTTGTAAAGGCCGATGTTGACCAGGTGATGTTTGCATATAACCGTATGTTCAGCTATCCTGCGGGGGCTAACGAGCGTTTTATGCGCGACATTCTTGTTAAGGAGTGGGGATTTGATGGTCTGATTGTCAGCGACTGCTGGGCTGTAAAAGATTTCTACGACGGTCATAAGTGGGTGAAGACGCGTGCTGAGGCTGCTGCCGCTGCCGTAAAGACAGGTATGGATATGGAGTGCGGTAATGCTATGCCCGCCATTCCCGAGGCTATCAAGCGTGGTTTGATTACCGAGGCGGAACTGAACGAAGGTGTTACCAAGGTTATGGAGTATCGTTATATGATGGGCGATATGGATGGCGAGTCGAAGTGGGACGATATCTCGCACGATAAGCTCTGCTCGCCCGAGCACGCAGCCCTTGCGCTGAAGATTGCACACGAGAGTATCGTGCTACTCGAAAATGATGGTATCCTGCCTCTTAAGAAGAGCGAAAAGGTGCTGCTTATGGGTCCCAATGCCGATGAGGCTGTGATGATGTTGGGTAACTATAATGGATTTCCTCTGGAGTCGGTAAGTCTGTATGAGGCGTTAAAGAGGCGAGGTGCTGATGTGAAATACCTGCCTGGTGTGCCTTATGTTGCAGGCCTGACAACCTCTGCAGCAAAGGGCGATGTGTCGATGAAGGCGGCGTATGACCCCGAGAATACCGATTTCGACTACGATAGCTTTGTGCGTGCTACGGAGGGTTACCAAACTGTCATCTTTGCTGGCGGTATTGCATCGTGCCTTGAGGGCGAGGAGTTGCACGTAAATGCTCCAGGTTTTAAGGGCGGTGATAGAACATCTATCGAGCTTCCCGAGGTGCAGAAAAAACTTATGAAGGCCTTGAAGGAGGCAGGCAAGCGAGTAATCCTCGTGAACTTCTCTGGTAGTGCTATGGCCTTTGCTGATGAGTCGGAGAATTGCGAGGCAATCGTTCAGGCGTGGTATCTCGGCCAGGAGGGTAGTGTTGCCGTTGCGGATGTTTTGTATGGCGACGTGAATCCTTCAGGAAAGTTGCCCCTTACCTTCTATGCCGACGATAGCCAGCTCGCCGATTATGAGAACTACGATATGAAGGGCCGCACATACCGCTATTTCGATGGTAAGCCTCTGTTCCCCTTCGGCCACGGCTTGAGCTATACAACGTTTAAGTTTGGCAAGGCTAAGGTTGTTGCTGCGGCTGATGGCAAGAAAGAGTTTGTCGTGAAGGTGAAGAATACGGGCAAACGAGATGGCGACGATGTAGTCCAGCTCTACGTAAGCCGTCCCGACGATGCAGAGGGCCCCATTAAGACCCTGCGAGGATATAAGCGAGTATCGCTCAAGGCGGGCGAGTCGGCCGAGGTGAGAATTCCTGTCAATGAGGATACCTTCCTCTGGTGGAATCCCGCAACGGGCAGAATGAATCCTTTGGATGGCGACTATCTGCTTCACTATGGTGACACGTCAGATGGCGCCCACCTGAAAACATTGAAATATACTTTCAATAAATAAAACAATAGGCTGTCTAACGCGAGGGTTAAGACAGCCTATTTTATTGTTCTCCATTCAAAAAACACTTCGAATCGCCAATATTATTGAATATTAATAGGTTTTAATGCAATTTATTGGGTGTAGATGGTGTATTTTGAAAAACAAATGGTATTTTTGTACCCGATTACATCCCAAAAGTGGAAAATCAGGGCAGAAACGATAGTCGTTAATGTCGCGTAAATAGTACTATTGACGTAGCCCGACATAAAAGACAAAGTAAATGAAGCAACCGCACAAGAGCGGCTGCCAAATCTTTATTAAGATGAGAGAACAGTTAGAAGCCCTGAATGGTATTACCATTAATTTTGGCCAAGGCGGTATGATGATTGTAAATATCATACTCGCATTCGTGATGTTTGGTGTGGCATTGGGAATCAAGCCACAAACCTTCAAAGATGTATTTAAGAATCCCAAATCGGTCATATTGGGTATATTGTTGCAGTGGGTGGCGTTGCCGGCTGTTACTTTCGCCGTTGCATTGGCGCTCAGCCCGCTGATTACACCGATGATTGCTCTTGGTATGATTCTGGTGGCATCGTGCCCGGGTGGTAATATCTCCAACTTTATCTCCTCTCTGTCGAAGGGTAATATCGAGTTGTCGGTGTCGATGACCGCCATCACAACAGCCTTTGCTCCCCTTATTACGCCGTTTAACTTCTTCTTCTGGGGCTCGATGTATAGCCGAATTATCAGCCTTAGAGCTGATATCCCCACGCTGGTAATACCGTTCCTGCCTATGCTGGAACAGATTCTGCTGTTGTTGGGCTTGCCTATCCTTTTGGGACTTCTCTTCTCGCGCTATTTCCCCAACGCAACAAAGAAGATTAGCCGCCCGACAATGATTCTCTCGATTCTGTTGTTCTTCGGTATGGTGGTGGTTTCGTTCTCGCAGAACTTCCAGCTCTTTATCGATAATATATTCTATGTATTCTTCATCGTATTGATTCACAATGCCAGTGCGTTGTGTACGGGTTACTTCGGAGGTACATTGGCCAAGGTGCCCGTTCGTGACCGTCGTTCGCTGACGGTGGAGATTGGTATTCAAAACTCAGGATTGGGTCTTATTCTGCTCTTCAATCCCAATATCTTCCCGCCAGAAATTTGGCACAACCACTATGGTGGTATGCTGTTCATTACGGCTTGGTGGGGTATATGGCATATTATCTCGGGTCTGAGCGTAGCCTATATGTTCCGTCGAACTCCGCTTACTGAGTAATATATGGCTAATCATCGAAAAATACAGGATAACGATAGAGCGTATAATTTGTTACGCTACTACGTCGATTTTGCCCTCAAGCTATCCTACCGCAATATTAGATACGTGGGCTTGGAGAAAGTTCCGCAGGATGGTTCCGTAATCTATGCCCCGAATCATACCAACGCCCTGATGGATGCGCTGGTAATCTTGGCTATGGACCGCAAGCCGAAGGTCTTTGTTGCGCGAGCCGATATATTCCGCCGTCCGTTGTTGGCGAAGATTTTCACCTTCCTGAAGATTATGCCTATTATGCGTATCCGCGATGGCTTCGACGAGGTTAAGAAGAATAATCAAACCATCGAGAAGGCTGTCGATGTGTTGCGCGACAAGGTGCCGTTCTGCATCTTCCCCGAGGGGCAGCATCAGGCTAAATACTCCTCATTGCCGCTCTCGAAGGGCATCTTTAGAATCGCATTTCAGGCGCAGGAGCTGATGACGGATGTGCCTCTCTATATCGTTCCCGTCGGCTTGCGATATGGCAGTTTCTTCCGCTTCCGTTCGACGGTGCGTGTAGAGGTTGGTGAGCCGATTAACGTGGGGGAGTTTATCGGTGAGCATAGCGAGATAACTACGCAGGAGCAGATTAACCTTATGCGCGATATGTTGGCCGAGCGTATGCGCCAATCTATCTTCCACATCCCCAACGATGAGGATTACGATGCGATATATGAGATATGCGCTGCGGTGGTGAAGCGTCAGGTGCAGCAATTCAAGTATGCGGAGGATGGCAGCCGAATGAATCGACTCGATGCGCACTTCAAGGCTAATAACTTTACAGTTCAGCAAATCGCCCAGATGAGGAGCGAGGAGCCTGCCCGTGCAAAGGAGCTGCTGCGTCTTGGTCACGAGGCCTCTGCGTTGCGTAAGGCTGATAAAATCAGTCTGGCCTCGGTGTCGATAAAATATCCTATTCTGTCACGAGTGCTGAAAACGATGTTCCTGCTGGTGGCATTGCCATATTGTATTCCGGTGTCGATACTTACGCTGCCAATTAAGTTGCTGTGTAACTTCATCTTTACCAAACTCAAGGATTACGCCTTCCGCAATTCGATTCGCTATCTGGTGAATCTGTTGCTGTGGCCTCTGTTGATGATTATATACTCGATTGTGGCTTATGTAGTTCTGCCGTGGCAGTGGGCTTTGCCCGTTACACTTTTGTTGCTGCCCGCACCAATAGTGGCACACGAAACGTGGCGACTGATGCGATTGGTTGGCTCGGATGTAAGGTTGCTTATGAATAAGGAGTTACGCCGTAAATATTCGCAGATAAAAGATATTGTGTTTAACGAAAAATAGGATATAGATGAGAATAAGAATTTTTTTGACAATCGCCTTTGCTCTACTGACCCTGCATAATCTTGTTGCGCAGGAGAACGACTCTACCACATCGGAGAGTAAGGAGATTATTAAGACGGGATATAATTTCGGCCCGCTGCCAGCTGTGGCATTCGATGCCGACAAGGGTTTTCAGCTGGGCGCATTGCTTAATATCTACGACTTTGGCGATGGCGAGAACTATCCCAACACACGCCAGCAGTGGTATTTCGAGGCCTCGTTCTTTACCAAGGGCTCGCAGTTGTATGTTATCTCGTACGATAACAGATTCCTTATCCCCGGAATCCGCTTCTCTACAGCCCTGACCGTAACAAATGACAAGGCTATGGACTTCTACGGCTTCAACGGTTATATGTCGCACTTCGATTACGAGAAGGTGGATGCAGGTAAGAAGAGTGACGATATGTATATCTACACCCCGAAGTATCGCATCAACCGTCTTGCAGCTCTGTTTAAGGCCGACTTTACGGGTAACCTCTGGAACAATAAACTCTTCTGGGAGGCAGGCTACCATATGAGCTACTTCAAGGTGGGAGCAATCAACCGTGAGAAGATTAACAAGAATAAGGACGAGAATAAGGTCTTCCCCGACAGCGAGCCTACGCTCTACGAGCAGTATCGCCGCTGGGGTATCATTTCGGACGATGTTGCCGATGGCGGTTTTAACAGCACGGTGCGTTTGGGTTTGTTGTACGACACTCGTGACAAGGAGGGCGCTCCCTCACGTGGTGTGTGGGCTGAGGCGCATATGATTCTGGCTCCCAAGTGGCTCGGCACATCCACTCCATACTACAAGTATTCGGCAACCTTCCGCCACTACATCCCCATCGTGCGCAATGATAAGCTGACCTTCGCATATCGCCTTAATTACGAGGGCTCGATAGGGGATGATGTACCTTACTACGTACTGCCTTATATCACCACAATGGGCCAGACCTACGACCGCGACGGTATGGGCGGTTTCAGAACTATTCGTGGTATTATGCGTAACCGTGTGCAGGGATTGGATATGGCGTCGTATAATGCCGAGATTAGATGGCGATTTGTGTCGTTCGCACTCTGGAAGCAGAACATCGCTTTCGGCCTAAATCTCTTTAGCGATGGTACGATGGTTACACGTCAGTACGATATGTCGTTTGGCCGCGATGCCTCGGAGTTTGCATCTGTTGCCGACTTCCAGGCTGCAAAGAGCGAGTATGATGACTATATGTCGCGCGGTTTGGAGCGTGACCGCCCGCACGTAACCGTAGGTGCCGGTTTTAGATTTATTATGAACCAGAACTTTATTGTCTGCCTTGAGTATGGTAAGCCCGTGGGTAAATACCACAAGCAGGATGGTAACGGAGCGTTCTATATTAATACGGGATATCTGTTCTAACGTAAATCTCGTATGAAAGAATAAGAGGGTGCCTAACTTTTCGGTTAGCACCCTCTTTTTTTGTAACAAGAACTATATATTACATCAGCGATAATATTTTGGCCATCAATACTCCGAGATGATTTCCTACGGCATATCCTACAATACCCGCAGCAAGTCCCGTGACGAGGGCTCTTTTATTCTGCATCACAGCCGACACCATCGGAACAAAGGGTGGGGAGTTGATAAATGCCACCGAGGAGATGACCATAGAATCTGCATCTACGCGCATAATGCGACATATTATTGCGTGAAGCATAAGTGAGCAGAAAACGGCAATCAGCATAAAACACAACAGATTAACGCCTCCTGCCAGGTCGAGATTCGAGAAGTCTGCCATTGAAGCTATAACCATACTGAAGATGTATATCAGATACATTCCTATGTCATAGCTCATATCCAGACTGTTCACTCGCTTTGAGAACGAACTCACCACGCTGATCGTGGTGAGCAAGAGAATAAAGATTACCATAAACCACTGTTCGGGTACCATCAAAGCCGCAGCTGCCGAGATGGCAACAATTATGAGCGTGTAAAATAGTATCTTTCCAATCTGCGTGACGCCATCCTTTGTAAATATACGACGGTAGGGGTTTTGCTTCGTCTGCTCAATCTGCTGTTGTATCTCCTCCTCTTCGCCTTGCGATAACGAGGCCTGCTCGCGCTCTCCATATAGACGGCGAAATGCACGTATGCCAATAGTGAACAGAAAAACAAAATAGCCGAATGATATTATAATGTCGTATGAGTTAACCAAAACAAAGTTCTCGCCATTAATCTTAAATATCGCTTGCAGTGCAGCCGCATTGAGTGTTCCGCCCGTGTACATTCCTGTGACAATGCCGCCAATCTCAGCCCCTTGCTCTATGTGACGTCCAAAGAGCAGATATCCTATAGCCACAGCAACGGCAACCGACAGGAATCCGCTTGTCACGATTTTGGCTTGCAACCGCATCTCGTGACGCGAAAAGGTGCAGCCGAAAAGCATCATCGGGATGGCTAACGGGATTAAGATGTTAGGGAGCAAATCCTGCAAATCGGCAATCTCAGACGGAATGAACGGCATATTTCCCAATAACATACCTATGGTGTATAGAACCATAATCGGACCCAACTTCCCCAAAAGCGAGAATCGCCGACACAACCATATCACCCCCGCGGGTGTAACACAGAAAACAATCGCAAGAATTATATACCACAGCACGTTCATATTGGTTGTAGTTAAATTTGTTGTTTTGTAAGATTTTGCATTGCAAAAATAGCCATATATGTGAAAATATCACTAAAAATGGAGAATAAAGATATCATAATGAGATTAATTTGAGGTGCGATGGAAGTCTTTATAAAATAAACACCAAAGAAAAAAGCGAAATATTGCGATAAGGAGAAAGTATCCTGATTGTCTGTGAGTTAGGTTTGGAATTCAGTGCATTGCAGAGGTTGAAAAACAACCTTTTGGCAAAGCTAAGCACAAGTTGAGTTCCCATATCGTTACTGGACAGTCAGGATGCTTTTTATTGGTAATGTTGTAGTATTCAGCAATTTGCGATATTTTGCATGCCCTCAGATAACTCACTAAGAAGTAATTTTGCAAACAAAAAAATTAGTGAGTATGAGAAGTAC
>SUZR01000009.1 GCA_015059845.1 Rikenellaceae bacterium | reverse complement strand
CCGAAATCTCCGACTTTGTATGCAAATTGTATGTTATAAAATTAAATAGCAACTATAAAGTAATTTGACAATAGTTTGATTATTAAATAAATATTTAAGGTTGGCAAATAGTTGATTTATTTACTTCTTGTAAACTCCGCTTTCTCGGCCTGCGACCAGCTTCAAAATAGCCTTATTATACAATTTTTAGGTAAGGAGGTTGCTCAAACGAGCAGCCTTTTTTCTTTGCTATATCATACACCAAACAAAAAAAGGCCCACCCGAAGGTGAGCCTTATCTGTTATATCGCTAAAATTACTTTACGATAACAACGCGGTTAGTGTTGTTAACAGGGAAGATGTTCTCTGAAGAACCAACACCCTTCCAAGTCAACTGATCCTTGTTTACACCCTGCTCTACGAGGTAGTCGTAAACAGCCTTAGCACGCTTCTCAGAGAGCTTCTGGTTGTATGCAGCAGAACCAGTCTTAACATCTGCGTGACCAACGATAGTGAATACCTGATCCTTGGGAGCAGCAGCGATAGTCTCCTGAAGAACCTGCATAGAAGCCTTAGCACGGTCTGTCAAACGAGCGCTGTCGAAGTTGAAGAAGATAGCTGATGAAGAAACTACAGAGTTCTTACGCTTAGCCAACTCAGCACGCAAAGCCTCGTTGTCCTTCAAAGCCTGATCTGTAGCAGCCTTCTGAGCAGCCAAACGCTCTGCCAACTTACCCTCGTTGCGGTGAGCATCTGCCAAGCTTGACTCCAAAGCAGCGATTGATGCCAAGTATGCATCGATCTCCTCCTGTGAGTAAGCCTTGTTCCAGTCGCGCTTGTTGAAGCGGTAAGCGATACCCAATGTTGCAGAGTAAATCTGACCATACTTAGCAGCGATTGTATTAATACCACGAGGCATATCACGACCTGCAGAAAGGATACCCTTCAACTCAAGGTTGATATCCAACTGCTTGCATACACGGAAAGTATTAATCAAACCTGCAACACCTGCAAAACCTGAAGTGCCGTCGTTGTTTACATTTACAAAGTTAACACCAGCACCAGCAAATACCTTTGCATAGTAAACACGATCCTCGCGGTAGCCACCAAACCAGTTAGAGAGATTCAAAACTGCATCTGCGTGAGGCATAATCCAATAATTCTTCAAATAATCATCAGAAGCATTTAATCGGCCACCAATCAACTGAACACGAGCACCTACGATAGGGTTAAACCACTTAGTTACATTACCCTCAATCTGCCAACCGAGGTCACCTATAGCTCCCTGATCTGTGCCAAAAGCATCGTTCCAAGCTGTGCCATTGATACCACCAGCGATACCAATCTCCCAGTTAGACCAGAAGCCGTTGTTCATAATTCCCTTCCAGCGGAGCTTCTCTGCTGAATTCTCCTGAGCAAATACGCTACCCATAGAGAACGCTACAATAGCGATAGAAAGTAAAAACTTTTTCATAAATTAAATTGTTTATTGTGCTATAAAAATCTTGTTTTACACACGTTAATTAATAAAGGTAAAAAGCATAATTCCACATTTTCTGCGCCAAATTATGGTTCAGAATACGGGATACACAACGCAAAGATGTAAATAAAAAAATAAAAAAACAAGTCTTTATCCTTTTTTTTACATCTTTGCGCAGTTAAGTATGCTATTTTACCCGATTTTTAACCGCATTTCGAGTATCCGCACGACATACAGGTCAGGCAACCGTTCTGGTAAGCCATCTCCTCCTGGCCGCACTGCGGACATTTGCCCTTCGATTTTGTGCCGTCGGCAATGTACTGCTTCAGAGCGCGCTGCACACCATTCTTCCAGGTGTTGATACTCTCGCTGTTCAGGTGCAGACCGTCGATGAGATGTACCACCTTGTCAATAGGCATTCCGTGACGCAATACGCCCGAAATAAGCTTGGCGTAGTTCCAGAACTCCTCGTCGAACAAACGTGAAATACCACCGATAGTATTTACATATCCGTAGCGGTCCTTGTACTGGAAGTCGTAACGCTTTGAGCCATCCTCCTCGCGCACCTTGATAATCCAACCCTTCGTAATCTTTGGCGGAATATACATTGCATCCTCCTCAATCTTACCGGTGAAAATCTCGTAGGGGCGGTCGTTCTGAATACCTACAAATGCAATCCACGGCTCGCTACCGTTCTTGAAACGTACGACGTCGGCGGAAATTGACTTTGGACGCTTCTGCGTGCTGTTGCCCGAGTCGCACTTCTTGTTATCCTTCTTGCTCTTGGTGTCGATAAGTACGCCTGTGCGGCAGCCGTCACGATAAACCGTAACACCCTTACAGCCGCACTCCCACGCTGTGTGATATACGTCAGCTACCAGCTGCTCGCTCACATCGTTCGGGAGGTTAACGGTAACCGAGATAGAGTGGTCCACCCACTTCTGAATAGCACCCTGCATACGCACCTTGGCAACCCAGTCGATATCGTTTGCCGTAGCGCCGTGGTAGGGCGATGCCTCCAGCCACTTTGATAGCTCCTCGTCGGTGATTGTCTGCAACTTCGATGTGTCGTAGCCATTCTTCTCCAGCCACTTAACAAACTGGTGGTGATATACATAGTACTCCTCGAACTTCTCGCCCATCTCGTCAACGAAGTCGGCCTTCTTGCCTCTATCCGAGGGGTTAATCTTGCGGCGACGCTTATATACGGGGCGGAACACAGGCTCGATACCCGATGTTGTCTGCGACATAAGCGATGTGGTACCCGTAGGTGCAATGGTAAGCATTGCGATGTTACGGCGGCCGTTCCTCACCATCTGCTCGTAGAGCTCGGGGTCAGCCTCCTTAATACGCTGAATCATAGGATTCGATGCCTCGCGTGCTGCATCATAGATGGGGAATGCACCACGCTCCTCGGCCATCTTCACAGATGCGCGATATGCCTCTACGGCCAATGTGCGGTGTACGCTTACGGCGAAGTCGATAGCCTCGTCCGAGCCGTAGCGCAGACCCAACGCTGCCAACATATCGCCCTCGGCTGTGATACCCAAACCTGTACGGCGGCCGCGCAGAGCCATATCCTTAATCTTGAGCCACAACTCGTGCTCGACGTGGCGGATGTCTGCCTCCTCGGGGTCGCTTGCCACCTTCGAGATAATCTGCTCAACCTTCTCCAACTCGAGGTCGATGATATCATCCATCATACGCATAGCCTTGCCTACGTGCTCGCGGAAGAGGTCGAAGTTGAACTTTGCATCCTTCGTAAATGGATTCTCCACGTAGCTCAACAGGTTCAATGCCAACAGACGGCAGCTGTCGTAGGGGCACAATGGAATCTCACCGCAGGGGTTTGTAGAAACTGTATTGAAACCGAGGTCTGCATAGCAGTCGGGCACACTCTCGCGGATGATTGTATCCCAGAACAATACGCCGGGCTCGGCTGACTGCCAAGCGTTGTGGATAATCTTGTCCCACAACTTCTTAGCGTCGATGTCGGCAGTCATCTTAGGCTCGTTGCTGTTGATGGGGAACTGCTGACGGTATGTGCGACCCTCGTGTGCGGCGCGCATAAACTCGTCGTCAATCTTGATAGATACGTTCGCACCAGTCACCTTGCCTGACTGAGTCTTTGCATCGATGAAACGCTCTGCATCGGGGTGCTTGATAGAGAGTGAGAGCATCAATGCTCCACGACGGCCATCCTGTGCAACCTCGCGTGTAGAGTTTGAGTAACGCTCCATAAAGGGAACGATACCGGTCGATGTGAGAGCCGAGTTCAATACGGGTGAGCCTGTGGGGCGCAACTCCGAGAGGTCGTGACCCACGCCACCGCGGCGCTTCATCAGCTGCACCTGCTCCTCGTCCATACGGAAGATACCGCCGTACGAGTCGGCGTGCTGGCGGTTGCCGATAACGAAGCAGTTTGACAATGAAGCCACCTGCAACGTGTTACCGATACCGGTCATAGGGCCACCCTGGGGGATAATGTAACGGAAATGGTCGAGCAACGAGAATACCTCCTCCTTCTTCAGAGGGTTGGGGTACTTCATCTCGATGCGCTCGATTTCTGCGGCGATGCGATGGTGCATATCCTCGGGTGTGCGCTCGTAGATATGGCCGTAGGAATCCTTCAGCGCATATTTGCTCACCCATACGGTAGCAGCAAGGTCATCACCGGCGAAATACTCTTTCGACGCAGCCACGGCGTCGTTGTAGCTCACCTCGGTGAGTTTTTTAGGTTCTTTAGACATAATTGCTTGTATATTATAATTTTATCTTTCGAAATGTGTGTATGCGTGACGTCAGAGCGCGTAAAGCACCAATACAAAGGTCTTAAAAAAAGTGTGGTAAAACCAATTTTTCTGCGACTATTTTTCGACAAGGTTATCAACAAAAATAAAAATACGCGCCAGAGCTATCTCCGACGCGTGTTTTTCGAGAAAAATATTTTTCTTTAGCGAGTGACCGTAGCGTCAATCTCCACCTTGGCACCCATCGGTAGCTTAGCCACCTCGTAGCATACGCGGGCGGGCATCTGCTCGGTAAAGAATGTAGCATATACGCCATTCATTGCGGCGAAGTCGGCGATATCATCCAGCAGAACGGTAACCTTTGTTACATCGGCGAGCGTGTAGCCAGCCTCCTCCACGATGTAGCGGATGTTGGTGAGCGACTGACGAGTCTGCTCCTCAATACCCTCGGCCATCTTGCCCGTTGCGGCGTCGATGGGCAACTGACCTGAAACATAGAGTGTACCGTTGCTCTCAACGGCCTGTGAATAGGGACCCACCGCCTTCGGCGCGAGGGGTGATGCGATAATCTTTTTCATAGTTTTATTGTTTTCTAAAATTAAAAATTCTCTGTTGCTGGCCGTGCAGGCATCAAAAAACTCACCCTTTAGCCACGGCGGCCGACCACAAAGATATAAATTTTATTGAAAGAATCGATAATTGTCGCCCAAACAGATTGGAGTTTATCATAAAAAAGAGTATTTTTGTATGATTTAACTGAAAATGATTCCTTATGAAAAGATTATTCCTCTTTGTTATGGCGATGGCCTTTGTTGTTGCCTGCGCTCCCGAGTCTAACGAGCCAAAAGCCAAGCACGTATTTCTGATTGCTTTCGATGGCTGGGGCTCATATTGTATGGATTCTGTCAAGATGCCCAACACCCGCGCCTTTATGGAGCAGGGTTGCTACACCCTCCAGAAGCGTACCGTGCTCCCCTCGGATAGCGCTCCCAACTGGGCCTCAATGTTTATGGGTGCCCCCTGCGAGTTCCACGGCTGGTCAAACAACGGCAGTGGTCCCGATGTGCAACCCGTATATGTAAACGCAAATGGCAGCTTCCCCACAATCTTCTCGCTGGTGCGCGAGCAGATGCCCGAGGCGGAGACAGCCTGCGTGTATGAGTGGGGCGGTATCAAGCCTCTGATTGACCCTGCGGCTATCAACTTCTGCGTCAAGGAGAAACCCGAGAATATTGCAGACGTGACAATCGACTACATCAAGAGCAAGAAGCCCGAATTTATGGTTGTCATCTACGACGACCCCGACCACGTGGGCCACAGCGCAGGTCACGACACGCCTGAGTATTACGC
The DNA here is from genome assembly GCA_015059845.1 of Rikenellaceae bacterium. Classification (GTDB taxonomy): domain Bacteria; phylum Bacteroidota; class Bacteroidia; order Bacteroidales; family Rikenellaceae; genus Alistipes. The sequence continues at coordinate 110,419 of SUZR01000009.1, read as the reverse complement.
CAAGATGGAGGAACTGGACGCTTGCCTGGGTCGCATCGTTGAGGCGGTTAAGGAGGCAGGTATCTACGACGATAGTATCTTCATCATTACTGCCGACCACGGCGGTATCAACACCAGCCACGGCGGCCGTAGCCTTATGGAGATGGATACTCCGTTTGTCATCGCTGGCAAGAACGTGAAGAAGGGCGGCGAGTTTAAGGAGTATATGATGCAGTACGACACGGCTGCAACCATCGCCGAGATTTTCGCTCTCCAGACTCCGCAGGTATGGCGCGGACAATCTATGAGCCAGGTCTTTGAGTAGCGGAAACGGGTGTGCTGAGGCAAGAAGATTGCCGCTCGCTTTGTAATTATACTTTATTTTTATAAATTTGCGAAGATTTAGACTTTTGTAACGAACTACAAAACAAATAAAATAAAACTAAACTTATGGCTGATTTCATCTATCAGGAACCCTATCCCATTGAGAAGGATACCACCGAGTATGAGCTTCTCACCACCGATTACGTGAAGGTCGTAGAGTGCGACGGACGTAAGATTTTGAAGGTTGACCCCAAGGGTCTGGAGCTGCTCTCAAAGCGTGCTTACAGCGACGTGTCGTTCTACCTTCGCCCCTCACACCTGCAGAAGCTGGCTAACATTCTGGAGGATGCCGAGGCTTCGGATAACGATAAGTTTGTAGCCTACACAATGCTCTGCAACCAGGTTGTAGCTGCCGAGGGCGAGCTTCCCACCTGCCAGGATACAGGTACAGCTATCTGTATCGGTCACAAGGGTGAGGATGTTTACACCGGCGCAGACGATGCTGAGTGCATCGCAAAGGGTGTTTACGAGACATACAAGGAGCGTAACTTGCGCTACTCGCAGGTTGTTCCCTTCACTATGACCGACGAGAAGAACTCTGGCACTAACCTGCCCGCACAGATTGACATCTACGCAGGTCACCCCGGCTCTATGGAGTACGAGTTCTTGTTCATCACCAAGGGTGGTGGCTCTGCAAACAAGACATTCCTCTATCAGCAGACCAAGGCTCTGTTGAACGAGAAGTCATTGGTTGCCTTCTTCAAGGAGCACCTTGCCGATTTGGGTACTTCGGCTTGTCCTCCCTACCACCTTGCAGTCTGCATCGGCGGTACATCGGCTGAGATGTGCTTGTCAACCGTAAAGAAGGCTTCGGCTGGTTATCTCGACCACCTGCCCACATCGGGTAACGAGGGTGGCCGCTGCTTCCGCGACTTGGAGTGGGAGGAGCGCATCACCAAGATGTGCCAGGAGATGGGTATGGGTGCCCAGTTTGGCGGTAAGTACTACGTTCACGATGTTCGCGTTATCCGCGCACCTCGTCACGCAGCCAGCTGCCCCGTAGCTATCGGCGTAAGCTGCTCGGCCGACCGTAACATCAAGGCTAAGATTACTCCCGAGGGTATCTTCATCGAGAAGCTGGAGAAGAACCCCGCACGCTTCCTGCCCGCTGAGGCTCCCGCTATGAGCCCCGCCGTAGATATCGACTTGGACGAGGGTATGGATAAGGTACGCGAGATTTTGACTAAGTATCCCATCAAGACTCGTTTGAATCTGAAGGGTACGCTTATCGTAGCACGTGATATCGCTCACGCTCGCATCAAGCAGATGTTGGACGAGGGTCAGCCTATGCCCGAGTACTTCAAGAAGCACCCCGTATATTACGCAGGTCCCGCCAAGACTCCCGAGGGTATGGCTTCAGGCTCATTTGGCCCCACAACGGCAGGCCGTATGGACCCCTACGTTGACCTGTTCCAGAAGGCTGGCGGCTCAATGGTGATGGTAGCGAAGGGTAACCGCTCGAAGGCCGTTACGGATGCTTGCCAGGCTAACGGTGGTTTCTACCTCGGCTCTATCGGTGGTCCCGCAGCTGTGTTGGCTAAGCGCTCAATCAAGAGTGTAGAGGTTGTTGACTTCCCCGAGCTCGGTATGGAGGCCGTGCGTAAGATTTACGTTGAGGACTTCCCCGCATTCATCATCGTGGATGATAAGGGTAACGACTTCTTCGCCGATTTCGCACACTAAAATTTTTTCGATAATAGGTTTTGCGCCTCGTAAAGGGGCGCAAAACTTTGTTTTTTACGAAAGGCATAAAATAATCTGCCTCGCAAATACGTTTTGTTGGGAATAAACGTCATAATAGATGAAACATTTCAAACATTATCTTCTCACGTTGGTTGCCGTTCTCGCACTGTTTACGGCACGTGCCGACGGTGATGTTACCTTCGAGATTAATACGCCGCTGATGGTCACCGCGGGCGAGATGTTCCGCGTGGAGTTTGTGCTGACCAATGCCGAGCCCGATAAGGACTCCTTCAAGGTCCCCTCGTTTGAGGGTCTGGAGGTGCTGGCGGGTCCCACCACGGCTACGGGTCACTCGTTCCAGTCGATAAACGGAGTGAGTAGCAGCAAGTCAACCTTCACCATCACATACGTGGTGATGGGCCAGACGGCAGGTAATATTACCATCACTCCGGCTGAGGTTATGGTTAAGGGTAAGCGCTATACCACCAAATCCACACCCATCGAGGTTGTGGCGCAGAGTGCCAAGCGCGACGAGCAGGCCGCAGCCGAGCAGGGTACAGCCGTACAGAATCAGATTGCGCAGGACGATATCCTGCTGCGCCTGAATCTGTCGCGCTCAAACGTCTACCAAGGTGAGCCGATACGCGCCTCGCTGACGCTCTACACACGCGCCAGCATAGCAGGTTTTGAGGATGTCAAGCTTCCGTCGTTCAATGGTTTCTGGTCGCAGGAGCTACCCGTGGATGGTTATCGTGCTACGCGCCAGACTCTCGATGGCAAGGTCTATGACTCGCAGATTATCAAGGAGTATCTGCTCTATCCCCAGCAGACGGGTACGCTTACCATCGAGTCGGCCGATATTACCGCCGTGGCGCAGGTTGTGATGCGTACAAATCGCGCCTTCGACCCCTTCTTTGGTGGCGGCTCGGAGGTATATAACGTGCCACGTAAGCTCACTACAGGACGTGTGAACGTTACGGTCAAGGAGCTGCCCGCCGGCGCTCCCGCATCGTTTACGGGTGCTGTGGGCTCATTTACTATGGATACGCAGCTGCCCTCAACGGAGCTTAAAGCCAACTCGGCTGCAAGCTATACAGTGAAAATCTCGGGTACGGGAAACCTCACCTTCCTTCAGGCTCCGAAGCTGAATCTCCCCTCTTCGTTTGAATTGTATGATGTGCGTTCTACGGAGTCTATCCGCTCTACTACGGCAGGTACAACGGGTTACCGTCAGTTTGAGTACCCCTTCATTGCACGTGCCGAGGGCGAGTACGATATCCCCGCCATCGAGTTCTCATACTTCAGCCCCGAGAAGAATGCCTACGTTACACTCTCGTCGGCAGCCCTCACGCTCAACGTCGCTCCCGATGGCTCGGCAGGAGCCGCTACGCCTCAGCAGATTATCACAGGCACATCGAAGGAGGGCGTACGCCAGCTGGGTAGCGATATTCGCTTTATCAAGCTGGGCGATGCAGCACTCTCGTCGGTTGCTGCGCCGCTGATGTTTAGCGGAACATATTTTATCATCCTGCTTGCCATCATCGTGGCAGCCGTTGTGGCTTACTTTGTGCTGCGCCGTGCCATCCGCGATAGCAAGAATACCGTTCTTGTGCGTAACCGCCGTGCCAATAAGGTTGCCGTGCAGCGTTTCCGTGCGGCCGAGAAGTTTATGCGCGAACAGAATCGCCACGCCTTCTTCGAGGAGATGTTGCGTGCGCTGTGGGGTTATATGAGCGACAAGCTGAATATCCCCGTATCGTCACTCACCAAGGAGAATATCCGCGAGGAGTTGCAACGTCGCGGCTGTCCTCAGGAGGATGCGCAGCGCTTCACGGAGATTATCTCGCGTTGTGACGAGGCACAATACTCGCCTGCCGAGTCGGTGCAGATGAGCGATGTATATGCCGAGGGAGTAAATATCATTTCACGTATTGAGTCGATTATTAAACGTTAAGCTATGAAGAAGTTTTTTGCAATATTAGCCATAGCTCTAATCTCCGCCTCTGCCACCTTTGCACAGACGGACTCTCTGCCCGCCGCCGCGGCGCAGATGACCTTGCAGGCCACCTCATCCGAGCCTGAGGCTCTGTGGGAGTCGGCCAATGCGGCCTACAACGCTGGCGAGTGGGACAAGGCCCTGACTAATTATAAGATTATAGCCGACAAGGGGCTGGAGTCGGCTCCGCTCTACTATAATATGGCCAACGCCTACTTCAAGAAGAGCGAGCTGGCACGCGCCATTCTCTACTATCACCGTGCCCTGCGTCTTGCTCCCGCCGATGAGGATATACGCCATAATCTGGAGTATGCCGAGCAGTCAACACGAGATGTCATAGAGGAGATTCCCGAGTTCTTCCTCACATCGTGGATGCGTTCGGTGCGCAACACTATGAGCGGCAATGCGTGGACCATCCTCTCGCTTGTGGTGCTGGTGATGACGCTGGCGGCGGCTCTGGTCTATCTGCTTGCACAACGTCTGAGCCTGCGCAAGGTGGGATTCTATATTATGGTTGTCTGCGGAGTGTTGTTCGTAGCCTCTACATCGTTCGCTATCAGCTCGCGTAACGAGGCTGTGAAGCAGAGCGAAGCTGTGGTTATGAGCTCGTCGGTGTCGATTAAAAGCTCTCCCGACCGCGCTGCAACCGAACTTTTTGTGCTGCACGAGGGTACTACGGTTGTGGTCGGCGAGCAGATTGACGGCTGGGTTGAGGTGCGCATCGCCGATGGCCGCAAGGGTTGGATTGAAGAGGAGCGCATAGAGCGAATTTAATATGTCAAAACTACTACAAGAGGCTGTTTCGGAGTTTTCCAAGCTCCCGGGTATTGGTCGTCGTACGGCGTTGCGTCTGAGTATGCACCTGCTGAAGATGGATACGGCAGCTGTGGAGCAGATGATGGGTAGCATCGCCCGCTTCCGCCGCGAGATACGCCACTGCGAGCTGTGCAACAACCTCTCGGATACGCCTCGCTGTCCTATATGCGAGAATCCTGAGCGCGACCGCACAACAATCTGCGTTGTGGAGCAGGTGGGTGACCTGATGTCAATCGAGAATACGCGCCAGTACCGTGGCCTGTATCACGTCTTGGGCGGTGTTATCTCGCCTATGCAGGGCGTGGGCCCCTCGGATTTGAAGATTGACCTGCTGCTTGAGAAGGTGGCGTCGGGTGCCGTGAGAGAGGTTATTCTGGCCATATCTACCTCGGTGGAGGGCGAGACCACACTCTTTTATATTATGAATCGTCTGAAGGCCTACCCGCAGGTGAAGGTGACGACCATAGCGCGCGGAATTGGTTTTGGCGACGAGCTGGAGTATGTCGATGAGCTGACCATCACACACGCGCTACTCAATCGCCGCGAGATAGAGTAAAATTGTCTAACAAGGCTGCTTTGTCGTTACGCTTGTCCTCGCAATGCTCATTTACGCTCGGTAAACTCCGCTTTCTCGGACTTCGCAAGCCTAAAATCAGCTCTTGCTATACAATTTTATAATGCTGAAAAGCCTAAAAAACAGAAAACTTCCTACAAAAGGGAAGTTTTTTTATTTTTGATGTTATATTTTTCTATGTAAAACGTATTATATACGCAGGAGCGCCCCAAACCTCCGCCCAACGATGAATAGTGAAGAGCTTAATATAGCATTTCTTAGTGTAAAGGATGCGGCATATCGTTATGCCGTGAGCCTGCTCCACGACCCGACCGAGGCCGAGGATGTGGTGCAGGACCTATATGAAAAGCTCTGGCGGCGCCGCCTGATAGTCAGGCGTACAGGTTTTCGGTCGCTGGTACTCACCTCGGTGCGAAATATGTGTCTTGACAACCTGCGGCGACGGCAACGCGACCGGCACACGGAGATTGAGGAGTGCCACATCTCGATTGAGATGGCCGAGGAGGATAACCTAACGGTGCTCGTAGGACGCGTGATAGCCTCCCTGCCCGACCGTGAACGCGAGGTCATCCATCTGCACGATGTGGAGGGTATGGATTACGAAGATATAGCCGAGGTTATGGGCACAAATACCGCTGCGGCACGTATGGCCTGCTCGCGGGCACGACAAAAAGTAAAGGAGCAACTTATAAAGATAATGAACTATGGAGCATAAGGATATTTTACAGCGATATTTCGAGGCGCAGACAACGCCGTCGGAGGAGCAGTCGCTCCGCGCGACGCTTGCTGAAGAGAAGAGACTCTCGGCGGAGGAGCGTGCCGCACGCGCTATGATGGCCTATGCTGCCGATAGAGGTGAGCAGCGCGTGGCCGTCAGATTGCATCATCCCGCCCGCTCAACGCAACGCTGGTGGGTGGCGACGGCTATGGCGTGTATGCTTGCCATTGCTGTGGGTGCGTGGTTTATGCGCCCGAAGCCCTACTGTTACGTCAATGGCCGCCCTATCTACTCACTGCCCGAGGCGCAACGCTACGCGCAGGCTATGTTCGATGATTTGGCTATGGCCGAGCTGCCGCAAATAAACTCCCTTGAGGGGCTCTTTAGCTTGGAATAAAAATCTCTCAACTTAAAAAATATAATTATGAAACCTTTTCTTAGAATTTTTCTTGTGGCGGTGTTTGTCTTTGTGGGCATAGACTCTGCCGAGGCACAGATTCGTATCGGTGTGGATGGCATCGAGTTTTTGGGTGTGAACGATGCAGATTCGCTCTCGGTTGACAACTCTCAAAAGAAGTCATTGCAGGCATCCTCTATTATGTGGATACAGACAAAGCCACGACGACAGTTTTCTATTGGCCGTCGTGCTCTGTCAACAATCCCTATGGTGGAGCTGGGCTGGAATGTACTCTCGAATGTCGGCTATGCCCCCTATGAGGGTATGGATGTGGGTAACTTTATGGATATCCGTAACTGGAAATCTACGCAGTTCACCGTAAACCTCCTGCAGGTTGCGGCTTACGACTACCGTAGCAAGGTGGGCTTTACGCTCGGTCTGGGACTTCGTGCCAACAACTACCGCTTTAGCAAGGATATGTCGCTGCGCCGCGACGGTGGGATTGTTATGCCCTACAAGATTGCCAATGTGACCGATAGGGGCGTGAAGAAGAGTAAGTTTAATATCGCCTCGGTGCATATCCCTGCCGAGGTGATGTTCGGTAATCCTGGGCGTTTTGCCTTCTCGGTGGGCGGCTATGTGGATATGGTGATGAACTCGCACACGAAAATAAAATATCACGGCGGCAAGAAGGATAAGGAGCATAACCTGCCTGTCAATTTCATTCAGGCGGGAGCTACCGTGCGTGCAACATTCCGTTGGTTCTCGGTCTATGCCACATATCAGCCTACGCAGATTTTTAAGTCGGGTCGTGGCCCCGAGGCGCAGCAGTGGACAATAGGTATTGGATTCTAAAAACTATATGATATGAAACTTTTTTTTAGAATTTTTCTTGTGGCAGCGTTTGCCCTCGCGGGCGCAGCCTCTGCTTCGGCGCAGACAAAGGAGTTTTTGGAAAAGTTTGATATGATAAAATATCAAAGTTCTATCCCCCGTTCGGTATATGAGGGAGTCGAGATAATTCAATATCCGGCAGATATGTTACGAGCAATGGGAGTAAATGATATTTCGGGTAACAGCAGGAATGTGCTTAATAATCTGAAAGTTATATATCAAATTAAGATTCCTTTGGATAATCGTAATAATGGCAATAATATTTATCGTGGTTTTACGCTGTTGGTTAGCGGTTCGAGAAAACCGAAGTTATATGAGCAGATAATGTGTAACACAGGCCGCACTCAAGAGATTAGCATCTACAAGGCCATTCGCAAAAAGAATAATCAACCTGACGAGTTTATGATTCTTATGCGCAACAACGAGAAGGCTATCGTCTGCGATATTGTGGGTTACATAAGATTGGATGATGTCTTGAAGATGCTCTCGCCAGATTTGAAAAATTATGTCAAGGAGGATACGCTGAATATCTCCAGCAAATAGAAAAAGGGTGCCAACTGAAAAGTTTGGCGCCCTTTTTTTATTATAGGTGTTATAGGAGGTATAAGTGTTATAAAGTATTTCCTATAATTCCTATAACACTTATAATACTTATTTTGCCATCAGGATAGCCTGCATCTCGCCATTCGAGAATATCATCAGTATATTGCCGTCAATCTCGTAGTGCGTTGCGCGGCTCAACACAGCCGAGAACTCTGTCTCGAGATTCGCATCGGGGCACATTCTGCGTGTCGAGGCGATAGGACCAAATGTCAACGCTCCCTTCGCATCGCTCTTGTACTCGCCGAACATACGGTTGCAGGCGCCCGTACCACCAAACTGCCCATCCTCGCTGAAGGTAAAGACAAACTGCTCGCCATCAATGGCCAAATCGCGGCCCATCATACGCATCAGGTGCCACTCCGTACCCTTCAGGGGGAGATTATTCTTGCCCTTGCGGCAGGCGCAGCAGCCCGCGAACATCAAGGCTATCAGGGTCATTGTGACCGCTCCATAAAATATTTTCATAACTTTTCGATTCTTAGTTAAATTTTGTACAATATCTGTGCCTCGTTAGATGATGCCTAAGTTCTTCACAAAGATGTAGATAATCAACAGCGGTGTGACGTATCGCAGTGCGAAGTAGAGCAACGGGAAGGCGCGACCACGCAGCTGGCCGTAGTTGGTCATCTCGCCACGCAGGAAGTCGGGACGCATCTTCCACGCCACAAAGATACAGGTGAACAGACCTCCGAGCGGCATAAGGATGTTAGCCGTGGTGTAGTCGAAAATCTCGAAGAACGAGATGTTCTTCAGCCCCAGCGCGTCGATATCGAAGTGCCAGCAGAGCGTCAGCAGACAGAGTGCCAGCGAGAGGCCCGACGTGATGCGTGTTGCCGTCTTGCGCGAGAGCGAGTACTCCTCGGCAAAGTAGGCTGTCAGCACCTCGTGGAACGAGATTGTCGAGGTGAGCGACGCCAGTGTCAGCAGGATGAAGAATACCGCCGACCACGCCTGCGCGAAGGGCATATCCTTGAAAATCTCAGGCAGGGTGACAAATATCAGCGAAGCGCCCTCGCTCGGTTCCAACCCTGCGCTGAAGACCGCGGGGAAGATTACCAATCCTGCCAATACAGCCACCAGCAGCGTCAGCAACGCCACGCTGAACGAGGTGCCTGTGAGGTTGTTGTTCTTCTTGAAATATGATGCGTATGTCACCATACAACCCATACCCACCGAGAGTGAGAAGAAGGCCTGACCGATAGCCATAAAGATAGTCTTTGCCGAGAATGCCTCCTTGAAGTCGGGCTCAAGGAAGAAGCGGTAACCCTCAGCTGCGCCAGGCATAAAGGCTACACGTACAGCCATAATAATCAGGATGATAAACAGCGCGGGCATCATCACCTTCGAGGCCTTCTCGATACCCTTCTCCACGCCGCGAACGATAATAAGATGCGTCAGCAGAATGAAGACAATGGTATAGAAAATCTGTCGCCACGAATCCTGAAAAGAGGCAAATTGCGCCGTGAAGCTATCCGCTGATGAGTAGAGCGGGCCACCAATCGAGCTTACCAGATACTCCAGCGACCAGCCGGCCACGATGTAGTAGTAGCCCGAGATGAAGAGTGCGCCAATCACACCGTTGTAGCCGAGCCATCGCCACGGCTTCGAGAGTGAGCGGTAGCCACCCACGGCGTTCATCTTGGTCTTACGACCTACGGCGAACTCGCCCAGCATAACGGGAATACCCACCACGAAGACGCACAACAGATATACCAAAAGGAAAGCGGCACCACCGTGCTCGCCCGCCATATAGGGGAATCGCCATATACTACCCAGGCCGATGGCACTGCCAGCGGCAACAAGGATGGCGCTCAGCTTGCCTCCAAACGAGGCTCTTGTTTCGTTACTCATAACCTAAAATAACCTTAATGGTGACAAATATACAAAAAATAGATGTAGATTGTTATCTCTGACTATAAAAAAAAGAAGAGGCCGTTAACCTTTGTTAACGGCCTCCTTTAGGTAGGTAGAGTGAAAATTACTTCACAATACGACGCTCCTTGATACGAGCCTTCTTACCAGTAAGGTTACGCAAGTAGTAGATACGTGCACGACGTACAACGCCATACTTGTTCACCTCGATGTGGTCGATGTGGGGAGAGTAGAGAGGGAAGATACGCTCAACGCCTACGCCGTTAGAAATCTTACGGATAGTAAACATCTTGGTCTTGCCTGTACCCTTAATCTGGATAACTACACCACGGAAGCTCTGCAAACGCTCCTTGTTACCCTCTACAATACGATAAGTTACGGTGATAGTATCACCTGCGCCGAATGCGGGAATATCTGCATCGGTCTTAGTCCACATCTGCTCGTTTACGAGTCTGATGATTGCGTCTTTGTTCATTGTTGCAACAAAATTAAAAATTAATCGTTCAACATTATCGCTGCGATTGGCCTACCATACAGCCCATTGACTTGTAATCCCGAGCCACCATTAAATGGCCGCTCTGTGGCCCCTCGCCCTATATAAGAGGTTGATACGGGGTGCAAAGGTATGGGTTAAAATTCAAAAAACAAAATGTAGAATTAAGAATTTATCTTATTTTCAGTAAAATATCTGTTTTTATAATGCCATAACCACCATATTGGCCGCCGCGGCTATCAATAGCAGGCGGTATAACATCTCGGTGAAGCCGACACTCATACGCACAAAGATGATGGGTGTGAGTATGGCTACGGGCGCAGCCACAATGGCAAAGAGTGTTGCCGTGCAGCCCGGCATAAGGAACATTGCGAGCGTCACGGCGAGCATCATAGCGTTGAATCGCATCACGGCGCGTGACTTCACCTTGAGCGAGTAGCGGTCCGAGATGATGAGCGATATGGCACAGAGAACCATCACGATGATGACACCCAGCAGGGCAATGCCTGCAATGTTGAGCGTCGAGAAGAAGCTGAACTCGCTGGGCGTGAACATCGAGGTGTATATCTGCTCACCTGTGGCCATAAATCCCTCACCCGCGCACCATCCCCAGTAGCTTACCGAGAGAATCGGGAAGAGCAGGCTTGCAAGGCTTACCACCCAGTCGCGCCACGTGTTACGCACGCCGAGAATCAGCAGGGGCAGAGCTATGTAGAGCAACGCCGCGGGGGCAAACACCAGAGGCAGCGTGCCGTAGCAGAGCATCGAGAGCGAGAGGTCGTTAAAGCTCTCCGTACGCATTATGCAGCGCAGCAGATACTTCGTGCCGAAGAGCATAAGCATCATCGCTACGCCCGAGAGCAGGAACTCGCCGCTCACCATCACCGCACCTGCCGTCACACCAAATACGGGTATGGCCATAAGCGTGTAGGCGGGGTAGAGCGAGAACTTGGGCCCGTAGCGACCTGCGTCTAGGGCTGCGAACATCAACATCATAGCCCACGCGATAACCGACAGCGTCGGGAAGCTCTGCTCGAAGCCTTGCAGAAGCGAGCCTATGGGTGTGGGGGTGTTGGGTATGCTCTCGTCACCTGCGGGGAAGAGTGTTGCTCGCAACGTCGTGATAACTACTATCACGAAGAGCGTCACGGCGAGGTCTAATATACGGTGTTGTACTATCTTTCTGCGTGCCATATCTCTGTTTTGCGGGGTTTGTTCCCCTCCAAAGGACAAAAATACGAAAAAAGCGCACAACACGAGAAAATATTTGTAACTTTGTTACCGTATGTTAGAAAATAGCTATCAACAAGAACTCCTTGAGGCGGGTTGTGATGAGGCGGGACGTGGCTGTCTTGCCGGCAGTGTCTTTGCTGCGGCGGTTATCCTGCCGCCCGACTTCTACCACCCGCTGCTCAACGACTCGAAGCAGATGACCGAGCGTCAGCGTAATCTTTTGCGCGAGGTTATCGAGCGCGAGGCCGTGGCGTGGGCCGTTGCGGAGGTTACGGCAGCACGCATTGACGAGATAAATATCCTGCGCGCCTCAATCGAAGGTATGAATATCGCCGCGGCAAACCTCAAGGTCGCACCGCAGTTCCTCTCTATTGATGGCAACCGCTTCACCTCGCACTCGGGCCTGCCGTTTAAGTGTATCGTCAAGGGCGATGGCAAGTATGCCAATATCGCTGCTGCATCCGTTCTGGCCAAAACACATCGTGACGAGTATATGATGCGTCTGCACGAGGAATTTCCCCACTATGGCTGGGATAGAAATAAGGGTTATCCCACCCGGGAGCACCGCCTCGCCATCCGCGAGTATGGACTCACGCCATATCATCGTATGACGTTTAATCATCTTGAAGGCCAAATGGAGTTGTTCTAAAATCCGTCTAATGTTTTTTTTGCGTCAGGCTCGGTTAAGAAATCCTCACATACTTTTGTATGCTGCGGTTTCTTGCCCTTCGACCAGCCTCAAAATAACCTCATTATACGAGCCCCCCCAACTGCCTACCCCCCCCCAAAAAACCTCCTCCGTTCTTAATATTTATCTATTATTTCCATCTATCTATCTATGGAGTTTACTCCTTAGATTCTCCTCTTTTTTGCCCTTCTCGCGCCTAAAAACTTAGATTTTAGAAACAGAAAATGAAATACTTGGTTTTAGTAAAACTAAAATAAGGAGTGTGAAAGGTTGAAAAAAGTGCTGGGGTGTTATGCGAAGGCGATGATTAATGGCAGGGAGCGACCATTAGATTGTTAAGAGCAGTTACAGCGAAATATCTCCCCAACAAAAAAAGCCACCCCGCGCAGGGATGGCTCTTATTGTCAGATAAAAATCTTACTTAAACTCGTTGAACTCGATGGCGATACCCTCCTCCTCGACGAATGTAAGAATCATATTACCCATATCAAAGGGACCAAACAGCACCTTTGCATCCTTGATAGCCTCCTCGGTGTTCTTCACCTCGTAAGCGATATGACCCTGACCTGTAACCAGTGCGGGCAGCGGTGAATCGGGCTCGAAATAGAGGAACTCAATCTTGTTGGGGCTCTGTGAGCAGTCGGTGATGTGAACCTTCAACGGCTCAACATATATCATACCCTCCATCTTCTCCTTGAGGATAATTCCTACGTGATTAAATGTTCTCATAAGCATTATATTTTAATTCCTTTTACAAATATTTATACTCCTATTTCCCAATCCTACAAACTTGCGTCGGGGTTGGTGAATCGCAGGCCGTCGTTGTCGTGGAATGTACCGTACTCGGTAACCACAGCACCCTCATCACCTGCCATCAGGAAGTGGCGACTCTCAAGCTCCTGCAAGGCGCTGATGTCACCCACCTTCATAATGTGGAAGTTGCTAACGGTGATAAACTTATCCTTCTGGCTCTCGGGCAGCGCGGGAGGATTGGGCGTAGGCTCGCCAATACCGAAGTTATATACCCAGCCGTTGCGCACCTGCCAGCTCTCGTGCTTTGCGGGGAATGCTGAGGGCACGTGATAGTGCTCAACAATCATCTGGTTGGGCAGCAGGTAAATCTCGTGACCGAAGTAGCGGTAGTCGGGGTTGTTAATCCAGAACACACCGCCCATACCTACGTGCTCGAAATCACCCAAGCCGAAGTCGTTAACCCAGAAGTTCTCCTCAAGGAAGGGAGTGAAGGGAATACCGTAGTGCTCGAACATATCGAGGAATGCCTTCTTTGCAACATCCTCGTTGAATTTGCCGTCGGTGTAGTAGTCGGCATTTGTGTACTTTTTCTTGTAAGGTGTCTGTGCCATAGTATTTAGGTTTTAGTATTATTAAATTATTCTACGCTATTTTGTAAGTTATCTTGCTCCTTACGGCCTCGCTTGCGGCTTCCAGCCGCATTTACAAATCTGACCCAACGCCGCCATTAAGGCGAGAGCAAAGGATGCTTGCATACTTTGCCGAGCCGAGGCGGTGAAAAGCCGCGTATGCGGATTACCCCCAACCCCCGCCTCAGGCAGGGGCTTTGGTCGCCGCTTGGCGGCTCCAAAGGTCGTAGAGCAGAGAGGTGCACAAGATTACCCAAAATTAATGGTATTTTTTCACATCTGCAACCGCGTGTGGCGGAAAATCATTTGTGCGTGAGAAAAAATATCACTATGCCCTAAAAATCGGAATATTTTTTTACCTTTGTAGATATAGTTTTTGTAATAAGCGGGCCGACCGATGTCCTGCCCAAATTCTGAAAATATGGAGAAAAAAGATAGATTGATATTTGTATCCAACGACGATGGCTATCAGGCTCGCGGTTTTGCTGCCGCCATCGAGGTGGCACGCGAGTTTGGCGAGGTGATTGCCGTTGCCCCGCTCACGCCGCAGAGTGGTCGCTCGCAGGCGGTGACGATGAATGAGCCGCTCTTTCTGGAGCTGCAACACCAGGAACAGGGCCTGCAAATATACTCCTTCTCGGGTACGCCCGTCGATTGCGTGAAGGTCGCCTTCGACCATCTGCTCGGCGACAGAAAGGTCGATTTGGTAGTTTCGGGCATAAACCACGGCTCAAATGCCGGTATCAATGTCCTCTACTCGGGTACGATGGGTGCCGCTATCGAGGGTAGCTTCTACGACTGCCCCGCCATAGGCTTGTCGCTCACCGACCACTCGCCCGATGCCGATTTTCTGGCCACAAAGCACTATGCCCGCCAGATTATCTCCTCAGTGCTGGAGAATCCCGCCGAGGGACGCCTCTGCCTGAATGTGAATGTCCCCGATATAGACCCTATGGATATCAAGGGCGTGCGCATCTGCCGCCAGTGCCGTGGTATTTGGCGCGAGGAGTTCTATCCGCACGAGAATCCGCAGGGCAGGCGTTACTTCTGGCTCTCGGGTGCGTTCGATAACTATGAGCCCGACTGCGAGCAGACCGACGAGTGGGCTTTGGCTAATGGATATGTGGCTGTCGTGCCGGTGCAGATTGATATGACGGCCTACGACAAGATTCCATATTTGGAGCGTATTTTGAAATAGCTCGGCTCGGCCGAGATGGCGGGGCTGCAAACGGAGCCTCGCAGAGAATGTAAAACAATAAAACGAGGAGATTATGACAATCAGAATCCTTCTTTATCTGGCAATCATCATCCAGTTTATTGCTATGTACTACGCCGTACGCCTGGTACGTGCCACGAAGTATAACTCTATTTGGATACTCTTCATCATCGGCTTCGTGGTATTGGCCGTTGAGCGAGTTTTACAGTTGTGGATGAGCTATGGCCACCCGATACCTATGGCGGGTATGGTGTGGTTCGATATCGCCGTGTCGGTATGCGTGTCGGTGGGTATTGTGTTGCTGGATAGATTGTTCGACTATATCGACCGCCTGAATCGCCATCGCCAGATGACCGATAAGCGTATCCTTACGGCCGTTCTGCGTACCGAGGAGAAGACGCGTGCCAACTTCTCAAAGGAGCTGCACGACGGCTTGGGCCCGCTGCTCTCGTCGGCAAAGATTTCGCTCTCGGCACTCTCGCGCACGGAGATGGATGGCGAGCGTAAAGAGATTTACGACAATACACTGTATGTTGTTGAGGAGGCGCTGCGCTCGCTGCGCGAGATATCGAATAACCTCTCGCCGCACGTGCTCTCCGATTTTGGCCTTGCGCGTGGAATACAGACCTTTATCGACCGCTCATCGTCGTTGCATAATGTGAAGATTTCGTTTGCCACCAACCTGCGAGGCGAGCGTTATAATACAGATATTGAGGTTATTATGTACCGCGTTGTGTGCGAGCTTGTCACCAACTCGCTCAAGCACTCGGGTTGCAGCAATATACGCCTCTCGTTGTCTGTTGCGGGCGATATTTTGGAGCTTCAGTATAGTGACAACGGCCGCGGCTTCAACCCGCAGGCTATGATGGATTGCGGTATGGGCTTGTCGAATATCAATTCGCGTATCAACTCGCTCAACGGTCAGTTCGACATCCGCTCGTCGAAGGGTAAGGGTATGACCGCCTCGGTGAAGGTCAATGTGCGTGGAGCCGCACGCCTTGTGTCGGCACCTGCGGCTATCGCCGAGCCACGCCCCGAACGTAAAAAGCATAAGAAGTAATGGTGCGCATAGCTCTTGTCGATGACCACTCGCTCTTCAGGCGCGGCCTGAAGATGCTGCTCACCTCGTACTCCGATTTTGAGGTCGTGGCGGAGGCTTCGAGTGGCGAGGAGTTCCTGGAGCTGATGGATGCGGCGCAGCCCGATGTGGTTTTTATGGACTACTCGATGGGCGGTATGAATGGCGCCGAGACCACCGAGAGGGCTTTGGAGCGTATGCCCGAACTGAAGGTTATCTCGCTCACGATGTTTGGCGATAATGCCTATTATTCTCGTATGGCCTCGAGTGGCGCAAAGGGTTTTCTTCTGAAAGACTCGGAGTTTGACGAGGTTGTCGAGGCGGTGAGTACGGTGTGTGATGGCGGAACATACTTCAGCGCTCTGCTTCTGGAGTCTATCTCGCAGTCGTTGCGCTCGGTGGAGGGACTCCCCATCGACGAGCACGATATGCTCTCGGACAGGGAGGTGGAGATTCTGGTAGGTATATGTCAAGGCCTCTCCACGCAGGAGATTGCCGACAGATTGTTTATATCAAAACGTACGGTGGATAAGCACCGTGCCAACATCCTCGAGAAGAGCGGATGCAAGAATACGGCCAGCCTTGTGGTCTATGCCATAAAGAACGGTCTTGTGGAGGTGTAACGATAGGGCTTGGCGAGAATCCAATCCCAAGCAGAAACCAACCCCAAGCAGAAACCCAAACGAATGACACTTATAGGATACATAAAATGGTTGTGGCGCGCAGCCGAGGGGGTGCGTTGCCGAATTATGTTGCAGGCCATAGTGGGCGTGACTCACGTTGGCGTGTCGCTGTTCTATGTGTGGGTGTGTAAGCAGCTTGTCGATATCGCCACCTCGCGTGCGGAGGGTAATATGTATCTCTTCATCCTGCTTATGGCTACGTGTATCCTCTCGCAGATAGCGCTCTCGACACTCGTGTCACGTATGGAGGTGGAGAGCGAGATTGATATGAAGATTCGCCTGCGCCACCGCCTCTTCTCGCACGTTATGGATAGCCGCTGGGTGGATGGCGGACGTATGCACTCGGGTGATGTTATGAACCGCATCCTGGCCGACGTGGATAATGTGGCCAATACGGTCAGCCTCGTTGTGCCGCAGACGCTGGTAACCTGCGTGCAGTTCGTGGCGGCAGTCTGCTTTTTGACATTTCTGGATTATCGCCTGGCGCTGATGGTGTCGGTGATACTACCTATATTTATGATTCTCGGCCGTCTGTATGCCCGCAAGGTTAGATTCTTCACCAAGGAGATTCGTGATGTTGACTCGCGCGTGCAGACACACATTCAGGAGTATATGCACCATCGCACGCTTATCTCATCGATGGAGTACACGCCCCGCGTTGTGGAGGATTTGGACCATATGCAGGCCGACCTGCGTGAGAAGGTTATGCGCCGCACGGGCTTCACCCTCTTCTCGCGTAAGATGATGCAGGCGGGATTCTCGGGTGGCTATATGGCCGCCTTTGTGTGGGGTGTCTTTCGCCTGAAGGCTGGCGCGGGTTATGGTATGATGACCGCCTTTATGCAGTTGGCCGGTCAGGTGCAGCGTCCTATGCTGGAGCTTAGCCGTCAGCTGCCATCGTTCATCCACGTAACAACAGCCGTAGATAGAATCGAGGAGCTCACAAACCTCCCGCTTGAGGAGCGTGGCGAGGAGCATCTCGGTCGTGAGGTCGGCATTCGTATGGAGGATGTCACCTTCGCCTATAATGGTGGGGAGAATGTGTTGCAGAACTTCTCGTACGACTTCGCAGCGGGGAGCATAACGGCCATCCTCGGCCACACGGGCGCAGGAAAAAGTACGCTGGTGCGTATTATGCTGGGCTTCGTGACGCCGCAGCAGGGGCGTGCCGAGATGTATAATGCCGAGCGGAGCGTTCCGCTCTCATCCACCACACGTTGTAATGTGGCCTATGTGCCGCAGGGAAATTCGCTTGTGAGTGGTACGGTGCGCAGTAATCTGCTGCTCGGAAATCCCAATGCCACCGACGAGGAGCTTCGCCGTGCGCTGGAGATAGCTGTGGCGGAGTTTGTCTTCGATTTGCCGCAGGGGCTTGATACCCCCTGCTCGGAGTCGGGCGTGGGACTCAGCGAGGGTCAGGCGCAACGTGTTGCCATTGCGCGTGGTCTGTTGCGTAATCGCAGTGTGATAATTCTGGATGAGCCTACGGCCGCCCTTGACCCCGAAACCGAGCGTGTATTGCTGCAGCGTCTTGCGCAGTATGCCCGTTCCCGCACGATGATAATCATCACCCACCGCGAGGCAACGGCCGAGCTGTGTGATGGGGTGGTGAATATAGAATAGGTATTATAAATAAAAAAGTCTGTCAAACGACAGACTTTTTTGTTTTTACTTTCGTGCCTCTTTGGCCTCGATACACTCTGTGGCGTGTGGTACGCGTAGTAGTCGCTCCTTGGGAATCAACTTACCCGTAGTCTTACATACTCCATAGGTCTTGTTCTCGATACGCACAAGAGCCATCTCAAGATTTCGGATAAACTTACTCTGGTGCGCAACCAAGCGTCCCGTCTCCTCCTTTGAGAGTGTGGCGGCACCCTCCTCCAGCACCTTGAAGGTGGGAGATGTGTCGTGCGTGTCGTTGCTGTTTGCGATGTTCTCGCGCAAAAGCTCGTAATCAGCCTTAGCCTGCTCAAGTTTCTGCAATATCAACTGCTTGAATTCAGCCAAGTCACTATCACTATATCTTACTCTCTCTTCTGCCATAGTTGTAAATTTTTTATTGTCTTAATGTAAAGATAAGATAATTTTTATAAACTACCAAATCTTTACATTAAAAACATAGGCCTTCGGGCATATCGCACCTTAATGTGCTTATTATTTACATCTTAGTTACGGCAATCTTCAGCGGCTGCTCGTCAATATCCGAATCAACCACAACCTCGCCTGCGGGCTCAGCCGAAGCCTTCACCTCTACGGCCAGCGTCTGCGATGCGATGTAGTCGGCGAAGTGCTCGATGGCGCCTGCCACCAGCTCCTTAGCCTCAATCTCCACGCGAATCTTGTCCGTAACCTCGAAGCCAGAATCCTTACGGATGTTCTGAATACGATTTATCAACTCGCGTGCCACACCCTCGCGGCGAAGCTCATCTGTAAGGGTGATGTCGAGCGCAACGGTGAGCTTACCCTCCGAAGCAACCAACCATCCGGGCATATCCTCCGATGTAATCTCGAAGTCGGCAGGCGTTACCGTAACCTGCTCGCCACCCACCTCAAGTGTAGTCTCGGCCGATGACTCAATCTCAGCAATCTGCTCCTGCGTAAATGTAGCTGCAAGGGCTGCCATCTGCTTGGCGAGCTTAGCGTAGCGCTGGCAGAAGTTCTTGAAGTTGAGCTTGATGCGCTTGGTGATGATACCTGTTGTGTCGCTCAGCAGCTCAATATCCTTGATGTTCACCTCACCCATAATCAGAGCCTTCACAGCCTCGATGTGGCGTGCCATATCCTGGTCCAGAACGGGAATCAGAATCTTTGTCAGCGGCTGACGCACCTTGATGTTCACCTTGCGGCGCAGAGCCAATACCATTGACGATACGCGCTGTGCGATATCCATCGTCTGCTCGAGGTCGCTGTTCACCAGAGTCATATCCACTACGGGGAACTGAGCCAGGTGTACCGACGACTCGGCGTGGCGACGGCTCATAGCGTTGAGGTCACAGAAGATCTGGTCGGTGATGAAGGGTGCGAAGGGCGCAGCCAACTTCACTACGGTCTCCAAGCAGGTGTAGAGGGTCTGATATGCAGCCAACTTGTCGTCGGTCATACCGCCACCCCAGAAACGCTTGCGGTTCAGACGTACATACCAGTTCGAGAGGTTCTCGTTCACGAAGTCCTGAATGGCGCGTGCTGCGGGTGTGGGGTCGTAGTCATTAAGATACTTCGTTACATCCTTTACGAGTGTATTCAGCACCGAGATAATCCAACGGTCAATCTCGGGACGCTCCGCTACGGGAATCTCGCGCTCGCTGCCTGTGAAACCATCCACGTTGGCGTAGAGTGCGAAGAATGAGTATGTATTGTAGAGCGTGCCGAAGAACTTACGACGCACCTCGTCAACGCCCTCCTTGTCAAACTTAAGGTTATCCCACGGCTGCGAGTTTGAAATCATATACCAGCGTGTAGCATCCGCACCGTATGTTGAGAGCACCTCGAAGGGGTCAACGGCGTTGTTCAGACGCTTCGACATCTTGTTGCCGTTCTTGTCCAATACCAAACCGTTAGAGATGATATTCTTGAAGGCCACCGAGTCGAACAACATCGTAGCGATGGCGTGCAGCGTGAAGAACCAACCACGTGTCTGGTCCACACCCTCGGCGATGAAGTCTGCGGGGAATACCTCCTTGAAGTCGGCACCGCTGTTCTCGAACGGGTAGTGAATCTGTGCGTAGGGCATAGCACCTGAGTCAAACCATACGTCAATCAAATCGCTCTCGCGCTTCATCGGCGCGCCTGTCGATGAGGTCAGAACGATAGAGTCAACATAGGGACGGTGCAGGTCGATATTATCTGTAGAGTAGTTCTCCTTCGACATATCGCCCACCTTGAAGTTCTTGAACGGATTCTCGGTCATATTGCCTGCGGCGATTGACTTCTCAATCTCGGCCATAAGCTCCTCCACCGAGCCGATGCACTTCATCTCCGTGCGGTCCTCGGTAGCCCAGATGGGCAGCGGAGTACCCCAGAAACGTGAACGCGAGAGGTTCCAGTCGTTCAGGTTCTCCAGCCACTTGCCGAAGCGGCCTGTACCTGTCGATTCGGGCTTCCAGAGAATGGTTTCGTTAAGCTCCATCATACGCTCCTTGAGAGCCGTGGTCTTGATAAACCACGAATCCAGCGGGTAGTACAATACGGGCTTGTCGGTACGCCAGCAGTGGGGGTAGTTGTGGGTGTGCTTCTCAATCTTGAAGGCCTTGTTTATGCCCTTGAGGTTGATAGCGATATATACATCGAGCGACTCTGCCGCCTGCGCAGCAGCCTCGTCATAGCGACCATCTACGGTAAACTGCGGGTCGTAAGCATTCTTCACCCAGCGACCCTCGTAATCCTTGTATGCCTCGGCGTTTACGCACTCCTGGACGAACTTCTCGTCCAGCTCCTCCATCAGGTAGAACTTACCCGTCAGGTCAACCATCGGGCGTGTCTCACCGCGCTTGTTAATCATAAAGAGCGAAGGAATACCAGCCTGACGTGCTACGAAGGCATCGTCAGCACCAAACGTCGGAGCGATGTGTACGATACCCGTACCATCCTCTACGGTAACGTAGTCACCCGGAATCACACGGAACGCCTTGTCGGCAGCCGAGTGCCAGTTGCCCTCCTCGTCCATCTCTACGGGCTTCACCCAGGGGATGAGCTGCTCGTAGTGCATACCTACCAGCTCGGGACCCTTCCAGCGACCTACAACCTCAAAGGGGATGAGCTTGTCGCCCGCCTTGTATGAGTCGAGTGCAAGGCCCTCAGCCTTCTTGTTGAAGTGTGAGTAGAGCAGCGGCTCAGCCAATACGGCGGTAATCTTCTCGCCTGTGTAGCCGTTGTATGTGCGAACAGCCACGTAGTCAATCTTCGGGCCTACGCAGAGTGCAGTATTTGAGGGCAGGGTCCAGGGTGTTGTTGTCCACGCCAAGAATACGGGCGTACCCCAACCCTCCATCTCAGCCTTAGGCTCCAAAATGCGGAACTGTGCCACCATCGTTGTATCCTTCACGTCGCGGTAGCAGCCCGGCTGGTTCAGCTCGTGTGTCGAAAGACCTGTACCTGCTGCGGGCGAGTAGGGCTGAATGGTGTAACCCTTATAGAGCAAGCCCTTGTCGAAGAGCTGCTTCAGAAGCCACCACAGTGTCTCGATATATTTGTTGTCGTAGGTGATATACGGGTCGTCCATATTCACCCAGTAACCCATCTTCTTTGTCAGGTTCTCCCATACGTCGGTGAACTTCATCACCTCCTCGCGGCAGGTGCGGTTGTACTCCTCGATAGAGATTGTCTTGCCGATATCCTCCTTGGTGATGCCGAGCTTCTTCTCCACACCCAACTCTACGGGCAGACCGTGTGTGTCCCAACCCGCCTTACGGTGTACGAGGTAACCCTGCTGTGTCTTGTAGCGGCAGATAACATCCTTGATGGTGCGGGCCATCACGTGGTGAATACCCGGCATACCGTTAGCTGAGGGGGGACCCTCATAAAAGACAAACGTGGGATGACCCTCGCGTGTGGTGATGCTCTGGTGGAAAGTATCGTCGGCATCCCACTTCTTCAATACCTCGTCAGCGACCTTCGCCAAGTCGAGGCCTTTGTACTCGTTGAACTTCATAGCGGATTTTTATTTTATTCTCTTTTTTGTTTCGTTTTTCGGCCCTTGTTGTACCTGTTTTTGGCACTCGAAGGGGGTGTTTTTCCTAATTATTAAGGTATATAACGTGCAAATATACGGATATAAATGCAAAATGCAAAATTCAAAATTAAGAATTAGGCTAACGAGAAGAGTTTATGGGGGCTATAACAAAAAAAGACGCCCAATGGACGCCTTCTGCATTGTGCTAATATCTCTACTCTACAAATGAATTATCGACTTCACGGGGGCAATCTTCTCCAGTCGCTCGGCACCCTTCAGGAAGTCTAGCTCCACCAGGAAGATGAACTCGTCAATCACCACCTTGTACTCGCGGCCATCCTTCACAATTTTCTGGCTCATCATCGAGCGTGCAATGCCCTCGGCCGTGCCGCCCGTAGCGAGCAGGTCATCGAGGATTGAGATGTGAATCTCGTCACCCTCGGCTGCCGCTGCGGCAATGTCGCTCAGGCGGTAGAAGAGGTGGTCTGAGCCGTACTCCTTCTCAATCTCTACGTCACACAAATCTCCCTCATTGTAAGGCAGTTTGCCACTCTTGCGAATGGGGATAATCGTCTGCACCTCCTCTTTTGCAACCATCAGCGGAGCCGAGAACAGAAAGCCTCGCGCCTCGGGTGCCGCGATGTTGGGAGCGGTGAGTTTGTCGCCTATCTCAGCGATGAGCTGCGTGAATATTTTTTTGTCTTGCAGGAGTGGAATGATGTCCACGAAAACGATACCCTCCTTGGGGAAATCTTTATAAAATTTTAGAGCCTCTTTCATCTGTAAAACTGCTTTTGTGCCAATATGTGGCTGTGATAGAACAAAAGTAGTAATTTTTTTAGTGCGGGCAGTCATTTTTTAAGAAAAAATAGTGATGCTTTTGATTTTTTTAGTATCTTTGCATCAATTGGAAAATAATGAACTTAAAATGCCGAAGTTTTATGACAAGGTAAATGTGCTGAAGAAGCCCCAGTGGTTAAAAATCCGTCTGCAAAGTAACGAGGAGTCGGCCGAAGTCGAGCGTATCGTTCGGGAGCACTCGTTGCATACGATTTGTAGCAGTGGCCTCTGCCCTAATAAGGCCGAGTGCTGGCGTCGTAGGACGGCTACATTTATGATTCTGGGCGATATTTGTACCCGCGGATGCCGATTCTGCGCGACAAAGACAGGCATACCCCTTGCCCCCGATGCCTCCGAGCCGGAGAAGTTGGCCGAGAGTGTGAGGCTTATGGGACTTCGACACGTTGTCGTGACTTCTGTTACGCGCGATGACCTTCCCGACGGCGGTGCCCAGCATTGGGCCGCAGTGGTGGAGGCCGTCCGTCGTAGTAATCCCGACGCAACAATTGAGCTCCTTATTCCCGATTTGGATGCAAGGGCCGATTTAATAGAGATTGTGGCTGCATCCAAGCCCGATATTATCGGGCACAACATCGAAACCGTCGAGCGACTCACCCCGCTGGTACGTGCGCGTGCGAAGTATCGCACAAGTATGCGTACGCTGGAGATTATCTCCGCCTCGGGTGCAGTCTCGAAGAGTGGACTGATGGTCGGACTTGGCGAGAGCGATGATGAAGTATTGCAAACCCTTCGAGACCTGCGCAATGCGGGTGTCGAGATTGTGACGCTTGGTCAGTACCTACGACCCTCTATGGAGCACTATCCCGTTGCGGCGTATATCACTCCAGAGAAATTTGAATGGTACCGCACTCAGGCTCTTGAGATGGGTTTCAGCTACTGTGCCAGCGCCCCTATGGTGCGCTCGTCATATCTGGCTGACGCCGCTCTGGAGAGCGTTCGCAAATCCAGAGGGTAGAGTTTTTTAGAAAGCTCTAAAGCGGTTTGCTCTACTTCGGCCGATGGCACGTTGCATATTAGCAGGCTTTTGACCGAAATGAAGGAGATATTGTACAAAGACTTAGGCCTTATGGGCTACTCCGAGTGCTGGGACTATCAGCGCTTGCTCTTCGAGCGTATGCTTGCCGCCAAGGCGGGCGACGCTGAGGCACGCGCGCAGATTGAGCGCGAGGCTGGGTGGCTACTTCTGGTCGAACACAATCCCGTTTACACATTAGGCAAAAGCGGCAAGGACGAGAATATGCTCGTCTCGGAGAGCTATTTGCGCTCCATTGGTGCCGAGTTCTTCCACATCGACCGCGGCGGTGATGTCACATTCCACGGCCCGGGTCAGGTGGTGGGTTATCCTATTCTGGATTTGGAGAGGATAGGCATCGGCCTGAGAGATTATATCGACGCTCTGGAGGGGGCTGTTATCGACCTCTGCCGAGAGTGGGGCATCGAGGCGGGCCGCGTGGCGGGTGCTTCGGGAGTTTGGATTGAGGGCGACAGCCCGCGCGCAAGAAAGATTTGCGCCATTGGTGTGCGTTCGAGCCGTTATGTTACGATGCACGGCTTCGCGTTGAACGTGAACACCGACCTGAGATATTTTTCACATATCAACCCCTGCGGCTTTGTCGATAGAGGTGTTACGAGCCTACGCAAGGAGCTTGGCCACGAGGTGGATATGGAGCTGGTTAAAAGCCAGATTGTAAAACATTTAAGCGAAAAATTAAAAATTGAAATATATAAATAATAAAATTGTAAGTTATGCCTATAGAGAAGCGTTGGGTAGTGAGACCCAACGGCGAGAAGGAGGCGGTGGAGCGTCTTGCTACGCACCTCCGAATGTCGCCCGTTCTCACGAACCTACTTGTGCAGAGAGGCATAGACACCGTAGAGAAGGCCAATAAATTCTTTAACCCGCAGCTCTCGGACCTGCACGACCCCTTCCTGATGAAGGATATGGAGCGAGCAGTCGAGCGTATCGAGCGCGCCGTCGCAAACAACGAGATGATTATGGTTTATGGCGACTATGACGTGGACGGTACGACAGCCGTGGCGCTGGTTTATAAGTTTTTGAGGCAGATAGGTCACAAGAACCTTGTTTTCTACATTCCCGATCGTTATAACGACGGTTACGGCATTTCGGTCAAGGGCATTGACTTTGCGGCCCGCAAGGGTGTAACGCTCGCCATTGCTCTGGATTGCGGAATTAAAGCCGTAGAAAAGGTTGTTTATGCGAAGGAGAAGGGCGTGGATTTCATTATCTGCGACCACCATCTTCCGGCCGACGAGATTCCCTCGGCCGTAGCAGTTCTGGATCCGAAGCGCAACGACTGTAACTACCCGTTCAACGAGTTGTCAGGTTGTGGCGTGGGATTCAAACTCGTGCAGGCTTATGCGCAGAAGCACGGTATTCCGTTTAAGGAGATTGAGCATCTGTTGGACCTGCTCGTGGTAAGTATTGCATCCGACATCGTACCGCTTACGGGCGAGAATCGTATCCTTGCCTACTATGGTTTGGAGCGTTTGAACCGTATGCCGTCGTCGGGTCTGTTGTCGATAATCAAGATTTGTGGTCTGGACCGTCAGGCTATCACTATCGACGACATTGTATTTAAGATTGGTCCGCGTATAAACGCCGCAGGGCGTATGCGTATGGACGAGAACGATGAGAATGCCGCTCCGAGCGGAGGCTTTGCCGCTGTGGAGTTGCTCGTTGAGGGTAACGAGCGTCAGGCGCGTGAGTTCTGTGATGTTATTGACTCTTACAATCAGGACCGTAAGAACATCGACCGCAGCGTTACGCAGGAGGCGCACGACTACATTGAGTCGAATCCCCACCTGAAGAACCGCAAGTGTACGGTTATCTACAATCCCAAGTGGATGAAGGGTATCGTGGGTATCGTTGCCTCGCGCCTTATCGAGACCTACTACCGTCCTACGGTGGTGCTGACGATGAGCAACGGCTTCGTTACAGGCTCGGCACGCTCTGTCCCCGGCTTTGACCTGTATCAGGCTGTGGAGTCGTGCTCGGATTTGCTTGAAAACTTCGGTGGACATATGTACGCCGCAGGTCTTACGATGCGTCCCGAGAATGTTGAGGCCTTCAAGGAGCGCTTCAACGACTATGTGGAGAAGCATATCGACCCGCAGATTCTGGTGCCGCAGGTAGATGTGGATAGCGAGTTGCTCTTCTCGGATATCACGCCTGCGTTCCACCGCCAGCTCAACAGCTTCCAGCCCTTCGGCCCGGGTAATACGGCTCCCGTCTTTGCGACGTATGGAGCGAGTGCCCACGGCGAGGCGAAGTTGGTGGGAGCGGATATGGAGCATCTGCGTATGGATTTGGTGCAGAAGCAGAAGCCGAACACCACCATCCAGACTATCGCCTTCCAGCAGCCCACGCATTACGAGTGGGTGCGCTCGGGACGTCCGATTGATGTGTGCTACCAGATTGTGGAGAATCACTATCGCGGAACGGTAACTACGCAGCTGCGTATTAAGGATATAAAGCCCGTAGTTAAGTAAAAATTGGCAAATTGGGCTGTTTTGTCGTTACGCTTGTCGAGCAAACTTTGAAATAGTCCACGCTAAGGATTATTAGGAGAGAAGGTCGCTATTCGATAGTATGCCTAAAAATATTGGGATAAGGTCCGTTTGTTCAGGCAGGCGGTACTACCGTGATTAGGCGAAGGTCGCTATTCGATAGTGTACCTAAAAATATTAGGATAAGGTCCGTTTGTTCAGGCAGGCGGTACTACCGTGATTAGCCGAAGGGCCTTATTCGATAGTATGCCTAAAAATATTGGGATAACGCCCATTAGCAAGAGTAGCGGGCTTATCCTGTAAAAAATTGGAAATACGCTCTATCGCTGCCCGAAAGGGGAGAGGAAAGTCCGAGCAACGCAGAGCACCGCACGAGTTAACGGCTCGATGTCCGTAAGGGTGTAGTAGCGTAACAGAGAATAACCGCCTATGTCGGCTTTGGCTGGCAGGTAAGGGTGAAAAGGTGGGGTAAGAGCCCACCGCGGTGGCAGCAATGTTCACCGGCCGTACGCCTTGCGGGTTGCAAGACCACGTATACCGACAATTAAGGGTTGCTCGTCCAATGTCGGGGGGTAGGTTGCTAGAGGCTGTGGGTGACCACAGTCGTAGATAAATGATAGAGGCCTCGTGAGAGGTACAGAACTCGGCTTATAGTATTTGCAATGATTATGAAGCCGTTTAACAAGGTGATTTTGGCGTTAAGTTTCTTTTCGTTGCTTCGCTCGGCAAAGTGTGCAAGCACCCTCTGCCCTCGCTTAAACGCAACGTTATGCTCGCCCTCGAAATCCTCATTTACGTAGAGTAAACTGCGGTTTCTTGGGACTTCGCAAGCCTAAAAATACCACTCGTTATACGACTTCTAAAATGAAGGGTGCCAACCATAGTGTTGGACACCCTCTTTTTGTGTATATGGTTGAGGCGCGCACCTCGTGATGTCAGCGAAACACTACGAATCGGTTGCTGTCGGTCATACAGTGTGGGCAGAAGCACGATTGCAGCCCCTCGTCGCTTATAGCTCCGCAGGTGGGGCATACGCGATACCCGTGTGATGGCGTGAGTGATGCGTGATGGCCGATGTTGTCTATCTCGCGCTCGATGATTAGTATCTGTTTTATGTCGCTCGCATCGCACCACGTTATCAGCCGTGCCACGTAACGGTTGCCCTCGTCTATGGCCCGCCGTATGCAGGGTGCTGTCGGGCCGTTGTGTATCTCATACTTCTCGTTTAGGGCTGCACGCAGATGCTCGTGCGTGTGTTGCCGCTCGGAGGGGAGCAGCACGGGAGCGTGAAAGCGGCCTCCTAACGACTCTATTGCCTTACGGCAGTTGTTGCACTGCACGTTGTCAGCGTAGGCCATAGCGCGAAAGAGCGTGGCAAGGTGGTGCAAAGAGTCGTGCTCGGCACGCTGGGCATACTCGCCGTAGCGGTGGCTCTGGCGATACTTCGCACGTCCTAACTCGCCTAACTGCTGGAGCGAGTCGTACCATAGGTAGTCGGTCGGCTCAGCAGGAAAGCGCAGGCTGAGCAGGTAGGATATAATCAGTGCCGTAAGACCGACGGTGAAGGCTGCTATAAATGGTGTTCTTAGTCTCATACCCTACGCGGAGCATAAATTGTGCCTGAATAGAGTATTAGGGAGTAAAGTTTATAGGAGGATAGGGGGTGTAAGAGTTATAGGTATAATACTTATATTTATTATTACCTCCCCCGCAGGAGCCGCTTGCGGCGACCGAAGTCCCCTCCAAGGAGGGGATTTAGGGGAGGGTAAAAAATAAGAGGGGAACGCGTCCGTTCCCCTCTTATTTTTCCGACGAAATCGGAAAATTAAGCATACTTGAATGTTGACTCATCAGATACGGTCAACTTCTTGCGTCCCTTAGCGCGACGCGCTGCCAATACCTTGCGGCCGTTAGCAGTAGCCATTCTCTGACGGAATCCGTGCTTGTTGATTCTCTTACGACGAGAAGGCTGGTAAGTTCTTTTCATTGCCATAACGATATCGTTTTTGTGTTTGTTTCACATATTCGCGCAGATTTTGCCGTAGCATAATCTTTGCGAGGTGCAAAGGTAAAACGTTTTTTCCGAAAACGCAAAATATTTACGAATAAAAATGGCTCTGCCATAGTGTTTTTGCCTCTCAAAGCCCCTCGGAGCGGCTTTTGAGGGCTATTTTCGAGGCTACATATCCTTGAAAAGGTCCACTTCGCCACGCTCCACCTTGCCGTACATCGCCGCCAGCTCACCCACCACGGGCGACACCAGCTCGATGGTATCCTTGATTGCCTCGGCACGTTTCGCATCGCCTTTTATGCGGTACAACATCGCTGCATAGAGTGCGCGGAAGGCCAGCTCGGTATCCGAAATATTCTCCTTCTTCACCATCGCACGTAGCTGCGGCAGCTGGGGTGCGAGCTGCGCAAAGGTCTTGCGATAATGCTCACCTACGGGGTTCTGCATCAGTTGCAGGTGGAGGTTATGCATATCGCCAATCAGGTGCAGCGTATGCTCCAGATGGCCACTCTCCTCCTTGCCCTCCTTGCGCAGCAGGTTTACAATATCCATATACCATAGCAGGTAGATGTGCTTCTGCTCCTCCTCCACCTGGCGGGGTGCCACCAGCTGCGAGTAGATAGCCTCGGGGCTGAACTGCAGCGCACGCAGTAAATCCTCCAGCTGCCAGAGGTAGAGGATGTATTCGGCTATGTTCTCCTTACGTTTTGCTTGTGCTATATCCATATTCTTGTGTTTTTCATTTTACAATCCCCAATCCTTAGCCTCGGCCTTGCTCTCGGGGGCGTTGGGTACGTTGGCAAAGAAGTTTACGCCCGTCAGACGCTCCAGCTCCTTTATCGAAATCATATCCTCCACCGATGGCTTGTGTCCCGCGTCCGAGCGGTGCGCCACGATAAATGCCGCACACTTCAGCTCCGAGGCCTTGCACTCCATCACGCTCTTACCCGTGCGGCCCGACTTTGTGCGCAAAAGTGCCTTGTAGTAGGCCGTAGGCACGCCTACACGCTCGCCGTCGTTCTTGTTTGTGGTCTTTCGCATCTTAATATTGGTACCATCGGCGGCAGTGTAGTTGTCGTAGATGCAGCCCGTTACGACGTAAAGTGTATCGTTACATATCTGACGGTCAACAAAATACTCCAGGTTATTCCACGCTCCACCTCGCTCGTTGAAACCCTCGCGCAGCTGTGGCGCAATGTTCGATGAGTAGAAGGTCTGGTTGTTCATCTCGCGTGTGGCGGTGCGCTCGGCCGAGCCTAAGATGTGGCCACGCGTGTAGTCGCCATACGAACGATTCAGGCGTGACTGTATGTTTACGGGCAACTTGGGGTCGTAGTCGTAGTTATCCACACGCTTCACGCTTCCCTTGTACGACCGATGCACAGGGGCTGCCACCCATAGCGGGGCACGCTGCTCGCGCGAGTAGCATACCGTATAGTTGCGCAGCTTGTCGCTGCACATATGGCTAACGACATATAGGTCATTACTGCTCCTCTGCGAGGGTAGCTCGGCCCAGCCTGCGTGTGATGTTTTGTCCTTAGCTGCGGCTGAGGGTTGCGTTGCGGCAGGCTGCGTATTAGTCGTTTCAACCTCCTCCGCCATCTCCTCCGCCATCTCCTCCTCCATCTCTACTGCCTCGGCCTCGGATGCCTCGGCACGCTCGGGGGCGAAGTTGTCGTAGAGGTAGTTGCCCGCCACGAGCAGAACGATTACTATTATATATATAATGGTCCTGCGGCCACCTAACTTCTGTGTTCTTCTTCTCATCTTACTCTCTGTTACGCGAATCAATCCAAATCGTTACCGGCCCGTCGTTCACCAGCGCCACCTTCATATCGGCACCAAACTCGCCCGTAGCAACCTTTTTGCCAAGAGCCTGCTCCACCGATGCTACAAACTTCTCGTACATCGGGCGCGATATAGCCTCACCCGCCGCGCGGAAGTATGAGGGGCGGTTGCCCTTCTTTGTCGAGGCGTGCAGTGTGAATTGGCTCACCACCATCACCTCGCCACCGACCTGCTGCACGTCAAGATTCATCACCCCCGCCTCATCGTCAAAGATGCGCAGGCGCAGGAGTTTTCCCGTCAGCCAATCTATATCCTCCTGTGTGTCGGCCTCCTCGATTCCGACCAGCACCATCAGGCCCTTGCCTATCTCGGAGTGTACACGGCCCTCGATTGTAACCGAGGCCTCCGTTACGCGTTGAATCAACAATCTCATAGCTACATACTCTCAAAAAACTCCCACAAATTATCCTTCGGCGCGGGGGCTGTGATGCTCACCTGCTCCTTGCGTACGGGGTGGATGAACTCCACGCGGCGTGAATGCAACGAGATACCTCCATCGGGATTTGAACGCTTAGCGCCATACTTCAAATCGCCCTTGATGGGGCAGCCAATCTTCGATAGCTGGGCGCGTATCTGATGATGACGACCCGTGAGCAGCTCCACCTCCACCAAGGTGTAACGTGTAGAGCAACCCAGCACGCGGTAGTTGAGCATAGCCTTCTTGCCATCTGCCTTGGGCTTGTCGTAGGCACGTGAGCGGTTTGTACGGCCATCACGCACGATGTAGTGGGTGAGTGAGCCCTCCTCCTGTGCGGGGCGTGCCTCGACGATGGCCCAGTAGGTCTTGTGTATCTCGCCACTGCGAATCATCTCGTTCAGTCGCGTGAGTGCCTTCGAGGTCTTGGCAAAGACTACAGCACCACTTACGGGGCGGTCGATGCGATGCACCACGCCGAGGAAAACATCTCCGGGCTTATGGTCGCGCACCTTAATCATCGCCTTGATGTCGTTCTCCAGCGCCTCCTCCGTCTCGCGGTCGGGCTGCACCAAATCGCCACAGCGTTTATTCACCACGATAATGTGGTTGTCTTCGTAAAGAATATCTTTTGGGTGTATCATAGTTTAATGTAGTTACAAATAGTAGGGTCGGTTTCCTCTCTAATGAAGGCATACCTTGCGGCCGCTGGCCGCATTTACAACTCTTACCCTCCCCTAAATTCCCTCCTCGGGAGGGGACTTCGGTCGCTGCAAGCAGCTCCTTAGATTGCAACCCTCGCGGTTGTATAACTTCTTAATTTTTATAATCTAAAAGTAAACGGCAACAGACTCTCGGCACTCTCCACCGTTGTGGCTGTTCCGCCGCCCGCCATAATGATGCGTATGGGGCTCTGCTGACGCCGCTCCGCATCCAGTATCACCTGCCGACACGCTCCGCAGGGGTAGCACTCCCTCTCCGAGGGGTCGGAGGCAATGGCAAGGGCCTCGATGGGGTCTGTGGCGTAGTTCGTGGCGTAGTAGTGGAGCAGCGACCGCTCGGCACACAGCCCCGAGGGAAAAACCTCACTCTCGCAGTTGGCCGCCGTGATTATCTCACCGCTGCGCAGGCGTGCTGCAGCACCCACCCGAAAGCCCGAAAAGGGCGCATAGGCCTGTCGTGTAGCCTCAAAAGCCGCCTCCACAAGCTGTCGGTCTGCGGCCGCAAGCTCGTCGAGCGAGCAGTGACAGTAGCTGATATTTATCGTCTTTGTCATAACGAAATATTCTTACTGCAAATATACTACAACGCGCGCGTAGAACAAAATTTTTTCGTGGCTCCGCTCTTTTTTCCTTCACGAGTAGTTTATAAAACGAAAAAAAAGTATCTTGCGCCGTGCAAGGTTTTCTTATTTTTGCGTTTAATAGAGTGAAAACAAAACGAAAGAGTAACAAAAACAATAAAAAACTATGAAAAGACTTAAATTTTTATCTCTGGCCTTCATCGCCCTTATTGCGGCTAATGGCTTCACCTCTTGTGACACTACGGAGGGTTATACCATCGGCGATATCTACCCCACGGCGTTGGTTACCGTTAAACCCGTAGATGCAAACTCGTGCTATCTTCAGCTCGACAACACCACAACCCTCCGCCCCGTAAATCTCAAAGGCTCACCCTATGGTACTGCCCCCGTGCGTGCCTTGATTAACTATCTGGAGACCTCGGACGACCCTGCGCCCTACACTCGCGCCGTACGTGTTGTGTGGATGGATGAGATTCTTACCAAGCAGCCCGTGCAGCACGGCAACCTTACGCAGGAGTATCTGGGCGACGACCCTCTGGAGATTGTCAAGGATTGGGTTACGTTGGTTGAGGATGGTTACCTCACGCTGCGCTTCCGCACCCTCTCAAGCGGTTTGGGTACAACACACCTTATGAATCTTGTGAAGGGTGTCAACCCTGATAATCCTTATGAGGTGCGCCTGCGTCATAATGCGGGTGAAGATACCACGGGCAATATGGTCGATGGTCTGGTAGCTTTCGATTTGCGTAGCCTGCCCCAGAGCGACGACCCCAACCAGAAGCTCAAGCTGGTGTGGATGTCATTCTCGGGCGAGAAGTCGGTGGAGTTCCCCCTCTATGGCGACTCGTCAAGCAGCAATGAATCAGTGCAGGTAGCTACCTCAGCTATCAAGATGGAGTAGCACTCTTTGTCGCGTAAGCCCGCGCACAAAACATTATGCCTCACCTCAAAAACATAGACGAAACCCAAATTGTAGAGCTTGTTCAGCGTCGTGACAGTGCGGCGATGAGGGAGCTCTACGACCGTCATATACGTTACCTGACGGCTGTGGGCGGACGTTATGTGGATGACGATACGTTGCGCGATGTGTTGCAGGAGAGTTTTGTGCGTATCTTTACATCTATCTCCTCGTTCGAGTATCGCGGCGCTGGCTCGCTTCGGGCGTGGATGACACGCATCGTGGTGAATGTGGCTCTGGACCATCTGCGGGGTGCGATAGCGACCTTGCCCATCGAGTCGCTCACGCTGCCTATCGAGGAGGAGCCCGACGTGGGGCAGATACCAATAGAGGTTATACATCGAATGATACGCGAACTGCCACCCGGCTACCGCGCCGTCTTTAACCTCTACGTCTTCGAGCAGCGCAGCCACCGCGAGATTGCCTCGCTGCTGGGCATAGGCGAGAGCTCTTCCGCTTCGCAGCTGCACCGCGCCAAAGCGATTTTGGCAAGAAAAATAAATGAGTATAAAACAAATAACAGATTAACCTATGAATAGCCGATGGAGTGATGACCTGCGCGAGCGTATGGCCGAGTATGAGTCCCCTGCGCCCGAGGCTCTTTTCGAGCAGATAATGGAGGCGATGCCCGCATCGCAGCCTGCTTCTGTCGTGCCCCTGAGAGGCTGGCGCCGATGGGCGGCTGTGGCGGCGGCTGTAGCTGTTGTGGCAGGAGGTTATCTGTTGTTGGATAGACCGTTGCAGTCTGAGGAGGAGCTGATGGCCGAGGTGGAGCGAGTATTTTCAGCCGAGCAGAACGAAGTATTGGCGGAGGTGCCGACCGAGGAGCTGCCGCCCGTTGCAGAACTCGCACAGGCAACCTCGCAGAAAAGAGCCGCGCAGCTCGTAAAGCAAGTTACAGTGGAGCAACCCTCGGAGCAGGCTTCAGCTGAGTTATTGCCTGCATATGTCGAGGAGAAAGAAACGCAACTCACCAAAGAAGAAAACACACAACCCGCAGAAGAGAAGCCCTCAAAGCCTGCGGAAAAACGCGTAACGACGGAGCGCCAGAGAAATAATTATTACGCTATGTTGCAGCCGAGCGAGAAGCGCACCACCTCACGCCTCTCGGCCAATGTTTTTGCATCGGGCTCGGCGGCCGGTTATACAGCACACGGCACGCAGCAGGTGTTTCAGGTGAACTCCTCTC
The DNA here is from genome assembly GCA_015059845.1 of Rikenellaceae bacterium. GTDB lineage: Bacteria > Bacteroidota > Bacteroidia > Bacteroidales > Rikenellaceae > Alistipes. The sequence goes on along the minus strand of SUZR01000009.1, from coordinate 75,949 downwards.
TGTTTGGGGATAAGAGCAGTAGCCTGCTTGCGGCGGGCACGGGAGGCGATATGTTACTCTACGATAGCAAGGAGTCGCTGCAAACGGATATACACCATAGCCAACCCGTGAAGTTTGGTTTCACGCTGCGATACCATATTACTGACCGCTGGGCTGTGGAGAGTGGTGTCGTCTATTCGATGCTACACTCGCGCTCGCAGATGGGACACACGAGCAACTATTCGACCGACAGACAGTCGCTGCACTACCTCGGTCTGCCCGTAAGCGGTGTGTATAACCTCTGGTCGAACAAACGCTTTGTGGTCTATCTCTCGGCAGGTGCTATGTTGGAGAAGTGCGTGTCGGGAAGCGTCAAGACTACCTACACGATAAACGGCAAAAATGAAAAATCGCAACGCCGCGACCTGATGGTCGATGAGTTGCAATTCTCCGTAATGGCCTCGGCGGGTGCGCAGGTAAACCTCTCGCCGCTGGTGGGCCTCTATGTTGAGCCGGGCGTGGGTTATTGGTTTGATAATGGCAGTGCGGTGCAGACCATCTATGGCGAGCAGCCGCTCAACTTCAACCTTAACCTCGGCTTGCGCTTTACGCTCAGATAGAGCTACTCCACGTTATTGAGATAATCGATAAAGAGCTTGCCATCCAGGTGGTCCAGCTCGTGCTGGAAGATTACGGCCGTGAAGCCCTCGACCTCCTCCTCGCGCTCGACAAACTGTTCGTCGCGGTAGCGTAGGCGGATGTGTTGCCAGCGCTCCACATTACCATAAATCTCAGGAACGGAGAGGCAGCCCTCGCCGCCATCCTTCTTCTCGCCGATAAACTCCACAATCTCGGGGTTGAGGAAGAACTCAAATGGCTCGCCCTCCTTATCGAAACGCTGCACGGCAACCATACGGCGGCTTATGCCCACTTGTGGGGCGGCAATGCCGACACCCTCATTCTCAGGATTTTGCACCGTGGCCAGCATACGGCGGCGCAGCAGGGCATAATCCTCACTATGAAGCATCTGCTCGCTCACGGGCAGACACTTCTCACGCAGACGCAACGAGTCGTCCGCCTCGGCAACACTCAGCACGTACATTATATCCCCCTCTCCAGCGCGTATCGTAGCCTGCTCGTTGGGGGTGAAATGTCTGTTGCAGCTTGCCATCGTGAGGGTTAAAAATATGAGGTATAAATACTTTTTCATCTCTACAATTTATCAATGATTTTTTCGGGTAGCTCGGGCATTGCTCCATTCTGCGTGCAGACGTATGCCGACACCTCTACGGCCAGCGCGTGCGCCTTCTTCACCTCCTTGCCCATCAGCAGCGCGGCGATAAATGCACCCGTAAACGAGTCGCCCGCACCCACCGTGTCGGCCACCGCAACCTTCGGCGTGGGCAGGAACGATTCGGTGCCATCCATACAGAAGATGTAGCTACCCTCGGTGCCGCACGTAAGAATCAGCATATCAATCTCGTAACGCTCCATCAGACAGAGCGCTGCGCTGCGCTGCGCAGTGAACTCAATGCCTAACAATCGGCACACCTCGACAATCTCCTCATCGTTGATTTTCAGAATGTCGCACTTGCGCATTGAGGACTCGATAACCTCCTTGTTATAGAATGTGCCACGCAGATTTATATCGCAAATCTTTATACCCTCGGCTGGCATAGCCTCGATGAAGGACTCTATGGTCTGGCGCGATACAGAGTTGCGCTGTGCCAGCGTGCCGTAACATACGGCTATGGTGTTGTGAGCCAGCGCCTCAAGCTCTGCCGTGAAGGGGATGTTGTCCCAGGCCACACCCTCGCAGATGTCGTAGTGCGGGATGCCCTTGCCATCGAGCGTAACCTCCACAGTACCTGTGGGGTAGGGCACGGTCGCAATGTGAGTCTGCAACTCCTTCTCGGCGAATGTCTGGCGTATCTCCTCGCCCAGCGCATCATCACCCACGGCACTTACGGCCACGGCGTCGAGTCCGAACTGCGAAACGTGATAGGTGAAATTGGCTGGCGCACCGCCTATCTTGCGGCCCTCGGGAAGCATATCCCACAACGCCTCGCCTATGCCGACGATGTAATTCTCTTGTGATTGGCTCATACTTGATATGTTTTAAGCGGTAAATACTCTTTTCTTCTACAAATATAAAAAAGTGTTTTGTGAATCGCAAAATAAAAATTTTGTGCTTCGCGCGTGTTTAAGTATATTTGCAGAAATATTTTGCCTTATGCAACGAAAACTACTATATATTCTCGCCTCGGTCGTTCTGCTCTCGGTGGGATGGCTGGGTGCGAGCGGTTTCACTCTTCTTGTGGCACTTGTTCCGCTGCTATATATCAGCGATGGCTACTCCTCTTCTGCGCGCGATTGGTGGCGTATGGCTGGGTGGGCGTCACTCACCTTTGTGTTGTGGAATGTGGCTACGGTGTGGTGGATATGGATTGCAACACCCATCGGCCCTATCGCAGCAACCATCATCTCCACGTTCTGGAATATAGTGGCCTTTATGCTCTACCACTACATCTCTAAGCGTGCCCCCAAGTCGGTGGCCTACACAATTTTAGTTGCGGCGTGGCTGGCTACCGAGTATCTCTATATCCACACTGAGGTGCTTTCGTTCCCGTGGCTGGCGCTGGGTAACGGCTTCTCGGGCTCTACGTGGGCGGTGCAGTGGTATGAATATACGGGTGTGCTGGGCGGCACGTTGTGGGTGCTGCTGAGCAATATCGCTATCTTTGAGGCTCTTAAGCAGAGAGCCAAGTGGCCTGCGGTGCGTGCTGGCGTGGTGGCACTGTTGCCCGTTGTGGTGTCGCTGGTGATTTATTGGAGCTACGAGCCGCAGAGTGAGCGCGTGAAGGTCGCCGTGCTGCAACCCAATGTGGATTGCTACGATGAGAAGTTCAATAATACGGCCACGCGACAGATGCAGAATATTGTCGATTTGATATCGCAGACCCCTGCCGACGCGAAGATTATCGTTCTGCCCGAGACGGCTCTGCCCAATATGGTGGATGACGACGAGCCGCAGAGTGATATTGCGGTGCAGATTGTTGATACGATTCTTACGCAGCATCGCCCGCAGGTGATGGTTGCGGTGGGTGCATCGACGATGAAGGAGTACGATTATGGCCAGAAACCATCCTCTACGGCGCGTGGAAATGTGGGTGGTTATTTCGATATCTATAACTCGGCCATAGCCATCAATGGCGATGGCGCGGGGGATGTACACCACAAGATGCGCCTCGTTGTGGGCGTGGAGACTATGCCGTGGTGGTTCAAGAGCCTGAGCGAGCTGATTAATTTGGGCGGTGTCACAGGTCAGTTGGGCCGCAACGACAAGCCCACCGTATTTGAGAAGGGTGGTGTGAAGGCTGGCCCTGCTATCTGCTATGAGGGCCTATATGGCGACTGTTTCGCCCGCTTCGTGCGCGAGGGTGCCGAGGTGATGCTTGTGATGTCGAACGACGGCTGGTGGGGTAATACTCCTGGGCATAAGCGACTGTTCGACTTCTGCCGTCTGCGTGCCATCGAGACACGCCGTGCCGTAGCACGTAGTGCCAATACGGGCGTGTCGGGATTTATTACCTCGCGTGGCGATGTGGAGCAGCGTCTGGATTGGGATAAGCGTGGCGTGCTGAGCGCAGATGTGGAGGTTGGCAGCCGCACAACGGCATACGTTACTTATGGCGACTGGCTGGGCCGTATGGGTCTGCTGCTCACATTCTTGGGCGTGTTGTATTTTGTCGCCTACCGCATACGTCGTAAAAATCATTTAGTATAAGCTATGAACTACGCTCAAACCATCGAATACCTCTTCACCACAACCCCCTCGTTTCAGCAGGTGGGTGCCGACGCCTATAAGCCTGGCTTAGAGCGTATTCGTGAATTCTGCCACTATCTCGGCGACCCGCAGAATAACTATCATACAATCCACGTTGCCGGCACCAACGGCAAGGGCTCCGTGTCGCATATGCTGGCCTCGGTGTTGCAGCACGCAGGCTACCGCGTAGGGTTGTTCACCTCACCACATCTGCGCGATTTCCGTGAGCGTATGCGCGTGGATGGAGAGATGATTTCCGAGCGCGGGGTGGTCGATTTTGTAGCAAATCATAAGGCTAAGATGCGCGAGCTGGACCTCTCGTTCTTCGAGATGACCACGGCTATGGCCTTCGATTTTTTTGCTGCGAGCGATGTCGAGGTGGCTGTCATTGAGACGGGCCTGGGTGGTCGTCTGGATGCAACAAACGTAATCACACCAGAGGTGAGCATAGTGACAAATATCGGACTGGAACACACCGACTTGCTCGGTGATACGATAGAGAAGGTGGCCGGCGAGAAGGCCGGTATCATCAAGCCGCGTGTCCCCATCGTTTTGGGCGAGGCAAGCGAGCAGTATAACCACGTCTTCGAGGGGCGTGCCGCCGAGCTCGACTCACGTTTGATATATGCCCAGCAGGCTTTCGAGGTTGTGGAGCATCGTCGTGAGCGCGATTATCAGCACGTTGTTCTGAGTCGTCAGCGTGATGCATACCGCTTCGAGATTAATATGGACCTTGTGGGCGAGTACCAGTGCCACAATGTGGTTACGGCTGCCGCTACGGCCGACTATCTCGACACCCACACGCAGATAACCATCCCCCGCCGTGCCTTCGTTGAGGGTATGGCCGAGGTGACGAAGACCACATCGTTGGCGGGCCGCTGGCAACGACTCTCGGACAGTCCATATACGGTGTGCGATACGGGTCATAATGCCCACGGAATCAAATATGTGGCAGACGAGCTGCACCGCCTTGCCGAACACTATGAGCAGCAGATATGCATCATTGGCTTTGCCAAGGAGAAGTCTATTGACGACATCCTTCCGCTCCTGCCTCGCAAGGCATATTATATCTTCACGCAGGCCTCCTCGCCGCGTGCCCTGCCCGCAGCTGCGCTTGCTGCAACGGCAGCCACTTATGGCCTTGAGGGCGAGGTATGCTCCACGGTTGCTCAGGCTCTTGCGCGAGCCCGTGAGATGGCCACCGAGCGGGATATGATTTTTATAGGAGGCAGCAACTTCGTGGTTGCAGAAATTGTATAAAATGGCTCTTTTGGCGTCTGGCTTTTGACGTAATAAGTGTTATAGGTGCTATAAGTGTTATAACACCTCTCAAAACAATAAGAGCCGTCACACAAGTGGCAGCTCTTATCTCAACTGATTTTGTCCTTATATTGACGCCTGTCGGCGGAAGATTATGCTTTGCCCATCGGGCCCATATTCAGGATAGGCTCCTCGCTGGCGAGCTGCGGCTTGTGAATCTCAATCTTTGCGATGTTGCTCTCATAACGTGTGATGTTCTCCTGCAACGAGAGCAGCAGACGCTTGGCGTGCTCAGGGGTGAGAATCACGCGACTCTTGACATTCGCCTTCTGCATACCGGGCAATATTGCCGCGAAGTCGATAATGAACTCCGACGAAGAGTGTGCGATAATCGCCAAATTAGAGTAGTTGCCCTGTGCAACCTCGTCCGAGAGATGTATCTCCATCCCCTGACCCTGTTTCTGAAACTCTGCCATACGTGCAAATTTTTGTTGTACAAAAGTAGCTGTTATTATCACCCGCGATACGCTCTGCACGACAAAGTTTTCGATAAATTATCAACAATTTTCGCGTGCACTTCGCCGTTTGCTTTTGCGGGTGCTGATTGTGACTATACGAGTGCCACTTTTGGCAATAATCGCACCAAGTGTCGGCATAAGTTTTAATATTTCATATTAAATGCGTAACTTTGCACCCTCGATAACTATTTTTTTGAAGATGATAGTAAGTGCAATAGATATTTTCCTGCGAGGTATGGGTGTCGGTCTGGCCTCTTCGATTACCGTCGGGCCCGTTGCCGTACTCTGTATTCAGCGCACGCTGAGCAAGAATCTGCGTTCGGGACTGGCTTCGGGATTGGGCGTGGCTACGGCCGATATGATGATGGCAATCATCGCCTTCTTCTTCTACTCGATGTTGCAGGCGCAGATAGAGGAGTATAGCGCAATCTTGCAGGTCGTAGGCGGTATATTTGTGGTCATCGTGGGAGTATATATATTCTTCCAAAACCCCGTGCCGCAGATTCGTAAGAACCGCGCCGGCAAGACAAACATCTGGCAGGACTACTCCTCTATGTTTGTCTTTACGCTGGCCAACTTCGTTGTGGTTATTCCCTACCTGCTGGCCTTCTTCGCGATGTTTAACGTGGGTCTGCAGTCGGAGGGCGATATCGCCTCGCTGGTACGTAGCAGTATGACCATCCTCGGCTTCTTTGCCGGTGCCGCTGCGTGGTGGGTGGGTCTGACCTTTACCATCGACTACTTCCGCCGCCGCTTCCGCCCGCGCCATATGCTTACCATCAACCACGTTGCTGGTGTGATTATCGGCGTGCTGGGCGTCTATACGATTATTTCAACCTTTTTCGATATTCTTCCCAAATAATGAAAAACCAAACACAAAAGATAGTTATCGCCATCGACGGCTTCTCGTCGTGTGGCAAGAGTACCTTCGCGAAGGCTATCGCTGCGCGACTGGGTTATATTTTTATTGATACGGGCGCTATGTATCGTGCCGTTACGCTCTACGCTCTGGAGCAGGGTGCAATCCTGGATGGCAAGGTCGATGAGGCGGCCGTTGTGGCACTCTTGCCCGAGGTGAATATCTCGTTCCGCTTTAATGCCGAGCGTGGTGCCAGCGATGTCTATGTCAATGGCGAGCTGGCCGAGGGCAAGATTCGTTCTATCGAGGTCAGCAACTGCGTAAGCTCCGTAAGCTCTATCCGCGAGGTACGCGAAAAACTGGTCGCTATGCAGCAGCAGATGGGCCGCGAGAGAGGTGTTGTGATGGATGGCCGCGATATTGGTACGGTGGTCTTCCCCGATGCCGAGCTGAAGATATTTATGACAGCCGAGCCTAAGGTGCGTGCCGAGCGTCGTTATGCCGAGCTGACGGCTAAGGGTGACAAGGTTACGATGGAGGAGATTCTCGAAAATGTCATCTCGCGTGATAAGGCCGATATGGAGCGTGCTATCTCGCCGCTGCGTCAGGCCGAGGATGCAGTGGTGCTGGATAACAGTTATATGACCGTAGAGGAGCAGATGGCGTGGTTTATGGAGCGCTATGAGAAGATTGTAAATGCGTAGGAGATGCTGGTCGAGATAGATAAAAATTCGGGTTTCTGCTTCGGTGTGGTGCGTGCCATCTCGAAGGCTGAGGCTGCCGTTGCGGAGCTGGGTGGCGAGGTCTATTCGCTGGGCGATATTGTCCATAACCGTATGGAGGTGCAGCGTCTGGAGGCTTTGGGTCTGAAGACGGTTACACACGAGGATATGGCGAGCCTGAGCGGCCGCGACCTCTTTATCCGCGCACACGGCGAGCCCCCTACAACCTATCGTCGTGCCGAGGAGCTGGGTATCCGCGTCATTGATGCCACGTGCCCCGTTGTGGCGCAGTTGCAGCGTAAGGTTGTGGCAGCACACGAGAAGATGCAGGCCGTCGGCGGTCAGGTTGTGATTCTCGGCAAGCGAGGTCACGCCGAGGTCGTGGGTCTTACGGGTCAGGTGGAGCAGCCGACAATCGTTGTGGAGCGTGAGGAGGATTTGCAGCTGGTCGATTTCTCTCGTCCTGTGTTCTTTCTCTCGCAGACCACGCAGAGTATAGGTCTGTTCTGGTCGCTGGCCGAGCAGATGAAGGTGCGTTTGGGCGATGAGAGTATGCTCACGGTTGATGATACCATCTGCCGCCGCGTGTCGAATCGTGAAAAGGCGCTGGGCGAGTTTGCCAAACGTTTCGATGTTGTGATTTTTGTCTGTGGCAAGAAGTCGAGCAACGGCAAGGTGCTGTTCAACGTCTGCCGCACGGCCAACGAGCGTTGCTACAATATCGAGGAGGAGAGCGAGCTGCAGGCCGAGTGGTTTGAGGAGTGTAGTAGCGTGGGTATCTGCGGCGCAACCTCCACACCGGCGTGGCTGATGGCTCGCGTAGCAAAGGCTATTAAGGAGAAATTTTAATTTGATAAAACATAAAAAGTTGATTATGAAATATTTGATTCGCTCTGCGAAATATTTTGCGGCCTTCTGCGTTTTGTATTTAGGCGTTGTGTGGTTGAGTATTATGACCACCAAGGGTATGGACGTGAGTATGTGGGATTATGTTGTCGCCACGTTTGCCACCACGCGAGGTAAGTTGCTGGGTGCTGCCGTTATCGTTCTGGCTGCCGCATATCCCCGCTTTGGCTTTATGACGCGTCGCGTGGAGTGCGATATGGAGGAGCAGCGCGACTACATTATGCAGACGTTTGCTGTGGCGGGCTTCAGCCTCAAGGAGGAGAGCGAGGGCCGTATGGTCTTCCGTGCCAATAGCTTTTTGGACCGTCTGGTGATGCTGTTCGAGGATGAGATTACCGTTGAGCAGTATGGCCAGTGGGTAGATGTCACAGGTATCCGTCGCGGCGTGGCGAAGGTTGTGTACCGTATGGGAAGATAATTTTTCGAGAGATGAAGAGTGTGAAGAGATATGGCCTTGTGGCACTTGTCGTGGCGGCTGTTGCGACAGGTGTGTGGGCTACGCGCGATGATTTCGGCCTGGGCCGAAATATGGAGATTATGGTTAATCTTATGCGCGAGATAACATTGCAGTATGTTGACGATGTTGACACCGACAAGCTTATGCAGGATGGTGCTCTGGGTATGGTGCGTAACCTCGACCCCTACACCACCTATATGTCCGAGAAGGAGATGGATAGCTTCGAGGTGCAGGCTACGGGTAAGTATGGCGGTATCGGCTCAACGATTCGTATGAAGCGCGATAGCAGTGGCGTTGTCATTGCGCAGCCCTACAAGAACTCGCCGGCCGATTTGGCGGGCCTGAAGATTGGTGATAAGTTCGTCAGCATCGATGGCGAGGATGTCACCAAGTGTACCACCGAGCAGATTTCATCTCGCCTGAAGGGTACGCCCGGCACGAAGGTTAAGCTCGCCGTTAAGCGTCTTATGACGGGCAAGGTGGAGGAGATGGAGATTGAGCGTGCGCGCATTGCAATCCCCGGCGTGCCGTATGCAGGCTTTGTGGCCGATGGCATTGGATATATCCGTCACGACGACTTTACCGATGGCTGCTACGACGATATGCGTGCCGAGGTGGAGCGCCTGCGCGAGAAGGGTGAACTGAAGGGCTTGATTCTCGACTACCGCGATAATGGCGGTGGTAGCGTTGCCGAGGCGGTGAAGATTCTCTCGATGTTCGTGCCCAAAGGCTCAAAGGTGCTGACAATGAAGGGGCGTGCCGAGAGCTCTACACGTACCTATACTACCGACTCGAATCCCGTCTTGGGTGAGTTGCCGCTGGTGGCTCTGATAAATGGCAATACGGCCTCGGCCTCGGAGATTGTCTGCGGTGCGTTGCAGGATATGGACCGTGCCGTGCTGATGGGCCAGCGCTCGTATGGTAAGGGTCTGGTGCAGACGCTGGTGCCGCTGGGCTATAACGCCTATGCCAAGATTACCACATCGAAATATTATATCCCCTCGGGCCGCTGTGTGCAGCGTATAAACTACTCGCACTCGGGCGGAAAGGATGAGAATGTACCCGACTCGCTTATCAACGAGTTCCGCACCTCGGCAGGCCGCAAGGTATATGATGGTAAGGGTCTTATGCCCGACATCAAGGTTGCGCCCGACTATATCTCGACCTTTGCCGTTATGCTCTACAACTTGGGATATATTGAGGATTTTCTGGACGAGTATATGCGCCGCAACCCCTCGCTCAAGGTCGATAACAAGAGCTTCACGATAACGGATGCCGATTATGAGGATTTCGTAAAGTTTATGGCTGACAAGGATGTCCCCTACGAGTCGCAGACACGTATGGCGCTGGAGCTGTTGCAGAAGACCTCGAAGGAGGAGCGCTATGACAGCGACTTTGCCGACGACCTGAAGCAGATTGAGTCGAAGCTCAAGGACCAGAAGATGGATAACCTGCGCAACTACCGCGCCGAGATTATGGACCTCATCAATGGCGATGTTGTGCTGCGCCACAATTACTATCAGGGTGTTGTCGAGCATAATCTCGTGAGCGACAGCACGGTGATGAAGGCTATCGACGTGTTGCGCGATGGCGAGCGTTATAGTAAGATTCTCAGCGAGCAGGATACAGAAAAGAATTAATCGTTAGGCGAAAATGAAACTCCCCGGGCTTAAAAAAATATCGTTCCGCAGCCGTATAACGGTAATTGTTATAGGTGTTGTATTGGCCACCGTATCGCTAATATACACCTATCAGCTGGCTGATGTGCTGCGCCAGAAGGAGCAACACGATGTGGAGTTGTGGGTGGCAGCTATGGAGCGCGTGAGCCGCGAGGCGTTTGGTAACTATCTCGTGGACCCGCTTATCTCGCATATTGTAAGTACGCATAACAATATCCCCTTCATCATCACCGACGAGAATCTCTCGCTTGTGATGAGCAACCGCATTGACGACGATATCCTCAAGGACCCCGAGCGTTTCCGCCGCAAACTCAACGAACTGACCGAAGAGAACACCCCACGCACGGTGCGCCTGATGTGGACTACGGGACGACGCCATATCATCTTCTATGGCCGCTCGCAGTTGCTTACGGCTCTATATTACTTCCCCTACGTGCAGTGGCTCATCATATTCATATTTATACTCTTCACCTACATTGCCCTGCAATCTACCCGTCAGGACGAGCAGAACCGCGTGTGGATTGGACTGGCAAAGGAGACCGCCCACCAGCTGGGTACGCCCATCTCTTCACTGTTGGGCTGGACCGAGTATCTTCGTTCGTTGGAGGTTGACCCCACGGCAGTGGAGGAGATGAATAAGGATTTGGTGCATCTGATGAAGATTGTTGACCGCTTCTCGAAGATTGGCTCCGAGACCGACCTTACGGTGCATAGCGTCAACGAGGTTGTGGGCGAGACGGTGATGTACTTCCATAAGCGTGTGCCCCGTAACGTTACACTCTCGTACAACGGTCTGGCCATCGCACCCGTGAAGGCAAACCTTAATGTGGCTCTGTTCGAGTGGGTTGTTGAGAATCTGATGAAGAATGCGCTGGATGCGATGCAGGGTCACGGCGAGATAGATGTCACGCTCTCGTCAAACGAGAAGTCGGTCATCATCGAGGTGCGCGATACGGGTAAGGGTATCCCGAAGGGTAACTGGAAGCGTATCTTCGACCCTGGATTTACCACCAAGACCCGCGGCTGGGGCTTGGGATTGTCGTTGGCACGACGCATCGTGGAGGATTACCACCACGGTAAGATTGCCGTTGCCAAGTCGGAGGTGGGACGTGGTACAACGTTCCGCATAACACTTAAAAGAGTTTTTGAATAGTGGCTTTTGTATCAGATACATTACGTCTTACGGGTCTGGATACACTCTCCGAGCGTGCGCTTCGTCGTTTGACGGACCGCTGGACGGGTGAGTTGTATCCTGTCGATTCGCTCGATGTGACACACCACGCCGAGGCCGCCTCGCCGCAAACCTTCACGCAGATTGTGGAGGAGTGGCAGCGTGCGCGTGAGATGTACCACGATGCCGACGTGGAGGCCGTACTGGGTGGCGGCAGCTCGCTCTCGCAGGGCGTTGTGAGTATGGCCGATTCGGTGGCTACACCGAGCCTTACGCCTCTCTACGATGCCGAGGTTATGCTCGCAGAGCGTGGCGGGTGGAGCCTTGCAGGGTGGAGCGATGAACTATTCAACCTGCTTGTGGCGGTGATGCTTGTCTATCACCTTTTCTGCGTCTGCCGCTATTTCGATGATATAAAGGCTCTGTTCGAGTCTATCTTCAATAGTAAGATTCAGCATACGGGACGCGCAGGCGAGCGTCGCCGAAGCGATATATTTTATGGCTCACTCGGCAAGCTGTTTATGCTGGGCGTATGTTTTGTCGGTCTGCTTACCTCTATCTCTATCTCGCGCGTGGGTGGCGTAGCGGGGCAGATGATGATATATGTACCCCTGGCGGTGATTGCTGTTTTTCTGGCGGTCATCGTGGCGCAATACATCTTTCTGGGTATTGTGGGCTTTGTGACACAATCCTATGGTGAGGTTGCCGCATTTATGCGCATACGACTTACATACTTCGTACTATCTACGGTTATGGTGGCTCCCATCATCCTTATGGCTCTTATCGGCTCGGGAGCGAGTGCCGATGTGTGGCTCAAGGTGAGCTGCGTGGCCATAGGCGTTGTGGGTGTGATGTTTGTAAGAGAGAGTGTAGGATTCTTTATTTCTAAAAAAGTTTCAATTTTGCATTGGATTTTGTACCTTTGCACCGTCGAAATTTTGCCGTTCAGTCTGCTGTGGCAAGCGGCAAAGAGTTTGATGTAGTATTTAATAGACAGAGAATGATAAAAAAAGTTTTGGTTTCGCAGCCGCGCCCCGCGGTAATTGAAAAGTCCCCTTTCTACGAGTTGTCAACCAAACATAAGGTAGAGGTAGATTATAAGCCCTTGATTCGTGTGGTTGGCGTAACACTCAAGGAGTTCCGCGCACAGCGTATCGAGATTCTGGACCATACAGCCGTAATCTTTACATCACGTACCACAGTAGATAGTTTCTTTAAGATTTGTGAGGATGCTCGTATCACCGTGCCCGAGACGATGAAGTATATCTGTAATACGGAGGCTGTTGCTCTCTACTTGCAGAAATATATCGTCTATCGTAAGCGTAAGATTTCGTTTGCCGATGGTACGTTTACATCACTTCTGGAGCTTATCATCAAGCATAAGAGCGAGCGTTTCCTCTTGGCCCTGAGTGAGCCCCATAAGCCCGAGCTTCCCGAGACTCTTACCAAGCTTAAGATTAACTTCGACCCCGTAATCCTTGCCCGTAGCGTTGCCGCCGATATGAGCGACGTGAAGCCCGCGGATTACGATGTGATGGCGCTCTACTCACCATCTGATGTGAAGAGCGTGAAGGATAACTTCGCTGTTGAGCAGCTGCCCGTTATCGCCACCTTCGGCGAGGCTACACTGCGTGCTGCGTTGGATGCCGGTATGAAGGTGAAGGCTTCGGCTCCATCGCCTGAGGCACCCTCTATGGCCAAGGCTTTGGACCTCTATATCGCTAAAGTTAAGAAGGGCGAGGATGTCGCCGAGGTTGAGGTTCGCAACGATGAGGCAAAGGAGGAGTTCATCCGCACCCAGCAGAGCAAGCTGGCCAAGAAGGGCCGCACTCGCACAACCACTGCCACTGAGAAGAAGTAATTTATATCATAACTATGGCCAACTACACCCTCCCGCGTTCGGAGCGCCTGCGCTCGCTGAAGGCTATACGCCGCCTCTTCGGTGAGGGTCATAGTGGTTTTGTCTATCCGTTTCGCTACGTGTGGATTGCTGACAGGAGAGCGGGCGAGGCTGAGGGACGGGGTATTGAGGCGATGTTCTCGGTACCCAAGAAGTTCCATAAGCGCGCCAATAAACGCAATCTTCTGAAACGCCGCACACGCGAGGCGTATCGTCTTAACCGCGAGGCTCTTAGCCAAGCAGTTGCCGAAAAAGATGTTACGCTGGATATAGCTTTTGTCTATTCTACCAAGGAGTGTCACTCGCATAAAACCATCACCAATGCCCTGCAACGAATCTTGGAACAAGTTTGTGAGCATCTGTAAGAGGGTAGCCACGTGGCCGCTGCTGGCGCTGGTGAAGTTTTATCAGTATTGCATCTCTCCATTCACCCCGCCCGCGTGTCGTTTTATACCCACTTGCTCGCAGTATGCCGTCGAGGCCCTACGCAAGTATGGCCCGATAAAGGGTTGCTGGCTCACGCTCAAGCGCTTGGCACGTTGCCATCCGTGGGGAGGAAGTGGCTATGATCCCGTACCATAATAAGTAATGTATATAAAAAAGCCTGTCTGAATCGTCAGACAGGCTTTTTTTATGTTGTAGCTATTGCCTATTTTGCGTAGCTTACCGAACGAGTCTCGCGGATAACGGTGATTTTCACCTGACCCGGGTAGGTCATCTCGTCCTGAATCTTCTTTGCTATGTCGTGTGACAATGACTCCGACTCCTGGTCTGAGAGCTTGTCGGCACCCACGATTACGCGCAGCTCGCGACCCGCCTGAATAGCGTAGGTCTTGATAACGCCAGGGTATGAGAGAGCGATATCCTCCATCTCCTTCAATCGCTTGATGTATGACTCCACCACCTCGCGGCGTGCGCCGGGACGTGCGCCAGAGATAGCGTCGCACACCTGAATGATGGGGGCAATCATCGAAGTCATCTCCACCTCATCGTGGTGCGCACCTACGGCGTTGCATACGTCAGCCTTCTCCTTGTACTTCTCGGCGAGCTTCATACCGATAATTGCGTGTGGCAACTCGGGCTCATCGTCGGGCACCTTACCAATATCGTGCAACAATCCTGCGCGGCGTGCAGCTTTGGGGTTAAGACCAAGCTCCGAAGCCATAATGCCAGCAAGGTTGGCTGTCTCGCGAGCGTGCTGCAACAGATTCTGGCCGTATGATGAACGATACTTCATCTTACCGATAAGACGAATCAACTCGGGGTGCAAGCCGTGAATACCCAAATCGATGGCGGTACGCTTACCCACCTCGACAATCTCCTCCTCAATCTGCTTCTTAACCTTTGCCACAACCTCCTCGATACGTGCGGGGTGGATACGGCCATCGGTTACGAGTTGGTGCAGGGCAAGGCGTGCAATCTCACGGCGTACGGGGTCGAAGCCGCTGAGGATGATAGCCTCGGGCGTGTCATCAACGATAATCTCAATACCCGTAGCAGCCTCCAGAGCGCGGATGTTACGACCCTCGCGGCCGATGATACGACCCTTCACCTCGTCGCTGTCGATGTTGAATACCGTAACGGCGTTCTCGATAGCGGTCTCCGTTGCTACGCGCTGGATAGATGTCACGATGATTCGCTTCGCCTCCTTTGTTGCGGTGAGCTTAGCCTCCTCGATGGTCTCGTTGATGTATGAGTCAGCCTCAGCCTTCGCCTCAGCCTTCATATTCTCAACCAAGATATTCTTCGCCTCCTCGGCGCTCATACCTGAAATCTGCTCCAGGCGTACGTTCTGCTCCTTGATGATGCCGGCCAACTCCTCCTTCTTGGCGTTGAGGCCCTGCATCTGGCTGTCCATCTGGCTCTTCAGACGGTCATTCTCTTTAATCTTGCCCTCGAGTTCGCGCTGCTGGTTCTGTACGTGAGCCTCAGCCTGCTTTGTGCGCTGCTCGATTTGAGCAATCTCCTGATTACGTTTGTTTACGGCACGGTCGTGCTCGCTCTTGAGCTGGATGAATTTCTCTTTAGCTTGGAGAATTTTCTCCTTCTTAATCATCTCACCCTCCGCCTCAGCCTCCTTGAGAGCTGCTGCGCATTGCTTTTTTATCGTGTTCTTCGTGATGTACGCGGTGACAAAGTAGTAGGCACCGATAGTCACGATTGCCGATATGATGGCAGTTATTACTATTGTTGTTACCATTTGTTGTGAGTTAATTTGGTTAATATTATATATAGTGTTTCGTGCATATAAAAAAACCGCATAGCGTTTCCTTTTCTTGTTTGACGAATCTGCCGATAAGTCAAGGTGTGGGGCTCCGGAGTTCGCAATCTTCCAACGGTGCCATAAGACACACTCCGAGAAGTTAAGGCCTGATTTTGAGAAACCGAGAGTTGACCCAATATAAAAAGTGTTCAGTTTCGCAAAGCTATAAGGAAATCTATGCGGGTAGATTTTTTATGTAAAGAACTTTTTGGGGTTGCCTCTTCGGCTTCGAATTTCGTACGCCTCGTTGGTTCTGCCTTTTAAGCGAGTTCCTCCGTATGGCTTACTTTCGTTGCCCCCCCTTCTCTCATCTATTTTTTGTTCTTCGCAGAGGTGCGCGGCATACGGTTCAGGTGCTTGTCCAGACGCTGTGACAGCGCGTCCAATGCCTGTGTATCCTCGTCACTTAACTCGCTTTGGCGGGCGATGGAGATGTTGTTTATGCAGAGCTGCAAGGCCGCAATAGCCAGACAATCCTGCACCGAAAAGTTATCTCCGAAAGCCTTTTGCCATTTGTTGACGCTGGCGTTCACCTCACGCTCGGCCATACGGTATATCTCCTCCTTCTCGGGGGCTATCTCCAGACCGTATGCCTTACCTGCAAGGCGTAGGTGTATCTTCTGCGTTGTCTTCTCCTGCTTGGCCATCGTCTATCTCTTTATTCTTCGTCCTATTAGTTTGAAGCCTTCGTCAGTAGCGCAATACACTTGTCAACCTCCCGCAATAACTGGTTGATGCGTGCGCGCGATTTAGCTTTATCCGTAGCATTACCACCCAGACTCTCGGCCAGACGCAGACGCTGCACCTCGGCCTTCAGCTCGCGCAGCTGCTCCTCCTGCTCACGCACGTGGGCCTTCAGCTCATCACGCTCCTTACACACCTGGGCATAGTCGGCCTCCAGCTTTTCGTGCTGAGCAATCACTCGCTCGGCCTGTGCCTGAATGTGTGTTATGATACTTTTGCAAGCCATCTGAATGTGGTAATACGGTTTTTAACACTCAAAGATATAAATAAAATATCTTTTTAGCAAATTTTGACCCTTTCGATACTCTAAAATGCACAAAAGCTCTATTCCCGCTACTTTTTACGTGCTGGCGCTATCACCTCGCCGTAGAGGTCGTAACCCTCGGCGTCGGTGATGCGAACGTCGTAGAAGTGACCACGACGCAGCTGTCTTAGCTCCACGGGGATGAGTATCTCCTGGTCCACCTCGGGCGAGTCGTACTCCGAGCGTGCCACGTAGTAGTCGCCCTGGCGCGAATCGACCACAACGCGCATCGTGCGGCCCACACGCGAGAGGTTGTTCTCAAGGGCTATCTGCTCCTGAATGAGCATAATACGGTCGGCACGGCGTTGCTTCTCCTCCTCCGGGACGTCATCCTTGAGATTCTCTGCCGAGTAGGTGCCCTCCTCCTCCGAGTAGGGGAATACGCCCAGACGCTCAAAGCGTACGTCACGCACAAACTGCTCCAGCTCGGCTATATCCTCGGCTGTCTCGCCCGGATAACCTACGAGCAGCGTAGTACGCAGGGCAATGTCGGGAATACGCTCACGCAGACGTGCGATAAGCTCCATCGCCTCAGCCTTCGTGTGGCGGCGCTTCATTGCCGAGAGCATATTGTCTGATATATGCTGGAAGGGAATATCAAGATATTTACAAATCTTAGGCTCGCGTGCCATCACCTCAATCACATCCTCGGGGAAGGCGGCGGGGTAGGCGTAGTGCAGACGTATCCACTCAATACCCTCGATGCGGCATAACTCGGTCAGAAGGTCGGCCAAGCGGCGGCGACCGTAGAGGTCAATGCCGTAGTAGGTTGTATCCTGCGCGATGACCATAATCTCCTTCACGCCACGCGCTGCCAGCTTGCGTGCCTCCTCCAGCACCTGCTCCATCGGCACTGACTCGTGCTTGCCGCGAATCAGCGGTATGGCGCAGTAGCCACAAAGCCAGTTGCACCCTTCAGAAATCTTCAGGTAGGCATAATGCTTTGGCGTTGTCAATACGCGCTCGGTCTGGTTCTCGGCCTTGTACTCGGCACCCAGCGTAGCTGCAATGTCGGCCCAATCCTTCACGCCGAAGTAGTCATCTACCTCGGGAATCTCCTCGCGCAATTCGTCAGCATAACGTTCACTCAAGCAGCCGATTACAAAAAGTTTTTCGATTAATCCTGCCTCTTTGGCCGCAACGGCATCGAGAATTGTTTCAATGCTCTCCTGCTTGGCGTCGCCGATAAATCCGCAGGTGTTGATAACCACCACCTTTGCGTCGGTGCGGTCGCTGTCAAACGAGAGTGTGTAACCCGCCGCTGCGAGTTGCGCCATCAAGTGCTCGCTATCAACCGTATTCTTCGAGCAACCTAAGGTTATGACATTTATCTTCTTCATTATCTTACAACCATATTATGACTTGTAATAATCTCTACTGAGCCAGCAACCTCAAAGGTTTGAGTTTTCAAATTGGCAATAAGGTTATTTATATCATCATTAGAGCAGATAACTACAGAATCTAATCCAATAACATCTCCCGACTTTATTTTAGCCTTTACACTTGCAGCTTCTTGTTCGTGCATTGTAAGCAAATGGCATTTAGCCTTTCTATGTACATATTTTAATGCAATTGCTTCGAGGTCTGCCTGCTTGTATCTTTCTCTCAAACTGGTTTTAAGGGATAGGCTAATAGGGCCGAACTCCTTATTATAGAGCAATGCGTCAAATCTAACATTTGGAACAAATGCTACTTGAGCCTGAACGTATATAGGTAATAAGTTCTCTCTATATAAGAGGGTTGTTATTATCAGTTCAAAAATATTACCTGCTAATGTTGAGTGCTTGGGGTGATTCATTAGAGCCTCCCAATACGTCATAACATACTCATTTGGAGCATTGTACTCAACATCAAGAAAGGATTTATCATCAAGCAATGATTCGAAAACGGTACTTGACGCTGTCTCGTTCTTTATAATTCCTAAATCAAGTAATATACTGCTCATAGCTATAAAATTTTATCGATTATTTGCTTTGCTGTAGCTTCTATCGCAGGGACAGCTACAGAATTTCCAAATTGCTTATATGCAGATGCATCGGCAACCTCTATTCTGAAGCTGTCAGGAAATCCTTGTAATCTTGCCCATTCGCGGGGTGTCATTTTTCTAATACCCTCTCTGTTGATTTCTCCTTTAATATTTGTTACGGGGGTGTAATCTGTCAGTCTGTGGTCTATGACGAGATTTCTTTCTTTGCCCATACCTCCAACAACAATAGCATTTGCGCATTTGTCATCAGGAATAATTTCATATCCAAAACCATTTCCTTTGCTTATATGACGTTGCTTATGTGCTTTAAGTGTTGCTAAATATTGAGTGGATATATAATATTTAGCACTTACCTCTTTTTCTTCTTTAATATCAGCGAAGCACACTTTCTTTCCAGATGGCTTTGGATATGAAAAAGAGTTGATTCCTAAATCATCACGGAAACCAACAATGTATATACGCTCACGATGTTGGGGAACTCCAAAGTCCATAGCATTGATAATCTCTGGCTCTGGTACAAAGTATCCCAATTCTCTTAATGTATTTAAGATGACCTCTAACGTTTTTCCTTTATCGTGTATTTTTAGGCCTTTAACATTTTCTAAAAAGAAAGCTTTAGGACGCTTGCGCTTAATGATCTCTGCTACGTCGAAAAATAATGTACCACGAGTCTCTTCAAAGCCTCTCTTCTTGCCTGCAAGAGAAAATGCTTGGCAAGGAAATCCTGCACATAATACATCAAAATTATTCGGTATAAATTGCTTTGTTTCTTCTAACGTGATGTCGCCAAAAGGTACCTCCCCAAAATTTGTAAAATATGTACGTTGTGCAAATTTGTCCCACTCGGAAGAATATACGCATTTTCCTCCTAAATTCTGTAAAGCAATGCGAAAACCCCCAATGCCTGCAAATAAATCAATGAAAGTAAATCGATTATTTGTTTCATTAAAGAATGGAGCATTTCTCATCTCTTTGTATATGCATTCTATAACATCTACCTTAGAAGATGAAAATTTAGATATAAGTTTCTTTTCGCAATCTTTGTTTGCTGTCGAATATAATTTTTGATTAGGATTATATATGTAATGAGTCATTATTGCGAGGTCCGTTGATGTTATTTGGTCGTTAGTACCTCGCAATATTTGGCTGATTATATTTTGTTTATTGATTTGCATATGCTACTTCTGCTCCCCGAAAAGGGCGTCAACAAATTGGTGGCGGTCGAACATCTTCAGCTGGTCGATGCCCTCGCCGATACCGATATAACGTACGGGAATATGGAACTGGTCGCTGATACCAATCAC
This sequence comes from Rikenellaceae bacterium, assembly GCA_015059845.1. Taxonomy (GTDB): domain Bacteria; phylum Bacteroidota; class Bacteroidia; order Bacteroidales; family Rikenellaceae; genus Alistipes. The sequence goes on along the minus strand of SUZR01000009.1, from coordinate 56,070 downwards.
AACACCGCCCTTAGCCGTGCCGTCCAGCTTGGTGATTGTGAGCGATGTAACCTGCGTAGCCTGCGTAAACTGGCGTGCCTGCTCAAAGGCGTTCTGTCCCGTTGAGCCGTCCAAGACGAGCATCACCTCGTGTGGTGCATTGGGAATAACCTTCGCCATCACGTTGCGAATCTTCGTCAGCTCGTTCATCAAGCCAATCTTATTGTGCAGACGACCTGCGGTGTCAATCAACACCACATCCGCACCATTCGCCACGGCCGACTTCAGCGTATCGTAAGCCACCGATGCGGGGTCTGAGCCCATCTCCTGACGAATCATCGTAGCACCTGCGCGCTCGGCCCATACGGCCAGCTGGTCGATAGCCGCCGCGCGGAACGTGTCGGCAGCACCGATATATACCTTGCGACCCGCCTTTGTGAGTTGTGCAGCCAACTTACCGATTGTGGTGGTCTTACCGGCACCGTTCACACCCACAACCATCATAACGTAGGGCGTGCCCTCCTGCACCTCCAGACCAAAATCCTTCTGCGACGAGTGCGATTGCTCCATCAGCTGCGCAATCTCGTCACGCAGGATGGCGTTCAGCTCCGAGGTGTTCATATACTTGTCGCGTGCGATGCGCTCCTCGATGTGGTTGATAATCTTGACGGTGGTCTCCACGCCCACATCCGAGGTGATAAGCACCTCCTCCAAATCATCCAACACATCGGCATCTACGGTCGAGCGACCCGCTACGGCGCGTGCCAGCTTCGAGAAGAAACCCGTCTTGGTCTTCTGCAAGCCCTCGGCCAGCTCCTGCGTCTGCGCCTGCTCCTCACGAGCAACCTCCTGCGCCTCTACGGCCTGCTGCTCGGGTGTTGCTGCGGGCGCTGCAGTATCTTTTTTCTTCTTAAAAAGGTCAAAAAATCCCATAATCTTTTTCTGTTTTGCGCCCGCCCATTCCGACAGGCATATTATCACGCAAAGTTATGATTTTTTGAGGATAATACCAAATAATAATATTATAGGGCAATTCCCCACCGCGAGTGTTGTTTGTTTTGCGAAAGTTTTTTAACTTTGTATCGTCGAGGGCGTGCTCTCGGCAGACATATTTTATAGAAAGTGTTTTCGCGCACTCCTTGTTAGAAAATGTGGAAGTTTTCAAGACTGAAAGGATTAACGAACAACACTCATTTCTTGTTTAGTATATGGCAGGACACATTTCTTGTGTCTTATCCCCATATCTATTCAGGTGTGGGGTATTGCATCGTTTATTTCAGTCAAGGTCTTTCCACAACCTTCTAACAGATGAACGAAATGGACTCCACACTGTCTTGTTTTATAATCCCCCAAGCACTACTATCAAGGAGTCTGATAGTAAGATGAATTTTAACATATAATCTTACTATGGAGAAACAAAACTACATTGCGCCCGAAATCGAGATTATTGAGGTGGCAATCGAGAAAGGATTTGCACAAACTCAATTGGAGGGATACGACAAAAAGGACGATATGACTTGGTAAACTATCAATCAAAATTATATCTTATGAGAAATGTTTTTACATTGGCTCTATTGTCATTTGTGATGATGATGAGCTGTACAAAAGAGAGAGAAGAGCTATCTGCTCAAGATCAACAGCAAGAATTTTCTAAATTCTATGCCGCTACGGAGACCGCAGGGTCTCGTATATTCGCAGATGTTAATTACAAACTTTATTGGACGGAAGATGACCGTATTACTATTTTTGATGGCAATACTTATCCGCTGCAATATAAGTTTCTGGGTGAAACGGGCGATAATTGTGGTGAGTTCGATGTTGTAAAACCTGTTGGATACCATACAGCTTGGTCGATGCCTACTAATTATGCCGTATATCCCTACGATAAAAACACATCTATCGCATACGATGGCACAATATCATATATTGTACCCACTACTCAAGCATATGCAGAGAACTCGTTCGGACTTGGCGCCAACCTTATGGTAGCCGTTACAGATGGTGTTGATGATAAATTCTTGGCATTCAAAAATCTCGGCAGTTGTTTTGAGTTCCCGCTTTATGGCACAGGTGTAAAAGTAATGAACATAGAGTTTAAGGGTAATAATGGCGAGAAACTGGCTGGTGCATCGAAAATCACTGCGGCCCACGGGCAGGAGCCTACAATAACCTTTGCGGATGATGCAACCGAGATTCTTACACTCGATTGCGGTGATGATGGTGTTTTGTTGAGCGAAGATGCCGACAATCCTACTAAATTTTGGATTGTAGTGCCTGCTATCACTTTTGAAAAAGGTTTTACAATTACCATTACCGATACAAACGGAATTGTAACCGAGAAATCTGTTGATAGCTCGGTCACTATCGAGCGTAGCAAGGTACAGTCATTTGAGCCTGCATTAGAGTTGGAAACAATTCAAAGTAATCAGGTATGGTGCTATTACAGTGATGGCGAAAGTGAAATTATTGATTTTGAGGAGGGTGAACCTATTAGTTTAGAAAATTTCTTACCTATAGAAATCGATGAAGAAAACCTGCAACCTACCAATCAAGATGACACTAATCTTAAGACTCGTATGAACATAAAGAGTATTGTCATTCCCGAAGGTGTAGAGGAGTTGGGATTCGGAGCATTGGCATATTGTACAAGCCTTGAGAGTGTTAAATTGCCATCAACTCTTAAAGCTATTGGTATGGGTGCATTTGGTGGATGCTCAAGTTTAAAAAGTATTGATATTCCCATAGGAGTTAAAGTGCTTGGTCAACTATCTTTTGGATTGTCAGGTTTGGAGAGTGTAAATATTCCTTTAGGGGTAGAAAGAATTGGTTTTGGAGCATTTGCAGAGACTAATCTTAAGAAGGTGGTTATCCCAAATAGTGTTACAGGAGGATTGAATAGTACTTTCTCTGGTTGTGAACATCTTGAGGAGGTTGTTTTGAGTGAGAATATAGTGGAACTGGGTAACTATTCATTCGAAAATTGTAAATCTTTGAAAAGTATCATAATTCCTGCAAATGTAGAGGAGATTGAGGAGTGTGTATTTGAAGGATGTGAGAGTCTTGAGGATGTGAAGTTTGCCGAAAATTCAAAGTTGAGACTTATTTTTAATTATTCATTCCGTAATTGCACAAGTCTAACAAGTATAATTTTGCCTGCAAGTTTGACTGATGTAGAAGCCACCACAAATGAAGCATTTGCTGGAAGTACAGATGAAGCTGAAGCTGATGAATATGGTGGAGTAGGAACCCCTGTGGCAGGTTCAGGAGATTTGGGTGGTGGAGTTTTTGTAGGCTGTACAAACCTTAAGGCAGTCTATTCCCTATCGGATAAAATATTAAAAGTTGAGAATCCGACAATGGGCCATCCGATGCCATATGATAATGAGGGATTTATGTTCTATGTTCCTAATGCAGATGTTAAGGCTGCTTATGATGTGGCAGAAAGTTGGGGCCAGATAATGGGTACTGATCGCATTGCTGTTGGTACTCCTCCTGCAAGCGAATAATTAGCACACAAAAAAGGCGCCTCCATATTGGAAGCGCCTTTTTTGTATTAAACTTTTGGGTTTAATGCAAAACTATTTCTCAGCGAAGTAAGCCTTGATGTCAGCCTCCTCAAGAATATTCTGGCTCTTGAAGATGTAAGCACCGGTCTTCTCTGATTTCACCATCTTGATGCACTTGGTGTACTTCTTGTTGGTACCCGTCTTAAGGGTTGCAACTACTTTCTTTGCCATAACTTACACTAAATTACTTAATTTCACGATGTACTGTAACCTTCTTCAAGTAAGGATTGTACTTCTTACGCTCCAAACGATCGGGTGTGTTCTTCTTGTTCTTTGTGGTGATGTAGCGTGACATACCTGCAACGCCTGACTCCTTCTGCTCGGTGCACTCAAGGATCACCTGAACTCTGTTACCTTTCTTTGCCATTTGTCCTCAATAAATTTTTAGTAAACCTTCTTAGGAGCAGCGGCCTCTTTCAAAGCGGCAGCCAAGCCCTTCTTGTTAATAGTTTTCATACCGGCAGTTGTTACCTTCAGTGTAAACCAACGGCCCTCCTCCTCAGACCAGAAACGCTTTGTCTTCAAGTTGGTGTTGAACTTGCGCTTGGTCTTGCGGTTTGAGTGAGAAACATTGTTACCCACTACAGCAGTTTTACCTGTAATCTCGCAAACTCTCATTGTTTTTTACGTTTTAGTTTCTATTCCCTCACAATAAGGGTGCGCAAAGATACGTAAAATAAATTCAAAAGCCAAAGTTTTTTAATTTTTTTCGGATAATTGCTCTCGGAAGCAATAAAAAGAGGCTGCCCGCCGTGGTGGACAACCTTTATTTTTCTCTGTTTCGGGTGTTTTATTTGATGATTTTTACACCACGCGGAGCGTCAATCTTCGACTTTACACTTCCGTCGGCCTGACGTGTGTGAGAAATCTGAATATCACCATAGGGCGTGGGGAATGAGCCCTTTGCCCACTCAAGCTCGCCCAGATGAGGTGTGATGCGCACCACCTTGCAGCCCGCCTCCACGACCTCCACACCGAGCACGTGCTCTATCATCCACGCCGTAGGTCCCGACGCCCAGCCGTGACAGAGGCTGTGGCGGAAACCCTCGTAGCAGTATGCGCCGAAGTCGCCGTGAATATCCTTCTTGCCCTCGGGAACAAGTTCGTCGATAGGTGCGGCGTTGGGCAGCCAATCTATATTGAAATCCTCCCAGAATGAGGTTGCACCCATATCGAGCATCGCGCCCCAGAAGTCGCGGATAACCTGCATAGCACCCTCGTAGTCGCCCGCCTTGGCCATCGCCTGCAACATATAATATCCGTAGAATGTCGAGAAGCCACGCGCACCCTCCACTGTCAGCACATCTGCATTGGCCTTCTCGGCGTCCAAGATACCGGCCAACGCCATCAGCGATGCCGCCTGCTTGCTGCCCGGAGCTGTGGGGTGCTCGGCCTCGCGGAAGTACTGCTCCACAATCTTCGGCGCAACCTCCTCCATCTTGGCATATCGCTCCTGGCAACGTGTAGCCATCGCCTCCTCGCCCAAATGAGCGCATAGCTCGCCACCAGCCTTTATGGCCATCATCATCAGCGCCTGTGTGCCAGCTTTCATTGCGGGTTGGTTGGCATTCGAGGGCCAGTCGAGGAATCCGCCGCCGCTGGTCTCGTAGCCGTTTTCGTCAATGCGCTTGGTGAGCAGAATATCCAATAGTCCGACAAGGTAGTCGCGCTGTTCGGCGAGGTACTCCTCGTCGCCGTGGAAGTGATACCAGTCGCGCTGAACAATAATCCACCACAATGAGTAGGTGTACATCGTGTTCATCCAATTGGGTAACGGTGTTACACTCTTGAGCAAATCCAGACTCTTGGGCACAATCTCGTTGTTGCCGAAGACGTGGCTTATGGTCATTACCTCGGGGTGCATATCGCCCATCCAAACCAAACGGTCGCGCTTGATTCCGTCCCACAGATACTCCTGCATATTGAGATGTACGGTGCGGGCTCCCGTCTGCCAAATCTGATTCAGACGCTCGTCGTTGCACTCGAATGTGCCGCGATATTTCAGGTCGCGCATAATAGATATGGCACGCACCTCTTTGAGGTGTAGCTCGCGGTTGTCGTCCAGAAGGTCGATGCGAACAAAGCGGAAGCCAGAGTTACCCAACTCTATCTTTCCCAGCCACGGCAGAGTGGTCTCAAAGTCGCGTATGGCGTGGTCGTTTGTGGCGCCATTCTTGCCGTCAATCTCGCACATAGCCTCACTTGCCGACTCGCCATAACGTACACGAATACGCACGGGCGTGTGGTCTGCGGGCATACCCGTCACAATCTGCAGGCCGCCGTGCAACTCACGACCGAAGTCGAGCAGGATGGCGGGGTGTTCGGTCGAGGTGCTCTTCACCACGCAGATGTGGCTGTTTGTGAGGTCGGCCTGACCGTTGCCTTCACGCAGGAGATACTCTATATTGGAGATGTTGTCGCCGTGCTCGGTCCATACGATGCGCGTGGGGGAGATATATTCGCGCTTGAGCTCGCCCGTGTGTTCATCTATCTGTACGGTTTTCTCCTCTGGGAAAATGCGTTCTATTGCGGCCAGAAGCACGCCGCCCACGACTATGATGATAAGGGCTAACGATAATTTCTTCATTGGTAGGATTTTAGTTATTCTGTTTTAGTTGGTTGTATAGCATTTCGATTGCGTAGGCCGAGGCGCGATTTATAATCTGCCCGCGGTCTGTTCCGCAGTTGCGTAGCGTGGCAATAGTCTGCGTAGGGGTTGCTACGGCCATCCACACCGTACCAACGGGTTTCTCGGCCGAGCCGCCCGCAGGACCTGCTATGCCCGATGTGGCTATGGCGTAATCTGCTCCCGTTATGCGGCGTGCGCCCTCAGCCATCTGGCGCACCACCTGCTCGCTAACAGCTCCATAGTGGGTGATGTCGTCGTAGTTAACACCCAGAATATCGCGCTTCGCCTCATTGGCGTAGGCCACCACACCACCCAGGAAGTAAGCCGAAGCACCCGCCATCGCCGTGAAACGTGATGCGATAGTGCCACCCGTGCAACTCTCAGCCGTAGAGAGGGTCAGCCCGCGCTCGATAAGAATCTTATGTACCAGCTCCTGCATCGTGGCATTCTCAAAACCCACGATATGTTCGGGAATAATCTTGTATAGCTTCTCAAACTCCGCATCTATCTGCTGACGCATCGCCTCGCCATCCTCGGCGTCGTAGGCCGAGAGGCGCAGACGTACAATATTTGGCGCAGGCAGATAGGCGAGCTTTATATTTTCAGGTAGCGCATCCTCCCACAGCTCTATACGTGCTGCCAGCATCGACTCGGGCAGGCCCGCCGTAATCATCGTGCGGTGTATGTTGGCGTGGAGTGCAAAGTGAGCCTTCAGGCGTGGCATAACCTCATCCTCCATCAGATGCTCCATCTCGAAGGGTACGCCCGGCAACGATACGGTCACACGGCCCTCCGCATCCTCAAACCACATACCCGGCGCTGTGCCGTGGGCGTTGAAGAGTACCGTGCAGCAGTCGGGCACCATCGCCTGCGACTGGTTCAGTGCGTTGTACTCTATACCACGACGCTCAAGCATCGTGCGCACGTGGTCGGCCACGCGCTTATCCTCGTGCATCCCCGAAGAGAATATCTTTGCAAGGGTGAACTTCGTGATGTCATCTTTGGTGGGGCCTAAGCCTCCCGTAATGATAACTACCTCGGTCTGTGCAAGTGCGCGGGCAAGGGTCTGCTCGATTTGTGGGGCGGTGTCACCGATTGAGATTTTTTCGTGTACGGTGATTCCTACCGCATTGAGATGTTTGGCGATGCTGACAGAGTTGGTGTCAACAATCTGTCCGATAAGTATCTCATCGCCAATGGTTATGATTGTAGCCTTAATCATTTTCTTGAGTGTTTTCTGTTGTCTGGCTCTGCGCTGCTCGCTGTGCAGCCTTGCGCAGACGCTCGTTCAGGCCGGCTCGCATATCGCGGATAGCCTTGCCGCCGCCGTAGATGTACTCCGTTCCAACCTGCACCAATGTAGCTCCCGCCTCCAGCATAGCCAGTGCATCGTCAGCCGTGGCAATACCTCCGCAACCGATGATGGGGTATGTGCCTTTCGAGCGTTCGTATATGCGGCTGACAACCTCGCGTGCGCGCTCCTTCAGAGGCCTGCCGCACAACGCTCCGGGGATACGACCCAACGTGTGCATCGTGTTCTTTGAGTTCTCCAGACCGTAGCGTCCCGTCGTGCCAGCACACGCCACAATGCCGTCGAGCGGCGTGTCAAGCATAATGTCGGTCATTGTATCTATCTCCTCGTCCGTGAGGTCGGGCGAAATTTTCAGCAGTATGGGGCGGTATTGGTTCTGTCCGCGGCGGAACTCGAACAGCGGCGTAAGGATAGCCATAATCTCGTCCTTGTTGCGAGGAACGTATGTCGCCTCGGCCGTATTGCAGGCGATGTTTACCGTGAAGTAGTCGGCATATTGATAGAGCGGACGGAACAGGCGCAGGTAGTCGATGGCGGCATCCTCGCGTGGGGTTGTAGAGCCCTTGGCGATATTGCAACCAACGATTATGCGACTGCTATGACGTTTGATATTCTTTATAACCTGCTCAACGCCAGCGCTCTCAATCTCAGAGTTGTAGAGCAGGGCGCGGTCGCCCTCTAATTTGTATAGCGAGTGGCGCACGTTGGTGTGCTGGGGGTGGGGCGTGATGGAGCCAATCTCCACAAAGCCGAATCCTGTGGCGGCCATAGCATCTATCATCGTGCCGTTGCGGTCGTAACCCGCGGCCAGACCTATGCGTGAGGGAAACTTCATACCGAAGGCCTCCAGCTCCAGCTTCGGAGCCGAGATGGCGTGTAATTTTCGCAAGACGAAACACCCCAGCGGCAGGCGCGACAATAGCTGCATACGCCATCTCTTGAGGCGTATGGTGAAGTCGTCGCTGGCGACGTAACGCAGGGGCTTTAATAGTGACTTTATCATATCATTGTCAGCTCGCGCCACTGTGATGCGTGGCGTAGTAACTTACAAATGTACAAATTTTTCTTAAAAATACTCCTCTCGGTAGTTGTAATTGTTGCGCAGCGACTCGAAATCCTCGGCGTGGCTCTTCAGGTGGGCACTCTCCTCGGTAAGGTCGCAATACGAGTTTATCGTCTGGCACATTTCCTGCCAACCAATCGCTCTACGCTCGGCGGGTTTCACCTCACAGGGATACCACTCCGTCAGCGGCAACGAGAAATACTCCACCACGGCTCTTACGGCTGCCACCGAGGCGTTGGCCTTACCCTGCGCCGAGTAGCCGGCAATATGGGGTGTTGTGACGATGGCCTTGTCGAGCAGTTCCGAACTGATGGCGGGCTCATTCTCCCACACATCAATCAGGAGTCGCTGCGGGGCTTTGAGAAGTGCCGCGGTGTCGGCCACCTCACCACGTGAGGCGTTGATAATGACGCCGTTGGGGCGCATTAGAGAGATTATGCGGTCGTTGATAAGGTGGTGCGTTGTTGAGTCGAGTGGCGTGTGAAAGGTGACAATATCCGAGCCACTCACAACCTCCTCCAGCGATAGAAAATCACCTCCTTCACTCATCTGACGTGGCGGGTCACAGCGCAGAATACGAAAACCCCACTCGCGGGCATAGCGCTCTACAAGCGAGCCTACGTTTCCTACGCCCACGATTCCGAGCGTCAGCTCCTGCGGCTGCCAGCCATCTGCCTTTGCTATCAGGGCCAGCGCCGAAGCTACCCATTGCAGCACGCCAGCAGCATTGCACCCAGCGGCCGTTACAACCTTGATTCCCTGCTGACGGCAATACTCGAGGTCGATATGGTCGAAGCCGATAGTTGCCGTGGCTATAAGTTTTACACGCGAGGAGTTCAGCAGCTCGCGGTTGCAGCGTGTGCGTGTACGGATGATAAGCGCATCGGCATCGCGCACATCCTCTGCCGAGAATGCGTTGCCGGCACGGTAGAGAACCTCGGCATAAGGCTCCAAAACCCCTTTGATGTAGGGAATTGCGTTGTCAATTACGACCTTCATTTGATATAATAAGTTATTTTCTCTCACAAATATATGTAAAAAATGAAATTTTCGTATCTTTGCACGATTAAATCGGTATATAATGCCGTAACTTAAGTTGAAAATGAGCAGACATTCAATCGTAATATGGTTTTTTGCCGCAGCCGCATTGTTCACCGTAGCGTGTGGTGGTAGCGCCAAGAAGAGTGGTAAGTTGGAGAATAGTGCCGACTCGCTCTCGTATGTTGTCGGTATGAACATTGCCTATAACATTATGAATATGGACACCACGATGCGTGCCGAGGCCATTATCGCAGGTATAGAGGATGCCTTTGCCGGTGCGGAGAAGATGACCCTTGACGAGGGACGTACCTATCTGCTCGCATATATGAATTTCGATGTTTACGAGCGCGTGCGCAAATACGAGGAGCAGTATCTCACCGATTTGGCCGCTTCGGATGGCAATGTGGTGCGCACCAAGAGTGGCCTTACATATAAGGTTGGCGGCCTGGGCGATATGAACCAGACGATAAACTCCGACCGCGACACGGTGGCATTCACTTATCGTGTGACAAATATGGCGGGCGAGGAGGTTGACATCGCCGAGAATCGTGCCGACACGCTGCGTACGCAGGTGGGACGTCTGCAGACAGGCCTTAAGGAGGGCGTGAAGCTCATCGGTCAGGGCGGTGATATCACGTTGTGGATTCCCTCGTCGATGGCCTATGGCTCGGAGGGCGACAAGCAGAAGGGTATCGACGCCAACGCTATGCTGCGCTATGAGGTGAAAATCGTCGAGGTGAAGCGCCGCCGATAATGAGAAAATATTAAACAACAAAATAGATTGGAAAAGATGAAAAAGATTATTTATTCTATGGCTATCGCATTGTGTGCGGTTGCTATTGTATCTTGCGGAGGTAACACCTCTAAGAAGATTCAGAAGGGTAGTAAGTCGGAGTATGACTCAGTTTCGTATGCCGTAGGTGCTGATATCGGTTATGGCGTAACGCAGAATATGCCCTACCTTAAGTTTGACTGGAAGGCAATCAGCGATGCCGCAGAGAAGGCTCTCTATAAGGAGGTGAAGTCTGGCGAGGAGGATCAGGAGCTCACAAAGGTTGGCGAGACTCTGAACGAGTTCTTCCAGAACGCCTGCCGCGAGCGCGTGAATGGCTATGTCGAGTCGTTGAATATTCCCGACTCATTGCTGGGTAAGCAGCCTATTGATTTTACTGATTACGACGCTTTCGAGAGCGACGAGGAGCGTAAGAATATCTCTGCAGCCTATGGTTACGATATGGGTACTCGTCTGCGTCAGGCAAATATTCCTTTGCAGACTTACTGGTTCAACAAGGGTATGACCGAGGCAGCTGCTGGCGAGGCTGAGATTGATTCTCACCGTGCTATGATGATTATCCAGGAGTACTTCACCGTTGTACTTCCTATGAAGAACAAGCAGGAGTCTGAGGAGTGGTTGGCTAAGATGGAGAAGAAGAGCGGTGTAAAGAAGACAGAGAGCGGTCTGTTGTATCGCATCGACCGCAAGGGTGATGAGAGCATTAAGCCTACGGCTCAGGACCAGGTTAAGGTTGACTACGAGGGTAAGTTGATGGACGGTACTGTATTCGATTCATCTTACGAGCGTGGCGAGGCTATCACCTTCCCCCTCTCTGGCGTTATTGCAGGTTGGACCGAGGGTCTTCAGTTGGTAGGTAAGGGTGGCCAGATTACACTCTGGATTCCCGCAGAGCTCGGCTATGGCGTTTATGGCAATGGCGGTGGCTTGATTGGCCCCAATGCTGCACTCGAGTTCAAGGTTGAGTTGCACGACGTAATCAGCTCAGCAACTCCCGAGTCTGTTCCCGCAGCTCCCGCAGAGGCTGATGGCGAGAAGAGAGAGTTCAAGCAGGCAGAGTAAAAAGAAACGTAGTAGATAGAAAAACTCCCGAACCGCAAGGCTCGGGAGTTTTTTATTGCGCTGTTAGAATGGCAGGTCATCAACCTCAGCTGCCGACGATGCGGGTGAGGCGTACTGCGGCTCCTCCATAAAGGGAGGCATATCGGGCATCGGGGGTGCTGCAACAGCGGCCTCCTCCTGCTTGGGCTGCACGCGCCAGGCACGCACGTCGGTGTACCACTTGCCGTTGTACTCGCGTGACTCGATATTTACAGATACGGTGCAGGTCATACCCTCGCGCAGACGTGCTACGTCACTCTCCTTGTTGAAGAAAATAACGCATATCTTGCGCGAAAACTCCTGCGGCAACTCGAAGATTACCTCCTGACGCTGCCAGTCGCCACGAGCCGATGTGCCCTTTGTGGCGGGCATTATTTTGTAAACTACGCCTTCAAATTCCATAATACAGATAATTTTTGTTGTTAAATTTTCGTTTTCTGGTGTAAAGATAGCAAAACAAAACCGAAAAAATGAAAAATAACCCCCATTTCGCGTGTGCGATTTTTTCGTGGGGATTGATTTTTACTCGATAAATAGTTATATTTGCTCTTGTGAACCAAAAACTTTTTGACAGTGAAACAGTTTAATGACTCTAATTTCCTTTTGCAGAGCCCGACGGCCGAGCGATTATATCACGACCACGCGGCTAAGATGCCCATCATAGATTACCATTGCCACCTCAATCCCGAGTATGTGGCATCAGACCATAAGTTCCGTAACCTGGCGGAGATATGGCTCGATGGCGACCACTATAAGTGGCGTGCTATGCGTACCAATGGCGTTGCCGAGCGCTTCTGTACGGGCGATGCCTCAGACTGGGAGAAGTTCGAGAAGTGGGCCGAGACGGTGCCCTACACTATGCGTAACCCGCTCTACCATTGGACCCACCTTGAGCTGAAGACCGCCTTTGGTGAGGAGCGTCTGCTCTCACCCGCAACAGCACGCTCTATCTACGACCGCTGCTCGGAGATGTTGCAGCAGCCTGAGTACTCGGCACGTGGCCTTATGCGCCACTATAACGTGGAGGTTGTCTGCACGACGGATGACCCCATCGACTCTTTGGAGCACCACATCAAGTGCAAGGAGGATGGCTTCGAGTGTAAGGTGCTGCCTACGTGGCGACCCGATAAGGCTATGGCCGTTGAGAACCCCGGGGCCTTCAAGGCGTATATAGATAAACTCTCGGAGGTGTCGGGCGTGGAGATTTGCTCGTTTGCAACGCTGCTCGATGCGCTGCGTGTGCGCCACCGCTTCTTTGAGAGCGTGGGCTGCCGCCTGAGTGACCACGGAGTGGAGGAGTTCTACGCAGAGGATTACACCGCGGCCGAGATTGAGGCTATCTTTGCGAAGGTGTATGGCGGAGAGAATCTTACCGATGCGGAGAACAGAAAATATAAGAGTGCTATGCTCGTCGAGTTCGGTATTATGGATTGGGAGAGTGGCTGGACACAGCAGTTCCACTACGGCCCCATCCGCAATAACAATAGCCGTATGATGGCTCTGCTGGGCCCCGATACGGGCTTCGACTCTATCGGCGATGCCAACACGGCCAAGAGCCTTGCCAAGTTCCTCGACCGTCTGGATGTGCAGGGCAAGCTGACCAAGACCATACTATATAATATTAACCCGCGCGACAACGAGATGATTGCCACGATGATTGGTAATTTCCAGGATGGCGTGACGGCGGGCAAGATTCAGTTTGGCTCGGGCTGGTGGTTCCTCGACCAGAAGGATGGTATGGAGCGCCAGATGAACGCCCTCTCGGTGCTGGGCTTGCTGAGCCGCTTCGTGGGTATGCTGACCGACTCGCGTTCGTTCCTGAGCTACCCGCGTCACGAGTACTTCCGCCGCACGTTGTGTAACCTTATCGGCAACGACGTTGAGGCAGGCCTGCTGCCCGCCAGCGAGATAGAGTGGCTGGGGCAGATGGTTGAGAATATCAGCTACAACAACGCCCGCGAGTTCTTCAAGTTCTAACGCGCAACAACATAAAATGAGGCTGCCCGAAAGGACAGCCTCTTGTTTTTGGACTACTCTGTCTGTTTTGATTGCATCCTTATTACCCCTTCACTGTTGAATTAGTATGTCGTCGTAGAGTATGTCCTAATCTTCTAAATCATCCAAAACTCATCCCTCATCATCTCAAAATTGCAGGTCGTAGGGGTAATTTATCTCTCTATTGTGTACATCTGACGTTCACCACGCCAGCGTTGGCATTGTCGTCCACGCCAAAAATCAGATACAGCTGTTTGCTGCCGGTGAAGGGCTTAATCGTAACCTCAAATGTCTTTGAATCCACCTGATTTACGGTGTAGTAGATTGGGGTAGCCTTACCCGTGGGGTTCTCCTCTGTAACCTCCTCCCAGATGGTTGTACCTACGAAATATGAGGGACATTCGGTCTTAACGGTAAACTTCGTACCTTCAGCCTTGCACTCCACCTTGCTGGGCGAGGGGTTGCACTCGTTAGAATCGCTCGCATTCTGGTTGTTTCGGCAAGCGGTAAGAGCGAATACCGCAAGCAGTATGAGGGTTAATTTTTTCATAAGCTATAAGGATTAGTAGTTATGTAAATATTGATTTGGTTATCCTTTTGCCTATATTTTGTTAAAGCAGCTTTTCTGGATACAAGGTACGAATAAAAAATAATAAATACAAATAAATATAATAAAAAAACCGCCCGGAGGCGGCTTTATTTATAAAATAATGGTTAACGCATATCGCACAACCTTAATCTCTGCAACCTCGGAGCCGCTTGGCGGCGACCAAAGCCCCTGCCTGAGGCGGGGGTGTAACCCTCATATGAGGCTTTTCACCACCTCGGCTCGGCAAAGTGAGCGAACTCCCTCTGCTCTCGCCTTAACGGTGGCGTTGGGGGTGGGTCAGATTTGTAAATGCGGCCTGAGGCCGCAGGGTTTGCCGTGGGAAGAGCTTTAACAATGTAGGTTATTTGGTACTATATTATAAGATTATAGGCTTGTACTTAGGTACAAACGCCTTCATAGCCATCCAGCTTATCAGGTAAGCTACGGCGCAGAACGAGAATGCAATCATATAACCGGCCTCAATACCCGTATATCCTGCGAAGGTCATCTGTGTCTGCTCGGCATAGTCGAACAGGCGACCAGCACCCATCTGAATACCAAATGAGCCGACACCTCCGGCCATACCGCCAATACCGGTGATTGTTGCAATCATCGACTTGGGGAACATATCACCTACGGTAGAGAAGATATTTGCAGACCACGACTGGTGAGCTGCCGCCGCGATACCGATAAATATGATGGGCCACCAGTATGAGTACTGCGACAGAGGCTGTGCAAAGAGTGCCAGCAAGGGGAAGAATGCGAAGATAAGCATCGCACGCATACGACCTGCGTAGGGGTGCATCTTGTACTTTTCTACAAATATTGTCGGCAGGTAGCCTCCCAAAACAGATACCATCACGATGAGATACAACACACCCAGCGCCAGCTGGAACTCGAAGCTCGTAGAGGACATTCCGCAGGCATTCTTCAGGTATGAGGGCATCCAGAAGAGGTAGAACCACCACACGCCATCGGCAATAGCCTTACCCGAGATAAAGGCCCACGTCTGACGATACGTGAAGCACTTCCAGAGCGATACCTTCGGCGCAGCAGCCTTCTCGGCGGCGTCACGCTCGGCGGCAGCACGCTCCTCCTCGCTGTCGGAGTTGATGTACTCCAGCTCGGCAGCATTTACGGCGGGGTTCTGGTCGGGCTTCTTATACATAAACTGCCAGAATCCCATCCAGATGAATCCCAAGCCTCCGATGATGATGAAGGCGGCCTCCCAGCCAAACTTCGCTGCGAGCGAGGGGATTGTAAAGGGTGCTAACAGCGCACCGATGGTTGTGCCGGCATTGAAGATACTTGTTGCGTAGGCACGGTCCTTCTTGGGGAAGTATTCGGCCGTAGCCTTGATGGCTGCGGGGAAGTTACCCGCCTCACCGATAGCCAGAACGCATCGTGCAAGGATGAAGAGCGTGAGCGAGATGTTGGCTATGCGTGCCACCAAATCGACATTGCCTATGGCATTGCGCAGAGCCTCCGCGTCGGGCAGACCTACGGCCCACTCGGTAGCCACGCCACACAATGCGTGTACACAGGCGCCGATTGACCAGATGAAGATGCTCCACATATAACCCTTCTTGGTGTCGAGCTTATCGACAATGCGACCAGCGAAGAGCATACCGATGGCATACACTAACGAGAAGATACCCGTAACGAGTCCATAGTGGGCGTTGGTCCAGTGGAACTCGGGGCGAATGAAGTCCTCCCACGTGAGCGACAAGACCTGACGGTCGAGGTAGTTGATGGTCGTTGCGAAGAACAGCAACGAGCAAATCACCCAGCGGTAGGATGTTGGTTTGGTTTGATTGTTCATAGTATTTTAGGTTTTATTTTCGCTTCAGGGTTCCTATTTGCGTGCAGCGGCAATGATGGATAGTGCCTCGCGGCATTTTTCGGCAATGGCTCCCCACTCTTTGGCTGCAATCACCTCTTTGGGGAAGAGCTTTGAGCCCATTCCTACCACCGTAACGCCCGCCTTAAACCACGCTGAGAGGTTCTCCTCGGTGGGCTCTACGGCTCCCGTTGCCATAATCATCGACCACGGCATAGGTGCCAGAACATTCTTCACAAACGAGGGTCCTCCCACGTTGCCTGCAGGGAATATCTTCGTTAGGTCACAACCCGCCTCCTGCGCTGCGCCAATCTCCGATACGGAGCCGCAACCGGGGGTGTAGGGTACACAGCGGCGGTTACAAACCTTTGCCACCTCGGCGTTGAACAACGGACCTACAACGAAGTTTGCGCCCAGCTGAATGTAGAGAGCTGCCGTGGGTGCATCTACCACGCTACCTACGCCCAGCACCATCTCGGGGCACTCGCTCTTTACCCAGCGGCTCAGCTCGCCAAAAATCTCGTGGGCGAAGTCACCGCGATTGGTGAACTCGAAGGCGCGGACACCTCCCTCATAGCAAGCCTTCACAACCTGCTTTGCCACCTCTGCGTCGGCGTTGTAGAATACGGGTACCATACCCGTCTGCTGCATAGTTTGCAGTACCTCTATCTTTGAAAAACGTGCCATATAATTAAATTCAAAATTCAAAATTATCTTGCTACGCGGCCCGAGCCGTCACCCTTCATCAGATTCTCCACCTCAGCCACCGTTACGAGGTTGAAATCGCCATAGATGGTGTGCTTCAGAGCCGATGCGGCCACGGCAAAGTTCAGCGCGCGCTCATCGTCACCCTTGTACTCTCTGAGGCCGTAAATTAATCCGCCCATAAATGAGTCGCCACCGCCCACGCGGTCAACTATATGTGTGATGTCGTAACGCGGTGAGGCGTAGAGCTTCTGCCCATCGAACAACACGCCGCCCCACGTATTGTGGTTAGCATTTATCGAGCCACGCAGGGTGATAATAACCTTCTTTGCGCGGGGGAAGCGCTGCATAAGCTGTCGGCATACGCTCTCGAATGCCGCCTGCTCGACCTCGCCACCTGTAGCCGTTACGTCAAATCCCTCGGGCTTGATACCAAAGACCTTCTCGGCATCCTCCTCGTTGCCAAGAATCACATCGCAGCACTCCACAAGTGCAGGCATAACCTCAGCGGCTGTCTTGCCATACTTCCAGAGATTCTTGCGGAAATTAAGGTCGCACGAAACGGTTACACCCAGACGATTTGCCGCCTCGCACGCTTCCAGACACACCTCAGCGGCCGAGGCACTAATGGCGGGTGTGATACCTGTCCAGTGGAACCAGTCGGCACCCTCGAAGACCTTCTCCCAGTCAATCATACCCTTCTCGATGGTCGAGATAGATGAGTGCGCACGGTCGTACACCACCTTGCTGGGGCGTGCTACGGCACCCGTCTCAAGGAAATAGATTCCCAGACGCTCGCCGCCATAGACGATGTTCTTTACGCCCACGCCATACTTGCGCAGCTCACCCACGCAGGCTGCGGCGATATCATTTTTAGGTAGGCGCGTTACGAACTCAACGTCCACACCATAGTTTGCCAGCGATACGGCCACATTGGCCTCGCCACCGCCAAAGGTGGCCGACAGGGTTGATGATTGCGAGAAGCGCAGATAGTCGGGTGTTGCAAGGCGCAACATTATCTCTCCGAAGGTGATGACTTTGCTCATTATGATAGTGTTGATTTATGGTTTTTCGTAAAAAATCAGGTTGTATAATACTCCTAATACAAAACTACGCAAAAAAAATGAAAAAAGAAACACTGCCTGCCCCCGAATCGCTCGGTATAATAAAAAAGAGGCCGTTCCGCGTTTGGAACAGCCTCCTTTTCTATGTAGGATAAATTACTTCAGACGGTTAATAGTCTGTATGGCCTCGGCTGCAAGAGCCTTGTCTGTGCTCTTCAGTGCCTCGCACGCTGCGATAATCTCCGCCTTGCGGGGAGATGCAACAAACCAACCCAAAGCCTCGACCACAGCCACACGCAACTCCATAGGCTGCGCCTCGTCGTTTACCAAAGCAATCATCTGCGGAACATACTCGTGGTAGGTGTTGTTACGCACGCCACGAATAGCGCTGATGCGTGCGGCGAGCTTCTCCTCGCTATTGAACAGACACTCCATCTCGCTCTGCTTAGACTTCTGCGAGCGCAGCTGATACTTGCGCAGAGCCTCGATGTTCTCCTTTACGGGGTAGTGAGTAGCTGCGGCAGCCTTGTCGAATGCAGCCATAGCAACCTGCTCGGGCAACATCTCCATCGCACGGTTGAGGATAAAGCCTACACGCTGCGACTCGGGGTAGTTAATCATTACGTCCGTAATCTCGTCTGCCAACTCCTCTGCGCCCAACATCCAAGCGTATGTAGCAGCGTTGCGGCGCACCACCTCGTAGCTGTCGTACAACGCCTCGCTGACGGCTGCAATGCTCTCGGGGCACGAGCCGAAGCGCATAATGAGCTTCAGACACTCCATACGAGTTGTTGCGTAGTTGCAAGTGCGGTATTTGTTGAGCAACTCCTTTGCCGAGATTGCACCACCATCCGAGAGCATACGCAATGCCAACGACTGAACGTCTGCATTGGGAGCATTGAGCAATGAGCTCCAATATACTACGTTTTTCAAATTAGCCTTCTTGCCATTGCTTACCTTCTTTGTCACCATATCCTGCGCGAGCGAGCCCTCCACGGTGGGAGCAAAGCGGAATGCGGGGTCGCCAATGATGTGGCCCTCGAGTGTAGCAATCATACGGTTGTACTGGCCTACGCGCACGCCGTGTGTCAAAAGACCAAAGAGCTCATAAGTCCAGCGGTCCTGCAAAACATTTACCGTGTTACCCTGCGCCACAACCGTGCGGCCATCGCCGAAGATGTAGCTGCCGGCAACGTAGCCGGGCTGGTGGAACGAACCGTTGTAGCAGGCGTTGAACACCACAAAGCGGGGATTGAGCTTGTGTGAGTTCAAATCCTCAAGATTCAAATCATCGGGGTCCTTTGTTGAGGGAGTGGGGTTGTAGTACTCCTCGAAGAACTTGTCAGTGAGGTGATAGCGCTCCTTGAAGTAAGCCTTAGCACCCTCTACATCACCCTTCTCGCCCTTGCGCTCCTCGCGGCGGATAGCCGAGAAAACGGTGCTGCGAAGCGCATCCAGACGTGCATCGAATGACTCAATCTGACCCTCGCCGCTGATGTGCTGCTTGTCGGGTGAACCGTGCTCGTTGAAGAGCATAATGTCCACCTCGTCACGCTCCAGCTCCGCAAACAGACGGTAGGTCATATTGTAGTTGTGCATACGGAAGTTGAGCTGCTTGAGTGCCAGGTAGTCGTTACGGTTAAGCTGCGGGAAAATCTCATCCAGCATCACGCGCTCGTCCATCCACGTAACCAAGCAGTCAGAGTTGTATGCAGCACCCGCAAAGGTTACCATATAGTCAATCTGCTCCTGACGCTCACGCTCGGCAACAACCTTGCGCAGGTATTTTGCTGTAGCCTCATACTTGTCGCCCCCCATCTGCTCGGGGTAGTGGATACGACCCGAATAGAATGTGGGGTTGAGGTGCTGGGGTGAGTCCTCAGATAGTTTGTAGTAGTAACGCAAGTTGTCGAGTGAGTCGCGCTTGATGAACTCAAACTTGAGGTTCAGGTCATCGTAGAAACGGTCCGATGTAACCGACGCCTCGTCGATGGGGAAACGCTCCTCGTTCATCTTGAAAGCGGTGGTCATATGCTGTGCGTTCTGCACGCTCACGTAGGGCACGTCGCCGATGAATACACAACCCTCCAGGGGCATCTTCTTTGCGTTGCTCTTGTAGAGCTTTGCCAGTTCGGCACGCACCTGCTCGGGTGAGCTCCACGCTGCCGAGATAGTATATACGGCCAAGCCATCCTTCGTCAAGGCGTCGCGGTAAGCGGCAACCTCGGCGCGGCACTTGTCGTAGGTCGTAGCATCAATTACCACAGCAAACGAGGTGGCGCTCTTCTGCGCAGGACGCTCAACGATAGCCTCTGCGGCCTGTGAGGCGATGATGCACATTGTGGCCGCTAGTGTCAATATAATCTTTCTCATATAGCACTCTATTTTTTAGATGTTAAGCGTGAGTAAGCGCGCTTTACCTCGCGCGTAAGCTCCTCCGACATACCGCCCTTGTCCAAAAGACGCTTGCAGGTGTCGGCGATAAGCTCCTTTTTAACCGAAATATCAAACCAAGCCAAAGCCTCGGCCATCAGTACGCGAATCTTCTCAGGCTCGCTCTCGTCGGATAGGATGTCGCAGAACTCCTGCGCATACTGGTGCATAGGGTGGTTCTTCAGCGCTGTGATGTAGAAGGGACGCCAACGCTTATCCTCCTTATCCACGTAGTCCTTACGTGCCGAGGGGTAGCCGTCGATGGTCTCTGTATCTACATATCGGAGCAAATCCTTCTTAAGCTGTTCGGCGTTGTAGAATGTTGCGCCATCGAAACGCTTGTCAATCTCCTTCAAAACCAGATCACGGTCGAAGCAGGCCAAGGCAAACGTATTCTGGAACATCACACGTGCCGAGTTGCTGTCCTCAAGGTATGAGTCGATAAGCAGGGGAATAAAGTCGTTGTCACCCACATAACCCATACGCGTTACGGCGATACGGCGTGTAAACTCGTAGCTATCCTTTGCGGCCAGCATCAGAATCTGCTTGTAGTTCTCGTCATCGATGCACTCCGCCAGACGCATCGCAGTACCACGCACTACGGCATAGGGCGAAGTCTTGTACATCTTAAGCAGTACGTCCGATACCTTCTCGTAGTTCTCCTCCAGCAGGCGAATCATAGCCAGACACTGCACGTCGGGAACCTTATGCTCCAGCATTGAGAGCCAGTAGTCGTGCTCCTTACGCAGTACGTTGCGGTTTATATCGAGCTCCTTGCCCTCCTCGCTCTCGAAGAAGAGCGTGGGGTCACCGTGAATGTGCGATTCAAGGATGTTGATATGCTTTGCCCACACACCGATACGTGCGCCATAGCCCAGCAGACCCATCAGGTCGTACGAGGTCTTATCCTGCAATACGTTTACGCTGTTTGCCCAGCCGATAACACAGTTACCCTCCGAGAAGATAAACTTACCTGCGATGTAGTCATCCTCGCGGTAGTCGCCATTGAAGCAGGCGTCGAAGAATACCATACGGCAGTTGGGGCGGATGTCGTTGATGTGCTCAAGGATGATACCCGTCTTAAGGTCGAGCAGCGAATCCTTCTCAATCATCTTGGGGTCGTCGTAGTTCATATACCACGTAGAGTCCAGACCATACTTGTCGGCCTGCTTCTTCGCGTTAGCCTCGCTGCGGCTTGCCAATGAGCGCATACGCAGTGCCATATGCTCGATATGCTCGTCCATAGATGTTGTGTAGGGGTCGCCCGACACATACATACGGAAGTAGTCACCGTGCTGGTGGAAAATCATCATATCGAGGTCATCACGACGCAGGTCGCGGATGGCGTCATACTTCATATAGGGCTCCATCGTAAAACGCGTGAAGCGAGCATTGTTGCGATGTGCGAAGCGGTCGCCAAACTGCTCAAGGATAATCTGCTGCTCACCGCGCCACGCTACAAGCGAGTTTGAGTGTGAGCCGTTACCCGTATATGAGAGGAACTGGTCGAACTCATTGTTTGCCTTGTGCTCGCGTACGGCCTTCTCCAGGTATGCCGAAATCTGCTTGTAGGGGTCGCCATTGCTCTTCTGGGGCTTGATACGAGCCGAGTAGATGTCGCACTCGATATACTGAGGCGAGTCGGGGCTCATTGTAAAGAAGTGCAGCAGGCCCTGATTAGGCTCGCTCTCGATGCGGTCGAAGATGAGGTCCAAATCGTCATAGTAACGGTCCGAAGGCACTGAGCAATCACGAATAGGATTCTCGCGCTGGTCCATCTTAAAAGCCGATGTGAGGTGCTGGGCATACTGTACCAGCACAACGGGGATATCACCCACAAATACGCAACCCTCCAGAGCATTCTCCGTGTAGAGCTTTTTAATCTGGGCGCGTACCTGCTCGGGCGTCTGCCAATCGTCAGCAACCACAAAGACGGGGAGTCCCTCGCTCTCGATGGTCTGCTTGTAGAGTGAGATTTGCTCGCGGCACATCTCGTAGGTCTTCGTATCGACAATAACAGCGAATGACGACTCACCCTTGATTGTGGGGGCCTCAATCTGCTGTGCGTGCAGTGAGCCGAGGCTCACGACGGCCGACAGAAGAAGTGAGAAAAGTTTTGTTTTTCGATTCATTTTATTCTGTTTTTAGCTTTTTTCAGCATTAAGGTTTACTCCTTCATATACGCCCGAAAAGCAGCCCTCCTTGCGGGGACTGCCTTCGGTGTCTGTTTTTACCATCTTAGAATGTAAGACCTGCCTTGACTACCAATGCGCTATATTTGTCGAAGTGTGCCTTGCCATCGCTGTCGTTGGGTGCGATGTGGTTGTACTTCAAATTTAGGAAAAATGCCGAGTTAGACTTGAACAAGCCACCACGTGTGTAGCTCAGCTCAGCACCCCACATCAGGGCATTCTCCTGAAGATAGCGGAAGTCGCGTACGACCATATTCTTGTAGATGTCAGAATCTGCGTAGTTACCAGAGTAAGTAAGCTCTCCCGACTGGTTCTTCTTCATACCACCATTTACACCCACGAGGATAGCATTCTGGCCGAATGTGAAGTTCTTCTTTACGTGAGCCGAGAGATAGATGTTCTCTACATCCTGCGTGCTGCGGGGGAGGTAGTAGATATCCGAGAGCTTCTCCTTCTCAACCTCTACGCCGGCCCACCAGCCGTAAGAGTTACCCTTCTTCTGCATATAGTCAACCTTAGCCGATGTGCGCTGTGTAGAGAAGTTTGAGCGGATATTCTTCGAGATTACAACCCACTTCGATACCTCGTAGGTGTTGTCCCATACCTGTACGTACTCGATACCGTCAATGCTGCGGTCGTAGTACTCAACCTCGGCAAAGAGTGCGTGGTCGTCGCATACATTCCACTGAAGGTTTGCCTTCACATCCCACGTATTCTCCTTGGTTGTGCCGATAATCTTAGGAATAGTGTAGTTATTGTTTACATCCTCTACGGCGAATGTGTACTCACCCGAGAGCAACAACTTAACCTTATCCGACTGGAACGAGTACTGCAAGCCGCCGCCCATAGCGTTGGCGTTGTATGCACGCAGGCCAGAGAAGGTGCTACCAATCGCGGCTGTGTTGTAGAAGCCGGGAGCTACAACCTCCCACACGGGCTGGGTGATAAGGCTGATAGAGTTTGTTGCAGTACCATCCTCGCGGCGTGATGAGTAGGTGTAGTGGGCACCGATGGCGTGCTTACCTACGGTATATACGATTGAGGGCTTAATCTCAAACTTCGACATCTGCACGTTGGGACGCGGGTCAATCTGCTTTGCACCCTGCATATTCTGGTAGTCCAGACCAACGCCGATAATCCAATGGTCGCACAAAACGGGCGTTGCAGCCTTCATACCCAGCTCATAGCTCTGGTGAATCCAGTTGCTGACGTTGGTGTCGGCCAAATAGAAGGGCATACCGCGCAGCGGGTCGATAAGCGATGCGTTGTAACGCGCACCGTGAATCTTGTCGTGCGAGTAGTTGAAGTAACCCCACAGGAATGTTCCCTTCAGGTTGTCGAACGTACCACCACCATCGGTCGAGAAGCCGTAGCCGTTGTTGTTCGTGCCGAGCTGCGTGCGCTGGAAGTCACCCTCGGTGTGGTTATAGTTGATGCCAAGCTGGCTGTAATAACCCATCTTGTCGAGCTGTGCGCCGGCAGCGTTGTTGGTATTCGAGAACCAGAGGCTCTCCATCTTCTTGCGCTCGATGCTCTGCGGAGTAGAGCTCTGCTCCTGAGCCGAGGCCGCCGTCGCAATGAGTGTTGCTGCGAGGGCGAGTGACGCGAATGTATATTTAATATTTCTCATAATACAAATCTGTTAGCCGTTAAACTACTCTGCCCAGGGGCTCCACGCGGGGCGCTTTACACCGTGACGACGAATCTCGGGTGCGTCCAGCACCTCGAAGTCTTCGGTTGAGTTGTTTGTATCCTGGAAGATAGGAGTGCCATCCTCGCGGTGGTCCACAACCTTACGCGATACGCTCTTACCGTTGTAGTAGCCGTCAACCGATGTAGCACCAGAGTCCAAAATACCAGGGATACGCTTCATATCGAGGTCAGCCGATGTGGGGATACACTCCACAGCGTCGTAGATATCACCTACGGGGATGCGTACATACTGCTGGCCACCCTGACCTACCATAGCCTGAGTGGTTACACCCTCCTGCCAGTAGTCTGAGCCGAACTCAAGGTTCTGACCAGGCTGATAGAGAGCCATAGCCGAGCCGTCAACCGATGTGAGCCACTGCATAGTCATAATCCAGCCAGACCAGAATACGTAGGGAAGGTCGGGTACCTCCTCGTTGATACGCTGCTCGTTGCCTGACCAGCACTCCCACTCTACGCGAGAGGTGTCAACCAAACCGAAACCAGCCCAAGTCTCAATCTTGGTGTGATCGGCTGCCTCCTGAGCCAATACCACTGACTCGCCGGGCTGCAAGGGGTAGTCGTCGCCATCGCCCTGAATCTGCCACAAGGTCTTTGCATAGGCATACTTATCTACGCCATCCTCGGCGGGCCACTCGGGCAGGCTGGCTGTAGCGTACTCGGGAACGAGGTGTGCCAAGCAGAGGTGGTCGAGGTAGATAACCTCCTCACCGTTGTTGTAAATCTCGTAGAACTGGTCGCGGAAGTAACCACCGGGCGAGCCTGCGTAGTACATCTCACGAATACAGAGCGGTGAGCCCAAAAGCGGCTGGATGTGGATAGCGTACTTGTCGTTGGCCGATGTGACAGTCTCGGTGAGTGCTACATTCTGAGCCAAACCGTTGAGGATATAGCTCTTACCCTCGTACTTCTGTGTGCTACGTACGGTGATGTTGTAGATACCGGGGATAACCTCGGCCATAGCAATACCGTCGCTGCCAACGCTGACGTTTGTCTCAATACCCTCCGAGAAGTTGTTGAATACAACCTCCAGGTTTGAGAACCACTCCGAGGGGGCCGTTGCGGGACTACCGTCGGGAGCGGTGAACTCCTTGATATCAATCTTGTAGGCAACCTTGATGGGTGCTACTACCTCCGCATCGCGAGCATCGTTCATCATCTCCGAGCAAGACGAGGCGAAGAGTGTTGCCGCCAGAGCGGCTATATAATATATATATTTTCTCATAGCTATGGCGTTTTATTATTTAATCATCGCAGTGAGTGACAAACCGAAGAAGAAGGTGTTCGCATTACGACGTGTGAACGAGCCAGGATTCTTCGTGCTCTCCCACAACGGAGTGCTGCGGAAAGCGTTGTTTGCGTAGAATGAGATACGCAGGTAGTCCTTAATCTCCTTTGTAACGTTGATGTTCATACAGAGGATAGGCGACTTGTAGCTATCCTTGATGTTACGCTTGTTATCCAGGTCGGGACGTACATCCAGGTGCTTGAACTCGTCCAACTCGAACATAGACTCCTTGAAGTCGTACATCTTGCCATCCTCAACAGAGATATACTTGATGGGAATCTCGTCGTTGATGTACTTCATCCAAGAGTTCTCCTGCCAAGTAACGTTTGCCGTAGCGGTGATAACAAAACCGATTGAGGGGATGTTGTGAACAGCCTTCAGGTTTGTTGAGAGTACCTCGTAGTATGAGTGCGCACGGTCAGAGAATACGCCCATATGGTCGGTATTCACACCTGCGTTTGCACGCTTGAAGTTGTAACCCTTAACCCAGCTCTCGGTGCGAGTCCACACACCATCCAGGATGAAACGTGTGCGGATAGCGTCAATACGACCGAAGTCGATAGAGGCCTCCAGACCACGAGTCTCGTATGATGAGTTGTTCGTGGGCTTAGTGTGGTAGAGCAGCACCTTGTCGCGTGATGACTCGGTGAGCGTAGGCAGCTGAGTTGCATCCTCACCGTAGTTTGCCTTGTAGCGTACCATATCCACGCTGTGGAATGAGTCGGCAGTGTTTGTGAAGATGTAGCCGTTGTCGCTGCTATCCTTGAAAGCGGTGATAGAACCTACAACCTTGCCAATCTGGAAGTCAACACCAACCTCGGCCTTCTTTGTAGTGGCCATCTCCAAATCGTCGTTTACGGTGCTGTATGTGTGTGTGGTCACCACCTGGAACTTCTGCGCATCGCTGGCAGCTGTCGCCTGCAAGTTGTCGAAGTTAACCATATCGAAGTATGCCTCCTGCGGGTGCAACATCTCAAGTGTGGGGGTCTTGGCCGTAATACCGTAACCACCACGGATGGTCAATGCGCGGGGGATAATGTCGAGTGATGCGTTGATACGGGGTGCGATAACATCGTCGAAGCCGAAAATCTTGTCATAACGAACACCGGCAACGATGTTGAGGTTACGGCCGCCACCGAAGTTGAGGTTGAACGACTCCTCGGCGAACAGACCCAATGTATTCATAAAGGGAATCTCGTCGTATGAGCGCTCGCGCTGTGTCTGGTAGCCGTAAGAAGAGCTACGCAGGGGAGGACAATCCTCGTCGTAAACCTTACCACGACCGCGGTTACCGTCGTTGCGGAAGTCGGCACCAACCTTGATGAAGTGGCTTGTGCGGCCCCAGTCGCCTGAGAAGTTTGCGATAACCTGTGCGTAGGTGTTAAGCTCCTCGCCATAAACGTTATAGCGGTACATATATGTGTTGGGAGTCTTGAGCGCGTGGCCGAAGCTGTTGCCGCTCAAGAGGCTGCCATCCTCCAGATATACCTTGCCGCCAGGTGCGCTGTTTGTCACCTCGCCATCCTTCTTCGATGTAGAGAAGGTGTACTCGGCATTTGCAGCCTGGTCCTCGTAGAAGCTGTTCTTGTCGGTATATGTGAACGAAGCGGCATACTTGATGTTGTTGAACCAACCCTGGTTGAAGTTGAACGTACCCTTGGTGTTCAAGCGGAAACGATTCTCCTTCTGCATAGCATTGCGGTGGTCGTTGGGGTCACCGGGAGTGGGGCGGCTCTTATCGCGGTAGATACCTACCGATGCGGTTGTGTTTGTGTACCACTTGCCGATGGTGTTGGTGTAACCAAACTGACCATTCACACGCTCGTAGTGTGAGTAACCCTCCGTGGGCTTGTACTGCGAGTATGAGTAGTCGGCGCTGTAGTTCAATGCACCCGCCTTCTCGCTGAGCTGCACACCGTGTGTTGCCGAGAGCTGATAGAGGTTGGGGTTCATCGTGAGCTTGATGTTCAGCGGTGAGCGACCAGCCTTTGAGTTTACGATAACGGCACCAGAGGTGATATCTCCATACTCTACCGATGCGATACCGCGGATAACCTCCACAGACTCGATGTTGTCGGTAGAAATCTGACGCATATCGATACCCGATGTAGGTGTTGCCATTGCAGCCTCACCCGTGTACGATGCAGCGGCGAAGGGCATCTGACCTGCGCCCATAGACTGCATATTTGCGTTGTTAGACATCGGGGTACCATCCACGATTACGGCTGTACCGAGGCTTGAACCACCACGAATCGAGAAGCTCGAAGCCTGGCTCAAAGTCAATGTACGTGTGTCGGGAGTAGATGCACCCGGCAAGAGGCTCATCACATCGGCCAACGATGATGACTGGATGTGGTCCATAGCCGTACGTGAGATGGTCGATGCGGTTGCGGCGCCTGCCTTGCTGGCTGTAGCCGTTACCACAACATCCTCCACACGGAAGTTGGCGGGCTGAAGCTCAAACGAGAGCTTGTTCTCGCCATCCTTGATGTTAATAGTCTGCTCGATTGTCTCGAAACCGAGGAACGAGATGTCGATCTTATGCTGGCCGGGGTTGATTTTCAACTCAAATTGACCCTTACCATCAGTGACCGCTTGTACTCCCGCATCGGGGCAGTGTACAAGTGCGTAGGCGATAGGCTCCTTAGAGTCGGCCGATGTAACCGTACCGACAACCGTAGCCTTGTTCTGCGCATAAGTCGGCACTATGGCGACAACAATCGCAAATAATGCCGATAAGCATAGTCTTGTAAAAATTTTCATAGAAGTTAATATTAGTTCTCCATTTTTTTGCAAAAAAACATATTTACACACAACGCGGCAATCCCCATTTTTTGGTAATTAACCTCTCGGCGATAGTCGTTTGTCGTTACGTTATCCGTTTCGGCCTTACCCTTTTGACGAAAACTATTCTGTCTGGATACGAATTACCCTCGGCGGCTAACGAAACAGGCAAACTACAACCCTCTCGCGCGTATAAATATATGGTGCAAACATATTGAAAAAATTTTATTTATGCAAAATGACGGACATCTTTTTGTCGCGTACGGGCGGCTGGAAGATGCAATTTGGTCCCCTTTTTATACCATTTAGAGGGTCTGTAAGGGATTTTATGGAGGAGTGTAGATTACAGAATGGAATAATACACCGCTGAAAAGTTTTAATTTAAAACTTTTTCTGCTGAAAATTATTATATGATGTGATGGATTGAAAATATGCAGAATATGCAAAATAATATGCAAGTTTATGCATCAGGGATAGCCCGATTTCTTAAGAAAAATTAAGATTTATCCTTCTCTCCCTCCAAAATCAGGTGGCACATACGCTCTCGTGCGCGGTGAATCTGCGTCTTGACAGTACCCATCGGCAGATGGAGTTTTTCAGAAATTTCGTCGTAGGAGTAATCCTCCAGAAAGCGCATTGTAAACAGACGGCGATAGTGTTCGGGC
This sequence comes from Rikenellaceae bacterium, assembly GCA_015059845.1. Taxonomy (GTDB): domain Bacteria; phylum Bacteroidota; class Bacteroidia; order Bacteroidales; family Rikenellaceae; genus Alistipes. The sequence goes on along the minus strand of SUZR01000009.1, from coordinate 27,321 downwards.
AGGCAGTTTATATAGTGCTCTATTTGAGAGCGTTGTTGCAGGTTTATGAGGTTCTCCTCGGGCGATGGTGTCATAGCCGCAGGAGCCGAGAATCGCTCGTCTATCGAGATATCCTCCTGGCGGCGGCGCTCGAAGTCGATGTGAGTGTTACGCGCAATGGTATAGACCCACTGTCCGAAGGTGTATTCGGGTGAGTAGCGATGCAGGTTGATATAGACTTTGATGAAGGTCTCCTGCAGCAAATCCTCCGTATCTTCGTTCGATGTGAAGCGTTGCAGGAAGAGGCGGCGTATGGCGTCGCTATAGCGGTTGAAGAGGTATTCAAAGGCTATGTCGTCACCCGCGAGCGAGAGCTCCACCAATCTTTTGTCGTCGGCGATTATGTAGTCGGCTATTTCCACGCAGTACTATCCTTGCGCAACATAGCTATGCGCAGGCATATCATCATTAGAGGGTTGAACAAATCGAAGATAAAGTAACGCAGTACCACGCCCTTTTCGCCCACGCGCTTGGCAATGGAACGCGCACGAACGACGACGGCTATGTAGCGTATGATGAGCAACAAAAGAGCTGCGGCCTTGAACTCTAACGGCATAAATATCAGTGCAGTAAGAACCGTAAGGAAGAACAACGCCTGGCTGCCTATCTCCCACTCGGCCTCGTTACGTGCCGCAATGGGGTAGAAGCGATACGCCTCGCCGTAGTGGTGCAGATGGTTTATCCACCACTTCACACCGCCCCACTGTCCTTCGACCATAGCGCCTTTGGGTACGAGGGCTACGCTCACGTTGTTGCGCTTGGCGATACTCTGCACGAAGAGGTCGTTCTCGCCAATGGCCATATTGAGGTGGGTGAATCCCTTGTTACCGAAGTAGAGGCTCTTTGTGAAGCCGAAGTTGTGGCGCGAGCCGCGATATGTACGGCCATTTACGGCGCTTGCCAGCCAGTAGGTAGAAATCTGCATACGCGACATACGAATCAGGTAGTTCGTAAGCCCCTTTGCGGGCTCAATAGCTGTGTAACCCAGCACGATATTACCACGCATAAATGCCTTGCCCATCGTTGCGAGCCACTGCTCCGAGGCGGGGGCGGCATCGGCCGTAGTGATTACGATATGCTCGTAGTGTGCCGACTTGATTCCGATGTTGAGCGCGAGCTTCACGGTGATGGGGAAGCGGGGCTCGTATATTCTGGTTACCACCAAGTTAGGGTAGCGCAGGCGCATCTTGTTCAGCTCCTCGAAGTAGTCGTTGTCGGCACCCACATATACCAGCACCAGCTCGAAGTTTGTGGGGTACTGCTGTCCCATAATATCGTGCAGGCGGGTGTCGAGATAGTTGTAATCCTCCGAGAAGATGGGAATCACGATTGAGATGGGCGGCTCCGCGTCGTGTATCTTGCGGCGTCGCGAGTTGCGGAAGCGTGCCACGCGGCCATAGACTACGATGTGGTAGTATAACTGTATGAAAAACAACAACAGAATGACGCCAGCCAGCGCTGTGCCCTGCCATCCGTAGTGTTGAACGATATAATCGATATATTGCATAACCTAATCCAAATGAAACTATTTTGCAAAGATACTCTTTTCGTATGAAACGGCATAGTAAAAAAATATTTTTTTAATACAAAAACAAAGATATAACGGGTGGATAAATTTTTTTCACTATCTTTGTTATAGCCTATGGCATTTGCCGAGGGACTGACATATTTTTAGTTGACATTTTATTGTTGTAATCTTCTATACAAAACTTGGCGGTTTTAACTCACGAGGATTCGCAATCAGATGTCCGCGTTGTTGTATATCAATATTCCCGCTTTGGCGTGGTATATGCGATATATGTTCGGCGTGGGCTATCTGTGTTGCTTATTCGTGAGTGGGTAGCCAAGACCTTGTATGGAGTAAGTTAATGCAGTGGTCTGCGCTTTTTTTATGGACTTATCTGGGAATAAATCCCTATTGGATAGGGAGTTGGTTGCATTCTTTGCTTCGCGAAATGCCCCCGCTCAGGCTGCCGCACTTGCCCGTAAATGGGCCTACGAAATAGCCCAAACAGACAAGGTCGTAATAAGCGGTTTCCACTCGCCTATCGAGCGCGAAGTCTTCTCTGTTTTGGAGGCTCACTCCCGCCCTGTAATAGTTGCGCTTGGTCGCTCTTTATATCGAAAAATACCTTCTCATTTTCAGCCCGCATTTGAACAACAACGCCTGCTTTTTATCTCGTTTCGTGAACAGCGGCGCCCCTCACTCTCAAATTCTCAACTCCGAAATTGGGCGGTGGCTGAAATGGCATCACAAGTAGTTTTTGCACCTTTTGCCCCGTCGAGCCAACTCTCGGCGCTCTGTTTTTCTTTGTCGTTGGGCGCGACAAAAATCATTGTTTTGGAATAATTGTTTCTCTATTTGCATTAAAACCTCTTTTTGCGGCTGAAAAATCTTATTTTTCATAGAAAAATAGTAACTTTGTCCGAATTATGTGCTGCCGCGATTTATGGCAGTGCCCAAATGATGAAAAATATGAAATTTACGCTTCAACATACCGTCCCTGCCTCAAAGGCGCGTGCGGGACTTATCGAAACCGACCACGGTCATATCCAGACCCCTATCTTTATGCCTGTCGGCACGGCCGCAGCTATGAAGGGAATCTTTCACCGCGATGTGAAGGAGGATGCGCGTGCGCAGATTATTCTGGCCAACACCTACCATCTCTACCTCCGCCCCGGTATGGATATCATCGAAAAGGCTGGTGGCGTGCATAAGTTCTCTACGTGGGATGGCCCTATGCTGACCGATAGCGGTGGTTTTCAGGTCTTTTCGCTTGCCGACTGCCGCAAACTCAAGGAGGAGGGTTGCCACTTCCGCTCGCATATCGACGGCTCGAAGCACCTTTTTACGCCCGAGAGCGTTATTGACACCGAGCGTACAATCGGTGCAGATATTATGATGGCCTTCGATGAGTGCCCGCCAGGAGATGCTCCGCGCGAGTATGCCGCCAAGTCGCTGGCGCTGACCGAGCGCTGGCTGGAGCGTTGCTTCAACCGCTACCACCAGACGCAGCCCAAGTATGGTCACTATCAGTCGCTCTTCCCCATCGTGCAGGGTTGCGCCTACCCCGACCTTCGAGCCAAGGCGGCCGAGAATGTGCAGCAGTACGATGCCGATGGCTATGCTATTGGTGGTCTGGCCGTGGGTGAGCCTACCGAGGTGATGTACGCTATGATTGAGGTTGTGAATGCCGTTTTGCCTGAGAACAAGCCCCGCTACCTGATGGGTGTCGGCACGCCGATAAATATTCTGGAGGGTATCGACCGCGGCGTGGATATGTTCGACTGCGTTATGCCTACGCGCAATGGCCGCAATGCCCAGATATTCACATCGGAGGGTACTATCAACCTGCGTAACAAGAAGTGGGAGGATGACTTCTCGCCGCTCGACCCCAATGGCGCGAGCTTTGTCGACACGCTCTACACAAAGGCATACGTTCACCACTTGGTGGTCTGCAAGGAGATGCTGGCGGCGCAGATTGCATCGCTGCATAACATCGCCTTCTACCTTTGGTTGGTGGGTGAGGCACGCAAGCATATCATTGCGGGCGACTGGTCGCAGTGGAAAACAGAGATGGTCGCAAAGCTGGGCCGCCGTCTGTAATTGACGACAAGAGAGAAATAGAAAAAGTATGAATACAAAACTATCGTGGCCGGGATTTAAGATTCTGGACCGTTATATACTCCGTAAGTTCTTGGGAACTTACATCTTTGCCATCGCTATGATTACGGTGATTCTGGTGGTGTTCGACTACGCCGAGCGTGTCGATAACTTCACCGAGTCGCACGCGCCGTGGTCGGCTATCATCTTCGACTACTACATCAACTTCATCCCCGACTTCATCAACCAGTTCAGTGGTCTGTTTACCTTCATTTCGGTTATCTTTTTCACCTCGAAGATGGCCTACCAGACCGAGATTATCGCTATGTTGTCGGGCGGAGTGAGCTTCCGCCGCCTGATGTGGCCCTACTTCCTGGGTGCGTTGTTCATCGCTCTGCTCTCGCTCTCGCTCAACCTGTGGGTGATACCCGAGTCGCAGGTGGCCTGCGTGAAGTTCCGCCAGACCTACTTCAAGAAGTATAAGAACGAGCAGTACGACCGCCATATCTATCGCCAGATAGAGCCCGGACAGTTTGTCTATGTGCGTGGCTTCTCGGTAAACAACAAGGCTTCGTATCTGGCCATCGAGCAGTTTGACGGCACCACGATTCGCCAGACGCTGGAGGCCTCGGATGTCACCGTGGACCCTGAGACCAGCCGCTGGACAGCGCAGCGATATATCATCCGCTCTACGGATGAGCAGGGACGTGAATCGTTCCAGCAGTTGCGCGATTTGGATACGCTGATTAATCTGGATGTAAGGGAGCTGGGCCGTGTGGAGCAGACCATTATGACGATGAAGATTGGCGAGTTGAACCAGTTCCTTGAGCAGCAGCGCTCGAAGGGCTCCGATTCGATAAACCTCATCGAGGTGGAGCGTCACACACGCTACGCATACCCGATGGCCACCTTTATCCTTACGCTTATCGGCGTGGCACTCTCGTCACGCAAGGTGCGAGGAGGTACGGGATTGCATATCGGAGTTGGTATCACGCTCTGTTTTACATACATTATGTTCAACCGCGTCTTCGAGGAGTTTGCCAAGAGTGGCTCTCTGCCCGTGGGTCTTGCGGTGTGGATACCGAACATAATATTTGCAATAATTGCCATTTATCTCTATCGTAAAGCACCGAAATAATGAGTCATTGGGAAGATATAGCAGCCCGCGTGGAGGCGGGCGAACGCCTCTCGGCCGAGGAGGCTCTGACGCTGTGGCAGCAGGCGCCGCTGTGGCGCTTGGGTGAGCTGGCCGTAGCTAAGAAGCGTTTGATTAGTGGCGACAAGGTCTTTTATAACAAAAATTTCCACCTTGAGCCGACCAATACCTGCGTCTTTAACTGTAAGTTCTGCTCATTCCGCCGCCCGAAGGGTAGCCCCGAGGCGTGGGATATGTCGATGGAGGAGATTGAGCAGCAGGTGCGCTCGTACGAGGGTAAGGGTGTAACCGAGGTGCATATCGTTGGCGGTGTGCATCCTGAGCACGGTCTGGAGTATTACTGCGATATGATTCGCCGCGTAAAGGAGATTCTGCCCGAGGTGGCGGTTAAGGCCTTTACAGCCATTGAGTTATCGTATATGATTCGTAAGGCGGGTCTCACGACCGAGCAGGGCCTGCGAATGTTGATTGAGGCTGGTATGGAGGCTATTCCGGGCGGTGGTGCCGAGATTTTCGATGAGAAGGTGCGCGCCCAGATTTGTCCCGACAAGGGCTCTACGGCCGAATGGTTTGAGGTGCATCGCACGGCACACAAGCTCGGCATAAGCAGCAATGCCACAATGCTGTACGGCCACGTGGAGAGCGTGGAGCATCGTGTGGACCACCTGATGCGTCTGCGAGCGTTGCAGGATGAGACGAGCGGTTTGAATGCCTTTATTCCGTTGAAATATAGAAACTTCGGTAACTCGATGTCCGAGATTGGCGAGGTACCCATCATCGATGACCTGCGTACACTGGCTATGAGCCGCCTAATTTTGGATAATGTGCCCCACATCAAGGCCTATTGGGTTATGTACGGCAAGCAGACTACGGAGATGGCTTTGGCCTTTGGTGCTGATGATATCGACGGTACGATTGACGATTCGACCAAGATTTACTCTATGGCAGGTGCTGACGACCAGCGCCCGCGTATGAGTGTGGAGGAGATGCGCGAGATGGTTGAAAGGGCTGGTTTCCGTGCCGTGGAGCGCGACACGCATTATAATGAGATTTGATGTAAATAGAATATGGAGAAGAGAAGAAATAGAAAGAAGAAGCAGGGTAGCCTGCAGATGTGGATTGCACGCCTGAAGGCCTCGCCCATAGCATATCACGTGGTGCTTATAGCGTTGGCATTGGTGGGTATAATCGTTGCGTCGAGCATCTTTATGAGCCTTATCACACGCCACGGCACACACCGCACGGTGCCCGACTTTATGGGTGTGAAGATTTCCGATGCCGAGCGTATCGCTAAGGATGAGCGTCTGGAGATTATCATCAACGACTCGTTGTTTGTGCCCGCCTATGAGGGTGGTGTGGTGCTGGACCAGCTGCCGAAGGGCGGTGCTGAGGTGAAGGCGGGACGTAAGGTCTATGTTACAATCAACTCGTTCCGCGAGAAGATGGTGGCCGTACCTTATGTTGCGGGTCGTTCGCTGCGTCAGGCAAAGAATATGCTGGAGGTCGCAGGCTTGGGCATCGAGAAGCTTATCTACGAGGAGGATATCGCAACCAACTACGTCTTGGCCGAGATTGTCGAGGGTCGTGAGATGACGCGCGAGTCGAAGGTTGAGATTGAGATGGGCTCGGGCGTGGTGCTTAAGGTGGGTGTTGAGCCTGAGCGTAATACCACCATCGTGCCGAAGGCTATCGGCCAGAGCTTGCAGGCGGCCAAGAGCCGTCTGTGGGAGCAGGGCCTGAATATCGGCAAGGTGAATTTCGATGAGGGTATCAACCTGCTGAATCAGAAGGATGCACGTATATATCGTCAGTCGGTGTCGCACAATGCCACTACGGCGTTGGGTACGGCCGTTGATTTGTGGCTTACGTTGGATGACAAGGCTGTTGAGAAGAGCAGTCAAGCCTCGGATAAGCAGGCACGTGAACTGGAAGAGCAGCGTCTGGAGGCCGAGGAGGCTATGCGTGACTCGCTGGAGCAGGCGGAGAGTGCGCAGCGTCAGGATTTGATAAAGGCGTTGCAGGAGAGCAGTGCGCAGAGCGCGAATGTGACCGAGACGGACGAGGATGAATTTTTTTAGTGAATGGAGAGAATGAATCAGAAAGATATTACGGCTTTGGACGAGGAACTTATCGCTGGTGCCGAGATGGACGACCTTGAGGCGGGTGAGGAGCTTGCAGAGGGTGCTGACGAGATGTTCGAGCACTTTGCCATCACGGTGGATAAGGGACAGAAGATGTTGCGTCTGGATAAGTACCTCGTTGACCGTATGGAGCATTGCTCGCGCAACCGCATACAGGCGGCAGCCGACAGCGGAAACATTCTGGTCAATGGCGTGGCGGCAAAGTCGAGCTACAAGGTGAAGCCGCTGGACCGCATCACGCTGGTTATGCCATATCCCAAGCGCGAGATAGAGATTATTCCGGAGGATATTCCGCTGGAGATTGTATATGAGGACGACGACCTGCTTATCGTAAATAAGGAGGCGGGAATGGTTGTCCACCCCGGTTGCGGAAATTATAGCGGCACGCTGGTGAATGCCTTGACACATCATTTGAAGGATATTCCGCTCTTTCAGGATGGCGATATGCGTGCCGGACTGGTGCATCGCATCGATAAGGATACCTCGGGACTGCTGGTTGTTGCCAAGAATGAGCGTTCGCACGCACGTCTGGCCAAGCAGTTCTTCGACCATACCATCCACCGCCGTTATGTAGCCCTTGTGTGGGGTAATCTGGAGGAGGATGAGGGTACGATTACGGGTAATATCGGCCGCAGCCCCAAGGATAGATTGCAGATGTATGTCTTTGCTGATGGGTCGGATGGTAAGCACGCCGTAACGCACTATAAGGTGTTGAAACGCTACGGCTATGTTACGCTCGTGGAGTGCCGTCTGGAGACGGGCCGTACGCACCAGATACGAGTGCATATGTCGTGGCAGGGACACCCGTTGTTTAACGACTCGCGCTATGGTGGCGACAGAATCCTGAAGGGTACAACATTCTCGAAATACAAGCAGTTTATCGAGAACTGCTTTGCTCTGCTGCCGCGTCAGGCTCTGCACGCCCGCTCACTCGGCTTCGTGCATCCCACAACGGGCGAAGATATATACTTCGAGAGCGAGCTGCCCGCAGATTTGCAGGCCGTAATTGCCAAGTGGGACGGCTACGTCGCCGCCCGTAAGTTAGAGGAGGAGTAGGGAAGTTAAAATGTAAAATAGGGTTAACCCTTTATCTGTATAAAAATATATTGACGTGCGTTAGCCTCTCCGCACTGCGAAATTTGAGGAAATAGGGAGATGTGCAGTCGGAGGGTTAAGAAACGGAGACCTTTTCACGAAGTAAAAGTGCGTCTGCATCCGTTTTACCGACGACAAGCAGCGACCCCACAAATTTCGCCTTGCGGCACATTTGGGCTCCACCTTTTGGGTGACAAAAGGTGGAACAGAGTAAAGTCTGTATTAAGAGATTATAATATGACACTCTTAGATACCAACTCGAGAGATAATTAAATAACAAAAAATGGCATTTTTACCAACAACCATAAAGGAGGTGCGAGCCTTAGGGTGGGATTACATCGATGTAATCCTCTTCACAGGTGATGCCTATATCGACCACCCGGCATTCGGTGCGGCCGTTATTGGCCGTCTGCTTGAGGCTGAGGGGTATCGCGTAGCCATCGTGCCGCAACCCAACTGGCGTGACGATTTGCGCGACTTCACCAAGCTGGGTGCACCACGCCTGTTCTTTGGCGTCTCGGCCGGAGCTATGGATTCGATGGTAAATCACTATACGGCCAACATACGCCTGCGTAGCAACGATGCCTATACGGCTGGTGGTAAGGCGGGTTTCCGCCCCGACCACGCCGCTACGGTCTATACGCAGATTCTCAAACGCCTCTATCCTCACGTTCCCGTTGTTGTGGGTGGCATTGAGGCTTCGCTGCGCCGACTTACACATTACGACTATTGGAGCGATAGCCTGAAGCCATCGATGATTGTGGAGAGCGGTGCCGACCTGCTTATCTATGGAATGGGTGAGAGGGTAGTGCAGCAGGTGGCCAAAGCTATGCGTAACGGCTATAATGCCAAACTGTTGCGTAAGATAAATCAGGTGGCCTTCCTAGCCGACAAGTCGTATGTTGAGCGCCTCGACCCTGCAACAACCAAGATTCTGCACTCGTATGAGGAGTGTTGCCGCGATAAGCGAGCCTTTGCCGAGAATTTTGTGGAGGAGGAGACGCTGAGCAACGTTATGGAGCCTACCACGACGCTCGTTGAGCAGGTGGGCGAGAAGTATATCGTCGTAACGCCGCCCAATACTACGCTTTCGACCGAGGAGCTTGACCACTCGTTTGATTTGCCCTACGAGCGTGCCCCACATCCCCGCTATCGCGGTAAGGGCGATATTCCCGCGTGGGAGATGATTAAGCACTCGATAAATATCCATCGCGGCTGCTTTGGTGGATGTGCCTTTTGTACTATCTCGGCACATCAAGGAAAATTTATCAATTCGCGCAGCGAGCGCTCTATCCTCGCAGAGGTGGAGAAGGTTACAAAAATGCCCGACTTCCGTGGCTACCTCTCGGATGTGGGTGCCCCCTCGGCCAATATGTACCGTATGGGAGGTAAGAATAAGGATGCTTGCCGCAAGTGTCATCGCCCTTCGTGCCTGCACCCGAAGATGTGCCCCAACCTTGATAACGACCACCGCCCATTGTTGGCTCTCTATGAGAAGATTCGCGCGGTGAAGGGCATTAAGAAGGCCTTTATCGGCAGCGGTATCCGTTACGATTTGTTCGATAACTCGCCCTACCTCGAAACCGTCGTCAAGCACCACACCTCGGGCCGCCTGAAGGTTGCACCCGAGCATACCGAGGCGCACGTATTGAATATTATGCGCAAGCCGCCGTTTGCTATGTTCGAGCAGCTGAATAGCGACTTCCGCGAGATATGCTCGCGCAACGGCCTGCGCTATCAGCTTATACCTTACTTTATCTCCTCGCACCCTGGCTGCCGTGAGCAGGATATGAAGGCGCTGGCCGACAAGGTGTTGGGTCGCCTGCATTTCGATTTGGAGCAGGTGCAGGACCTCACGCCCACGCCGATGACCTTGTCGTCGGTGATGTTCTATACGGGTGAGAATCCCTACACGGGCGAGAGGGTATATGTGGCACGCTCGCAGGATGATAAGCGTAGGCAGAAATCCTACTTCTTTCGCGATAGTGGCTCGCATCAGCGTCCACAAGGCCGAGCCCCGCAGGGTTGTGGCCCACAAAGCCGCAGCGCGCAGGGCCGTACGCCCTACTCGAAAAGTGAAAAATATGTAAAACCAAATAAAAACTTAAAACGATGAAAAAGATTCAGATTCTATTTAAGTCGATGATTCTTGCGACCTTGCTCGTGGCGGTGGCTTGTGGCGGTAACCAGCCCAAGGGCGATAAGGCGGCAGTTGACTATGACAAGCTCACATATCCCCAGCTTATGGAGCAGGCAAGTGCCGAGCAGGTGCAGGCGTGGTACGACTGCGACTCTCGTCTGGACGAGGACGAGGTGGCTGCGCGTGGCAAGGAGCTGAAGGCGCAGAAGAAGCTCATCTGTTTCGACTTGGATGGCACTGTGACAAATCACCGCACGCCGATGATTCCCGAGAATAAGGCTGTGCTGGATAAGTTGATGGCAAACCCTGAGTATAAGGTAATTATGGTGGGTGCAGGTAATGCACGCCGTATATTCGACCAGATGGGTGGCTACGCTATTGACATCGTGGCAAACTACGGTATGCAGGAGGCTACGGTTGTAAATGGCGAGTTTGTAGAGGTGCGTAACGACCAGTGTCAGGTTGACCGCGACTTTTTCCTCAAGACGGCGCAGATTATACGCGACCGCTACGGCTTCACCGAATATACGGGAGAGTCAGTTGAGTTCCACCCTGCGGGTATGGTTACGCTGGGTCTGCTCGGCTCAAAGGCCAAGACCGAGGATAAGCTCGTCTTCGATCCCGACAAGTCGAAGCGCCGCGCGATATACAAGGATGTGTGCGAGCTTTTCAAGGGTTATGCGGTATTTATTGGTGGCACAACATCGTTCGATATCACTCAGATTCAGTACAATAAGTACGATGCCGTTATGAACTACGCCCACAAGCACGGCTACACTCGTGACCAGGTGTTGTTCGTAGGTGACGACTTCGGCGATGGCGGTGGTGACAGCCATATTCGCCTTGCTGGTATGGATTATATTCACATCACAGATTTTACGAAGTTGCCTGAACGTATGTCCTTCCTCTATTAGAATTATCTGATTGGCTATTTTGGCGTCTGGCTTGCCCTCGAAATGCTCATTTGCGTTAAGCAAACTCCGCTTTCTCGGCCTGCGGCCAGCCTCAAAATAGCCTAATCATACAAAATTCTAAGTGCTAATATTGTGATTATGAGAAATTTGCTATTGATAATATCGCTATTCTTTTTCTCATCTTGCGCCCCTGCCGATGGCTATAAATTGGTGTGGGCCGACGAGTTCGATGTTGACGGAGCGCCCAACCCTGCGAACTGGAGCTACGAGCTAATGCGCAAAGGGCAGGTCAACAACGAGGAGCAGGAGTATGTCAACAGCCTTGAAAATGCGTGGGTTGAGGATGGCATCCTGCACGTGAAGGCCATCAAGGAGGGTGAGCGTATCACCTCGGCGCGTATGATTACGCGCGGCAAGCAACAGTGGCTTTATGGTAAGGTTGAGGCGCGTATAAAGCTCCCCAAGGGCAAGGGCGTGTGGCCTGCATTCTGGATGATGCCCGAGAAGAGTACCTACGGCGGCTGGCCCAATAGCGGCGAGATTGATATCTTGGAGTTTGTGGGTTATATGCCCGGCGTGGTACACGGTACGGTGCATACGGGTAAATATAATCATATGATTGGTACTCAGAAGGGTACAAAGACCGACCTCGCATCGTGCAGCGATGAGTTTCATATCTACTCGCTGGAGTGGACCGCCGAGCGCATTGATATCGCGGTGGATGGAAACATCTATTTCAGCTTCGAGAATGATGGCGCGGGCGACACGGGTACGTGGCCCTTTAATCACCCCTTCTACATTATTCTGAATGTCGCCTTTGGTGGCGGCTGGGGCGGTGCTGAGGGTGTGGACTACTCGGTCCTTCCTTGCGATATGCAGGTTGATTGGGTGAGAGTTTATCAGAAATAGAAATTGTATAAAGTGAAATAATTGCTAACCTTGTAGGAAACTTAAATAGTATTCAATATGAAAAAACTATTTTTATTCATCGTGTTGCCCACCTTAATGGTTGCTTGTGGCGTGAAAAAATCTGAATATAACAAAATTCTAGCGCAAAGAGATTCTTTATTACTAACTGTAGATTCCCTAGTAAATGAAAACGAAGAGTTGAAAAATGGAGAGGAAAGATTAATGAATTATATAAAGTTGTATAATGAAAATAAAGACTATATACGCGCATTAGAGAAACTTAATAAGTTAAAAAAATATCACAAGGAATCCCCGATATTTGCAGAACATAAAAATTTGTTTTCAGAAATTGAGAGGAAGGCTCAAATAATGACAGATAGCATAGCTAAGGCTAAAAGAGATAGTATAAAGTTAGCAAGTATAAACGAGTTGGGGCAATGGCATATAGGTGATTTTGTAAACGATTTTGATGAGCCTACGGGGAAGCATTTCGTATATTCTGAATTTTATGGCACTTTCAGTAATAGTGCTACAGCATCAAGTAAATTAAGGGTATATGTTCAATTTTTACATTACGCTTTTAGTGACCCATACGACTTTAGTGTAAAATTTCTATTTGATGAATATGATGATGGCACTTATGAAAAAGAGGAATGTACATCTATAAAAGTTGTCAATAAAGAATTACGAAAAGTCTATAAAGAGTATAGTGCTTCGCGTTATGATTATTTAGTAGATAGTAATGGGGAAGCTTATTCTACAAAAGGTATTTTGTCGGAAGAAGGTGTGTATGAATTTGAAATGCGATTTAAATACGGCACGGTATACCGATTCAATGTTGACACAAAATATATAAATAATGCTTTAGTAAAGGCTGGGTTAAAAAGAATAGAAGACTTATAATGATATGGCTCATACATCCTAGTCATAGAAAATTCATCAAATTACTTCGTGGTAAACTTGGTGATGATGGGTATGTTGTATTTACAAAGGATGATATTTTAGCATATAAAGACCTTTGGGCTACAACAATTAATTCTTCGGAAAGACATATGGGAATGTATAAGATTATAATACAGGCAGCAAATCGTCAATCCAAGGATGTTGAAATAGATTCAATAGTTGATTTAGCAACAGCAAATGAGATAGAAACAGAACTGCGCAAGATAGAACTATGTAATCCCTTAATGACAATTGTGAATACAATATTTTATCTCCTTATACAGGTTTTATCGAAATATGTGAGAAAGAAACACTTATTTTAATAAAAAAGGCTGTCCTGTATGGGCAGCCTTTTTCTATATCTCCAATAACCCTTCGGGAAGTATCATCTTCATCTTCTGTCGTTCGAAATCTATACGCACGATAAACTCCTCGGCGGCGGGAATCAGTCGCTCACCCTCGCCGAAGTCAATGCCCAGCAGCGGATTCATATCGCTGTCGTAGTAGTCGGTCACCACGCCACGCATCTTGCCGACCTCCACGCTGAAGCCAATCAAATCCTCCATATAGAACTCGTCGTCATCCTCCTCGTCGTCAAGCTCCATATATAGCTCCTTGCCCACCAGCTCCTCGGCACGACGCTGCGTGTCGAAGTCGGCAAAGCGAACATTTGCACCCGACACACCTCGGCGCTCGAACTCCTCGCAGTAGAGGGGTACGGGCAGCGAGTCAATCTCCACGAAAAGAGGGTCAGTCGTGGGGTCGAAATCCTCGGGTAGGGTGGTGTAGAGCGAGAGCGATACGCCTCCCTGTCTGATATCTCCGAACAGACGCCCTACGCGGGCCACGGCGGTAAATCTGTTATCCATAATAAAGTGCCAATTAACAAAAAAGGCTGCCAACTTTTCTTGACAGCCCCGTGTGTTTCAAGAAGCGAAGAACTACTCTGCGCTCTCTCCTAAGATGACTACTCTGCAGCCTCCTCAGTTGCCTCAGCACCCTCAGTCTCGGCAGCAGCAGCCTCAGCAGCGGCAGCAGCCTTAGCAGCAGCGATTGCAGCAGCACGCTCCTCCTTAACCTTAGTCTCAGCAGCCAATGCAGCCTTCTCAGCAGCCTTAGCGTCAGTAGCGAGCTTGCTGACCTTAGCAGCGATCTTGCTCTCCTTCTCGCCCATCCACTTGTTGAACTTAGCCTCAGCGTCGCTCTCAGAGAAAGCGCCCTTAGCTACACCGCCCAACAGGTGCTTCTTGTACATAACACCCTTGTACGAGAGAATTGCTCGACAAGTATCGGTAGGTTGTGCGCCCTTGAGTAACCAATCCAAAGCACGGTCGAACTTCAGATCAATTGTAGCAGGATTCGTGTTGGGGTTGTATACACCCAATTTCTCGATAAACTTACCATCACGTGGCGCTCTGCTATCTGCGGCAACGATGTGGTAGATGGGAGCACCCTTCTTACCGTGACGTGCCAAACGAATTTTAACAGCCATTTGCTATAAAATTTTTGTTAGTTAATAAATAAACGCAACCCTACACTTTCGGGGTTTTCGGGCGCAAAGATACGAATAATTAATTCAAAATTCAAAATTCAAAATTCAAAATTGTTGGTTTTGAGCGAAAAAAAGAGGATGTCCTAACTTTTTGGACATCCTCCCTAAACTTTTTGTTATGAGTATTATCGCATAGCGATGTCGTTCGCACCTGCCAGACGACCATCGACATAGATTTCGACGTGGTATGTACCTGCGGTGAAACCGTTGCCGCTGACGTAGATACCTACGCCCAAGTCGCTGCAATCGTAGTCCACCTCACGCATTGCCGAGTAAACCTTAGGCTCGCCCTCGAATGAGAATGTAGCAGCATCGGCATTACCAATCAGATAACCCTCAGGCGATGTGATGCATACATATACGGGGCGGTTGCCGGGCTCAGCCAGGTCGTTAGCTGAGAGTGCAAAGTCCACGTAAAGACGTGCTGCCTTCTGTACGCGGGTAATCTCCTTACCCTTGTTGTTCAGAGCCTTAAGCGTAATGCTGCGAGCGCGGATAACGGCTCCTGCACGTACCTTGTTGTTGAGCTCTGCGGCACGCTCCTCGGCCATCTCGGCACGGAGTTTCTCGGTAGAAATCTGCTTCTTATAGCTTACGTTCTCCTTGGTGAGCTTCTGGTTGATGTTGTTGAGCGAGTCAATCTGGCGAATGTAGCCCTGCATAACGGTACGCAGTGTTCCCACCTCCTTCTCGTAGGCGCGAATCTTGGCGTAGTTCAGGCGACGCTCGTTCTTGAGCTGCTCCATAAGCTTGTTGGCCTCCTCGAGGTTGGCGGCGATAGAGTCGTTCTGAATCTTCAAGTCGTCGAACGACACGATAAGGCTATCCAGGTCGCCCTGAATCTTTGTGCGGTCCTCCTCCAGAAGTGCATACTCCGCAGCCTGCTCGCGGTGCATATTGAAATATACCACCGACAAGGCTACCAGGATAACCGCAAGGATGATAATCACAATGCGGTAGCCTCGAACGGCTTTATTATCGACTTGTTCCTCCTCGTACTGGTCGTAATCATCCTCGTACTGGGGCTCGTCGTAGTCGTTATATTCTTCTCTCATAGTTGTGAGGTTTTTGGTTTTAATTTATTGTTGGGTTGAATTCCAAAGGCAAAGATAACTATTTTTTTATAAAACTATCCAATGGATAGCGTAAACCTTCATAACTTGTAAGATAAGCCTGCACGCTGCCTACCTTAATTGGCGACTTGATGTAGAGCGGAATTTTGTTCCTATCGTCCGAAATCCACACCTCAAACTCCGTTCCGTCCTGGAAGGCGTAGCCGTCCGAGGTGGCAATCTTGCAGCGGAATTTCAGTGTGTTGAACTTGCCTAAGTTTTTGATTTTCTTCACCTCACGACCCTCGTAGCGGAACTTGAGATAACGTACCGTATCCTCCAGTACCATCTCCAGGTCGCGTGCGAAACCCTCCTTTATCTCCTTGTCGTCAACGGTACGCATATTGAAATAGAGCGAGATGGCATCCATACTATTGTCCGAGATATCCATCGTGCGCAGCTGCTCGGGACGCTGCTTTGTGCGCCAGCGGGTGTGGACCTTGTGGTTGTGCCAGTCGAATATGAAGGTGCTCTTGCGTGTGTAGTCGCCCTCCTGCAGGTCAGCCTCGAAGCGTTTTGTGCGGAGCGTTGCGGGGTCCACCCACACCGTATATGCATCCTTGACGGGGAATATCCAGTTAAAAGCCTTGGCTGTCTGCCCCATACCATAGACCTTATAGGCGGGCTGCCCGTCGAGCGTGGTCTCGGTGGTCTGCATAACAACGTTTGCCACCTCGGTGTTGGGGAAGAGCTTGGCACGATAGCTCATCTTGTAGTGTAGCGTCTCGCCCGGCACGTAGAGTTGCGCCTGTGCAAGGCAGTAGGCGAAGGTGAGTATAAGTGATAGTATAAATCGTTTCATTTCTGTCTGTTGCTTTATATTAAAACGGTCATCCGTACGAGTTTATTGCTTGCCGCACTTTACGATATCATCGAAAAGTCAAACTTGCGACCTCCGGCGTGGCGGGCACGGAGCGTGCGCAGGCCTCGGTTTTCGGGATGTTCGAGTTGCGGGTCACGGCTGAGGATGGCGATGGCGGCCTCGCGTGCGCGTTGCAGTAGGTCGGCATCGAGCGTGGGGTTAGCAATCTTCAAATCAAAAGCCATACCACTCTGCTGCGTGCCGTTTATATCGCCTGCGCCACGTAGCTGCATATCCAACTCGGCTAAGCGGAATCCGTCGGTTGTCTGGCACATCGCCTGCAGACGCTTGCGAGCCTCGCGCGATAGCTTCTCGCCCGACATAAGGATACAGTATGACTGACCTCCGCCACGTCCTACACGACCACGCAGCTGATGCAGCTGCGAAAGACCAAATCGCTCGGCCGACTCGATGACCATCACCGTAGCGTTGGGCACATCCACACCCACCTCGATTACAGATGTTGCGACCAATATATCGGCCTCGTGCTCCTTGAATTGGCGCATCGACTCCTCCTTATCCTGCGGCTTCATCTTGCCGTGGCAGACCGTTACGCGGTAGTCGGGTTGCGGGAAATCCTGCACGATGGATTGGAATCCATCCTCAAGGTCCTTGTAATCCATCGTCTCGGACTCCTGAATCAGCGGATATACAACATATACCTGCCGCCCCGCGGCTATCTGCTCGCGCAGAAATCCCCATAGCTTCAGGCGTGCCGAGTCGGTGTAGTGGTATGTACGAATAGGCTGACGACCAGGGGGCAACTCGTCAATCACCGAGACATCCAAATCGCCATATAGCGTCATTGCCAGCGTGCGCGGGATGGGTGTTGCGGTCATTACGAGGATATGTGGCGGCTGCTGATTCTTTGTCCATAGGCGGGCACGTTGCTCCACGCCGAAGCGGTGCTGCTCATCGATTACGACATATCCGAGGTTTGCGAACTGCACCTTATCCTCAATAAGGGCGTGCGTGCCGATGAGTATATTCACCTCGCCTGAGGCTATGCCCTCCAGTGCGTGGCGACGCTCGGCAGCCTTCGAGGAGCCTGTGAGGATGGCTACACGCAGATTCATACCTTCGGTCTGGCGCGAGATTGTTGCAAAGTGCTGACGCGCGAGAATCTCCGTAGGTGCCATCATACAGGCCTGAAAACCATTATCTACGGCCAGCAGCATCGACATCAGTGCCACCATAGTCTTTCCGCTACCCACATCGCCCTGCAGCAGACGGTTCATCTGATAGCCCGAAACGGTATCTTGTCGTATCTCCTTTATCACACGCTTCTGCGCTCCCGTAAGGGCGAATGGCAGTCGCTCGTTAAAGAAGGTGTTGAACAAGTCACCCACCTTCGGGAATAAAAATCCGTTGCGACGTGTAAGGCGGTCGGTACGCTGCGCCTGAATGGAGAGCTGCACACCGAGGAACTCGTCAAATTTCAGGCGTTGCTGCGCCTGTTGTAGCTTCTCGGCCGACTGCGGAAAATGCACGTTAAAGATAGCCTCGCGCAGCGACATAAGACCATAATGCGCACGCAGCGAGTCGGGTATGCTCTCTGTGATATGCTTTTCTGTGACGTTCCACGCATTGGCGATGATGTTGAAAAATCCCTTTGTGCCTAATGTCGAGCCTATCTTCTCGGTCGAGGGGTAGATGCCCTGCATACCGCTGTGTGCCTTGCGGCTGAGTGCCTTCTCAACCAGCTCCATCTCGGGGTGTGCCAACTGTAATTCGCCACGGTAGAACGAGGGGCGGCCGAAGATAAGGTACTCGCGTCCCACCTCCACGCTCTTCTCAATCCACTTTATGCCCGCAAACCACGTCAGCTCGGCCGAGCCCGATGCGTCGGAAACAAATGCCGAGAAGCGTTGCTTGCGGCCCGTGCCAGCGTAGCCCACGCCCGTCACACGCGCACGTATCTGTACTAGCGAGGAGTCCATACTCTCGTTCACCTCGGCGATGCGGTAGATGCGTGTGCGGTCGATGTAACGGAAGGGGTAGTGGCGCAATAAATCACCTATGGTGATGATGCCCAGCTCCTTCTCCAGAAGCTTTGCACGCGCCTCACCCACGCCCGGAACGAACTTTACGCTGTTGTTGAGAAAATCTGCCATACGACAAAGATAAAAATAATTGTGTGAAGCGCACGTTTTTTCGTCTAATTTTGTTAAATTTGCTTTGATAAAGAGTAGCGTGCGGTGATGTCGCTACAAACAGACCAAATATTTATACCGAAACGAAAAATCTATAACAAATAAAACCTTAAAACTATGGACAAGATTAGAACAAAATTTATCAACTCTCCGGAGAATATCACCGCCGAGTTGCTTGAGGGTTACGTATTGGCATATCCCGACCAGGTGGCACTCGCTGCCGAGAATATCGTTGTGCGCAAGAATCCCAAGAGCGAGGATAAGGTTGCTATCGTAACGCTGGGCGGCTCGGGCCACGAGCCCGCATTGAGCGGTTTCGTAGGTGACGGTATGTTGGATTGCTCGGTTGTGGGTGACGTGTTTGCTGCTCCGGGTGCGCAGCGTCTGTTCCAGGCTTTGCAGCTGATGAAGCGCGAGGCTGGTATCTTGTTGGTGGTTCTGAACCACTCGGGCGATGTGATGAGTGCAAATATGGCTTGTCAGTTGGCTGAGCGTGCCGGTATTAAGGTACGTAAAGTGTTGACATACGATGATATCAGCGCAGGTATCGACGCTCCCATTGACGACCGTCGCGGTCTGGCTGGTTGCGTGCCTTTGTATAAGATTTTGGGTGCTGCGGCCGATGAGGGCAAGTCACTCGACGAGTTGGTAGAGATTGCTGAGCGTTACACTGCAAATGTAGCTACGCTGGCTGTCGCTATGCGCTCTTGCTCACACCCCCAGAACGATGCTGTTATCACCGACCTGCCCGATGGTATTATGGAGATTGGTGCTGGCCAGCACGGCGAGGGCGGTGGCGGTCGCAAGCCATTGGTATCGGCTGACGATACAGCTGCCGAGATGGTTTCGATGTTGCTCAACCAGTTGAAGCCCGCCGAGGGTAACAAGATGATGCTTATCGTAAATGGTGTGGGTGCAACTACACATATGGAGCTGAGCATCGTATTCCGCAAGGCTTACAAGGAGCTGGAGGCTCGCGGCTTGCAGGTTGCTTACGGCCGTATTCAGGAGATTCTCACCGTTCAGGAGCAGGCTGGCTTCCAGATGATTATCGCAACGTTGGACGACGACCACGTAGATTATCTAAAGAACTACACGGCAAATACTCCCTATTGGACAACAATTGGTAAATAATTTAGGATGAAGACGATACTTACTTTGGCCGACTTTAAGTCTATGTTCGATGGCGCTCTTGCGGCTATCAAGGCACGCGAGGCTGAGTTCTCGCAGCTGGATGCGGTGCTGGGTGATGGCGACCACGGACAGGCTATCGTGACGGCTATGAGCGTTGTTGTAGAGAAGGCACAGACAGGTGCAGGCTTTAAGTCTATGCTCAGCGATATGGGTATGGAGGTGCTGATGCAGGTTAGTGGCTCGACGAGTACGCTGCTTGGAGCTCTGCTGCTCGGTATGAGCGATGGCGTTGCCGAGTGCGATGAGATAGATGCCGCAGGCGTGAAGAAGATGTTCGCCTCGGCACTAAAGAATGTGCAGATGCAGACCAAGGCTAAGCCTGGCGACAAGACTATGATGGATGCATTGGTGCCGGCCGTTGAGGCTATCGAGGCGTGCGCTTCGGAGGATATTGCCGAGATGTTGGCGGCGGGTGCTGCGGCGGCTGTGGCGGGCGCTGAGGCTACCGTTGAGATGAAGGCTAACTTCGGCCGTGCGCGTAACTATGGCGAGCGCTCTATCGGCTCGATGGATAGCGGTGCGGCGTCGTGGAGTTGTATGTTCGGCGCATTTGCCGAGGCAGTAAAATAATGTAAATAAGAGATTATTATGGCAGATATGGATGGCTTCCGCGAAGCCACAAATTTCGGAATTGGTGAGGCTGTGAAAACCGAGGGCGTGCAGCTCAAGGGTACAGCCAATATGGGCTGGGGTATGAAGAACCGCCTTTCGAGAATCTTTAACCCCAAGAGTGGTCGCACGGTTATGTTGGCCTTCGACCACGGATTTATTATGGGCCCCACGTCGGGCCTGGAGCGTATCGACTTGTCAATCGTTCCGCTTATCGAGTATGCAGACTGCTTGATGTGTACACGCGGTATCTTGCAGACCACCATCCCCGCAGGCGTGGATAAACCCGTATGCTTGCGCTCGGATGCGGGCTCTACTATCTTGACGGAGCTTAACCGCAACCTCTTGATTGATGTTGAGGATGCTATCCGCATCAACGCCTCGGCTATGGCGGTGATGATGTCGGCAGGCGATGGTGAGCAGGAGGCGATTACGGTTGCCAACCTTGTGAAGGCGGCTGACGCAGGTGCGCGCTACGGTATTCCCGTTATGGGTGTTACGGCTGTGGGTAAGCAGATGGCACGCGATGCGCGTTATTTCGCTTTGGCATCACGCGTATGTGCTGAGAATGGTGCTAATATCGTCAAGACCTACTATTGCGATGGTTTTGAGAAGGTTGCAGCATCGTGCCCCGTGCCTGTGGTGATTGCAGGCGGTAAGAAACTACCCGAGTTGGAGGCTTTGGAGTTGTGCTACAACGCTATAAATGATGGCGCTGCGGGTGTCGATATGGGTCGTAACGTCTTCCAGAGCGATGCGCCCGAGGCTATGATTCAGGCGGTGTACGGTGTTGTGCATAATGGACTTACGCCTCAGCAGGGATATGAATTGTATCAGGAACTGAAAAACAGATAAACTATGGAATCTATACTTAAGAATCGCCCCGCGCTGGAGCACGAGATTTATCAGGCGGCTGAGGTTGCCGGTTACTTGTGGCAGAAGGGCTGGGCTGAGCGTAATGGTGGAAATATAACGCTCAACATCACCGAGTATGTAGATGATGAGATTAAGGCTCTGCCTGCTATCGGTGAGCCCGTTGCTATCGGTATGCACCTTCCGATGCTGAAGGGTTGCTACTTCTATTGCAAGGGCACGCAGAAGCGTATGCGCGATTTGGCACGCTGGCCGATGGATAACGGCTCAATCATTCGTATTCTGGATGACTGCGAGCACTATGTAATCATCGCCGACAAGGCTGTTATGCCCACCTCGGAGGTGCCCGCGCACCTGAGCGTTCATAACTACCTGCTTGAGAAGGGCTCGCCCTACCGTGCATCGCTGCACACGCACCCCATTGAGCTGATTGCACTTACGCATAATAAGGCATTCTTGGAGAAGGATGTGGCTACACGCACGCTGTGGAGTATGATTCCCGAGACTAAGGCGTTCTGCCCGCGCGGTTTGGGTATCATCCCTTATGAGCTGCCCGGCTCGGTGGCTCTGGCCGAGGGTACTATCAAGCAGCTTGACGACTACGATGTTGTTATGTGGGAGAAGCACGGCGTCTTTGCTGTCGATGTAGATATTATGTCGGCCTTCGACCAGGTTGACGTGCTGAATAAGTCGGCGCTGATTTATGTTGCGGCCAAGTCTATGGGCTTCACTCCCGACGGTATGACCGACGAGCAGATGGCCGAGATGACTCGCGCATTTAATCTGCCGAAGTAGGGTTTATATATAATGTGTAAAAAGGGTGCCAATTTGGGCACCTTTTTTTTATGCACCTCGGTAGACCGAAAAAAATATATTCACTCTGTGAGAACATAATTATGTTAAATTATTTTGAGGCTATATAAGCCTCCTCCAATCCCAAACAAAAAGTGCGAACCTCCGAAGAGATTCGCACTCGTTTATTTACGCGGTCCGAAGACCTACATCATCGGTTAGATTAATAACCGGGGTTCTGCTCCAACAAGTTGTTAGCAGAGATAGCCTTCTCAGAGATGGGGAATCGGTTCCAGTTCTCATTGTGGCTAGCCTTGTGATCCCACCAATCCTCGTGAACGTACATACCCCAACGGATAAGGTCAGTACGACGACGCTTCTCACCGAGGAACTCGATCAACCACTCGTCAGCCAAACGATACTTACCCTCATCGCTCTTAAGAATCTCAGCAGTAACGGGGTCGGGGTCAACGCCACCCTCGAAGTTACGAGCACGAACAGTGTTAATCAAGTCAGCAGCCTCCTGATACTTACCAAGGTGAGTGTAGCACTCAGCCAACATATAGTAAATCTCAGCCAAACGAACCAAAGGATACATTGCGGGGCAACGCTTTGCCAAGTTGTCGTAGTCGATCTTATCAACAAGAACGCTATACTTTACAAGACGTACACCAGAGTTCTCCTCACCGTCGGCGATAGTTGAACGCAGGTACTTGAAAGTCTCCATTGGCAACAAGTTGCCGTCCTTGTCATAAGGCTTACCGTCCTTATCCCACTCAGCAACGAGCTTGCTCTGATCAACCGCCTCATTCAGGTTACCCATAGAGTGACGAGCTACCATATCGTTGATGTAGAGGATGGTACCAGAGTAAGTACGGTTACCCATACATACCCAACCAGTCCACTTACCATTCTTGAACTCACCAGTCTGACCGGGACCTGCCGGGTTACGAGGAGAGGGGTTCACCTGATAACCAGCGAGGAACATACCCTCATACTCACCATCACCCAAGTATGTATAAGGCTTCTTACGAAGATCCTTCTCGTGGAACTTAGAGTATGCCTTACCGAGCTTAAACTCAGTGTAAAGAGTACCATCGGGCTTCAATGAAGGCTGGATACAGAAACCGTTCCAAGAGCCATAACCTGTACCACCCAAGTACTGGTTAGTGTTGTAGTGAGTCCAACGAGCCCAGTGAGCACCATAAGTACCAGAGTAAGTATCATTTGAGGGAACACCACCGAGGATCTCACCGCAAGTGTAGTTATCCCACTTAAATACAGAGTTCCACTGCTTACCGAGCTGATAAGGACCATATACGCCAGCGATGATGTCCTCGCAAATCTTAGCACACTCAGCCCACATCTCGCCCTTCGCGCCCTTAGTATAAGGTACAGCGTTGAAGTAGAGCTGTGCAAGAAGAGCAGCACCGAAAGCCTGCTTCAACATAGATGTCTCAGACTCGTTTACGCTCTCCTTCTTAGGCAAGTTAGGAATATTCTCCTTCAAAAGCTTCTCAACAAACTCGAAAGTCTCAACATCAGTAGCACGACCCTTTACGATCTTCTCACGCGCCTCCTCACGAGTATAGATGTTCATACCACCAAACTGGTCCAAACCATCCATATAGAGGTGTGCGATGATAACGTTCAGCTGAGAAATCATAGACTGCTTAGTACCCTCGGGGTCGGCAAACTTCAAAGCCTCGAAATCTACGTAGTTGTCGATATCCTCCAATGCATCGTAAGCCAATGCAACACCCATACCTACACCGTAGAAGTTGTTGTGGAACATACTTACAGTAGGGCGGAAATCGTGCCAGTGCATATTCTGATACTGACCACCATCATACCAGTCAGTACCCTTTGTGGGGATAGCCAACTCATCAGTACCAAGTGACTGTACGTCATCACGGTGAGTGTCAGTAGCGAAGTGCCACTTCCAGTGAGTCAAGGGGCGGCTGAAACGCTGCCAAACTGTCTCCTGAGATGTAAAGAAGATCTCAGGTGCGACCGTTGAGTGATACTCAGGGTCGGTGTTACATCCTACGCTCAAGAAGGCGAAAGCTGAGAGCAAGGATGCCTTCAAAATGTTCTTAATATTGGTTTTCATAATATTAGTCTTAAATTAGAATGTAAGTTGAACACCAAGAGTATAAGTACGAGCGCGGGGATAGAAACCGCTGTTCCACCACTCGATACCAGCGCTGTGGCCAATTACATTAACCTCGGGATCCATACCCTCGTAACCAGTAATTGTGCAAACGTTGTTGATGTTACCGTAGATACGCAAGCTCTGAATCAAACCGTTAGTCTTATCCTTCAAAGGAAGAGTATAACCAAGGTTGATAGCGTCAATCTTCAAGAATGTACCATCCTGCAACCAGTAAGAGCAGAGCTGCTTCTCCTGAGTGATGTCCTTATTCTTTGTGTAAGCAACCTTCAAGAGGTTGATATCGTTCTCCTTCTGCAAACCGAAGTACATCTCCAAAGTGTTGAAAACGTCGAAGTCGATCCAGCTACGGATATCCATAGAGAAGTCCCAGTTCTTGTAAGATACACGGTTGTTCCAAGAAGCCATTACCTTAGGAACGTAGTTACCTACAGTACGACGGTCGTCTGTAGATGACTTCTGGCCCTGGATAGCCTCCCACTTACCATCACCGGTATCGTGCTTGATGAGGAAGTCACCAGTCTCCTTATCGATACCTACGCACTCACGCATATAGAACTCACCAAATACGCGACCCTCCTGCAAACGGTGAGCGTTACCGGGAGTACCAGGTGAGGGGAATCCAGCGTTATCGATGAATGTACCGTTACCGTAGAGGTTCAATACCTCAGTGCGGTCGTGGCTGAAGATGAAGTTAGTAGAGTAGTTCCAATCCTTGTTGCGGACGATGTCAGCACCAATCTCGAACTCCCAACCCATATTACGCAAAGAACCGATGTTCTCCATACGAGAAGTCAAAGCGTAGGGAGGCTGAGGAACAGAAACTGAGAACAACATATCTACAACCTTACGGTTATACCAGTCGAACTTACCATAGAGACGGTTGTCGAACAACGAGAAGTCCAAACCGAAGTTCCAACCGCGCTGCTCCTCCCACTTAAGTGAGGGGTTCAAAGTTACGGCGGGACCGTAAGCGATAGCGTAGTTACCAGATGCGGGCATCATAAAGTAACCGTCAGAACCGTAAGACATTGAAGCGTATGATGCAGAGAAGTCAGAGTTACCAGTAACACCATAAGCAGCACGGAGCTTCAAGTCATCAATCCAAGAAACATTCTCCATCCAAGGCTCGTCAGAGATACGCCATCCGGCAGATACAGACCAGAAGTTACCCCAACGGTTGTTCTTAGCAAACTTAGAAGAAGACTCACGACGGAATGAAGCAGAAACGATGTACTTTCCATCATAGTCGTAGTTCACACGTGCGAAGTAAGACATCAACTTCTGAGTAATAGCCTTAGAAGAAGACATAGATGCCTGACCCAACTTGTTATACATACCAGTACCGATATCCCACACAGCAGTAGCCTCTACGGGGAAGTCGTAGTTGGTCATATTGAAGCCCTCGTTGTTGTACTCATAGTATGAGTAACCGAGAGTTGCGTTGATGTTGTGCTTGTCGAAAGAGTTGATATAGTTGAAGTAACCCTCAGAGTTGATGTTTTCAGTCTTAGAGAATCCCTGGTAAGCAGTACCCTTACGGTTTACAGATACCTCATCCTGGTGTGTGCTCCAACGATATGTGTGATTCTCCCACTGGCGCAACTCGTAACCCATCGTCTGAGTATAAGAGAGGCCCTGTACGGGGAGGATGTTCAACTTAGCCGATACCTCGGGCTTGAACCACTGATCAAGACCCCAGTAGTCGTACAACTTCACAGCCGCGATAGTGTTGTACTGCAAGTCCTCATACAACCAGATGTTGTAACCAGTGTTAGACTTGTCATCATAAGCACCACGTGTGGGGTTGTTACGGATCGCCTGCGCGAAGTTAGGATTGTTGTTGTTACGTACAGCACGACGGTAGTCAGCCTTCACAGCGATATCCAACCAACCCTCAACAGCCTTGAAGTTAGCGTTTACACGGCCGGCGATATCCTGACGCTCATCCTCCATCGCAACACCCTGAAGGTCGTTGTACTGGAATGTAGCGTAGATAGATGCCTTCTTGCTGTTAGCCTGGAGGTTAACGGTGTGCTTCTGCGAGAAGTTGTTCTTGTTCAACATCTCCTCGTACCAGTTGAAATTATCACCGTAATCAACAGCACCCTGCAAAGCACGATACTCAAGGAACTCCTCAGCGTTCAATACGTCGGGGCGCTTCAAAACGTCCTTGTGAGAGAACTCACCTGTATAAGACAAGCGAACAGTACCCTCGTCCAGGCCAGAAGCGTTCTTAGTGGTGATAAGGATCACACCACCTGCAGCACGTGAACCGTAGATAGCACCAGCAGAAGCATCCTTCAATACGTCGATAGACTTGATATCCTCGGGAAGAACCGAACGGATATCACCACCGGGCATACCGTCGATTACAACCAACGGACCAGTACCACCGTTGATAGATGCCGAACCACGCAACTGGAGTGACTGTCCTGCGTTAGCAGAGTCAGTACCAGAGATTACGAGTGAGCCGACCTTACCACGGAGTGCGTTGGCAACAGAAACGTTACCAGCACCGGGCATAAGGGCGTCACCAGATACAGAAGATACTGAAGATGTTACCATCTTCTTCTCCATTGTACCGTAACCTACAACTACTACCTGGTCGATAGCAGTCATGTCCTCTACGAGGCTTACGTTGATTACAGTCTGCGAACCCACTGTAATCTCCTGAGTCTTATAACCCAAGAACTCGAATACGAGTACGTCAGTCTTCTGCGCGTCGAGCGCATAGTTACCGTCCACGTCAGTGGCGGTACCCTTGACGGTGTCTTTGACAGTTACCGATACACCAATCAGCGGCGTACCAGAAGCGTCAGTCACCTTACCAGCCACTTTGCTGGCTTGAGCCATCACGCTGGGCGTACCCATAATGAACAAGCTCACAAGGATGAGTAAAAACTTCTTCATACAAAAATTGTAATTTGGTTAACCTTAATTCCGCAGCACTTTAGTTTAACTATTTTTATAAGTTCCTGAGCAACAAAAAGTTGCCCAGGATTTTGCCATGTCAGATTTTTCACTTACCTTAGTGCTGCAAATCAAGACAAGCAAAAAT
>SUZR01000008.1 GCA_015059845.1 Rikenellaceae bacterium | reverse complement strand
TTTTTACTTTAAAGTCTAAATACAAAAGTATTTTAATCGTACAAAAAATTAATGCTTATGGTTAGGAAAATTGTACTTTCTATCATTGCGGTTCTGACTATCGGCTTCGCTGCCTTGGCTCAGAATCAGCAGGTGACCGGTACGGTTATCGACCAGTCGGGTAACGCCGTAGTAGGTGCTACCGTTATGGTTGATGGAACAACTATCGGTACAACAACTGATGTGAACGGTGATTTCTCAATCAATGCACCTCGAAATGGCAAGTTGGTCATTTCTTTCATTGGTTATGAGGATCAGACTGCAGAAATCGCCGGTAAGACAAACCTCAAGATTACTCTCGTTGAGGATGCCCTTGCAATCGAGACCGTACAGGTTATTGGTTACGGTTCTGGTAACAAGGTTGGAACTATCACAGGTTCTATTTCAAAGGTAGATGGTGATTTGTTGAAGGACAAACCGACTGTAAACGTTGCCGATGCTTTGCAGGGTAAGGTTGCAGGTCTTCAGGTTTACACCTCTTCAGGTGAGCCTTCAGAGTCTTCATCAATCCGTTTGCACGGTGTTGGTTCATTGGAGGCAGGTTCTACTCCCCTTATCCTTTTGGATGGTGCCCCCATTACAGCCAGCACAATGACAATGTTGAACCCCAATGACATTGAGTCAGTAAACGTATTGAAGGATGCTTCTGCAACTTCAGTTTACGGTTCACGTGCTGCTAACGGTGTAATCTACATCACTACAAAGCGCGGTCAGCGCGATAGCGATGCTACCATCACTTTCAACGCACAGTATGGTATCTCTCAGCCCGCATCTGACCGTTTCCACTTTATGTCAGGTAGCGAGTTGGCTGCTTACCAGTTGAAGTATGGTGCTTTGACTCAGAGCCAGTATGATGCTATTATGGAGTCTGGTGTTAACACCGACTGGCGCGAGTACCTCTTTGATCAGGCAGCTCCTATGTATCAGGTAGACCTCTCTGTATCAGGCGGTTCTAAGAAGAGCTCATACTACATCTCTGGTATGTTTATGGATCAGGATGGTACTGACCCCGCTTCAGGTGTACACAAGTATGCTATCCGTGCTAACATCGACGCACAGGCTAAGGATTGGGTTAAGTTCGGTATGAATATCAGTTTGGGTGCTGACAAGCGTCAGCTTGCAAACTCTACTCAGGGTTACCTTAACTATATGGCCGATAACGTATCATTCGGTGCTATTATGTTCCCCACATACATCTCTCCCTATGAGTATAACGAGGAGACTAAGAAGTATGATGGTCCGGAGATTGAGCGTTTGCCCTATATCGGTGCAGTTAACCCCATCTTCAAGAACAAGTACTACTCATACATCGGTCGTACAACTCAGTTGAACGCAACAGGTTACGCTTTGTTCACTCCGTTCAAGAACTTCAACATCAAGACTCAGGTGAGCGGTGACTTGTGGAACTACACTGTAAAGGATCAGGGTCTTCCCTCATATCCTTATGGTTCAGGTACTGGTTATGTTAACCGTAACAACAGTAACGATTATACCATTACCTATACTAATACAATCGATTACCAGTGGACTATCAACGATACTCACAACTTCTATATCTTGGGTGGCCACGAGAGCGTAATGTATCGTTACGACTACTTCTCTGCTAACCGCAGCGGTCAGACCAACGATAAGATGATGACTTTGGGTAACGGTACAGGTACTCCTTCAGTATCAGACTCTGCTTCAGAGTACGCATTTAACTCTGTATTCGGTCGTATCGAGTACAACTTCGGTAAGCGTTACTTCTTCGATGCATCAGTTCGTTACGATGAGTCTTCACGTTTCGGTGCTGGTAACCGTGGTTCAGTATTCTACTCAGCAGGTTTGATGTGGGATGCTAAGGCTGAGTCATTCTTGAAGGATGTAAGCTGGTTGAATACATTGAAGGTTAAGGCATCTTACGGTACACAGGGTAATGCAGCCATCTCAGAGTATCAGGCTCTTGGTTTGGTTGGTTCAACAAACTACTTCGATCAGTCAGGTTTGGTTATCAGCACAACTGCTAACCCCGAGCTCGGTTGGGAGACACAGCACTTGTTCACAGCTGGTTTCAACGCTGGTTTGTGGCAGGATCGCTTGAAGGTTGACTTCGAGTTCTATAACCGTAAGACTGTTGATATGCTTATGGAGGTTCCCTATCCCGCAACTTCAGGTTATGCAACTGGTTACAAGAACGTTGGTAGCTTGGTTAACCGTGGTGTTGACGTAACCGTTAGCGCAGACGTTGTTCGCACTAAAGATTGGTGGGTTAACCTATATGCTAACTTCAACTATAACAAGAACGAGATTCTTGAGATCTTCAACGGTTATCAGGAGTATCCTCGTCCCTCTTATATGTTGAACTATGCAATCGGTCACGATGCTGGTGAGTTCTATTGCGAGACATTGTTGGGTGTTGACCCCGATGATGGTAAGTATATGTGGGCTTACGTAGATCCCGAGACTGGCGAGCGTAGCTCTACAAAGAACTACAATATGGCAACTCCTGAGTTGCAGGGCGTATCACAGTTTGCTCCCTGGGCTGGAGGTTTCGGTTTGAATGCATCTTGGAAGGGTCTTAGCCTTGCAGTTGACTTCTCTTGGAACGAGGGTAAGTACTTGGTTAACAACGACCGTTTCTTCACTGAGTACGATGCATATACTGGTTACAGCCGTAACAAGGATTTGTTGCACCGTTGGGAGAAGCCGGGTGATGTTGCTAAGTATGGTAAGTTTGGTGAGGCTATTCAGTTCGACTCACACTTGATTGAGGATGCTTCATTCGTTCGTTTGAAGAACTTGACCGTAGGTTACGACTTCCCCAAGAAGTGGATGAACGCAACAGGCTTTATGCAGGGCTTGCGTCTTTACTTCACTGCACGTAACCTCCTTACCTTCACAGAGTATACTGGTTTCGACCCCGAGGCTGATACTAACCTTACTTATGGTCGTTATCCGAACTCACGTCAGTTCGTAGGCGGTATTCAGTTTACTTTCTAAAAAAGTTTAACTAATAAAGAGAATTGAAGATGAAAAAATTAGCAATATTGATTGCAGCTGCCTGCACACTCTCATTTACGGCTTGTGAGTTGGAGATGTATCCCGAGAACAAGTTGGTAAACGAGCAGGCTTTGCAGACATTTGAGGACCTCCAGAAGTTTGAGGTCGGTGTATATGCGGCATTCCGTGCTAACTTTACCGACGGTTATGTAGTAGGTGCTGAGCTTCAGAGCGACTATATGAATGCCGTATTCGGTTTTGGTAACAACTATGGTGGTTTGCACCGTTGGGATTTCGATATCGAGGATTATGATATCATCGATTTCTGGACCGCTTGCTACTATACTATCGCAAACGTGAACTTCGTTCTTTCACAGAAGGATGTTATCACTTACGAGGATGGTGAGGCTGCTGCCGCTGACGAGATTTTCGGTGAGATGTACTTTATGCGTGCTATGTCACACTATATGCTTATCGAGAAGTTCTGTGGTAACTACGATGCTTCTACAGCTTCTAAGGAGTTTACTGGTATTCCTTTGATGACTACATTCGATCCTCAGGATCTTCCTTCACGTGCAACTTTGGAGGAGTCTTACAAGAGCGTATTGGATGACTTGTCACAGGCAGCTACACTGCTTTCAGGTGTAGCAGGTGCTCCCAACTCAAGCGTTATCACTGCTGATGCTGTAACAGCTCTTCAGGCACGTGTTAACTTGCAGATGCACAACTACTCTGAGGCATACAATAAGGCTACTTCTTTGATTAAGGGCGGTAACTACGCCTTGACATCATCTGCAGCTGCGTTGAAGTCTATGTTCACTTACGATATGGGTTCTGAGATTATCTTTGTATTCTACCAGAGCCAGACTGAGTTGCCCACATCATATGGTAGCCAGTTCGTATCTGATACTAACAGCAACAACGATTGGTTCCGTCCTCAGTACATTCCTTCACAGGATTGTGTTGATATGTTCGATGACGCTGACTACCGTAAGGAGGCATTCTTCTTGGTTGCAGCTGATGAGACTTGCGAGATTGGTGGTAACTTCGTTAAGACTCCCGTTTACTTGATGAACAAGTATCCTGGTAACCCCAACTTGCAGACTACTGCTGGTGTAAAGAACTATCGTAACGCATTCAAGGTATTCCGTATCGCTGAGATGTACCTTATCGCAGCTGAGGCTGCTGCTAACGGTGCAGGTAACGATGCAGCTACTTACCTCAACGCTTTGCGTACAAACCGTGGTTTGGAGGCATTGGAGAGTGTAGCTTTGGCAGACGTAAAGGCAGAGCGTGCTCGCGAGATGATGTTTGAGGCACAGCGCGTTAACGACCTTAAGCGTTGGAATGATGGTTTCTCTGGTCGTGCACCTCAGAAGGGTCAGAACGATTTGGGCGAGGAACTTACAATTATTGAGCGTGGTTCACAGTATCAGGAGCTCGTTGTAAATGGTGGTGACTACCGTTTCTTGTGGCCTATCCCCTCTGACGAGATTTATGCAAACCAGAATCTGCTTAACCAGCAGAACCCCGGTTGGACTAAGTAATATTAGCCCCACATAATATTACAAAGCAAGCCATCCCGTTATGGGGTGGCTTGCCCGTTTTTTATACCATTTATATATTATTTACGCTTGGCGAATATAACGTGCTCGAGGAGAATTACCGTAATAACACCCATCACAAAGCCGTTGCCGATAAGGGGACGCAGAACTGAGGGGATTACCTGCATAGGAATAACGCCAAAGAGCAGTGCTGTCATTACGGGCAGGCCGATGATAAGTCCCTGCTCGAAGGTTTGTGCAGAATTAGTTGATACGACCATATGCAGCGCCGCAGCCAGCTGCGTACCCATCAGGTAGAGCAGAATAACTCCAATGACCGTATTTGGAATCGCCGACATAACGGCAATTAGTGACGGCACAAATGCACATACGATAAGTCCTGCACCTGCTGGCAGCAGAGCATAGCGTGAGGCGCACGATGAGGATGCAATAACGCCGGGCGACATAGAGTAGTTCACGGGGCCGATAATGCCGATACCGCCCGCCAAGATGTTAAATAGGCCCGTAATACCTACGCCGCGGCGGCAACGTTTGTCCGTATCGGTTGTGCCGAGCATTGCTCCCAACGACTGCGTAGAGCCGATGTCGTTGATTAGCAGTGCCACGTAACATAGCAAAAAGGCCAAAATAATACTTCCGTCAAACTCAAGTTGCGGTAGCAACAACGGGCCATCCGATGAGGTATATTGCGAAAATACCTCCCCGAAACCTCCATATATAGCATAGTAAACGATGCAGCCGATAAGCAACGCTACGGGTACAACGATAGATTTCAATACACCTTGCAGTTTGCTTGCCGCCAGAGCCATCAACGGAACGCCGATAATGGTAAACCACAATCCAAAGGCGTGGCGAGCCTCCGCTCCAGTGGGGAAAATCAGATTCTTAATGGTTGGGGAGAGGGTTACGGCTATAAGCATTAGTATGACAATAACAATTCTTGGCGTAAATATACGCTGCAAATGCTCTAACACGCGACCAATAGATAGCAGTGCTATGACAATGCCGCCAATCAGTACGGCGGTGTATATTTTATTGGTATTCACCACATCGCCCTGCGCTGCAAGTGTTGTTATGATACCCACCAATAGTACCGAGGCAGGTCCTACAACAATCGGCATACGATGTCCCCATAGCGCCTGTACGATGGTCGCAATACCCATCAGGGCAAATACTTTCTGGGCATATAAGACACGCTCGGCAGGTGAGCCAACGGCGATAAATAACGAGGTGACAACGACTGCTATGGCAAGCACAAACCACTGCAGGCTATACAACATAAGCTGCCCGAAGGGTGGGCGCGAATCAATTCCGTATTTTAGATTCATAGTATAATATTTTACTTACCTGCCAAAGATAGTTCATCATCGTTTAACGGCCAAAAAAAAGCCTGCAAAATATTGCAGGCTATATATAAATATGTGTAGGTATATTACTTACCCAACTGGCGGTTAGCCTCAGCAGGATTATCGGTAGTGATGTAGTCTGCCTTGTTGTCGATACACCACTTGATACCCTCTGCATCGTTTACGGTCCAGATATTTACTGTAAGACCCAAATCGTGGCACTCCTTAATCCACTGAGGATTCTTCTGCATAACCTTGAGGTTGTAGTCAATACCAGTGTAGCCCAAATCCTTGCAGTACTCGGGAGTGAGCGTGCCGTTCAAATAAGCAACCTTAATACCCTTGGGGCCCCACTTTACCAACTCGTCACATACGTGCTGACGGAAAGCGATGTACTCCACATCGTTTACCAACTTGTGCTGCTTAACCATCTTCAGGATGTTCTTCACAACGCGAGTCTCGCGTGAGGGGGTGTTGTGGTCCTTAATCTCGATGATGAGCTTTGTTGCTGTGTTCTTCTTAGCCTGAATGAGGTACTCCTCCAATGTGGGGAGAATCTCGCCGTTAGCCAATGTCTGTGAACGCAAAGTAGCGAAATCGGTCTCCTGAACGCGATACTTCTCGTGCATCGGGCCGTGAACAACAACCAAAACGCCGTCGGCAGTCTCGTTAATATCACACTCCGAGCCATAAACACCAGCATCCTGTGCATTTACCAGAGCTGAGAGTGAGTTACGAACAGAGTTCTTTGTTGCGTGGTAACCGCGGTGAGCGATAACCTGAGTCTGAGCGCAGAGAGCCGATACAGAGAAGAGGCATACTGCCAAAGTCAATAGTTTTTTCATAGTAGTATTTTTATTAGTAACAATATCAATATCTCTTACGTTGGCGGTCGTTACGAAACCAAAGTTTAAGCAAAGATACATTTTTATTTGTAATATATGTTGCGGATGGTCTAAAATTAGAAAAAAATATATGTAGCTTTTGTATGTTGGTGTATGAATAATAAAATTTATTTGTAAATTTGCATTAGTTACGAATCACAATCGAGGGACAAATATAAACCAAAAATAATATATTATGGATAGCAAATATTCATTGCCG
The DNA here is from genome assembly GCA_015059845.1 of Rikenellaceae bacterium. Classification (GTDB taxonomy): domain Bacteria; phylum Bacteroidota; class Bacteroidia; order Bacteroidales; family Rikenellaceae; genus Alistipes. Next base: position 115,544 of record SUZR01000008.1, on the reverse strand, counting down.
CAGGATGGAGGATTGATTCTTGAGGGTACTCCCAAGGATATTATCCATCGTTATGAGAAGATACCTACATCTATCTTCGAGATTGAGAGTCAGGGCGTCGAGTATGTAGCACAGCAGATTGTTGAGGCCATTCATACTCACAATGAGAAGAATCCTTCTAGGCATTTTAAACTAGGTCTTACTACGGGTCGTACACCATACGGTATTTATCAGGAGTTGGTGAAGCGTTACGAGGCTGGCGAAGTGTCGTTTAGCAATGTTGAGGTGTATAGCCTTGACGAGTTTTATCCCATTAAGGATACCGAGTTGCAGAGCCGAAATTATCATATAAAGAAGAATTTGCTCGATAAGGTGGATATTAAGCCTGAGAATGTGAATCTCATAGATGGCACTAAGCCTATTGGCGAGGTATCTGCATATTGTGCTGAGTATGAGCGCAAGGCTCGTAATCTTGACCTTATTATCATTGGTATGGGTGAGCAGGGTCAGGTAGGATTTAACGAGGCGGGCTCTTATGCAAAGTCAGTAACACGCTTGGTTCAGCTCTCACACCAGTCGCGCAAGGCGCAGGCAAATAGCTTCTACGGCATTGAAAATACACCCCGTTTGGCTATCACAATGGGCCTTAACACCGTTATGAGTGCCCAACGTATTATTCTTGTTGCGTGGGGTGAGAATAAAGCAAGCACCCTTCGTAAGGTCGTTGAGGAGGATGCTACACGCCTTATCCCTGCATCATTGTTGCAGAATCACAATCAGATTGAGGCTGTTGTTGATGACCCCGCAGCCGAGGCTTTGACCGTAAAGAAGGCTCCCTGGTTGGTTGGTCCTTGCAACTGGACACCACGTATGGTGCGCAAGGCCGTTGTATGGTTGTGCGAGACGGTTAAGAAACCTATCCTGAAGCTCACATATAAGGACTATATCGAGAATTCGTTGGGTGAGTTGCTCGACGAGGTTGGTATGTCTTATGACAAGATTAATATCAAGGTATTTAACGACCTCCAGCATACCATTACAGGTTGGCCCGGAGGTAAACCCAATGCCGACGATTCAACCCGCCCCGTGCCCTCTACACCATTCCCCAAGCGTGTGATTGTATTCTCTCCGCACCCCGACGATGATGTTATCTCAATGGGTGGTACATTCATCCGCCTTGCAGAGCAGGGCCACGACGTACACGTTGCCTACGAGACTTCGGGTAACGTAGCCGTACACGATGATGTTGTTTTGCAGCATATTGATTCGGCTCGCGAGTTGGGCTATGGCGACCGCGTAGAGGAGGTACGTCAGATTATCGCATCGAAGAAGAAGGGTGAGCCTGAGCCCCGTGCATTGCTCAACCTTAAAGGTGCCATCCGTCGTGCTGAGGCTCGTGCCGCAGTTCGTTCATTTGGCCTGAATCCCGACACCAACGCTCACTTCCTTAACCTGCCGTTCTATGAGACTGGCGGTATCAAGAAGGGCGAGCGCACAGATAAGGATATTGAGATTATCACCGAGCTCTTGCAGCAGGTTAAGCCCCACCAGATTTATCTCGCAGGCGACTTGGCGGACCCGCACGGTACACACCGCGTATGTACGGAGGCTGTGTTGGAGGCTCTGCATCGTTTGAAAGCTCAGGGTGAGGCTTGGCTTGAGGAGTGCGTTATCTGGCTCTATCGTGGTGCTTGGATGGAGTGGGAGATTGGTATGGTCGATATGGCTGTGCCCTTGAGCCCCGATGAGCTTATCAAGAAGCGTCACGCCATCTACCGTCACCTCTCACAGAAGGATATCGTTCCCTTCCCTGGTGATGACAGCCGCGAGTTCTGGCAGCGTGCCGAGGAGCGTACGCAGAATACCGCCCGCCTGTACGACTTGTTGGGTATGGCGGAGTATCAGGCTATTGAGGTATTTGTAAAGATGCAAATTTAATAAGGACTTATAGACTACTAACAGAGTTTGACCCTCGGAGCCGCGAGGAGGGAAAGCCCCCTTGTGGTGGGTTAAAATAGCTCTTGTTATACAATTTCTTATAGGAGGTAGGATTGCAATAAAATAAGCATATAGATTAAACAATATAAACAATGAGAGTAATTATTGAAAACACATCGGCCGATGCTGGCCGTTGGGCTGCGCACTATGTAGCAGCTCAGATTAACGCAAAGGCAGCAGTTTGCAGCGAACCTTTTGTTTTGGGCCTTCCTACGGGCTCAACTCCCTTGGGTATGTACGCAGAGCTTATCGAGCTTTACAAGGCTGGTAAGGTGTCGTTTGCAAATGTTGTAACGTTCAATATGGATGAGTATGTAGGCCTTCCCGAGGAGCATCCCGAGAGCTACCACTCATTTATGTGGAACAACTTCTTCTCTCACGTTGATATCAAGCGCGAGAATGTAAACATCCTTAACGGTAACGCCGAGGACTTGGCTGCCGAGTGTGAGGGTTACGAGAAGCGTATTGAGGCTGCCGGAGGTATCGACCTCTTTATCGGCGGTGTAGGCGAGGATGGCCACTTGGCATTCAACGAGCCCTTCTCATCACTCAACTCACGTACACGCGTAAAGACCTTGACAGAGGATACCATTATCGTTAACTCACGTTTCTTCGACAACGATGTAAACAAGGTGCCCAAGTTGGCTTTGACCGTTGGTGTTGCTACCGTATGCTCAGCAAAGCAGGTGCTGGTATTGGCTCTGGGTCACAAGAAGGCTCGTGCTGTGCAGCAGTGCGTTGAGGGCTCTGTATCTCACGCGTGGACTATCACAGCATTGCAGATGCACCCGAAGGGTATTTTGGTATGTGACGAGCCCGCCGTTGGCGAGTTGAAGGTAAATACATACCGTTATTTCAAGGATATTGAGAAGGATAACCTGTAAAAGATAATACGATGGCTAAGATTCCCACACCGCACATTGGTGCTCGCGAGGGCGAGATTGCCGAGAAGGTCATTATGGCTGGCGATCCGTTGCGTGCAAAGTTTATGGCAGAGAATTTTCTCGAAAACCCCGTTCAGTATAACAACGTACGTGGTATGCTGGGCTATACGGGAGAGTATAAGGGTAAGCGAGTATCTGTTCAGGGACACGGTATGGGTATTCCCTCGATTGGTATCTACACCTACGAGCTGTTTAACTTCTACGGCGTGAAGAGCATTATCCGTACAGGCTCGGCTGGTGCATATCATCCCGATTTACAGTTGGGCGATGTGGTTGTGGGCATCGGTGCCTGCACCGACTCAAACTATGGTGCGCAGTATGGCCTGCCGGGTATATTCTCACCTACGGCAGACTTCGCTTTGGCGCGTGCTGCGGTGGAGAAGGCCGAGCAGATGGGTGTGAGGTATAAGGTTGGTAACATTCTTTCGAGCGATGTCTTCTATGGCGATTCGGCTGATGGCTGGAAGGCGTGGCAGAAGATGGGTGTACTGGCCGTAGAGATGGAGGCGGCTGCGCTTTATATGAATGCGGCACGCAGTGGCAATAAAGCACTGTGCATCTGTACCATTTCGGATTCGCTGGTTACGGGCGAGGCGTGCTCGGCCGAGCAGCGACAGACCTCGTTTACCAATATGATGGAGATAGCTTTCGATATTATATAGGGAAAATTCCTTATGCATAGGAGCGGGCATAATATTTGCTCGCTCTTTTTGTATCTACGAAGGAAAAATCGTATCTTTGAATGAGTTATATCTAAAAAACTTCATATTATGAAAAATATAGTCGTTATCGGCAGCAGCAACACCGATATGGTGGTCAAGACGTCGCACCTTCCTGCGGGCGGCGAGACCGTATTGGGTGGCGATTTCTTTATGAATGCCGGAGGTAAGGGAGCCAATCAGGCTGTGGCTGCAGCACGTTATGGTAATCGCGTGGTATTTGTGGCTAAGACGGGTGATGACCTCTTTGGTCGTCAGGTACGAAAATCTATGGCTGAGGATGGAATCGTTACCGACTACGTCTTTGTCGATAAGGAGCATCCCTCGGGCGTGGCTCTGATTACCATCGATAAGGATGCCGAGAATTGTATTGTCGTGGCTGGAGGAGCAAATATGTACCTCTCGCCTGCCGATATTGATACCGCCGCTGAGGAGATTCTTAAGGCCGATGTTGTGTTGATGCAGCTGGAGAGTCCCATAGAGACTGTTGCTTATGCTGCCCGTATGGCAGCAAAGGCTGGTATTCCCGTTATTCTGAATCCAGCCCCAGCCCCTGCGGAGGCGTTGAGTGAAGAGTTGCTGAAAGACCTCTTCCTGATTACACCTAATCGTAGTGAGGCATCACATATCTCGGGCATAGAGGTTACGGATATGGAGAGTGCCCACCGTGCTGCGAAGGCTATTCACGAGATGGGTCCGAAAAATGTTATTATAACGTTGGGTAGCGATGGCTCGTTGGTATATGATGGCTCGATGTTTATGCGTGTGGAGGCGCTGAAGGTTGAGGCTGTGGATACTACGGCTGCAGGCGATACTTATAATGGTGTTCTGGCGAGCGTCATTGCCGAGGGCAAGAGCCTTATTGAGGCTGTGCGTGAGGCCAACATTGCAGGAGCTATAAGCGTAACACGTATGGGAGCGCAGCCGGCAGCCCCGACACGTGAGGAGATTGCGGCGATGAAACAGAGAAAATAATTAACCTAAAACCATAAATTATGTTTATTGTAAATAGTTATCTGTTGGCAGTTGTTTTCTGCTTTATAACGATGCTCTGCTGGGGCTCGTGGGGTAATACACAGAAACTTGCAGGCAAGACGTGGCGTTATGAACTCTTCTATTGGGACTACGTTATCGGTATGGTGCTTTTCGCTCTTGTGCTGGGCTTCACGATGGGAAGCATCGGTAGCGAGGGCCGTCCCTTTGTCGAGGACTTGATGCAGGCCGATGGCAAGGGTATTATCAGCGTGTTGATTGGCGGTGTGATATTCAATGCCTCGAATATCCTGCTCTCGGCTTCGGTCTCGTTGGCAGGTATGTCTGTGGCCTTCCCGCTGGGCGTGGGTCTGGCATTGGTGCTTGGCGTTATAATCAACTATATGGGTGCGCCTAAGGGCGACCCTACGCTGCTCTTTATCGGTGTGGCATTGGTTGTTGTGGCTATTATCTGTAATGGTTTGGCTTCGGGTCGTATGACAAAGAGCGGCGAGGCGAGCGCCTCGAATCGTAAGGGTATCATCCTCTCGATGGTTGCGGGTGTGCTGATGTCGTTCTTCTACCGCTTTGTGGCCGCCGCTATGGATTTGGATAACTTCGAGCAGCCTACGGCGGGTATGCTTACGCCCTACTCGGCAATATTTGTATTCTCGATTGGTGTGCTGTTGAGTAATTTTGTCTTTAATACACTGGTTATGCGCCGCCCGTTTGTGGGTGAGCCTGTGTCGTATAGCGAATATTTTAAGGGTACGCTCTCTACGCACCTCGTAGGTGTTTTGGGCGGTGCTATATGGTGCTTGGGTACGGCCTTCAGCTATATCGCAGCCGGCAAGGCCGGAGCTGCAATCTCGTATGCCTTGGGTCAGGGTGCGCCGATGATTGCCGCTGCGTGGGGCGTATTTATCTGGAAGGAGTTTAAGGGTAGCGACAGCAAGACCAACACTCTGCTGACGGTTATGTTCCTCTTTTTCATTGCGGGTCTGGCGATGATTGTCGTGGCCGGAGGGAATTAACTATCGCACCGTTTTCAATATGTGAGGTATCCTGCAAGGGATACCTTTTTTTATGTCGTGCGAACACTTTTTTGATGTAAATCAATGATATAAACGGTGATTTTATTACCTTTGTTTTTGATATGGCCTCCAAAATGGCTTTTCCTAAGATTATATATTTACAAAAATGAGACATCTTACCCTTACTTTTATCTCTCTGTTTTGTGCGACAATACTTTTTGCACAGACCAAACCTGCTCTTACAGGACGCGTAGTGGATGCTGCCACAGGAAATGCAATTGAGTTTGCAGATGTTGTGGTGACCGATAATGAGAATAACACCGTAGCCTCTACAACCGTCAAGGAGGGCTCGTTCACGATTGACCGTGTGCGCGAAGGAGAGTTTGTAGTTACCGTAATGCTCGTTGGTTATCAACCCTTTGTGAGTGAGCCGATAGCATTTGGCGCTGGGAAGAGTACCGATTTGGGGACAATCTCTCTTTCAATGAATGAAACGGGCCTCGAGGAGGTTGTTGTGACGGGCGAGAGGAGTAAGATTGTATATAAACTCGACCGCCAGCGTATCAGTGGCTCATCGTCGCTCGCCGCATCGGGTGGTACGGCCGTTGATGTGTTGAAGCTCACTCCCTCGGTTCGTGTAGATGCAGAGGGTGGGGTGTCGTTCCGTGGAAGCTCTGGCTTCCTTGTATATGTCGATGGTAAGCAGAGCGCATTGGAGGGTACGCAGGCTCTGGACCAGATACCTGCAGCCAATATCGAGGATATTGAGATTATCACAACCCCCTCGGCACGATATAAGACCGATGGCGATGTGGGTATCATCAACATCATAACCAAGCGTCACGACCAGCAGGGCGTGAGTGGCTCGGTGAATGTGTCGGGTAGTACCATCGGTGCGTGGAATACGGATGTGCTGCTCAGTTACAAGAAGGGCGCAAGCCGTTGGTATGTAGGTGTAGCGGGCTCGGAGAAGCGCGGTAAGAGTGATTTCGACCAGACCAAGACAACAATCGTTGACGACTACGTGACAACCTCGAAGGCTGATGGTATTCGAGAGAGTAATAATGCCTCATATATAGGCCGTGTAGGCTGGGAGCTGGGTAAGAACGGCCATTCGCTATTGGTTGAGTTGCAGGGCGGTATGACCAAGACAGGCCGTGGAGGTGAGATGCTCTACGATGAGCATCGAATGAAGGGCGATGTTGTTCTTAATGATAATCTCTACAATAGTAAGGACGGTATCTCAAACGAGAAGCAGTTAGCACAGATTGCTACCGACTACGTCTGGAAAATCAACGAGCGAGGCGATAAGTTTGCCATCACGGGTCGTCTGCGCTACGATTGGTATGCACTGGAGTACACCGAGAGTAATATGTTCGATATGTCGGGCGAGCGATATGAGGGTACACGTGGCTACGAGAGCGAGCACCACTGGGATTTTGACGGTACGATGAGCTACCAGCTCAACTACCGCGAGGGTGGCAAGGCCGAGGTGGGCTATCAATACACATCATACAGCGAGCACGGTGATTATAATATTAAGTATTGGGATCGTGCCCAGCACGACTATGTATGGCAGGATGACCTCCACGCCCCCTTCTTCTATCGCCGACAGATTCACTCGGCATACCTTATGCTCAACGATAAGTTCGGACCGTTGTCGGTTGAGGCAGGTGTACGTGCCGACCATACCATCGACCAGATGGATATCGAAATTGAGGGTATGAGCCGTTATATAAAGCGTATGGAGCTGTTCCCTTCGGCTCACTTGATGTATGAGGCTCCGGGCAAGAACTTTATCTCGGCTGGTTACTCATACCGTACCAACCGCCCCGGTATATGGCAGTTGGAGCCCTATATTACATACGAGGATTACTATACTAAGATGACGGGTAACCCCGATATTAAACCTGAGTATATCCACTCGGCCGAGGTGGGCTATCGTAAGACCATTGCCGAGGAGAATACAATCTCCGTTACGGGCTACTATCGCCATCGCACAGGTGTGCGTGAGCGTGTGCGTGTGGCTTATGAGCCGGGTGTTACACTCGACTCGTTAATCAATGCGGGTAATGACCGCACGTGGGGCGTTGAGATGAGTGCGCAGGTGAAGGCTGCTCGCTGGTGGAGTATGAACGTGAATGCCAGCCTGTTTGACTATAAGTTCGATGCCGACTATGAGGGTTGTACCGACTCAGAGAATACGGGATATACCGCCTCGATGATAAATAACTTCACGTTGGGCCGTACCTCACGCTTGCAGTTTGATGCAAATGTTGTTGGTCCTACTGTTTTGACGCAGGGTCGCGAGGATGCATATTGTTACTTTGACCTCGCCTTCCGCCAGCAGCTGTTCAAGAATAAGATTTCGGCCTCGATTGTGGCGCACGATGTCTTCCGCACGGCACGATACAATAACTATCGAATATCGCCCACGCTGAACTCTACAACACACGTGCGACCGCGTTATCCGAATATTGTTCTCTCGATAAGCTACGTCTTTAACTCGAAGCATAAGGAGCATACGGGAGCCGTATCGAAGGGTGCTGTATTTGAGGGTAAGGACTTCTAAATAAAAAGCGCAGGATTTTGTCCTGCGCCTTTTTTTAGTTGCGTACTACGCGATGACCAAAGGGAAGCAACGCGTAGAGCATAAGTTTGAAGTGCTGCAAGCCGAACGGTATGCCGATGATGGTACAGCAGAAGATTACGCCGAGCGTGAGGTGCGTGAGGGCAACCTCGATGCCGCCGAAGATAATCCACAATACATTCATCAGGATTGAGAGGCATCCGCCAGCGTTGTCCTGCGGCTTAACATCGCCACCGAAGGGCCACAATGCAAACATTCCCAGGCGCATAATCTGCACGCCAAAGGGAATACCCACAATGGTAAGGCAGAGAACAAGTCCGCCAAAGAGGTATCCCAGCGAGAGAATAAGTCCGCCAAAGATAACCCAAATAATATTACCAATTAATTTCATTCTTTATAGTTTTAGTGTTAAACATTTCGTGTCGAGACGTTATCCAATCAGAAACTCAAACAGGCTGGGGTTGGCATTCAGATATTGGTAGTCGATATTGTTGGCCAACATACGCTCCGTAAGGCCTGCAAAGTCATCGGGGTTCTGCAACTCGATACCAATCAGAACAGGGCCCTTTTCGCGGTTTGTCTTCTTCTTGTACTCGAAGTAGGTGATATCGTCGTGCGGGCCGAGAACATTTGTAACAAAGTTCTGCAATGCCCCGGCACGCTGCGGGAAACGAACAACGAAATAGTGCTTCAGTCCCTCGTACAGCAGCGAACGCTCCTTGATATCCTCCATACGCACGATATCGTTGTTGCTGCCACTTACCACGCAGACAATATTTTTACCCTTTATCTGCTCTCGGTAGTAATCCAATGCGCTGATACTCAATGCGCCTGCGGGCTCAACGACAATGGCGTCGAAGTTGTAAAGCTCCAGAATCTTGGTACAAACCTTACCCTCGGGAACAACTACAATATCGTCCAACACCTGCTGGCACACGTCGAATGTGATATCTCCCACGCGCTGTACGGCCGCGCCATCAACGAACTTCTCGATATGGTCCAATTCGGTCACCTCGCCGCGCTCGAACGAGAGCTTCATACCGGCTGCACCTGCAGGCTCTACGCCTATGACTTTCGTCTGTGGAGACATCTGCTTAAAGACACTGCCGATGCCCGATGCCAAACCTCCACCGCCAATGGGTACGAAAACATAATCTATCGCCGTGCGGCTCTGCTGGAGAATCTCCAGTCCGACAGTACCCTGACCCTCGATAATCTTCGGGTCGTTGAAGGGCGGGATAAAGGTCTTACCCTCCTCCTGACACGTCTTCTCGGCCGCCTGGTTAGCGTGGTCGAAAGTATCGCCGGCAAGAACAACTTCAACATACTCCCCGCCGAACATCTTCACTTGATTAATCTTCTGCTTGGGGGTGGTGACGGGCATAAATATCTTACCCTTTATACCCAGTTTGTTGCACGACAAGGCAACACCCTGCGCGTGATTACCGGCACTTGCGCAGACAATGCCTCGCTCCAGCTGTTCTTTATTGAGCGAGCGAATCATATTGTACGCACCGCGTATCTTGTACGAACGTACCACCTGCAAATCCTCGCGCTTGAGCATAATCTCAGCCCCGAACTTGTCCGATAGGTTGCGGTTATGAATCAGCGGTGTGGGCGATAGTATCTCGCTGAGCGTATGCTCGGCGGTCATAATATCATTCAGCGCAGGAAAATATCTCTTCTCATTACCCATAGCCTTAATTTTTATATGTTGGATGCGATAAAGTCACCCACCTCGGTGGTTGATGAGGGCTTAACCCCTTCGGGCGCAATATCCTCAGTTACAACGTTCTTCTCGATTGATAGGTCAACGGCGCGGCGAATAGCGGCACCAGCCTCCATATCCGAGAATGCGTACTCGAACATCATTGCTGCCGAGAGAATCGTTGCAATGGGGTTAGCGATGTTCTTGCCTGCAGCCTGAGGATATGAGCCGTGAATGGGCTCAAATAGCGATGTGCCCGTACCGATTGAGGCCGAGGGCAAAAGACCGAGAGAGCCAGTGATAACGCTCGCCTCGTCGGTGAGGATATCGCCAAACATATTCTCTGTAACAACCACATCGAAGTGGCGGGGCTGCTGGATAATCTTCATTGCGGCGTTGTCCACAAACATATACTCAACCTCCACATTGGGGTAATCCGTCTCCATAGCCTTGGCCGTTTCGCGCCACAGACGCGATGTAGCCAACACGTTAGCCTTATCTACAACGGTGAGTTTACCACGACGCTTTGCGGCATACTCAAAGCCCAGGCGGCAGATGCGCTCAATCTCCTCGCGTGTATATACGCAGGTGTCGTATGCTGTGTTACCATCCTCTGAGCGGCCCTGCGGACGACCAAAGTAAAGACCTCCCGTAAGCTCGCGTACACACAGGAAATCAGCTCCCTCCACCAAGTCGTAACGCAGGGGAGAGCGGTGCAACAGCGATGCAAAGGTATTCACGGGGCGCAGGTTGGCATACAATCCCAACTTCTTGCGCATAGCAAGCAGACCCTGCTCAGGGCGTACCTTCGCCTCTGGGTTGTTGTCAAAGCGCGGGTCGCCAATAGCACCGAATAGTACGGCGTCGGCAGCCATACACACCTCGTGCGTAGCCTCAGGGTAGGGGTCGCCTACGGCGTCAATAGCAGCAGCACCCACTACGGCGTGGGTGTAGCTAACCTTATAATCAAATTTTGCCGCTACGGCATCTACGGCCTTTACAGCCTGTGCCACAATCTCGGGACCAATACCGTCACCTGGAAGTACGGCAATTTTTATCTGTTTCATAGTCTTTTCACTAAAATTTATTTCTGCTCGAAAGCCTTTATTTCCTCACGGATGCTCACCAGAAAATCCACATCGTCATAGCCGTTTACAAGGCACTGCTTCTTGTAGGGTGCAATCTCGAATGACTCCTTATGCTCCGAGCCTACTATCTCGATGGTCTGCGCAGGAAGGTCAATCTTAATCTCTGTTGCAGGGTTCTCCTTTACGGCCGCAAATATCTCGGATAGCATCTGCTCGCTAACCGTTACAGGCAGCAGGCCGTTGTTGAGAGCGTTGTTGCGGAAGATATCGGCAAAGAAACTCGATACCACGGCACGGAAACCTGCTCCGTCAATAGCCCACGCTGCGTGCTCGCGGCTTGAGCCGCAACCGAAGTTCTTGCCTGCGATAAGAATCTGGCCAGAGTAGATGGGTGAGTTCATCACAAAGTCAGCCTTCGGGTTACCCTCCTTGTCGTAGCGCCAGTCGCGGAATAGATTCTCGCCAAAGCCCTCGCGCGTTGTAGCCTTCAGGAAGCGTGCGGGGATAATCTGGTCGGTGTCGATGTTCTCGATGGGCAGGGGTACTGCCGTAGAGGTTAGTGTAGTGAATTTATTTCTCATAACTAAAGTTTCTTCATCGGTTTTACATCAACTCTCTGGGGTCGGTAACAACTCCCGTAACGGCGGCTGCAGCGGCTACCAGCGGTCCTGCCAGCATAGTGCGTGAGTCGGGACCCTGACGACCCTCGAAGTTGCGGTTAGATGTCGCTACGCAATACTTTCCTGCGGGAATCTTATCCTCGTTCATCGCAAGGCAAGCCGAACATCCCGGTTGGCGAAGCTCGAAGCCTGCCTGCTCCAGAATATCACGCAGACCCTCCTCAATGGCCATACGCTCCACCTCCTTTGAGCCGGGAACAATCCACGCCGTAATGTTATCAGCCTTCTTCTTGCCCTTCACGAAGTGTGCAAAGGCACGCAAATCCTCAATACGGCCATTGGTGCAGCTGCCTACAAATACGTAGTCAACACGTTTGCCTACCATCTTCTCGCCTTCGGCAAAGCCCATATAGTTGAGCGCCTTGGTGTATGATGTCTTCGATGCGGCATCCATCTCAGCCGATGAGGGAATCTCAGAGTCTATGGCGATACCCATACCCGGATTTGTTCCGTAGGTAATCATCGGGCGAATATCGGCAGCGTTGAATGTCACCTCCTTGTCGAATATTGCATCATCATCTGAGCGCAGCTTGCTCCATCGCTCCACGGCTGCATCCCACTCTGCACCCTGCGGTGCGAACTCGCGTCCCTTGAGGTAGTCGAAAGTGGTCTGGTCGGGGGCAATCATACCGCCACGTGCGCCCATCTCAATACTCATATTGCAGATGGTCATACGCGCCTCCATCGAAAGAGAATGGATAGCCGAGCCAGCGAACTCCACAAAGTGGCCTGTACCGCCACCCGTGCCGAGCTTCGAGATGATGTAGAGGATAATATCCTTCGAGCATACACCCTTGCCCAGCTCGCCCTCGATGTTGATACGCATACTCTTGGGCTTCGACTGCAAGATACACTGCGAAGCGAGAGCCATCTCCACCTCACTTGTGCCGATACCGAACGCCACGCAACCCAACGCTCCGTGTGTTGAGGTGTGGCTATCACCACATACGATGGTCATACCGGGCTGTGTGAGGCCTGTCTGCGGGCCGATGACGTGGATGATACCGTTGCGCTCCGAGCCGATAGGGAAGATTGTGATTCCATTCTCGGCGCAGTTACGCTCCAGCGTAGCTACCTGCTCGGCCGACTGAGGCTCCGAGATAGGCAGGTGCTGATTGATGGTAGGAATATTGTGGTCGGGGCTGGCCGTCACCTGTTGGGGACGGAAAACCTCGATACCACGCTGGCGCAAGCCCGCAAAGGCCTGCGGACTTGTCACCTCGTGTATATATTGACGGTCGATATAGAGAACGCACGAGCCGCCATCAATGACGCGGACCGTGTGCGCATCCCAAATCTTATCGAAAAGTGTATTCATCGGTTATGCTATTTTTGAAATTGCATCAATAAATGACTCTACCGAAGCCGTTACGATGTCGGTGTTGGCACCAAAACCGTGATACATCTTGCCCTTGTGCGAGATTGACATATGGACCTTACCCAAGTCGTCGCTACCGCGAGTGATGGCCTGGATGAGGAACTCCTCGATATGTACGCGGCGCTTGGTGATGTTCTTCACAGCCGTGATGGCTGCATCGACGGGACCATTACCGCAAGCCGTTTCGGTGAAGGTGTCACCGTCGAAGCTAATCTGTACGGTAGCCGTAGGAACGGTTGACTTACCACAGACAATCTGCAAACCTGTGAGCTGAATACTCATACGGCGGCGTGATGAGGCCGTGCCGATAAGTACCTCCAGGTCGCGTGTTGTGACCATCTTCTTCTTGTCGGCAAGCTCCAGAAAACGCTGGTAAATCTCGTCCAGCTCCTCATTATCGGGGTTGTAGCCAATCTCCGAGAGGTGGTGCTTCAACGCAGCACGACCGCTACGAGCCGTCAGCACGATGCTTGACTGGTCAACGCCTACATCCTCGGGATCGATAATCTCGTACGTCTCGCGGCTCTTCAGCACGCCATCCTGATGGATACCCGATGAGTGTGCGAAGGCGTTGCGGCCCACGATAGCCTTATTGGCCTGCACGGGCATACGCATAAGGTTTGACACCAGCTTACTTGTGGTGATAATCTGCTTTGAGTCGATGCCAATCTCGAAGTCGAGGTTCTTGTGGCACTTGATAGCCATCACAACCTCCTCCAAGGCGGTGTTGCCTGCACGCTCACCCAAGCCGTTGATTGTAACCTCCACCTGACGCGCACCATTCTGTACGGCAGCCAACGTGTTGGCCGTAGCCATACCGAGGTCGTTGTGGCAGTGTGTTGAGATGATAGCCTTGTCGATGTTGGGGACGTTGTTCATCAGGTATGCAATCTTTGCTCCGTACTCGCTCGGCAGGCAGTAACCCGTAGTGTCGGGAATATTCACTACCGTAGCACCCGCAGCAATCACAGCCTCCACAACGCGAGCCAGGAACTCCTCGTCGGTGCGGCCTGCATCCTCGGCGTAGAACTCCACGTCGTCAACAAAACGGCGGGCATACTTTACAGCCTCCACAGCCTGCTCCATAACCGTCTCGGGGGTCATACGCAACTTCTCGTAGATGTGGTATGTCGAGGTGCCGATACCTGTGTGGATACGGCCTCGCTTGGCAAACTCCAATGACTGTGCAGCCACATCAATATCCTTCTTTACGGCGCGTGTCAAGGCGCAGATTGTGGGGTTGGTTACGGCCTTTGAAATCTCAACTACCGAGTTGAAATCTCCGGGGCTTGAGATGGGGAAACCAGCCTCAATAATATCGACACCCAACTTCTCCAGCTGGCGTGCTACCTCAATCTTCTCGATTGTGTTGAGCTGGCAACCTGGTACCTGCTCGGCATCGCGCAACGTGGTGTCGAAGATATATACTTTATCGCTCATATTCGTTTGTCTATATAACCCGATACGGGCCCTCGTGGGGCCCATTATCAGATATGTTATTTTTTTTATAGCTTAATTATTCTCAGGACGAAGCTTGCGAACAACAGCGCCTGCCTGCCACATCTCGGTCTCGCGCATCTCGCGGAGCTCCTCCTCCAACTTCTGACGATAGTCGGGCTGAGAGTTGGTGTCGATACTGCGCTGTGCCTCGTTACCGCACGCTACCTCGCTGTAAAGCTCCTCGAATACGGGCATTGTAGCATCGCGGAACTTCTTCCACCAATCGAGTGCACCGCGCTGAGCAGTTGTTGAGCAGTTAGCGTACATCCAATCCATACCATTCTCTGCAATCAGAGGCATAAGGCTCTGTGAAAGCTCCTCAACGGTCTCGTTGAAAGCCTCAGAGGGTGTGTGGCCGTTCTGGCGCAATACCTCGTACTGGGCAGCGAAGATACCCTGAATAGCACCCATCAAAGTACCACGCTCGCCGGTAAGGTCAGAGTAAACCTCTCGCTTGAATGTAGTCTCGAACAAGTAACCAGAACCTACGCCGATACCCAGAGCGATAACGCGGTCCCAAGCCTTGCCCGTAGCATCCTGGAAGATAGCGTAGCTTGAGTTCAAGCCACGACCCTGCAAGAACATACGACGAAGTGAAGTACCTGAGCCCTTGGGAGCAACCAAGATAACGTCAACATCTGCGGGAGGAACGATACCTGTACGCTCCTTATATGTGATACCGAAACCGTGTGAGAAGTAGAGAGCCTTACCAGCTGTGAGGTGCTTCTTAACGGTGGGCCATACAGAAATCTGACCTGCGTCTGAGAGCAAGTACTCGATGATGGTAGCCTTCTGACAAGCCTCCTCGATGTCGAACAGGGTCTCACCTGGTACCCAGCCATCCTCAACAGCCTTATCCCAGCTCTTTGAGTCCTTACGCTGACCTACGATTACGTTGAACCCGTTGTCACGCAGGTTGAGTGACTGTCCGGGGCCCTGAACACCGTAGCCGATAACGGCGATAGTCTCATCCTTCAATGTCTCCAAGGCCTTTGCCAAGGGATACTCCTCACGTGTTACGACGTTCTCCTCAACGCCACCAAAATTCATCTTTGCCATAGTTGTAATTTTTTATTTGTTATTAATTTTGAAAACTCTAATTATTTTATTCCAAACTCTTTTGGTACTCTTTTACATAATCAAGATATTCGTCCAACAGCTCGCGGCGCGACTTGATAATCGCCACAGGTCCCGAGCATACAAACTGATAGAGACCGTAGGGCGAGAGCATCTGATACAGTTCGTTAATCTCCTCCTTGTGTCCTGTCTTTTCGAGGACGATGAAGTCATCGTGGATATCCAGAATACGGACATTGTGTCGGCGTACCAAATCCTCCACGTTGCGGCTGCGCTGCACTTTGTAGAGTGCCAGCTGCTGGAGTACAACCTCGCTGGGTGAGTAGCAGAAGACCTTCAGCACGTCAATCTTCTTCTCAATCTGCTTGACAAGATTGGCAACCTTCTCCTCGTCGTTCTTGACCAGAATGGTGTATTTGTGAACACCTTCAATGGCCGACTCCGAAGCTGTCAACGACTCAATGTTTACATTGCGGTGGGTGAAGACCGTTGTAATCTGGCTCAACAATCCCACCTTATTCTCTGAAAATACGGTTATGATAAACTCCTTCTCCATTGTCTGCTTGTTGTTAGTTTACTCCAATCGTATATTGTGTACGGGTTGTCCCGCAGGCACCATCGGGAATACATTCTCCTCCTTCTCAACTCTTACCTCCAGCAGGAAAGCGCCCTCCGTGTCGTGCATCTGCTTAATCGCCTCGGCCAAATCCTCGTGGTGCTCAACACAACGGTAGGGTATGCGGTTTGCTTTGGCCAAGAGTTCAAAGTCTGGGTTGGTAAGCTCGGTGAACGAGTAGCGGCGGTTGTAGAATAGCTCCTGCCACTGGCGGACCATACCCAAGTAGCCGTTGTTCATCAAAACAATCTTTACACCCACCTGCGACTGATATATCGTACCCAGCTCCTGTGAAGTCATCTGTAAGCCTCCGTCACCAACGAACAGACATACATCTCTCTCGGGTGCGCCAATCTTTGCACCGATAGCTGCGGGCAGACCGAAGCCCATAGTTCCCAAGCCGCCAGAGGTGATAATGCTGCGTGAGCGCTTGAAACGGAAGTAACGTGATGCGAACATCTGCTGCTGGCCTACGTCTGTAACCAGGATGGCATCATCGAACTCCTTTGCTACGGCATCCACAACCTCGCCCATACGCAGGAGCTGGCCGCGGGGAGCGATAGCAGGCTCGATAACATCCTCTCGCTCGATGTTGGCACATACGCGGAACTCGTCAAGCCAGGCCGAGTGTTCGTTCTTTGTAATCTTCTCGGTGAGCATCGGCAGCGTCTTCTTCACATCGCCCAGCACGGGAACATCGGCATAGACAAGTTTGTTTACCTCGGCAGGGTCAATCTCCAGATGGATGACCTTTGCATTTATGCCGAACTTCGACGGGTCGCCCGTTACGCGGTCGTCGAAACGCATTCCGATAGCAATCAACAAATCACAGTCGCGGTTCTTGATGTTGGGGCCGTAGTTGCCGTGCATACCGAGCATACCGACATACTGCGGATGGTCAGATGGCAGAGCCGACAGGCCAAGCAAAGTTGCCGCTGCGGGGATACCGCTCTTCTCCAGAAACTCCTTCAGCTCCTGCTCAGCACCGCCTAAGATAACACCCTGACCTACCAAAGCCATAGGCTTGCGCGAGAGGTTGATAAGACGTGCAGCCTCCAAAATCTGGTCATTGTCAATCTCCTTGTGGGGGATATAGCTACGGATAAACTTCATCGGCTTGTACTCGAAGTCGAGCAATCCGTTCTGTGCATCCTTCGTGATATCCACAACAACGGGGCCCGGACGGCCGCTTGATGCGATGTAGAACGCCTTGGCAATAGCCTCGGGAATATCCTCGGCACGCTTTACCTGGCAGTTCCACTTGGTTACGGAGTTGGTAATCTCGATAAAGTTAATCTCCTGAAACGCATCTGTTCCCAACGTGCTTGAGGCAACCTGACCGCTAATCAGCACTACGGGGGTAGAGTCGAGCATTGCATCGGCCAGGCCTGTTACGGTATTTGTTGCGCCAGGACCTGATGTTACGATGCAGACGCCTGTCTTACCCGTAGCACGTGCATAGCCCTGCGCAGCGTGCAAGGCGCACTGCTCGTGGCGCACGAGGATGTGGTTAAGCTGCTCGCGGTAGTCGTAGAGCGCATCATATACGGGGATGATAGCACCTCCCGGATAACCGAAGATGGTCTCGACGCCCTCGGCAAGGAATGAGCGAATCACAGCCTCCGAGCCTGAGATGCGGGGTAAATCTCTCTTGGGTTGAGGTGTCGTATTATCTGAAAAACCTGAAAAAGCCATATTAAGTTTGGTTGTAGTGTTTTTAATTACTCCTCGGGAACGATTCTTACAGCGCCCTGGTCAGCCGATGATACCAGCAGTGAGTATGCACGCAACGATTGCGGTACCACGCGGTCACGATTCTGCGGTTTGTGCAGGGTCCACGTCGCCATACGCTCTGAGAGTTCCTCGTCCGTGATGCGGAGGTTGATTGAGCGAGCCGTAATATCGATGTCAATCATATCGCCGTCGCGGATAATACCAATCTCACCACCCGATGCAGCCTCGGGTGATACGTGGCCGATAGAAAGGCCCGATGTTCCGCCCGAAAAACGACCATCGGTAATCAATGCGCACGCTTTGTCCAGGTGCTTCGACTTGAGGTAAGAGGTGGGGTAGAGCATCTCCTGCATACCGGGGCCTCCCTTCGGGCCCTCATAGCGGATGACAACAACATCGCCAGCCTCAACCTCGCCACCGAGGATTCCGTTCATAGCCTGCTCCTGCGACTCAAAGACCTTAGCCTTGCCGCTGAACTGCATCAGCTCCTGTGCTACGCCAGCAGTCTTTACGATACAACCCTTGCGAGCGATATTTCCCGTAAGCACAGCCAGACCTCCGTCGCGGAAGTAGGCGTGGTCGAAGTCGCGGATACAACCCTCGGCGTGGTCTGCATCCATCTCCTTGTAGTAGGTGGCCTGCGAGCCCATCACGCGGCTGTAACGGTTGGCGGGAGCGCTGAGGTATATCTTGCGTGCCTCGTCACTAAAATTCTCCGAGCCGTAGTAATACTCATTAAGAGCGTCAGCAAGCGATGCGAAGTCCACACGCTTAGCTGTAGTGTCGATAAGGTTATTCTTCGCCAGCTCGCCCAAGATACCCATAATGCCACCTGCGCGGTTTACATCCTGCACGTGATAGTGTCCGTTAGGTGCAACCTTACACAGCACGGGAATCTTACGTGAAAGGCGGTCAATGTCGGCCATAGTGAAATCTACACCTGCCTCGTGTGCTACGGCCAAAAGGTGCAGAACGGTATTTGTAGAGCCACCCATAGCGATATCGAGCGACATAGCATTCTCGAAGGCGGCCTTCGTTGCAATCGAGCGGGGCAGAACAGAGTCATCACCCTCGAAGTAATATTTTTTTGCATTCTCCACGATGAGCTTTGCGGCCTTTGCAAAAAGCGCCTTGCGATTCTCGTGTGTAGCAACGATAGTTCCGTTACCAGGCAGTGCCAGACCGATAGCCTCGTTGAGGCAGTTCATAGAGTTGGCGGTAAACATACCAGAGCAAGAACCGCATCCCGGGCAGGCGCAAGCCTCAATCTCGTCAGCGTCCTCGTCAGTGCAGTTCTCGTCGGCGCTGAGTACCATAGCATCAATAAGGTCGGCGCCACGTCCGCGGAACTGACCAGCCTCCATAGGTCCTCCCGATACAAATACCGTAGGGATATTCAGGCGCATCGAGGCCATCAACATTCCAGGAGTGATTTTGTCGCAGTTGCTGATGCAGACAAGAGCATCAACCTTATGCGCATTGGCCATATACTCTACCGAGTCGGCTATGATATCGCGTGAGGGGAGCGAGTAGAGCATACCGTCGTGTCCCATTGCGATACCGTCGTCAATGGCGATGGTGTTGAACTCGGCGGCGAAACATCCCTGCTCCTCGATAAGTTGCTTGACGTATTGTCCTATCTCGTGCAGATGTACGTGACCCGGAACCATCTGTGTAAACGAGTTGGCAATGCCGATTACGGGCATACCCATCTGCTCCTTCTTCATTCCGTTTGCGCGCCACAGGCTTCTTGCTCCTGCCATACGACGACCTACGGTCGTAATGGCGCTTCTTAACTGGTTTTTCATCCTTTTCGATGTTTGGTAGTTAAAAAAAGCCTCTCTCCATCAAGGAGAAAGGCTTATATAATACAAAATTCACATACATATACAACCTTTCTCCCGTTATCTGCACAAGACCACGAGAAGAATTAGGTTAATGATGATATATGAATTTGCAAACATAATATGCGTTTTGTTGTTAGTGCAAAAATAATAGTAAAATTTATTAAAAACAAGAAATTTTCATACTTTCTTGCATATAGATTGCTTTTGGTGGAATATTTTTTATCGGATTCAGCTGAATAACAGCAAAATAAAAAATGAATATAGGAGAATATATATTCATAACAAAGTGTAACCTATCGCTATTTTACTACCTCTTTTTCGCTCTCTACCTTATTTTTATCTTTTGTGGCTATCTGGTTGGCTTGCGCAGAGGTCGTTTTTCTTGCTTTCTGGCGGTGCGCCGATGGCGACTTTGCCTTTGCTGCGACCATTAGGCGTTCTCCGTTACCAACGGGGGTAGATGTAATCCTCCCCGAACGTGCTAATTGACTGATAATTAAATCGGTCTTGTTGCGGTCAAGACCGAATGCAACCTCTATCTCGACAGGGTATGTGCTACTGCATTGTTGCATAAAATCCACGACATTGGCTTGTGATGGCCCGACCTTTCGTGGCTTTATCTTACCATCTGAAAGACGCCCAATGACGGTATGCAGGGTACTTAGATTTTGATAGCCTCCCAAAATAATCTTTGTAGAGCCATTTTTAATCAGATATGAGGGGAAGCCCGTAATGCCGTTGCGCCGACACTTCATACGCTCCTGCATAAAATCACCTGGGGCGCTGCCCGTGGTGTACTCATCAACAAATTGCGCCGCATCGAATCCCGTTTCGGCGGCCAGCTCTACCAGAACATCCATCTGTGAGGTGCGTCGCTGCTCAATAAAGGTGGCTTCGCGTATGCGACGTAAGAACTTTTTGGCCAGCGATGGATTGATGCGCTTGGCCGCCTCGTAGGCTATGTTTTGCGGGAAACTTGACGGATAACGTTCGCTGAAGAGCGACATATGCTCCGTGTTTACAGGCATACCGTGGCGAGTGGATGCTGCAATCCAATTGTTTGCGATAATCTCGTTTGCACGTTCTATTATAGTACTTTTCGGGCCGCTTAAATCGTAGAGCGTGGTTATGTCCTCGATTAAGCCGCCCATAACATATTCGATGGCTATCTTGTCGCCATATAGGTAGTCAAGAGCCCTTACCACAGGCTCGTTGCCCCAGCACCAGACGCATACGGGGTCGGTGAATTGATAGATTTTGATTTTGTTCATTGTTGCGGTTTTAGCTTTTTAACTGCTTGGGTACAAAAAACAAGCCAACGGCAACACTTTGCGACGTGTGATATAAAATGATGCATAGGCCTTTGCAAAAAGCATAAAAAAATGTATCTTTATCCCCATAAATTTTGTGCTTATGATTTACAACGAACGAGATTTGCGCCCCGAGGCGGTGAAGATGTTGGCTGAGGCTGTTATGGCGGCAGCACGTACGGCGCCGAAGGCGAAGGGTCGCGACTTGGTGGAGATAGCGATGGTAACCGGCGAGGATATCGAGCGTTTGTCGCAGACGATGTTGGAGATGAGTGCCGAGTCGGGTATGAAGTTTTTGATACGCGATGCGGGAAATATTCTGCACGCTCAGGCTGTGATTATAATAGGTACACGCGAGCCGGCAGCGGTTTGTGGCCTTAATTGCGGCTATTGTGGTTATGCAACCTGCGAGGCTAAGCCCGAGTGTACGCCGTGCGTGATGAATGGCGTGGATGTTGGAATAGCTATCGGCTCGGCCTGCTCGAAGATTGCCGATTTCAGACTGGATTCGCGCGTGTTGTTCTCGGCAGGATGGGCAGCAAAGCGTCTTGGAATAATTGCCGATGCGGATATGCTCTTTGCCATTCCGTTGAGCGTGTCATCGAAGAATCCGTTCTTCGACCGTAAATCACCCGAAAAGAAATAGAGTAAAATAAAACGATAATTCTTATGGAGAGTAAAAAATCAGTAGTGTCGTCATTCGATGTCGACCATTTGACCCTCAAGGAGGGATTATATTTGCGTTCGGTATATACCATCAACGACGAGTATGCCGTACACTCTTGGGATATGCGCTTCCGCGCTCCGATGGACCACGCTCCACTCGGCGCCGAGGAGGTACACACCATAGAGCATATGATGGCTTATTATTTGCGTCTGGACCCCGTTGTGGGCAAGAGCATCGTGTCGTTCTGCCCGATGGGTTGCAAGACAGGTTTCTACCTCTCGACGATGAATGATGTTACCGCCGAGCAGATTCGCGAGGCTTTGGCGCGTGTCTATAAGCAGGCCTTCCCGCTTAAGTCGAAGGATGATATCGTAGGCCTTAACGAGGTGCAGTGCGGTAATCCTGGTCTGTTTGCTGTGGCCTCAACAAATAGTGCTATGGCGCAGTATATGCGTTGCCTTTATTCGCGTGAGGAGGCCGAGCAGGCTGGTATTGGGTCGGTATATAATTGTGCTTGGTAATGAGGTATTTGGTTATAACCCCTACGGAGCGCGAGTATCGTAATATGAGCCGTGCCATCGAGCGCGAGGGACTCAGCAATAGTTATACCGTTGTGCGAAGCAGTGTGGGTAAGGCCCTTGCTGCAGCCAATACTACACGTGCCATAATGCAGGCCGATGGCGATTACGACCGTGTGGCTGTTGTCGGTTATGCAGCCTCTACGCTGGACCGTAAGCGTGGCGATATTGTCGCTCCGCGTGTTGCTCGTTATCACGATTGCCGTATCCCCGGCGACTTTGTTCCCGAACTCACCGACCCCCATCCGTTGTTGGGACACGACGATGCCGTTGTCTGGACGGGCGATTCGTTTGTCGATGCGGAGATTATCGCCGAGGTTAAGGAGCGTTACGGTATGAAGTCGGGTCTGTTCGATATGGAGGCTACGGCTATCTGTCAGGCTGCCGAGTTGTTTGACCTGCCCGTTGTTGTGGTAAAGATGGTGTCGGATGTGCCTGAGGAGGGTGATACGGAGCATTCGTACGATGAGTTTGTTAATGCTCACACCGATTTCAGTCTCTTTGTGGAGTATTTGGAGAATCTAAGATAATATGTATAGCGAGTTGGCATACGGTCTTTTGTTGCCGTTCTTAGGAACGTCGCTCGGAGCTGCGATGGTCTTTTTTCTGCGTGGGGAGATGCCTGCGTGGGTGCAGAAACTGCTGCTGGGATTTGCCTCGGGAGTGATGATTGCCGCGTCGGTATGGTCGTTGTTGATACCCTCGATTGATATGACTGCCGAGAGTGGCGGTGTGGCGTGGATGCCTGCCGTAGTCGGTTTTCTGGCTGGTATGTTCTCGCTGCTGCTTTTCGATAGCCTTGTGCCACACTTGCATCTGTCGTCCGATGAGCCTGAGGGTATGAAGTCGGGTTTGGGACGCTCCACGATGTTGTTCTTGGCCGTCACGCTTCACAATATCCCCGAAGGTATGGCCGTCGGCGTGGTGCTGGCAGGTGCTATGACCGAGAGCGCAGGTATAACGATGGCAGGAGCGCTGGCTCTCTCGCTCGGTATTGCAATACAGAATTTCCCCGAGGGAGCAATCGTCTCTATGCCGCTAAAGCAGAGTGTGAAGAGCCGCTGGAAAGCATTTGCGTATGGCGTTGGCTCTGGTGTTGTTGAGCCGTTGGCCGGCTTGATGACAATCTTGCTGATAGATGTTCTGCAGCCTATTCTGCCATATCTGTTGGCATTCTCGGCTGGAGCTATGATATACGTTGTCGTAGAGGAGCTTATTCCCGAGTCGCAGAGTGGTCGCCACTCAAATATTGCAACCATCGGCGTGGCGTTGGGATTTGCACTTATGATGTTGCTGGATGTGGCGTTAGGGTAATGCCCCTTCCCACTCCAGGAGCCTGCGTTTTATCTCAGGACCAGAGTGATAGTTGCCAACATCGCCCGATGCGGGAAGTATGCGGTGGCAAGGAACGATGACACTTATTGGGTTACGTCCCACGCTTGTCGCTACGGCACGTACGGCTGTGGGGTGGTTGGCAAGGGTGGCGAGTTGTGAGTATGTTATGGTCGTGCCACGCTCAATGGTGAGCAGGGCGCGCCATACATCCAATCGAAATGGAGTTCCCGCCAGAAGAATCCTCTTCGGCGCGGAGTCAAATATTGAAGGCCTATTCTCTACGAGCGAGAGCATCGCTTTGGGGAATAGGCTTTGTAGTTCGTTGTAGAGCCTCTCGCGTCCTAAGTATGTAGTAAAGGATGCAAAGCAGAGCATATCTGCGTGCCACGCTGTGAGCATCTCCCCAAAAGGCGTGGGCGTGTAGGCGTACTCTACGTGGTGGATGGAGTTCCTGTCGGAGGTGAATATGGTCTGCATCGTTATGCTTCGATTTTACCATCGCGGGCCTCGCGTACGCTGGCAATCAGCGCATCGGCATCGCGGCAAGAGACGTAGGTGCGCGAGTCGTATATATCCACAATCTCAACGAAGTTATTCCACTCCGAGGCGTAGATTGTGATTACCTCAAACTCCTTCAGGTCGAAATATTTTCCATAGTAACCGAAGAATCCTGCGCTGCCAAAGAGTAGCATTGCCCAACGAAGTTTACGTGTGCGCACCTTGCGGATGCGGGCAATCTCGCTAACATCTATCTCTGTTATATCGAATATGCACTGTATCTCCAATGTGTTGTCCAGTAGCACGATACGTCGAGGAATGGAGAGAATCATCAGGGCTATCAACGCCAGCACGAACGACACAAACCACGCCGAGAAGAATCCGCCCGTGTAGAGCGTATATAGCAATACGGCACCCGCCGTGCAGAGCAGTAGTATCAGCACGGTGAGAAGAATGGTACGTCGGTCGAATTTATAATCAAAGCTGCGTTTCACTCTCCGCATTTATTATAGCCTCGGCGATAAGCATATCCGAGGGTGTGGTTATCTTAATATTCTCTCGCTCGCCCTCCACAAGTGTAACTTTGTGACCCGCAGCCTCCATAACAGAGGCGTCGTCGGTGAATGTCGATGAGAAGGGTTGCTCGTAGGCTGCACGCAGCGCCTTGGCGTGAAATACCTGCGGAGTCTGCACCATACGCAGTGCCGAGCGGTCGATGATGCGAGAGTCGTCACCCTCCACAATGCGATACGAGTCGATGGGTGCTACGGCAGGTATGACGGCCACGCTCTTCTCGGCCGCAAGCAAGAGCTTTATTATCAGCTTCTTGGATGCCAAGGGGCGAACGGCATCGTGTATGGCTATTGTGCGTATGCCCTCGCTCAGGGCTGCTAAGCCGCTCTTTACCGAGTGAAAACGTTCCTTGCCGCCGAGGGCTATCTTGTGACGAGCCACATCAAAGCGCGCAGCAATATTTTTCCATAGCTCCACGTGCTCCTCGGGCAGCACAACGACAATCTCAGCCGCGGGCAGAGCCTCGTGTATGCGATTAATCGAGCGAGCCAATATAGGCTCGTTGTCGAGCATCATAAATTGTTTGGGTAGCGCGCCACCCATACGGCGACCCGAGCCGCCAGCTACTATAATTACTCCTGTCGTTGCCATATCAGTTTCTTCCCGAATCCGAGAGTGTTATCTGTTAATTTTAAGAAGTCAGCCTCCAAACGCCACAGATGCAGGTCGGCCACAACGGCATAAGGAAAGCTCTTGAGGTAGAGCAGTTTGTCGCCATCAATAGCCTGCTTCACCTTGCCTGTTATCTGCAGACCTTGTACCTTGCCGACGGTGCGTGTCTCCAGCACGATTGAGGCTGCCACTCTGGCGTTTTCGCACATCATTCTGCCGTGATTTGTAGCGGGGTCCGATGTGAATATGAAGGCTCCCGTTGCCGCGTCATAAGCATAAAAACAGTTGCAACAATAGGGCGCACCCTCGGTTGTCGCGGTGGCTAATGTTAGCACGTGATGGCGGCCGATGAATTGCTCTATCTTTTTGTCTATCTGCATATTACTCCTTCTCTTTGTTGTCGGTTGCGATGGCTGTGGTATCGCTCTTCATAACAACGCTATCCAGCTGCGTTACAATCATATCGGGTGTAGCCTCTCCGTTCAACTCGGCCACAATGCGGTCGCGGATGGACTCAAATGCCTCAACGTTCTGCTTGGCAATGGGCTCGGCAGGCTCCTGCGGCACCTTGAGGGGGTCGATATTTACACCATTTTTCCAGATGCGGTAATCCAGATGCGGGCCAGTAGATGTTCCCGTGCTACCCACATATCCAATCAGGTCGCCCTGCTTGACACGTGAGCCCTGCTTGATGCCCTTAGCATAGCCGCTAAGGTGGAGATAGCCCGTGACGAGGTTGCCTGCGTGCTTAATTTTCAGCGTGTTACCTCCGCCGCCACCCCAGCCTTTGAAAATTACAACACCATCGGCTACAGCGTGTACGTGAGTACCTTTAGGGGCTGCGTAATCGACTCCGAGGTGGGGACGATATACACGATGTACGGGGTGCAGACGTGAACGCGAGAAGCGTGAGCTGATGCGCGAGAACTTAAGAGGAGCCTTTAACAGTTGCTTACGAAGCGAGGCTCCGTTGTACTCCCAGTACTGTATCTTACCATCCTGCTTGAAGGGGATAGCATATACCTCCTTGCCGCCGTGGTTGAACTTCGCTCCCCACACACGACCGATACCCACGTGGGTGGTGTCGATAAGTTTTTCGTCGTATATAACGGTAAAGTTATCGCCCTTCTGAATACCGAAAAAGTCAACCGTCCACTGGTAGATATCCTCCAGCTCGGCCGCCAGGGCGTAGGGTAGGCTGTCACGCATAATTGCACCCCACAGCGATGATTCTATTACCGATGAGCGGCGCTGGCGACGTATGGTGACATCCTTCTGCCCATTCTCGATTGTGATGGAGTCGTTCTTGAATCCAAAGACAACATATTCGATTACATCCTTCTCGTAAACAAAGTAATCGAGCTTGTTCACTCCGGTCGAGTCCTGAGCCATAAATACGGTGTAGGGTCGGCCGGCCTTGATTTTATTGAGCGGGAAAACATCCTTTGCGACCTTATCCAGCTTATCTACCACGGTTGCACCCACGCCATAGCGTGCAAGAATCTTACCGAGGGTCTCGCCCTGAGAGATAGTTCCGTTTTCGGTATGATACTTGTCGGCGATAATGCCGTAGAGAATAGTGTGTTGAGGCTCCTGTGTCTCTGGTTCTGCGCTCTCTTCTGTTTTACGGTTGCGGCACGCCATAGGGGTGAGCAACAGTAGTATGAGTATAAAATTTAATAATCGCTTCATAATAGCACAAAATTAATAAAAATATTAGATATTGATGATTGTTTTACCCCAAAAGCGGACAAAAACATAAAAAAAACGAAATTGGCGTTGGATTGTTGCGAATTAATGGCTATCTTTGACCGAATTGTATAATATAAGTATCAATCTGCGTATTTACGCGGTGTGATTTTTTTGCTTCAAGAGTGCTATGGGCTTCTTAATGAAACTATTATCATATCCATATAGAATGGCGATTACCCTTCGCCATTGGATGTTTGATTGTAAATTGATTAAGAGCCAGAATTTTAAGACTCCAATCATCTGTGTGGGTAACATCACGGTAGGAGGTACGGGTAAAACTCCTACGGCGGAGATGATTGTCGGGTATATGAAGCAGTACTACAACGTCGCCGTCCTCTCGCGTGGCTATGGCCGTCGAACAAAGGGGTATCTTGAGGTTAAAACGACATCTTCGTATCGAGATGTGGGTGATGAGCCGTTGCAGATAAAGTTGAAATATCCCGATGCGCTGGTTGTCGTGTGCGAGAAGCGTACCGAGGCTATTCATCGTATCGAGGCGGAGCACCCCGAAATCAATCTTATAGTTATGGATGACGGTTTCCAGCATCGATATGTTGAACCGCGTATTAATGTGGTGATTGTTGACTCTACGCGTCCATACTACGAGGATGATTACCTGCCGGCAGGCACGCTGCGCGATAAGCCTGAGTCGCTGGATCGTGCGCACTACTTCATTGTCACAAAGTGTCCTGTTGATATGTCGCCTCTCGACCAGCGTGTGTGGCGTATGAATCTTCACAAGATAGCCTATCAGCGAGTATATTTCACGCGTGTTATCCCTACGCCGCCCGTGGCCCAATTCCCGACACAGAACGTCTTGAACGAGGGTGATGAGGTAATCGTAATGTCGGGCATAGGTAATCCCAAGGCGTTTATTTCGGACGTTAAGCGTAACTATAACGTTGTCGGAACAATCACCTTCCCCGACCATCACGTCTATTCGGTGTCTGATATTGAGCGTATTGTGGCTAAACTTGAGAAACATCCCAAGGCTATGTTGCTTACTACCGAGAAGGATACCGTTAAGTTGCGCCGCAGCCGTCGAGTGCCTGACATTATGCGCGAGAGATTGTTCTATCAGCCCGTGCAGGTGGAGTTCCTTGAGGGCTCGGATGTCGATTTCTTAGGCACGCTGAAGAGTGATTTGGAGGGTAAGGTTCATCTGGACTCAGTGCCCAAACGATAAGTGTAAAATCAAAAAAACAATATAAGATGGTAAATAAGGTTATTTTGGTAGGTAACGTGGGCCTTGACCCTGAGGTACGTACTACCGAGTCGGGCGTTAAGGTTGCTCGCGTGAGATTGGCTACAACGGAGCGTATATATAATCGTCAGACAAATGAGAATACCGAGCTAACAGAGTGGCATACAATTACTTTGTGGCGCGGATTGGCCGATGTTGTGGACCGCTATGTGCGTAAGGGAAGTCAGCTCTACATTGAGGGTCGTTTGCGTACACGCGAGTGGACTGATAAGGATAATATCAAGCGCTATACAACGGAGATTATGGCTGACGAGATGAAGCTCCTCGGCCGTCGTTCGGATAACCAGCAGGCGGGTGCCCCTATGGGTGGTCAGCAGGGGTATTCACAGCCGCAGGGCGGTTACTCTCAGCCTAGCGGTGCTTCGTATGCGCAGCCCGCAGCTCAGCCCACGCAGCCGTCATCTATTCCTGCCCCGCAGGATGATCCGGACGATTTGCCGTTCTAATAACAAGGTCCTTGTTATACAATTATTAAAAAAAGAGGGTGCTAACAAGTCAAGTTAGCACCCTCTTTTTTAGTAATGCCCCCTGTCGTTGGCCTACTCTATTTCGCATTTAATGCACTCTATGCCTACGCGCTTCAAGAGGTTTAGACCATCCTCCGAGCGGTAGTCGTCGCAATATACCACACGCTTGATGCCGGCCTGAATGATGAGTTTTGAACACTCGATACAGGGCGCAGCCGTGATGTAAAGCGTTGAGCCATCGCAGTTATTGGCGCTCTTTGCCACCTTTGTGATAGCGTTGGCCTCGGCGTGCAGTACATAGGGCTTTGTCTTGCCCGTCACCTCGTCCTCGCAGATATTCTCAAATCCCGAGGGCGTGCCGTTATAGCCGTCCGAGATAATCATCTTATCCTTGACAATCAATGCTCCTACCTGACGGCGTACGCAGTATGAGTTCTCGGCCCACACGCGCGCCATACGCAGGTAGCGCATATCTAGTTGTCGTTGTTTCTCCTCTTCGTATCCCATAAGAGTATGTTTTATGTGGCGGAGAGACTCCCCGCCACTATATTATTGCATATTTTTACCGTGACAGTGCTTGTACTTCTTGCCGCTACCGCAGGGGCAGGGGTCGTTACGGCCTACCTTCTTCTCTACCTTGATAGGTGCGGGCTTCGACTTCTCTGCCTGACCAGCTGCCGCAGCTGCTGCCATACGTGAAGCCTGAAGCTTGTTCACGTCAACCTTCGCCTTCTGCTGGCGCTGCTGCTGAACGGCGTCGGGGTTGTTCTCGCGTACGGGGATGTATGCCTTATTCATAATGGCAAGTGCCTCGCGGTTAACCTTCTGCAACATCTTAGAGAAGAGCTGGTATGACTCCAGTTTGTAAATCAACAGCGGGTCTTTCTGCTCATACTGTGCATTCTGTACGCTCTGGCGCAACTCATCCATCTCGCGCAGGTGCTCACGCCAAGCGTCGTCGATGGTGGTGAAGAGCACAATTTTCGAGAAGACCTTGTAAATCTCCATACCATCAGTATCCTTGCAGCGCTGCAACTCAACGGGAACGTGGAATCCGAGGTGACCATCGGTGATGGGGAAGTGGATTACGCGGTCCATCGTAAGCTCGTTATCCTTGTAGATAGCCTCCATTGTCTTGCGAACGGTGTCGGCAACAGCCTTCTGGCGACGAGCAAAGAGCGTGCGTAAATCCTCTACAATCAACTCAACAATCTCCTTAGGCTTAGCTGAGTTGTACTTCGCCTCGTCGAATGTGGGCTGCAATGCCACCTCGCGGATAAGCTCGAATGAGAATGACTCGAAGTCCATACCCTCGTGCGACTCCATAAAGCTCTCGGCGTAGTCGTACATAATGTTGTTGAGGTCAATCTCAATCTGCTCGCCATAGAGGGCGTGACGACGACGTGTGTAGATAACCTCACGCTGTGAGTTCATTACATCATCATACTCCAACAGACGTTTACGAATACCGAAGTTGTTCTCCTCGACCTTCTTCTGTGCGCGCTCGATAGCCTTGGTCATCATCGGGGCCTGGATAACCTCACCCTCCTGAATACCCATCTTATCCATCAGCGAAGCGATACGCTCCGAGCCGAACAGACGCATCAAATCGTCCTCCAACGATACGAAGAACTGTGATGAACCGGGGTCGCCCTGACGTCCTGCACGACCACGCAACTGACGGTCAACGCGGCGGCTCTCGTGACGCTCCGTGCCGATGATGGCAAGACCGCCCGCCTCCTTAGCCTCGGGCGAGAGCTTGATATCGGTACCACGACCTGCCATATTCGTTGCAATTGTCACCTGACCTACGCGACCTGCCTCGGCTACAACCTGTGCCTCAAGCTGGTGCTGCTTGGCGTTCAATACGTTATGCTTGATGCCGCGCAACTTAAGCATACGGCTCAACAACTCTGAAATCTCCACTGAGGTAGTACCCACCAATACGGGACGCTTAGCCTCTACAAGACGTACAACCTCATCAATTACAGCGCTATACTTCTCACGCTTGGTCTTGTAAATCAAATCCTCGCGGTCGTCACGAATAACGGGACGGTTGGTGGGGATAACCACAACGTCCAACTTGTAGATGTTCCAGAACTCCGATGCCTCAGTCTCAGCCGTACCGGTCATACCGGCCAACTTGTGGTACATACGGAAGTAGTTCTGCAATGTAATGGTAGCGAAGGTCTGCGTTGCAGCCTCTACCTTTACACGCTCCTTAGCCTCAATAGCCTGGTGCAAACCATCAGAGTAGCGGCGGCCATCCAAAATACGACCTGTCTGCTCATCGACAATCTTAACCTTGTTGTCCATAACAACATACTCCACATCCTTCTCGAACATTGAGTACGCCTTCAGGAGCTGGTTTACGGTGTGAACGCGCTCCGACTTGATAGAGTAGTCGTTGATAATCTCATCCTTGCGCTGTGCCTTCTCCTCGATGGTCATATCGCTCTTCTCCAACTCGGCAACCTCTGTTCCGATGTCGGGCAGAACGAAGAACTTATCCTCGTTGAAATACTTTGACAACACCTCGTGGCCCTTATCGGTAAGCTCCACCGAGTGCAGCTTCTCGTCAATTACGAAGTACAACTCGTCGGTAATCTCGGGCATACGGCGGTTGTTGTCCTGCATATAGATATTCTCGGTCTTCTGGAACTGAACCTTGATACCCTGCTCCGAGAGGAACTTAATGATGGGCTTATACTTAGGCAGACCCTTGTGTGCGCGGTAAAGCAATACACCACCCTCGTCGGGCTTACCCTCCGAGAAGAGACGACGTGCCTCGGCAACAAGAGTTGTAACCATATTCTTCTGGATATTGTAGAGGTGCTCGATGGCGGGACGGTAGTTCTCGAACATCTGGTCATCACCCTTAGGTACGGGACCTGAGATGATAAGCGGCGTACGAGCATCGTCAATCAACACAGAGTCAACCTCATCGACAATAGCGTAGTGGTGCTTGCGCTGTACCAAGTCCTTAGGCGAAGAGGCCATATTGTCACGCAGGTAGTCGAAGCCGTACTCGTTGTTTGTACCGAAGGTGATGTCGGCCATATATGCCTTGCGGCGAGCCTCCGAGTTGGGCTGGTGCTTGTCGATACAATCTACCGACAGACCGTGGAACTCATACATCGGGCCCATCCACTCCGAGTCACGACGTGCCAGGTAGTCGTTCACCGTTACGACGTGTACACCCTTGCGAGCCAAGGCGTTAAGGAATACGGGAAGCGTTGCAACCAACGTCTTACCCTCACCCGTAGCCATCTCGGCAATCTTACCCTTATGCAAAACAACACCACCGAAGAGCTGCACGTCGTAGTGAATCATCTCCCACTTAAGGTCGTTACCGCCCGCGGTCCAGTGTGTCTGGTAGATAGCCTTGTCATCCTCGATTGTAACGAAGTCCTTGTGAGCAGCCAAGTTGCGGTCGAAGTCGGTTGCGGTAACAACAACGGTCTCGTTCTGCGTAAAACGGCGAGCTGTATCCTTCATAATGGCAAAGGCCTCGGGCAGAATCTCGTCCAGCTGCTGCTCGATTTTCTCGTCAATGCGCTTTGTTGTAACCTCAATATCCTTTGAAATCTTCTCCTTCTCGGAAAGTGAAATGTCAGCGTGTTCCAGCTTGTCCTTCTGCTCTACGATGTGCGCCTCGTCGGCTGCAATGAAGTCGGCAATACGCTTCATCAGGGCAGCACTATGCTCACGCAACTCATCATTCGAGAGTCGCTCGATAGAGGGGTAAATCTCCTTAATCTTACGAACGTAAGGCTCGATTTGCTTACGGTCCTTGTCGGTCTTGGAACCGAAGAAGAGTTTAATAACGTTACTTAAAATATCCATATTATTATGCTTTATTTTCTTACGCGATTCAATAATCCTACAAATGTAATATATTTTGCGCAAACGGCAAAATATTACACCTCAATGGATTTAATATTTCGATATTTGTTCGGATTATGCCTATAAAAGAGCCTTAATAGCTACTCATCGTCATCGGGAATGTCGTCAACGATGGTGTGTGTACAGGCGTTGAGGATGCGCTTGCCGACGGGGCAATTATCACACTTTCTGTCCCGACAATACTCAAACGATAGTTGCAGCAGAGCCTGACTGTCGAATGCCGTGCGAGCCAATGGCCCGTAGCTGTTCCACTGCGAAATGATGGAGTTCTTCTCGGCGGGAAGGTCCTCCAGAAGCGATAAAGCTCGCGAGCGCAGTTTCTCATTCTCGGTGTAGGCCGAGTAGGCGAACTGCATCTGTGCGACAAGATTTATAGCCAACAAATCGGTCTTTGTGCGTCCCATACGCTTAGCCACCGTGCGGGATGTCTTGGCGGGGGTGTAGTGCGTGAGCCAATAGGGTAGTGTCTCGCTGCTAAACATCTCATAGACGTCGTTTCCTGTACTGCACATCAACATACGGTCCATCATATCACGTGTGTAGGTCAGGAAGTTAGCTATCTGCGAAAGGCGCAGAATAGGGTGGTTGTTGGGGTATATTTTGGTGAGTTTCCACTCTGCGGCGCGCATCGGAGTGATTGAGTATTTTGTTGCGAGATACTCGAAGTTACGCTTTAGGTCGAGGATGTAGGTGTCGTGAGGATATATCTCCAGCAGGCCAGAAGCACCAATGAGCATAGCCTCAATGTTTTGCGGCACTTGTCTTTCGCGCAGAATGATGGCATAGGGTACACGATGTGCGAGCGAGGTAAATGCCTCTTTGTTGTCCACGCCACCCATCGTGCGAAGCAGCATAACGTAGAATGTCTGCGGCCAGTTCTCGCCACAATCTTTGTATATAGCGTTGATGTCACGATTCTTACGCTCCAGACGCTCGAACCCTAACTTCGTATATAGCTCAAGTTGTGACAGACGCCCTTGTGAGGAGAGATAGCCACCACAGCCGAAGTACGAGGCTCCGGCTTGCAGGCGGTTAAGTTGTCGTTTTCTATCCTCCATCTGTGGCGTAGGTTTACAGTAGATTCAGCTCAAGCAGAGCCTCCTCGCTCATCATACTCTTGTCCCAGGGTGGCTCGAAGGTGAGTATAATATTTACAGAGCTAACGCCTGCGACCTTTCCTACCTGAGTGTTTATATCGTCGATAAGCATATCGGCCATCGGGCAGTTGGGGGCTGTCAGCGTCATACGAATATTTGCTACGCCCTCGGGGTCGAAATCTATCTCATAGATAAGGCCGAGGTCGTAGATATTTACGGGTATCTCGGGGTCGTAGATGTTCTTCAGCGTGAGAACGATCTCGTGCTCCACTTTCAAAATCTCTTCCGGTGTCATATCTTTTTTGTCTAAGCTTTGGCGTTGAATGCCAAGGCGTACATCTTCATCTGTTTAATCATTGCCACAAGGCCGTTGCTGCGTGTGGGTGAGAGATTCTCGCCCAGACCTATGGCGTCAATAAAGTAGAGATCCAAATCAATAATCTCCTGTGGCGTGCGGCCATTCATCACGCGGATAAGCAGGGCGATGATTCCCTTTGTGATGATGGCGTCGCTGTCGGCTGCAAAATATACCTTGCCATCCTCGAGGCGTGCATCAACCCATACGCGCGATTGACAACCCTTGATGACGTAGTTGTCCGTGCGGTGCTCGTCGGCAATGGCAGGCAGCGTGTCGCTTAGCTCGATTAGATAGTCGTATTTATCCAGCCACTCGTCAAATATCGAAAACTCTTCGATAATATCCTCCTGAATCTTATCAGTCATATCTTGTTTAGTATAAAATCGTTAACTCCTCACCCTCGGCAGCCGTGGGGGTAGTGATACCAATCAACGCAGCCTGCGTTGTAGCCAGTGAGGTCATATCTACGCTCTCCTCACGACGCATAGCCTTAATGCCTCCACCAAAAATGATGAGAGGAACATTGGTGTCGTAGCGGTACATTGAGCCCGATGATGAGCGAATCTTATCCTGCTCGGCAATCCAGCCGGGCATTAGGTTTATCATCACATCGCCCGAACGACGGGGGTAGAATCCATTCTGTATCTTACGGCCATAACCCGCGCCGAAGTAGCTGTTACGCATAGCCTCAGACGAGATAGCGTGAGATACGCCACGTAGCTGCATAATGAATGTCGCTACGTCGTATTGCATATCGGCAAGCGACAGACCCTTGCTCTCGATGAGGTTGTGGTTGAGGTATATAGCGCGGTCGATAATGCCCAGAATCCACTCGCCATTGCCGTGCTTTGAGCCTATGTATGCGTTGGTGATAACCTCGGCCTGACGAACATTAAAGCGCTCGCGCTCCTTGCCAGGAGGGTTGTACGAGGGGCTTGTGCCGTGGTCGGAAGTGAGGGTGATAAGCACCTGCTGTGGGTCACGTACCTGCGCCATAAGGAAGGTGATAAAGTCCCCCAAATCCCTATCCAGGCGGTATAGCATATCCTCATACTCAACCGATTCGGGTCCGTAGCGATGGCTGATGTAGCGGGGCGTGTCAAGAACAATGTTCAGGATGTCGGCAACATCATCCTGTCCCATCTCGCTCTTGGCAATCAGCTGCTTGGCAAAGGCTAATGTTGCGCTATTACCTGCTGGGGTGTAGCAGAGCTGGTCGAACTCGTCGCTGACGTGAGCCTTGATATCAAGACTGTTATCCGAGATGATGTCGATACGTTTGTTGTTCTTGCTCTGGATGCCCTCTATGACATTCACCTGCGTATTGTGGTAGTTGTCGTAGGGCAGGAGTGGCTCCCAGCGCTTCTGTATGTAGCTGAAGTTGATTAGCTCACGGTTATATGTGGTAATCCATTGGGGCAAATCCTTTGTGTAGTATGACGATGTGGTCCACGCCGACTGAAGCGTCTCCATCCAATAGACCTCGCCCGAATGTCCAGCCATTACGATGGCCGACGTTGGCTCGATGGCTATGGTTGCAACGCGGCTTTTGTCGTTGTATTCCATCATCGCATCGGCAAGCGTTTGCGCCGTAAGGTTGCGAGGTGAGTAGCTGCCTGAGCCGCCACTGTAATTCACGCTCTGCTCCTTTCTGTCGTCGATGATATTTACCTGATTGTTGGTAACATAGTCAAACCAACGGTCGGAAACCACGCCGTGTGTCGATGGCATAGCGCCCGTTGCGATTGTGGCCAGCGATACGGGAGTCGTGGTCTGCATATAGTCGTATGATGCATTTGTAAACCACTGTCCGTTGTCGGTGAGTCGGCGAAAGCCGGTGTTGGAAAAGTTTTTTGCATAACGCTCCAAATCATCTGCGCGCATTGAGCTGACAACGATGTTCACCACCAGACGTGGCTTTGTTGCCGCTGAAACATACGCGGTTGAGATGAGTAGCAGAGCTATTGTAGCAAGTATATAAAGTGA
The DNA here is from genome assembly GCA_015059845.1 of Rikenellaceae bacterium. Lineage (GTDB taxonomy): Bacteria > Bacteroidota > Bacteroidia > Bacteroidales > Rikenellaceae > Alistipes. The sequence continues at coordinate 79,277 of SUZR01000008.1, read as the reverse complement.
AAAACGTCTCATAAAAATCCAATTACGGGCGCAAAAATACAAATTATAATTTATAAATAGTCCCTAAAATACTCTTTTTCCTTATCGAGGTGTATCGAAGGCGCATCGGCCTCTAATAATTCGCATTCGGCCATCATACGTCGGCAAAAAGTGCGGTGCACATCGCTGTCGGGGTTGAACGGGCGATGCTCTGCGGCTGCAAGAATACGCTCTATGCGGCTGTTTAACTCAAGCGTGTCGCTCGAAAATATCGTCTGTCCGAATCGCTCCCAGATATAATCCACCGCCAGAGGTGAGGGGTGGGACATATCGTCAGCGTAGAAACGGTAGTCGCGTAGTTCGTCCATCATAATTTCGTACGAGGGGAAGTACTCAGCATTTCCGTTTGCGCTGACAATCTCTCCGAGTGCTACACGTAACGTAGCCTTGCTCAGAGAGTTCTGCTCCAGACCGTCACCGAGATGACGTACAGGACTGAGTGTAAATATCACTCGCTTGTCGGCAAGTGGGCCTTGTAATAGAGTGTTGTAGCGTTTTACAATCTCCTCTGCGGATAACATCTGGCGGGTAAAGAGCTTTTGCGGTTGCTTGTGGCAGTTGGCTACCACCTCGCCGCTTGCATTGAGCCGATAGACAAATGCCGTACCGAATGAGATAATCACAACCTCTGCCGCTGTCAACGCCTCGGCACCACACATTATCGCCTCGCACATCTGCGAAAGGGCGGTGTCGGCATTTGTATGCGATAGTGATGAGTGAAAATCGTAGCTATACCACAATCCATTGCTTTGCAGCAGCTCGTCAGCCGTAGGTAGCGCATCTTCGCTGTGACTCACCTTGGCAAAGCGTTCGATTGCTCGGGCTATTGATTCGGGGTTGAATAGTATGCCTGTGGGAGATGCAGTTGTCGTGAACTTCGCACGTTGCAGACGCTTGGCAATATTGTCGGCAAAGCACGAGCCGAGCGAGAGGATTGACGCTCTGTGGTCAATCTTCTTGTCAAATGGCTTTATATCAACTTTTGTAAAAAACTGCATACTCAAATTATATCTCGCTAAGCTCTAACCAGCGCATCTCCTTCTCCTCTATCTGATTGATAATCTCGCCAATGCGTGCCGCAGCGGCCGATAGCTCCTCGTGTGATAGGGTGCCTGAAGAGAGTTTCTCCTCCAGCGCAGCCTTCTCACTCTCAAGCTGTGGTAGCTCTACCTCCAACTGCTCTAATTCGCGTTGCTCCTTGTATGATAACTTGCGGCGTGAGGGCGTTGCCGAAGTGGTGGGCTGCGGTTTGTTCTTCTGCGCCTTTTCGGCAGCTATTTTTGCCTGATGAGCCTCCTCGGCCTCCTGCTCCTTGACGTATTCTCGATACTCGCTATATTGGCCGACAAAATCCTTCACCACGCCTCCCTCGCGGAAGATGAAGAGGTGGTCAACGGTTTTATCCAGAAAATAACGGTCGTGCGATACTATTAACAAACACCCCTTGAAGGCCATCAGGTACTCCTCCAACACATTGAGTGTGAGGATATCCAAATCGTTTGTGGGCTCATCGAGGATAAGGAAGTTGGGGTTGCGCATCAGCACCGTCAGAAGATACAAGCGGCGTTGCTCACCACCGCTGAGAATCTCTACGCGTTTGTTGTGCGTGTCGGGCGGAAAGAGGAAGCGGTTGAGCATCGTAGTGGCCGATACACTATGGCCGTCCGAGGCCTCTATGGTCTCGGCTATGTCGTGAACAATATCGAAGACGGTCTGTCCCGCCTTGAAATCCATACCCTGCTGGCGGTAGTAGCCTATGCGGAGCGTTTCGCCACGCTCAATTTTACCCTTTTCGGGTTGCAGATAGCCGGTCATAAGGTTTAGGAACGTACTTTTACCTGCGCCATTCTTACCCACAATACCTACGCGTTCGTAGCGTGAGAACTTATAAGAGAAATCGTCGAGCATCGTGCGCTCGCCAAAATGCAAAGTAACATCCTCGCAGTCGATAATCTTACCTCCCAAACGCGAAGTGGCAACATCTATTGTCATATCCTTGCGGGCAAGCGATACAGAGGCTCTTCCCTTAAGGTCGTAAAAAGCATTTATGCGGTAGCGGGCCTTACCCGTACGAGCCTGCGGCGTGGAGCGAATCCACTCAAGTTCGCGGCGCAGGAGGTTGCGGGCCTTGTCGATATTGGCCTGCATATTTGTGTATCGCTCCTCGCGTTTTTCGAGGAACTCGGAGTAGTTGCCACGATAAACGAACAACTCGCCGCGGTCCAGCTCAAAGATTGTGTTACACACGCGGTCCAGGAAGTAGCGGTCGTGGGTAACCATCAGCAGCGTGCAGCGTGACTTCTGGAGATAGCTCTCAATATACTCGATGACATCTATATCGAGGTGGTTGGTAGGCTCGTCCATCACCAGAAAATCAGCCTCCTGCAACAGCATAAGTGCTATGGCGGCACGCTTGGCCTCACCGCCCGACAACTCGCCCATAGGCTGGTCCAGACGGGTGAGCTTCATCGAAGAGAGTACCTGCTTGATGCGTTGCTCGGCACTCCAACCATCTACAGCGTCCATCGCAGCCATCGCTTGCGCAATTTTGCGCTCATCACCCGAGGTGATGGCCTGCTCGTATGTGCGTATGACGTCGTATGTGTCGCCTAAACGCGAATATACCTCATCAAAGAGGGTGTTTTGAGGATTAAAGTCGATGGTCTGGTCCAGGAATGCAACCTTGATGTCCTTCATAAACTTTATCTCACCTCCGCGGTCCGAGGAGTCTATGCCTGCCAATATTTTCAGCAGCGAACTCTTGCCCGTGCCGTTGGGTGCGATAAGTGCTATCTTGTCGCCCTCGTTTATGTTGAACGAGATATTGCGAAAGAGTACCTTGTCGCCGTACGACTTACTGATATTTTCAACTTGAAGGAAACTGGCCATCTCTTTATTATATAATGTATAGCCGTTATTACTTTATAATAGTCTGCTCTATATTACCCTTTGCCTTTGCAGCCTTGCCGGCAGATACCTTTACCGTGCGAACATCAAACGGACGTTTTGCCGCCTGCTTTGCCGCCTGCTGGCAGTAGAGCGCAACCACATCCGAAACAGATACCAATCCGCCGCATACGCGCAGCGTGTTACCCATCATAGATTTGCCTGTGTAGGGCTTTACGAGTGTTTCGTACCACGTACAAGCCAAGGCATAACGACCCGCGCCGTGTCCCATATGGTAACCGTCGCGTGTGAGGTCTTTGGGGTAGTTGTTGATAGCAGAGCCTCGCAACGATTTAACCACGGTTCCTGAGGGGATGATGGTCTCTATCTCGTCAAATTCGTCGAGTAGGGTATGCAGACAATTTAAGATGGCGTTGTCCATCTTTGCTTGATTGCTATCGTAGTAGTGGAAATGTTTATGGTCGCTGTCAGAAGAGTATGACCAGGTCATATGCCACACCAGCTTAGCATTGGGCTGGGCCTGTTTTACCACATCAATCAAACGACCGAGGTGAGGCGTATAGCTATCATATTGGCCTGAGTAACCCGATGCCTGCTGCATAGTGATGATATCCCACTCGCCCAAAGCCAATGCATATTGCATTGTAACCTTCTCTTCCGACTCGCTCCACTTGTTCTCGCCGGCCTTTGAGCGGTAGAACTTATATGCCGCCTCATTGTTGTCGTAGAACTTCATATGGCTCTCCAGCGTGCAACCACCAACATATAGACGCGCAACCTCGACATTCTCCACATCGAGATTCTCCAGCAGGGCGGGCAGATACTCCGTGCCGTCGTCCGAGAAGCTGTTGCCGATGGCAAGTATGCGTAATACTCCATCATCTTTGGTCTGTGCCACGGCGGGCGACGTCAGCGTGATAGCGATAATCACGCTAAGTGTGAGGTTGAAAAGGCGTTTCATACAGGGGCGTTTTATAGGTTAAAAATAGTTGTCATACATTGACTGACTCTTGTCGTACTTCAAATCCTGCAGCGACGAAGCCTTCACACCGATATGGAAACTCCAACTCTTGTAGTGGCCGAACGGCACCCACGAGAAGGACATCTGCCAGCAGTGCAGGTCGCGCGAGATACTGATTGACGAGGTGGTCAGTTTGTTATTCGTTATATCGTAACCGCCATTGATGGTTGCCGACATCTTCGGCGAGAAGGTGATACTACCATTGAAACCGATGGTCTGGGTTACTGTGCGTTTATATCCCGTCGTACCGTTATTGACGTAGGCGAGGTTGTAGTTTACGCTGTAATTAAAACCGAAGTTCCACGGCAGCGAGAAGTCGTAGTATGCCTGCGACATATATTGTCGTCTAAGTAGCGGGTCCATCGTGCCGTAGGGGTCGTAGAACGGATTGGTGTACTCAGGCGGAATACTGTTGATATCGTTTATGGCCGGTGCTGTTGAGTTGCGCGACTGGAACGAGTAACCGAAACTCCAGCCCGTATTCATAATACGACCCAGATTACCACGGCTCCAGGTGAGTTTGTCGTATCTTCTACCCTCGGGCGTAACCTCATAGGGGTCAAGCGTAGCACGCAGGTTAATACCAAACTTCTTCGAGATGGTCGAACGCAGCGACAGCGAGATGGTCGATAGCTTCATTGAGTCGGCAAGGAAGTTATATGAGCCACCAATCGAGAGGTCGTCAATAATCTTAATCTTTCTTACACCCGTAGAGTCACGCTTGCTCAGCACCTTGGCTTCCAGGCTCTGTGATAAGCTGAAGGTCATAGCCATATTCTTGCCCGACGAGGGAACGCCGTATGCGTTGTCGGTGAAGGGTGAATATACCTGTGTGCGACCCGTAGAGTCGGCCTGCACGGTCTTGAAGTAACCGTACTTCTGGTTTCCGAAATCGGGGGCATAGGCGAAGCTAATAGATGGCGTGATGGTGTGGCGCAAGGCTTGTAGCTTGAAATCCTTATACTTCTCACGCACCTGCCACTGACCGTAGAATATTGTTGAGAGCGATACGCCCGCATTGTAGTTGTAAAGACGATAGAAGCCATACTCGGGGTCGAGGTTCTCGACCTGATTGGTTTCGGGATTCCACTGCTTCTCAACCTTCTTGAAATACCAACGCTCCGTATAGTTCATATTGGGCGTAATGTTGATATAGTTGAAGAGATTGAACGACGCCTGCACGGGGATGGTGTGCTGCACGCCGTTACGCATATTCTTCAACGTCTCGCTTGAGAATATATCGCTCTCCTTGGCCTGCACCGAGTTTGTGATTTTTGCCGAGTAGCTCATCGAAATCTTCTCATACCAGCGGTCCTTGCCTAACTTAACCTTTCGCTTCAGGGGGAAGAACTTCGATACGTTGAACGAGATGTTGGGCAGTGTAACGGCCATAGCCTTGGTCTGCGAGTTCTGCGAAATGGCCATATTCATTGAGAATGAGAATGGCGTGCCAGCCCAATTCTTCGAGTATGCGATAGATGAGTTGGTCTGCGTCGAGAGCATATCGTTGAGCGTGGTGGCCGAGTAGCGGTTATAACCACTCGATGATAGGTTTACCGAGGCCGAGAAGGTCGAGCCCGGGTTGGCCTTTGCATCTTGTGCGTGTGTCCACTGCAGACGGAATGTGTTTTGCTTTACGAAGTCGGGGTCACCCTTGTCGCCCGAACGTATGCTGGCATAATCGAAGTTAAAGCTACCAGAGTATTTGTAACGCTTTACGTATCGCGAAACAGCCTTTGCCTCCCACGAGCCGAGGGTGTAGAAGCCTCCCGTAAGTGCGAGGTCCATATAGTCGCTCAGCGTGAAGTAGTATCCCAAGCCTCGCATAAAGAATCCACGACGTGCCTCCTCACCGTATGACGGCATCAGGATACCCGACTTCGGACCGGAACTAAGCGGGAAGAATCCCTCGGGCAGACCCAAGAAGGGGATATCCACATCCTCGATGACCAGGTGACCACCACCCATAATTACCTTGCCCTTGTCGCCAGGGATAACCTTTGCCTTCGACATATAGTAGTAGAAGTGGGGGTGCTCGGTCTGGTCGCAGGTGGTGTACATACCATCGGCAATATGGATAGAGTTGTCCTCCATCTTCTTGACATCCTGGCCAATGAGCCAGCCATCGCCCTGCTGTGTGGCAATGCCCTTAATCTTGGCACGTTGCGACTCGATGTTGTACGAGATGGTATCCATATTGAGCGATGTGCCGCCCTGCGAGAAGAGAGGTCGTGTAACGGTCGGCACGCCATCCACCGTGTCGGCCTTGCCGTATGCGTAGATGTTCTTGGTGTCGAGGTCGATATTCATAAAGTCGGCCTGCAGATTCATATTGTCGTAGGTCACATCGCCCTTCTCGTAGAGATAGACCATCTTCTTGCGCATATCGTAGTAGAGCGAGTCCGTAGCGCGACCCTTGATGATTCTATCAAGACCCGAGCCCGACCTGCGACGCTGAACGATGGTGTCACCGAGTGTTTCCAACGAGTCTTGGTCCACACCTGCTGACGCCATAATAGAGTCAATCGTCTGCTGCATCTCTCTTACTCGTCGTATGCTGTCGCGCTTGAGGGTGTCCTGCTCCTGCTTGGCTGTGATGCGAGCCTGAATCACAGCAGGTGCGGCGGGCAGTCCGAATACGAATTGCACGAATATTAGCACAACGGCTACCGAAAGGATATATTTAGCTCTTAATTTTCCCAAAATATCAATAATTTTTCGTAACTTTGCCGACAAGTCGGCAAAACCGCCCGAAATGGGGTTGTTGGCCCCTCCGAGTGAGGTTTTTTAACCGACAAATATAACGTTTTTTTGCGTATTACCGCTAATATTTCGGCAGTTTTTATATGAAACGTTTAGTCTGTTGTCTACTTTTGATTCTCAGCCTCGCCTTTGGCGGAGGTTTCGCACTTGCTCAAAATAACGAGGCAGGTGTGCGCGTTATTGTTATTGATGCGGGTCACGGAGGCAAGGCTTTCCCCGGAGCGGTGTATGGCGGCGTGAAGGAGAAGGATATAAACTTGGCGGTAGCATTGAAGCTCGGTGCGCTCATTGAGAAGGAGTTGCCAGGGGTGAAGGTGGTATATACCCGTAAGACGGATACGGCATTGGGAAAGAGTCTGAATGAAGACCTTACGGCACGAGCAAACATAGCCAACAAGGCTGGGGGCGATTTCTTTATCTCAATACACGCCAATGCAGCGCCTAAGGCTACATCGGTTAGGGGTGCCGAGACGTTGATTATGGGTGAGAGTGAGAAGGAGACCCGTTATAATGAGAGTGCCTTGTACAACAACAATAAGGATGAACTTATTGATATGTCGGATGCCAATACGGCGGCGATGGTGCGAGCATATATTCAGAATCTGCAATTCACGTACGGACAGTATAGTGAAATGATGGCGCGAATAATGCAGTTACACTACCAGAAGGGCGGGCGAGCTGTTAGACCTGTTAAGCGGCAGCTGCTCAAGGTGTTGTACGCTACCGATATGCCGAGCGTGCTGACCGAGTTGGGCTTTATGACCAATAAGAGCGAGCTTGCGTATATGAACTCCGAGAAGGGACAGGATGCCTATGCGCGTATGTTGTGCAATGCCGTTAAGGAGTATGTGAGCCATATCAACCGTCTGGCGGGCGTTACGACAACAATGGTTGAGCCAGCCGAGGCAGAGGATGTCGCGGAGCCAGAGAGTGACGTGACGAGTGAGCCGCAGCCCAAAAGGGAGAGTACGGCAAAGAGCGAGCTGCAGCCCAAAAAAGAGGAGGTAAAGGCGGAGGTGAGCGATGGTTACGCTATTCAGCTGCTGGCCTCGGATAAGAGGGTTAATAGTACGGATTCTCAATTTAAGAGTTACAAGGGCAAGGTGAAGTGTTACATCGGTGGCGGTGTGCTGAAGTATAAATATTGCTATGGAACATTTGCCACAAGAGCCGAGGCGCAGCGTAACCTCGCAGAGGTAAGACGCTCGTTTAAGGATGCCTTTGTGGTGCATTACAACGATGATAGGATTGTCAAGTAGTGCCTGGTAGAGAGAAAAATAAAAAGAAAACAATATGAAAAAAGAGTTAAAAGTTGGTTTGTTTGCAGTCCTTGTCCTATTGGTAGGATGGGGCGTTGTAAGATTCCTGAAGGGATCGGATGTATTTAGCAGTAGTAATACCTATTATGCTTATTATGAGCAGGTAAGCGGCGTTCAACCCGCATCGCACGTTGTGCTTTATGGCGTTCAGGTCGGTGCCGTGTCGAAGATTACGCTTGACGAGGATCCGACAAAGGGCGTAGAGGTAGAGATTACGGTGGATAAGCGTTATAAGATTCCCGTGGATTCAAAGGCTAAAATCTTCAGTGATGGAATTATGGGCGGTAAAGCGATTGAAATCGTCTATGGTAAATCGTCGGAGTTTATCCCGAAGGGTGGCACTATCGAGACTGAGGCCGGAGGCGATTTGTTCGATATGGCAGGTACGGAGATTGACTTCCTGAATGAGAAGATTTCGGCCGTAGTTGATGGCCTGACCGTCACACTCGACTCTGTAAATAAACTCCTTGCGGCTAACACCGAGAGTATGACAAACATAATGACGAACGTCGATGGTGTTACAAGCAACGTCAATACTATGCTCGCCAAGGAGCGTGAGCATCTGGAGCAGGCTTTGGCTTCGCTCAGCAAGTTCTCAAAGAGCCTGGGTGATAATTCGGAGCAGGTGGGTGGCATTATCGATAACCTTAATAAGTTCTCTGGCCAGCTTGCTGAGGGTGACCTTGTGGCAAAGCTGGAGCACTTGGTGGGCGAGATGAATGGTATTCTCGCATCGGTTAAGGATGAGAACGGTAGTGTTGGCAAGCTGCTCAGCGATGGCGAGTTGTATAATAACCTGACTGCTGCGAGCGATAATCTCTCGGCTCTGTTGTCTGATTTGAAGGAGAATCCTCATCGTTATATTAATATCTCTGTGTTTGGCAGCGACCCAGCACGAAAGGTGGAGAAGGCCAAGGCTAAGGCTGAGAAGAAGGCTATCAAACGTGCCGATGAGCTGGCCGAGAAGCAGCACGAGCAGCAGATGAAGGAGTTGAAGTCGGCCGAGTAAAGCACGCAGAGATGATATATCCCGTAAATTTTGAGCAGAAGATCGGTTTTGATCGTCTGCGTGAGCAGGTTACGGCCCTGTGTAGTATGCAGGCTGCGCGTGATATCATAGCGGGGGAGCGATTCTCGACCTCACGCTCGGATATTGAGCGCAAGCAGGATATTGCCAACGAGATGCGTACTCTGCTTATGCTCGATCCCGATGCTCCGCGAGATGAGTTCCCCGATATGGAGGCCGTTATGGCTAAGATTGGTGTCGAGGGGGCTTTTCTTACGACCGAGGAGGTGGTTATCCTGCGCCGCGCATTGACCGCCGTGGGCAATATGGTGGGTTTTGTGATGAACCGCTCCGAGGAGCAGTATCCCCGCCTGCGGAAGCGTAGCGAGAGTGTATGCGTGTTCCCCGATGTGGTGCGTCGCATAAATCAGCTTGTGGATGATGAGGGACAGATACGTGATGGCGCCTCGCCACAGTTGGTGATGATTCGCCGCTCGATTCGTGAGCACGAGGGGCAGGTGTCGAAGCGTCTGAATCAGGTGCTTAATAATGCCAAGCGTGCAGGTATCGTGGATGCCGAGGCGATGATTTCCATCCGCGATGGTCGTGCTGTTATCCCTGTTTCGGCAGGAAATAAACGTAAACTGAATGGCTTTATCCACGACGAGTCGGCAACGGGTAAGACATTTTATATAGAGCCCGTTGAGGTTGTCGAGTTGAATAACCAACTCAAAGAGTTGGAGTATGCCGAGCGCCGCGAGATTGTGCGTCTGCTGACGGAGTTTACCGAGGAGCTGCGCCCCGATGCCGAGCCTATTGCATCGGCTGGTGAGTATCTTGCTGAGATGGATGCCGTGCGAGCTAAGGCGCGTTGGGCCATCGAGAATGGGGCGGGCAAGCCTATCGTTTCAACCGATGACCGTCTGGTGTTACGCCACGCCTTCCATCCTCTGTTGGCGCAGACCCTGAAGCGCGAGAAGAAGGAGCTGGTGCCGCTGGATATGCAGCTCGATAAGCAGAAGCATATTCTTGTTATATCAGGACCTAATGCAGGCGGAAAATCCGTATGTTTGAAGACTACGGGTATGGTGCAGTATATGTTCCAGTGCGGATTTCCCGTTACGGCGGGTGAGATGAGCGAGTTGCCAATATTTGAGAGTATATGTCTGGATATCGGTGATGAGCAGTCGATGGATAATGACCTCTCGACCTACTCTTCGCACTTGATGAATATGAAATCTACGCTGCAGGCAGCCTCGTCACGCACGTTGGTTTTGATTGATGAGTTCGGCTCAGGTACGGAGCCCGTCATCGGAGGTGCTATTGCCGAGGCTATTTTGGAGCGACTGCTGGAGCGAGGGTGCTATGGAGTGATTACCACGCACTACTCGAATATTAAATACTACGCAACGGGAACGGAGGGTATTGCCAATGGAGCAATGATGTTCGATGTGCAGAATATCCGCCCGCTCTTTAAGTTGGAGATGGGTAAGCCCGGTAGCTCGTTTGCCATTGAGATTGCCCGCAAGATAGGCCTGCCAGAGGATATTATCCGCTCGGCGAGTGATAAGGCGGGTAGTGACCATATCAATTTGGAGCGTCAGCTGCGCGAGATTGCGCGCGACAGACGTTACTGGTCACAGAAGCGTGACCGCATACGTATGACCGACCGCAAGGTTGAGGAGCTGGAGTCGAGCTATGCGGAGCAGCTCTCGCGCATCAAGGAGGAGCGTAAGGAGATTTTGCAGAAGGCAAAGGCTGAGGCGCAGCAACTTATTGCCGATGCCAACCGCCAGATTGAGAATACTATCCGTACTATCAAGGAGGCGCAGGCTGAGAAGGAACTTACGCGTCTGGCACGCCGCGAGCTGGACGATTTCAAGACCACGGTGGAGGATGTAGAGTCGTCATTCGATGGCGAGAAGGTGGAGCGCGAGATGGAGCGCCTGATGCGCCGCAAGGCACGCCGCGAGGAGGATAAGAAACGTCGTGGTCAGGCCGTGGAGCAGAAACCTGCGGAGGCTGTGCCCGCACCCAAACCCATCGAGGTTGGCTCGAAGGTGCGTATTGCGGGTCAGGAGGTGCCCGGCGTGGTGCAGAGCATTAAGGGTCGTAAGGTACAGGTCGCATTTGGACAGATACTCACTACGGTAGATAAGGATAAGCTGGTTGTGGTGTCAAATGCCGAGTATAAGAAGTCGGTTAAGCCCGTCACGCCGCGTACGGTTGTGTCGGTGGATATATCATCACGTAAGCTGAATTTCCGCGATAGCGTGGATGTGCGCGGTATGCGAGCCGTTGAGGCGTTAGAGGTGGTGCAGGACTTGGTGGATGATGCACTTATGGTTGGCGTTAGTGGCGTAACTATTCTGCACGGTAAGGGAACGGGCGCACTCAAGGAGGAGATTCGCCGTTATCTGCGCTCTATACCCGAGGTGGCCACGGCTGCCGATGAGCACGCCGATAGAGGTGGTGCAGGAATTACGGTTGTGAGATTCCATAATAATTTATAAGTAAGACCTTCGGTTCTCCAACTTTTGGAGCCGCTTGCGGCGACCAAAGCCCCTGCCTGAGGCGGGGGTGTGGGGGTGGGTCAGATTTGTAAATGCGGCTGGAGGCCGCAAGATTAACAAAAAGAGATAATACTCAAAAGAAAATAATGAAATATAGTCTTTCGGACATAGCCCGTATGTGTGGCGGAGTGCTGCAAGGCAGGGATTCGGTGGTGGGCGACGTTGTCACCGACTCGCGTCGTTGTGCCTTTGGCGATGGTGCTATGTTTGTGGCGATGCGCGGTACAAACTATGATTCGCACGACTATGTGGGCGATATGTATCAACGCGGAGTGAGAGCCTTTATGGTTGAGCGTGAGGTTGTTGTAGCTGAGGATGCAGGATATATATGCGTAGATAATGCGTTGGAGGCTCTGCAACGTCTTGCGGCGGCGCACCGTGCGACATTTAAGGGTAAGGTGGTAGGTATCACAGGCTCGAATGGCAAGACGATGGTAAAGGAGTGGGTGGCGCGTGCGTTGCCCGCTGCGGTGAAGATTTTTGTCTCGCCGATGAGTTATAACTCGCAGCTGGGAGTGGCTCTCTCGCTACTGATGATTGAGGGCGATGAGGAGCTTGCCGTTATCGAGGCGGGAATCTCCGAGGTGGGAGAGATGGAGCGTCTGGAGCGTATGATACGTCCCGATGTGGTGCTGATGACATCTATTGGCGATGCGCACCAGAGTAATTTCGAGTCTCTGGAGCAGAAAGTATCGGAGAAGATGGTGCTTGCAAAGCGGGCACATACATTTATATATCATAGTTATTATAAGGAGATTACGGCGGCCACGGAGAGCCTTGCCGAGGAGTGCAAGGTGGTAGATGCAGCAGATATGGAGGTTACGGAACTGCCCTTGTGTAACGATGCTCTGCGTATTGATGCACAGGAGGTTAAGATGTTGTGCCGCGAGTTGGGATATGGTGAGCCGCAACTCTCACCGAGCGATGTCGCTATGCGTCTGGAGGTGAAGGAGGGTGTGGATGGCTCAACGATAATAAACGACTCATATAATTCGGATATCAACTCCCTCTCGCTGGCTCTCGATACGTTGCGTAGCGTTGCGTTGGGTGGCAAGACTACGGTCGTGATTTCGGATATTTTGCAGAGTGGAATGGGTGACGAGGAGCTCTACTCACGTGTGGCGCAGCTTGTGGCTCACGCGGAGGTGGATACGCTTATATGTGTGGGTGAGAGAATAAAACCTCACGTAGGAAAATTTACCTGCAAGACCCGTTACTACGCCTCTACCGAGGAATTTATGCGTGCCCTATCGCACGAAGATATTGCAGGTCGCACGATATTGCTGAAGGGCAATCGCCGTTCGCATTTCGAGCGTGTGTGTCATAGTCTGGAGCGTCGCAGCCACACAACGGTGCTGGAGGTGAATCTCGATGCGATGACACATAATGTAGGATATTTCCGCCGCCATCTGCCGATGAATCACCGCCTGGTGTCTATGGTTAAGGCCCATAGCTATGGTGCGGGCGATGTAGAGGTGGCGCAATTGATGCAACGCTTGGGTGTAAGCTATCTTGCCGTAGCCTTCGCAGATGAGGGCGTAATCCTGCGCGAGAAGGGTATCACGATGCCGATTGTGGTGCTTAATGCCGATGCAGGCAGCTTCGATAAGATGGTTGCATATTCGCTTGAGCCTGAGATTTATAGTTTCCATTCGTTGGCCGATTTTGTGCGTAGCGTGGAGCGTTACGGAGCGCATAACTATCCTATCCATATAAAGTTGGATACGGGTATGCACCGCTTGGGCTTTGTAGAGCAGGAGGTGGATGAGTTGATTGCTCTATTGAAGGATAGCCGTAGCGTTCGCGTTGCAACAATCTTTGCGCACTTGTCGTGTGCCGATGACCCCACGCAGGACGATTTTACACGCAGGCAGATAGCTCTGTTTGACGCTATGAGTGGTCGTATTGCCGCGGCTATGCCTTACGATGTGTTGCGCCATACGGCTAATTCGGCGGCTATTGAGCGTTTCCCCGAGGCGGCATTTGATATGTGCCGTTTGGGATTGGGATTGTATGGCTATGGATATTGTCATAACGAGGAACTGCAACCCGTTGCTACGCTCAAGACACGCATCGTGCAGCTTCGCCATAGAGCGAAGGGTGAGGCTATAGGCTATGGCCGTTCGCAGGTGCTGGAGCGCGATAGTGTGATTGCAACTATCCCCATTGGATATGCCGACGGTCTGGACCGCCACCTGAGCGGAGGCCGCTGGGAGATGCTTGTAGCAGGACATACGGCTCCGACCGTGGGACGTATCTGTATGGATAGCTGTATGATAGATGTTACGGATATAGAGGGTGTCAAGGAGGGTGATGAGGTTGTAATCTTCTCGCCTGCGAAGGGTAATACCCTCGAAGATATGGCTGAAGTGCTGGGGACTATCTCATACGAGATTATGACCTCGGTGTCGGCACGTGTTAAAAGAATTTACGTTAGAGAGTAATGGCCGAGAAGGGTGTATTATATATGATTCCGTGTCCTATTTCGGACCAGACGGAGGTGTACGATGTGGTGCCGGAGGCAAACCGCCGCGTGATTGACTCGTTAGACTATTTTATTGTTGAGAATGTTCGTTCGGCACGCCGTTTTTTGTCTAAAGCGCAGATTGCACGAAAGATTGACGACCTGGAGTTTGTTGAGCTGAACGAACATACCGTAGCAGGTAAGGCCGTGGAGACGATGATAAAACCCCTGCTGGCAGGTCGCTCGGCGGGCGTTATCTCGGAGGCGGGTGTGCCAGGTGTCGCAGACCCTGGGGCATTGGTTGTCGAGGCGTGTCATCGTAAGGGTATTCGCGTGGTGCCGCTTGTTGGTCCCTCGTCTATTCTGCTTGCTATGATGGCGTCGGGACTTAATGGGCAGTCGTTTGCGTTTAACGGCTATCTGCCCGTAAAGCCGCCCGAGCGTGGTAAGGCTATAAAGGCTTTGGAGCGTCGTGCGCACGTGGAGCGTCAGTCGCAGATTTTTATCGAAGCACCCTATCGTAACGTGAAGTTGATGGAGCAGATGTTGCAGGTGTGTGCTGCGGAGAGTATGCTGACGGTGGCGTGCGATATAACCTCGCCCGAGGAGTTCATTGTAACGCGCAGCGTGGCGCAGTGGCGTAAGGGTGAGTTGCCCGATATTGCCAAACGACCGACTATATTTATTATAGGGTAGCTTTGGGCATACAATTTGCGCCATAAATAATAAGAATAATGATAAAACATATAGATATGACAGACAATAAGGTTAAAGATCAGGAGGTTAAGGAACAGGAGGGCTTTAACGAGGCAGATGGTTATCCCTCTTGTGAGGGTACGCCGTGTGCCAATATGGCAGATGACGAGCAGCAGGCCACTGCCACAATGGCAGAGGACGCGAATGAGCAGTCAGCCGAGGAGCAGAATACACAGGAACCTACTCCGGAAGAGATTATAGCCGTATGGCGAGATAAATATATGCGTTTGCAGGCCGAGTTCGACAACTATCGTAAGCGCACCTTACGTGAGAAGATGGATTTGGTGGCCAGCGGAGGCTCGGATGTTATCAAGAGTATGCTCTCTGTTTTGGACGATATGCACCGTGCTGTGGCAGCCTCAGAGAAGAGTGAGGATATAGCCGCTCTGCGCGAGGGTGAGCGTCTGGTGTTGCAGAAGTTCGAGGAGGCTCTGCGCCAGAAGAATGTATCGGAGATTGAGTCTCAGGATAAGGAGTTTGACCCCGATTTCCACGAGGCTGTGGCTCGTTTTGCTGCAGGCGAGGATAAGAAGGGTAAGGTAATCGATGTCGTGCAGCGTGGTTATATGCTGGGCGACAAGGTGTTGCGCTATGCCAAGGTTGTTGTTGGCGAGTAATGATGTTTTAGAAGCATAAGACGATGTCAGAAAAGAGGGATTATTACGAGGTGTTAGGCGTTCAACGCAACGCCAATGCCGACGAGATAAAGAAGGCCTATCGTAAGGCTGCAATCAAGTATCACCCCGACAAGAATCCGGGTGATAAGGAGGCTGAGGAGAAGTTCAAGGAGGCTGCCGAGGCGTATGACGTGTTGTCAAATCCCGACAAGCGTGCCCGTTACGACCAGTTTGGTCACGCCGGTATGGGCGGAGCTGCAGGTGGCGGCTTTGGCGGCGGTTTCGGCGGAGGATTCTCTATGGAGGATATCTTCTCGCAGTTTGGAGATATCTTTGGTGGTCACTTCGGCGGTTTCTCGTCACGAGGTGGCGGCCGTCGTGTGAACCGTGGCTCGGATATTCGCGTGAAGGTGAAGCTCACGCTTGCCGAGATTGCTAACGGCACAACCAAGAAACTGAAGATTAACAAGACCATCGCTTGCGATAAGTGTGGCGGTACGGGTGCAAAGGACTCTTCTTCATACACCACCTGCTCTACTTGTAACGGCTCGGGCGTGGTTACACGTGTTGAAAATACATTCTTTGGCCGTATGCAGACGCAGGGCGTATGTCCTGCGTGTGGCGGTGAGGGTAAGATTATCACTGCCAAGTGCGATAAGTGCTCGGGCGAGGGTGTTGTGCGCGGTGACGAGGTTGTTGAGATTAAGATTCCTGCCGGCGTAGGCGAGGGTATGGCCGTTACGGTTTCGGGTAAGGGTAATGCTGCGCGTCACGGCGGTGTGAATGGCGACCTGCTTGTTATGATTGAGGAGGAGCGTAATCCTGAATTGGTGCGCGATGGTAATGACTTGATTCACAACTTGAATCTTACGGTTACAACCTGCATCCTCGGAGGCGAGGTTGAGGTACCGACCATCGATGGCCGTGCCAAGATTAAGATTGCTCCGGGTACTCACGCCGGTAAGGTGCTGCGCTTGCGTGGCAAGGGCCTGCCTGATGTGAATGGCTATGGACGTGGAGATATTTTGATTGTTGTGGATATAACCATCCCCGACTCGCTCACCTCGGAGGAGCGTCAGCTGGTGCAGAAGCTATCCGAGCAGCCGCACTTCAAGACGCCTGAAAGCGTGGAGAAGCAGAATATCTTCGAGCGTATGAAGAACTTTTTTCGTTAGATAAACCGTTAAAACACAAATACTATGGGATTCTTTTCACCACACAAGCGTCACGCTAATAAGTTTAATTATACGCCGCGTTACTACGACCCTGCCAAGGAGGAGCGTGAACGTCGTCGTGCCGAGTTGCGTGGCGAGCGCCGAGATATTGAAAATAGCGGGGAGTATGAGCCCGGAAAGTATATCCGCGCCAAGCGTGAGGCCCGCGAGGCCCGTCTTGCGCAGGAGAAGAAGCAGAAGAACTCTGACAAGCGTATGAATATGTGGGTGATGGGTCTTGGACTGATTCTACTCGTAGTATTTATATATGTTCTTGTCCCGCGTATAGGTGCTATTTTTGAGATGGCAACCAGCGACTCTTCATCTAAGCAGGTAGAGCGACAGATGAAGGAGTATGAGGAGTTTAACCCTTACGCTCCCATTGTAATCGTCCCCAACGACTATCAGGAGGGTGACGCAATCGAGATTGTTGAGTAATTTTTTTGACAGAAACTAACCCGTATGGAGAATAAGATACGACTATTACCCGAAATCGTGGCCAATCAGATTGCGGCTGGCGAGGTGGTGGATAATCCTGCATCGGCCATAAAGGAGATGATGGAGAACTCCATCGACGCGGGTGCGTCGTCACTTACCGTTAATTTCCGTAATGCGGGTTTGGAGCTGATACAGATTGTGGACGATGGTTGTGGTATGTCGCCTATGGATGCTCGTATGGCATTCGACAGACACGCCACAAGCAAAATCGAAACATTCGAGGATGTATATCGTCTGCAAACATTCGGATTCCGCGGTGAGGCGTTGGCTTCGATTGCCGCCGTGGCGCAGGTTGAGCTGCGTACACGTCAGGCGGAGGATGAGGTTGGTACGGTGACTATTGTCAATGGTGGTGAGTTTGTTTCGCAGACACCAACGATGTGCCCCGTAGGCTCGCAGTTTATGGTGCGCAACCTCTTCTACACAGCCCCCGCGCGTCGTAAGTTCAACAGCGACCGCACCAAGATGGTCAACGAGATAAAGAAGGTGTTCCGTCAGGTGGCCCTCTGTAATCCGCAGGTACGTTGCGAGTTGATGTCGAACGATATGCCGATTATCACTCTGCCGGCAGGCTCGCTGTTGGAGCGAATAATTGGTGTTGTGGGTCGCCACATTAAGACTAACCTGCTGGAGGTGGATGTCGATACCTCTATCGTTAAGGTGAAGGGATATGTGGGTCGCCCCTCGGCTGCCAAGCAGAAGAATACGGAGCAGTATCTCTTTGTTAATGGTCGTTTCTTCCGCTCGCCGCAGATTTATCGTGCCATAATGAAGGCCTATGAGAAGCTGATACCTGAGAAGGATTCGCCTTCATATTTCCTCTACCTTACGCTCGACCCCGAGCGTGTGGATGTGAATGTGTCACCGCATAAGACTGAGGTGCGTTTTGCCGATGCAGAGGATGTAAATCAGATTGTCAATGCCGCTGTGCGCAGTACGCTGGCCAAGAGTGGCAGTGTGGCGATGATGGATTTTGAGAATAGCACTCCGATAGATATTCCCGTATTGGGTGATACGTCGAATGTGGTGTATGCCGAGCCCAAGAGCTCAACCAATAGCGACTATAACCCGTTTAGAGAGGATTATATCGAAACAGGTGTGTCGGAGGAGGAGCTCAAGACGGCCTTCGATGACCCCTTTGTGGAGTTGCCATACAGACGCACGAGCCAGCCTGCAACGCAGAGTGCAAAACCTTCGTCGGGCCGACTGAGTGATGTGTCGTGGACGGATATGGCGGCAAATAAGGATTTTGCTATCCCGAGTGCCGAGGAGTTTAATAGTGTGCCCTCGGAGTCATATCGTGAGATTGCATCCGACTACTCGCAGGGCATAGACCTTGCGGCGATGATGGGTATGGAGGAGGAGAGCTCGCTCGAGTTTGTCGCCTCGGCCGTGCAGCAGAGTCTGGAGTGTGAGCAGAAGATGGAGTTCTCGTCGGCGATGCCTCTTGTTGGGGGGTATGTTCTGGCGCAAAGTGGCGGCAGAAGTATGTTGGTGGATATGCGTCGTGCCAAGGAGCGAATTTTGTATGATAGCTATATGGCTATGATAGGCGCAGGCAGTATGGCTTCGCAACGACTGCTCTTCCCTGAGCGTCTGACTCTTTCGGAGGATGATTTTGTGCTTCTGTCGGAGAATGAGGTGGAGTTTGCAGCGTTGGGATTTGAGCTGAACCTCGTGGGCGATGGCGTAGTGGAGCTTAATGCTATTCCGTCAAGTATTGTTGGCGAGCAGGCCGATGAGGTGCTCTACGAACTGCTGCGTGAGGTGGAGTCGGGAGATGTTGCGGAGCATATGCGTAGTAATATGGCCCGTGTGATGGCTGTCAAAGGCTCGCGCCTGTCGTCAAAGGGGATAACTGCGGAGGAGGCTATGGAGGTGTTGCAACACCTGTGTGCTTGCGATAATTATAGCTTCTCACCCTCTGGCAAGGCTATTATGGCGGAGTTTACGATTGAGGATATAAAGGCTAAGTTGAATTAAAAACCGCAAGGGCGGTAAAATATTGATATGTACGTACAAAGACAAATATCGACCCCTCCGGTGGTCAAGAATCTAATAATTGCAAACTGCGTGGCGCTGTTGGCTACAACGTTGTTGCCTTTTGGAGATGAGTTGTTGACACGCTTCGCATTGTTTAATGTTGAGAGTCCGTTGTTCCATAGCTATCAGGTCTTTACATATATGTTCCTGCACGGTGGAGTATCGCATCTCTTCTTTAATATGTTTGCACTGTGGATGTTTGGCCGACAGCTGGAGTTGGAACTCGGCTCGCAGCGATTCTTTACCTACTATATGGTTTGCGGTATTGGTGCCGCCCTGTTGCAGCTGGGTGTTGGCTATGCAGAGTATGCTCACGCACTTGATGCAGGTGGATTGAATGCTGCAATGCGTTTCTTGTATGTGCCTACGGTAGGTGCTTCGGGAGCGGTATTTGGCCTGCTGCTGGCGTTTGGCGTGTTGCATCCCAATAATATCGTAATGCTTATCTTCCCGCCTATAGCAATGAAGGCTAAGTGGTTTGTACTGATATATGGTCTGCTGGAACTCTTCTTCGGATTGTCGGGTTATCAGTCGGGTGTAGCCCATTTTGCCCATTTGGGAGGTATGTTGTGGGGCTTGGCTCTGCTATATTGGTGGCGTAAACGAGGAAATCTCCGTTTCTAATAACATATATGGGCGATTATTACAAATCATCTTACACCTCCTCGGGAGGGCGACGTCGCAACCAACGCTCTGCGACGGGACTCATCATCGACATCTTTGTCGGTGTGATAACCCTCGTTGTGGTGGCTCTGTTCCTGACTACGCTCTTTGTTCCATCGCTCGACCCGCGTCAGCACGGCGAGGTTTCGACGTTGGGATTGGTCGCGCCTATAATATATGCTATGCAGGCGGCTTTGACGCTCTATTGGATTGTCCGCTGGCGTCCGTTTATTGCCGTTGTGATGGTGTTTGTTTCGCTGCTGGGTGTGTTTCAACTATCGTTGTTCTATAAACTTGAGTTGCGACGCGTATATAGCGAGCCTAATCTCAAACCACGATACGATAAAAAGGCTCTGAAGGTGATGAGCTATAACGTGCGTAGCTTTATAGATGATAACCGTGAGCGACAGCTGGACTCGATAGTGAAGATTATCAAGGCCGTAAATCCCGATATTTTGTGCCTTCAGGAGATGGGCTTCAGCGATATTGCCGATTCACTGTTGGAGCCGCTAAAGCCGATGCCGCGCTCTCTGTCACGCGTAAACTTGAGTCCTGCAATTTATAGCCGTTATCCTATTATTAAGGCTTCAAGGATGGATACCTTGAAGAATTTTGTGTGGGCTGATATCGTAATCAAGAAGGATAAGAATAATGAAGATACGATAAGAGTGTTTAACAATCACCTGCACTCTACGGCTATCCGCCGCGATGATAGTAATTATATCGAGAATCACGAGTATCTTGAGGGCGATAGCTTGGGTAAGGTGCATAGTATGGTAAAACGCCTTACCGAAAACAATCGTGTGCGTGCCGAGCAGGCCGACACATTGGCTGCGTTAGTGGCCGCATCGCCATATCCTGTGATTGTGTGCGGAGATTTTAATGATACGCCCGTGTCGTACACCTATCGTACCGTAGCACGTAAGTTGAACGACCCATATCGCAAGGTGGGACGTGGATATTCGCATACGTACCGCGGTTTCTTCGATATGTTGCGTATCGACTACATCTTCTACTCGGATGAGTTTGAGGCCCTCTCTTATGAGGTTGTTGATTCGTGGGGCTTGGAGCAGAGCGTAGTGGGACGTGGTGAGAATGCAGATACGGTGCTTGTGAAGGCCTATGGAAATAGAATGAATGTGCCAAAGGAGGAGCAGCTGCGCGAGGCAATGATTATTCCTGCTGACTCCATTACGCCCAAGAAGATTGATAACAGAATAAAATATTCAGACCACTATCCAGTATTTGTAAGACTTCTGTATAAAGGTAAAAACCATTAATCCAAACCGATATGATACTCGATTCACTGAAAAACAAAGCGCAGTACGCGGCGCTTCATCCGCGTTTTAAGACTGTTTTCGATTTTATTGATAACAACGATGTTGCAGCACTCCCTTGCGGTCGTCACGATATCGACGGCGATAATATCTTCGTGAGCGTGCAGGAGTTGGACCTCCGCGATGTTAAGGATGCTCGTCTGGAGTTGCACCGCAAGTATATCGATATCCAGCTGCTGCTTTGCGGCCCCGAGGAGGTGTTTGGCTGGAGCGAGAAGAAGGATTGCCTTACGCCTGAGACAGAGTTTGACGAGGCTAAGGATATCCAGCTCTTTACCGATATCCCGCAGTGCTTCTACACCGTTGGCCAGGGCCAGTTTACAATTCTCTTCCCTGAGGATGGTCACGCCCCGATGCTCGGCGAGGGCCACGTCAAGAAGTGCATCTTCAAGATAGCAATAGACTAGGAGGGTAATTGGAAAAAAGCAGGAGATTTGTCCGAAACGACGAATCTCCTGCTTTTATTTTCTATATGATATTAGCATTGTTAAACTCAAAATCAATTAAGTGAAATAGTTTATTTATAAAATAGGTCCATTCGTTGAAAAAATTTTTTCGTTTCAGAGTGTTGTTTTATTTTTGTAATCGTGAAACTGTGTATTGTACATATATCATTCACCATCTGTAAATTATAAAAACGAAATAGGCAATTATGCAGATTAAAAAATATATATTATTACTCGCTTCGGTGCTGTTTGTTGTAGCCTGCTCTAACGATGATTTTACGCATCAGGAGCCGATACAGGATGGCCCTGTCAAAGTTGGTTTTTGGATGGGTAAGGGTGACTCTGAAAATACCCGTACTTTCATTAATGACGATGGCCGAACTATTTCGTGGGAAGCCGAGGATAAGGTGGCGTTGTGGGCGCAAAAGGATGGTGCATATACATTCCAAAATCAAACTTTTGATACTTGGTTTGTCGCAGCTGAAACGAATCAGGCATTTTTCACGACGACGCTCCCCGAGGCAATGCCCGAGGGAACTTATACTTACTATGCCTGCTATCCTAAGCCACAGAGTGTTAGTGGAACTACGGCAACATTTACTCTCCCCTCTATGCAGGATGGTAAGATGGGTGGAGGTGCCGATATTATGGTAGCGCAGGGTACAGGCCCAGCGTTGGAAAAATTGTACATCCCAGAGGATGAGGCAATTGATGGCCAAGAGCCCGATTATGTGCTTGACCAAAAGAGGTTGTCTTTAAATATGAGCCATTTGGTTCACGCATTGAGATTCTATGTGCCACAGGCTAAATGGGGTTTCCCCACGGGTGAAACGGTGGAGCGTATTGTATTTACTATGCCTGCGAATGTGGCAGGAACGGTAACTGCCGATGTGTCAAACACGAATGGCCTGACATTAACAAGTGGTGGTACAAATACTATCTCGCTTAATCTTAAGGAGCCTATTGGGGCTTCGACTGCCGATAACGGTGGTAATATTATCTACGATTATGCCGTTGCGGCTATTCTCCCGCCGAGTACAAATTATGAATCAAACGATAAGTTGGTGGTAAAGACTTACTCTCAATCGAGAGTAGCAACGCAGGAAATCTCTCTCAATGGTCGTGGTTCGCAGGCTGCGGATGAAAAAATGCGAATGGCTGCGGGGCGTGTGACTCCTGTGGGATTGAATTGTTTGACCGTTACAGAGCGCCCTAAGATTTCATTCCGCATCGCAAGTAATAATTTGGGTGAGCAGCCATATAAAATTACACTTACATCAGCTGATACCAATACAAAGTGGAAGGCTGGAGATGACCACGAATATGAGTATTACACAGGCTCGGATAACTCTACAATTGCTGAAGGTAGCGGATTTGATATCTATTACGATGAGGATGTCCTATCAACTATTTCGGGTAAGAGTGTGACGGTAACATATGAATCGAAGAGCGCTATAGTAACAGAAACTATTACTATGCCTACAATGAGCGTGGGAAATAGTTATAATGTTAATTTAAATGTACCATATTTGATGTATCAAGATTTCAGTACTCTTGAAGATTATAACGATGAAGTTACTACAGGTGCAAAAAGCTTGAATATACCAGGTTGGAATGCATCTCGTTCTCGTAGTAGTGCAGGTAGTCATATTAGATTACGACCGTTCTGGGTTTTTGGTGGAAGATACCAAGGTCGACTTGATAGTGAATTCTTTGGGGGTAAACTGAAAAATACAGTGACTGTTGAAGTAAAAATTAATGCTGGAGCTGAGAAAATAGCAACACCTTTGCAAGTAGGTAAGACTACTACAAGTGGTGCAATAGAAGCAGGTACTGATATAGAATCTGTATCTACTACTATCAATTTACCTAAGGGAAGTAATTCCACAATGCCTGAACATACATACACCGTAGATGGTATTACATCAGAACATCGTTTGAGTTGGCGTACAAATATTACATCTGGAAGCTGGGTAACTTATTCAGATACTCCAATAGATAATATTAGGGTGAAGATAAAGTAAAAAACAAATAACAAAACAAAATTTAATAACTAAAATCAACAAATTATGAAATTTAGAAAATTACCTATTTGGGCATTGGCTCTGTCAATTCTCGCAGGTAGCGGTTGTGTCAGCGATGATTACAACTACGCAAAGGAGGGTGCTTATGGCACGGTTTCTTTTGCGTTAGAGGCTGATAGCAACATCACGTCTGGAGAGATTACACGAGCTGATGGCGAGAGCAGTAATGCCACAATCGAAATCGCAGAGGCATTGGGTGCAGGTGAGAGTTTTGATGCGACTAAACTTACTGAGAATTTTACTGTCAAAGTATTGGATAGTAGCAAGAAGAAGACTTTGAAAGAGTGTCTATTAAAGGATTACAAACCCGAAGACCTCTCTTTGGAATTGGGAACATACTATGTTCAGGCAAGTTATGATCCTCAGAAGATAGGTTTCTATGTTGTAGGCCAAGACGGTAAGCCTACGGAGGCTTCTGGTCTGCCTGCATTTGAGGGTGAGGCAATGTTTACAATCTCATCGGAGGATGCCGAAAGCGAAACACCCAAGCAGGTGCCCATTGAAGTTGCGTTGAAGAATAGCATCTTGAGAATCAAGTGTACCGATATATTCACAAAGTATTTTAGTGAATATTCTGCAGTGGTGACACAGTCAACAGAGGATGATGCACCTTCTGTATCATACGACCAGGCTAAAATAGCATTGGAGAGCGATGTAGATGCGGTGGCTGAGGGCGCATTTTTAGAGCCTGTAAAGACGTATATTGCATATACATTTAAGCCCAATCCCGACCAGGCGCAGGGTACAAATGCTACGGATAAGACTGGTATTGTAGGTGGTGCAGATGCGGGTGTGAAACTCAATGCAAAGAGTTGCCATACGATTATATTTGATGTGCAAAACATCGGTGGCGTTGATAAGTTGACAATAACCTTCGATGATACAGTTACGACCGTAGATATTGGAGATATAGAGATTAATGAGTAAATATAAGAAATATTTATAGATATGAAACGTTTATTTTCGGTGGTGATGCTCGCGGTGATTGCTCTCACTTCGTGCGAAAAAGATAATTACCACTATAATAATGAGCTTGAGCCTGGCTATGGTTTGCTATCGTTTGCTGGCGCTGATATAACCGTGTCGGAGGAGGTTGAGACGCGTGCAAATGTTAATGATTTCTTTATTTGGGTGTATGCAGTTGATGATAATGGCAGTGAGACAGTTGTAAAACTCAATAAATCAGAAGGAAGCACCGTTGATTACATAACATATGGCGCAATGCCTACTGAGGGTATTAAGTTGCCTGCAGGAAAGTATAAACTTGTTGCTCAGTCAGCAACGGCGGTTCCCGATTATGGTACCACTCCTGTTTATGGAGCAGAAAGAGAGTTTGTTATTGTGGCCGGAAAAACAACTGATTTGAGCAAGGATGAGAATGGTAATCCTACTCCAATAGTATGTACACTTTGGCAGCAGGTTAAGGTAAAAGTCGCTTACAATGAGCTCTTTATTCAGCACTTAGCTGGAGAGGGTATAGCTACTGTGAAAATTAATGAGAAGGCAAAAATGTCATTCAAGGTTAAGGGTGATGGAAGTTCAAAAACTCCGACTTATATTGATGAAGACCCTGGATACTTGAAGGTTACAGAGGAGGATACAGACGCGTCAGGCGAGGTTATCTTGCAGGTTGAGTTCGAGGGTGTGATGAAGGTTAAGAATGATGATGGCACTTATACCAACAAGAAACAGAAGATGCGTGCTGCAATTCCAGGCGTAAAGGCTGGTCAGTATCGAAAGATTCAGTTTGATATGGCTGAGGATAAGGATGGTAATGCGAACTTCACTATCACAATTGATGGTTTTGTTGAGGACGTTCCTTTGACTGAGAATATTGATGTTACCGAGGGAAGCTTGGGCGATGATCCAAATAAACCGCAGGGCGATGGTGGTATTAAGTTGATTTGTACAGCAGGTCCAGACGAGACAACAATGGCTGCGTGGAATGCTGCAGAGGATAAATCGGCAATGCCTATAAATGTAACAGGATTCACTGATTTGAAGTTTACAGCGGAGGTACCAAATAAAGTGTTTGAGTTCTATGTGAAGATTACATCAACGAATGCTGATTTTGCAGATACTGTTCGTAAGGTATTGGACCCTACAGGTACGGTAGAAGACCCTAAATTATTGTTGACATCTAATGCTCAAAGAGATATTATAACAATGTTTCAAACTACGGTCGGCCTTGGATTCCCGTATTCTGAGGATGTTTGTAATGAGGATGAAATTTATTTTGATTTGGCAAATGCATTGGAGCCATTGTCGGATGCCGCTTTTGCTGGAGTCCATACATTTGCAATGTACGTAACTGATAATCAAGGTTGTACAAAGACTATTAATCTTGTACTTGATACAACTACACCTAAAACAGAGTAGAGCGCTATGAAATATTGTAAATACCTATTACTGTCGATTTTAATAATCGCTGCATCTTGCCAAAAGGAGGATGCATATAATGGCAATGATGGCGAAGGCGGTTTCTCTCTTGCAATTAAAATGGATGATAGCAAGACGGTTGCCACCAGAGCCGATTCAACGGAAAGTCCTCTTACTGAAGAGGAACTTAGAGCAGGGGCATCTGTTAAAATATATAAACCTGCTTATCAAGGTTTGATTCGTGAATATACTTATGGCTCAATGCCCGATGTGGTATATCTTCCTGCATCTACAGCAAAATATCGTGTGGATGTTGCAGCCGGAGAGATTGTTAACGATAATCCCCGTAAGGCTAACTTTGTACAGAAGAGTTATAAAGGCACTGCTGAATTTTCAGTTACGGCAGGTGAAGTAACTAGCAATGTTGCCGTAACGGCAAAGATATGTAATGCAATTACAAATGCTACATTTGACTCCACTATAGCAGAAAATTTCAAAGAGGGTTATACTTTGACATTTGCTCTTAAGGAGAATGCTGAGGATGCAGATAAGTTGGTTTACACTGCTAATGAGTCGGGCAAGGATGGCTACTTCATTATTGATAACGCTCTTATAGAGAAGTCTCTTTACTGGACATATGTAGGAGAATTGAACGATGGTACAGCGTTTACCAAGTCTGGAGTAATCGAGCCCAAAGATAGTGAGGGTAATGCTGTGTCTCTTGCTGGTGCAAAAATGACAATGAATTTCAAATATACCGTAAAGGATGGATTCGTGTTATTTGATTTGCAGGTTAATGAAACTATTTCTGCTGAGGATACAAAGCAAGACATTATCGGATGGGCTCCTGTTTCTACTGGTATTATCCCATTAGTGGAGGGCGACCCCAATATTTGGGCTAAGTTTGTAACCGTTAGTGCCGATGTTGATACAGGAGCATACGATGCAGATAAGGTATATTTCCAGTATCGTAAGCAGGGTGATACAGAGTGGAGTGCTATTAGTGACAATATTAAAGCAGCAGCTACTGCAAAGGAGGGTGTATATTCTGCCGTGCTTAAGGGTTTAGAGCCTAATACACAGTATGAGTATCAGTTGGTGTTGTTTACTAAAGAGACCACTACCACTAATGATGCTGGAGAAACTGTCACTGTTTCTGCCGTACAGAGTGTAATTGGCGATGAGAATGGTGATGGCAGCGCCGACGAACCAGCAACATTTACAACAGGTAATGACCGTCAGACTCCTAATGCAAGTTTTGAGTATGTAAGTACAGAGGGTAAGTGTAATGTATTTTATAAAAATGATTCTTCTGTGCCTGAAGAATCTCGCACTAAATGGTGGGATTCAGGAAATAAATCAGCTACAGATTTTAATCAGCCTAATATGACTTATCAGGTATCTGATGGAAAGGTTGGTGCAGCAGTGTGCCTTGAATCTAAAAGTGCTTTGGGTATAATAGCAGCAGGTAACTTATATTCAGGAGAAATGTACGATGCTCGTGTGCTGCCAAGTGTTTCTGGTGTTGTAAACTTTGGTCGTCCATTTGCGGCTCGCCCTACAGCTTTGAGATTGTGGGTTAAGTACACAGGTGCCACAGGTGAGGCCAGCGATAATTTGAAAGAAGGCAAAGATGAAGGCCAGATTAAGATTGCTATGGGTTGCTGGGATAAGGATGTTTACGGAAAAGATAAAGATGGCGAAGTCGTAGGTGACAATAATAGTCCCGTAACATTCGATACAGCCAAGTCGTCAACTATCATAGACTTTGCTAATGATACTAAGGGCGGAACTTTAGCTTACGGAACAGCGATATTCAAATCTAATGGCGATGGATATATCAATGAAAGTTCAACTGCTGTGAATTGTAGCGGATGGACACAGATTACCATTCCTATTGAATATTTCGATACAGAGACTGAGGTTACCCATATAATTATTTCTTGTGCAGCAAGCCGATTTGGCGACTATTTTGAGGGATATGCAGGTAGTAAGATGTGGGTTGACGAAGTGGAGTTGCTTTATGACTATGATTATTTTGTAACAAAATAACCCAGGGGTGCCTTGCGCATCTATAAATCGGATTCCGAATGCGAAAACTGATTTTTATAACTGTAATGTTGTGTTTCACGGGCGTGTTTTGCGCCCGTGCGCAACGTTATGATCGAGGTTTTGACCTGAAATCCAACTCCTTTGTGGAGAAGGGTACCTGGATGGTTGGAGGCTCAGTGGCATATTCTACCCACAATAATGATAATTATAGATTTCTAGTTATAGAGAATATCAACTCAACTGGATATAGATTCTCCGTAAGCCCATTATTCTGTTATATGATACGAGATAATATGGGTATAGGTATGCGTTTTGCCTACGGCCGAAATCTTTTGAAGGTGGATTCTGCTTCGGTAAGTATTGACGAGATTGATATTAATGTCAAGGATTACTATTCGCATAGCCACGATTTTACGGCTATGGCTGTATATCGAAATTATATTCCGTTGGGTAATTCGCGCCGTTTTGCGATGTTTAGCGAGATGCAGTTGTCATACGGACTTGGTCAGGCAAAGTTGATAGATAATCACGGGACAAACCTTATCGGGTCGTTTGAGGAATCATACACGGTATCGTTAGGATTAAATCCTGGAATGATGGCTTTTATAAATGACCATCTTGCGGTTGAGGTTAATGTGGGTATGCTTGGATTAAAGTATTCGCACGTTGACCAGACGCATAATCAGGTTGATAAGGGCAATCGAGATTTGACCTCAATAAACTTCAAGGTTAATATCTTGTCTATTGGTTTTGGTTTATCGTATTATTTATAATTGCCTCTGTATGATTAGAAAGACGATAATAGGTATATTGCTGACAGCAAGCGTTTTGTTTGTATCAGATGCTTTCTCTCAGGAGTATAAAAAACAGAAGCCGGCTCGCGAAACGATAGAGTTGGGTGGGGAGATTATGAATAAAGATAGCCTTAAAAATAAGAGTAGAGGTTTATCTCAACATCTGATTATACCCAAGGGCGAGTGGCAGTTGGGTTTGCAGGTATCTCACGTGAGTTTGTCAAGCAACAATAGCGAATATATGCTACTGTTGAATAATATCGATGCTAACGGATCTATTACAAAGATTGCTCCATTTGTAGCCTACTCGTATCGTAACAATCGTTCAATTGGAGTAAAATTCCAATATTCAACGGCTTCGGGTGCAGTGCAACAAGGTGATTTAGACCTTCTAAGTGACGATTTGAATTTTCACGTGGAGGATATAAGTGCAGATCTATTGTCATTTCAGGCTGCCGTATATCACCGCTCTTATGTAGGCCTTGATAATAAGGGAAGAATAGGCCTATTTAACGATATTGTATTAGGTTATACAAATAGTCGAACAGAGTTTGTGTATGATACCAATACGGAGGACACTTATGCACGCACGGACCAGGTAAAATTAAGCCTACATCCAGGTGTTGTTATATTTGTTATGAATAATATTAGTATGCACGTCTCGATGGGAATAGGTGGAGTCTCATACAATAATACCAAATATATCAAGAATGGAGAGACTATCGGTAAGCGAGATTTCTCTAAGGCAAATTTCAAACTTGATGTATTAGATATTAGTATGGGCTTGACCATTCATTTGTAATATTTTGACAGGTGTATTATGAAAAGATTGATATTATATACTGTTTTATTTGTAATATCTTTTGGGTGTATTAAGAATGATCTCCCATTGCCTGTTGTTACGCCACGTATCGTTTCGATGGAGGTTGAAGGCGCAACTTCTGTCGAGATAAACTCTGAGCAGCGTATTGTATATGTCACGCTCGACGAGGTGACCGATATTACAAAGGTAAATATACATAGTATCTCCTTTGAGGATGACCGTACTACAACCTCTTTCGATACAACGGTTGCGCATAATCTTTCGCAGCCAGTTACTTTGACTCTTAGTATTTACCAAGACTACGAGTGGCGAATTGTTACAACCCAACCCATTGAGCGCTATTTTACCGTTGCAGATCAGGTGGGAAGCACCGAGATGGATGAGATTAATCGTAGAGTATTGGTGTATGTCAAAAGTAATGTCGATAAGCGAAATGTTAGCGTTACATCCATAAAATTGGGTCCTAAGGATATAACAACCTACTCGCCAAGCGTTGACAAGATGAAGAACTTTGTCAATGGTTTGGATGTTGTGGTTACCAGCCACGGCCGATCAGAGACGTGGAAACTCTTTGTTGAGAATACAACGACGGTTGTCGAGATGAAGAGTGTAAATGCGTGGACGGGTATTGCCTGGGTAAGTGCTATGGGTGTAGCAGGATTGGATAATGGCTTCAAATATAGAAAGGCTGGAGATGCCGAGTGGATTGATGTAAGCGGATCGGATATAACTACAGATGGTGGTGCATTCTCTGCCGGAATAGATGGCTTGCGTCCCCAGACTACTTATGAATGTTATGCATATAGCGGTAACGACAAGACCGAGATATATACATTTACAACCGAGGAGGCTCTTCAGATGCCTAATTCAAGCTTTGAGACCATTAGTAATGCCGAGTCGGATAAATATTTCTCGTTCTATGACCCCAATTCGCCGATTGCAGCCAATCAGACCAAGTGGTGGTGTTCTGGAAATAAAGGCTCTACGACGGTAGGCTCAAGTTACTCAATTACCAATCCCGACCGAGAGGATAAGAAAGATGGTAACTATTCGGTAAGACTGGAGTCGCAGTATGTAATCGTTAAGTTTGCCGCTGGAAATATCTTCACGGGTGAGTTTGACCGCGTAATAGGCACATCGGGCGGAGTTGTTAATTTCGGACGACCATTTACGCTTCGACCTCGAAAACTATCGTTGTGGCTTAAGTACGAGAACGGTCCTATTGATAAGTTCAATGGCGCGCCCGATAATGACCCGACAAAGGCTGGCGATATGGATAGATGTCAGGTGTTTGTTGCGCTTGGTGACTGGGATTATCGCGATTATGGTGGTGTTCCTGATTCTCCGGTGCAGATTAATACAACCGATAAGAAGACGTTCTTTAATCCCAATTCAAATAATGTAATTGGATACGGCTCTTATGTGTCAAACGCCTCGACCAATGGCTGGATTAAGGTTGAGATACCTATTGATTATAAGTTTGTGAACCGTAAACCTACACATATTATTGTGTCGTGCGCAGCAAGTATGCTGGGTGACTACTTCACGGGAAGTACCGATAGTAAGTTGTGGGTTGATGGAATGCAGTTGGAATATTAAAATTGCAGTAATATAATTAAATGTATTTATGAAAAAGGTGTATTCCGTAGGGAGTACGCCTTTTTTGTGGGATGGGTGTTATAACCTTTGGCAAGTAATACAAAAAAGTATTCGATAATTATATCGATTAGAAAATATTTGCTACCTTTGTGTTAGGCTGTCGGATAGGCAGTCTTGTATTGGTGGCATTTAGGCTATTGTTTCGCAAAGTAAAACGTAGGCTACCTTATGAAATCATTATTTACCTTAAACGAATAATTATTTATGGACGAGCAGTTAATTACGTCATTATTGGTGCTTCTATATGTCTTTATTATGCCTGGATGTTTATTGTATAAGGTCATAATACAAGCTACTACCAAAAAAGAAGTGTCATTCTTTAAATGCTTGTTTAAAACTTTAGCAACAATTATAGTAACATTTATAGTAGTTTTCTTGTTGGCGTTACTTGTTAATTTGCTTATGGGAGAATAAACAAAAAGTTCCATCTTGCATCTTGTTGATGTTTGATGGAACTTTTTTATTATTTATACTATAAAGTATAACTACTTATTCATCTTTGCCCAAGAGTCTTTGAGCGTTACGGTGCGGTTGAATACCAACTTCTCGGGTGTTGACTCCTTATCCACATTGAAGTAACCGATGCGCTGGAACTGCAGATAGTCGAGCGGTTTGGCGTCGGCCAGATACTTCTCAACGTAGCACTCCGTAAGAATAGTCAACGAGTTGGGGTTAATCATCTGCTTCATAGCCTCCAGAGCGTCGCAGCCCTGCTCCTTACGGATAGCAGCCATCTCATCACGAGGATTCTCAACCTTCCACAGACGGTCGTAGAGGCGTACCTCAGCCTTGATGCAGTGGTCGCAGCTTACCCAGTGCAGCGTGCCTTTAACCTTGCGGTTACTGCCCGGCATACCTGTCTTGGTGTCGGGGTCGTACTCGGCATAAACGGTCGTAACCTTGCCATTCTCGTCCTTCTCGCAGCCAGTACACTTCACGATATAGGCGTTCTTTAGGCGCACCTCCTGACCCGGAGTCATACGGAAGTACTTCTTCGGAGCATCCTCCATAAAGTCGTCACGCTCCATCCACAACTCGCGGCTGAACTCGATGGTGTGTGTGCCTGCCTCTGGATCCTCGGGGTTATTCACGGCCTCCATAGCCTCCACCTGACCCTCAGGATAGTTGGTGATGACGAGCTTCACAGGGTCAAGAACTGCGCTCACACGAGTAGCACGCTTGTTCAAATCGTCACGTACGGCGCTCTCCAACAATGCAAAATCGTTCAACGCATCGTATGTAGTGTAGCCAATCTTATCGACGAAACCGCGAATTGACTCGGGTGAGTAACCACGGCGGCGGAATGCGCAGAGCGTCGGCATACGGGGGTCATCCCAGCCGTCAACCAACCCCTCCTTAACGAGGATAAGCAGGTTACGCTTGCTCATAAGCGTATAGTTCAAATTCAACTTATTGAACTCATACTGGCGAGGACGGTAGTTACCCAAACCATCACCCTCCTTTACCCAATCTACGAACAGGTCGTACAAAGGACGGTGGGGCACAAACTCAAGGGTACACAGCGAGTGTGTCACGCCCTCGAAATAGTCGCTCTGGCCGTGTGCAAAGTCATACATCGGGTATGCCTTCCACTTGTCGCCCGTACGGTGGTGAGGGTGGTTTACCACACGGTAGATAATCGGGTCGCGGAAGTGCATATTGGGGCTCGCCATATCAATCTTGGCGCGGAGTACCATCTTGCCCTCCTCAATCTCGCCACGATTCATCTTCTCGAACAGGTCAAGACTCTCCTCCACGGGGCGGTTACGGTAGGGGCTCTCGGTACCAGCCTGTGTGGGAGTACCCTTCTGAGCGGCAATCTCCTCCGATGTCTGCTCGTCGATATATGCCTTGCCCTCCTTAATAAGGCGGATAGCGAAGTCCCACAACTGCTGGAAGTAATCCGACGCATAATACTCATTGCCCCACTGGAAACCGAGCCACTGGATATCCTCCTTGATGGCCTCCACATACTCCATATCCTCCTTGGTCGGGTTGGTATCATCGAAGCGAAGGTTACATACGCCACCATATTTTGCCGCTACACCAAAGTCCAAGCAGATAGCCTTGGCGTGGCCGATATGCAGGTAGCCGTTGGGCTCGGGCGGGAAACGGGTCTGAACACGTGTTTCACCCTTTGCGATGGCCTCCTCGATGACCTCCTCCACGAAGTTAAGACGCTCCTTGGTCTCAACTGTTTCGATGTTATTATTCTCTGTCATAAGTTTATATGTTTTGTTATCGTTTCTTTGTAAGCGAAATATCTTTGAATAGGTTTACCGAAAGCTGCAACATCTGTCGTGTTCCCCACTTCTCGCCGTCGCATTGGAACGCAATAAATGTATTAAGGCGAACGGTGTTGTCGAAGAACGAGTTTTGGTAACCTATACGTGTGTCAAAAAATGTATGTGATGCATCTATCTCTCCTTCCCAATATGGCTGTGTGCCGAAAAGCGTACTGCCCGCGTAGAGTTCCGAGCCATAGCCGTTGGCAAACACCTTATTGGGAGCTGAATAGTAGTATGGCATAAGGTTGCGACCTGTATATATCTGCTCATCGAGATATACACCCCACTTCGAGAGTCGGAGTTGCAATAGCGCACCTCCAGGCATCTGCATCTCATCCTCTACGGCGCGGTCGCGTTGCATTGTGAGTATGCCGTGCAGCTTAATATCAAAGTCGAAGAATGCGTTAAACGTAGTGCCGACATAGGGATTTACAATCGCATTATCCACTACGCTGCCAGCAATCTGCTCGCTACCTGCGAAGTGGAATATTTGTAAGGCATAACCTGCGTAGAATAGTCGTTGGCGACCAATGTCGTAACGTCCTGCCGAGAGAATACGGAAACGTTCACGTGCTTCAGCCGAGTACATACCGCACCAATCAACCGACAACTCCGCATATCCACGCTCGCCGACGTATTGACCCAAAACACCCTGTACACGGTTTTCGTAATAACGGGCGGCATCGCTGAAGAATAGTTCAGAGTAGTATCCCTTCATCGCCGAGCGGTCGAAGATACCTGCGTAGGCCTTAACCTTTGGTGTCGCAAAGCGGTAATACAACTGTGGACGAGCCTTTGAAAGGAACTTTGTCTCGTTGCCAAAATCTGCAAAGAGGTCAGCACCAATGATAAGCGAGTTTTTGTCGTTCCACTCTATGCCTATCTGTGGCGTCAGTCGCGCACTGAATAGAGTTCCCGATTCGCCTAATGAGGTGCCTGTATATTCGGTGTTATCGAAAAAAGTATCGAAATTAACCCCAAGCAATAGCTTTGAATTCTCCTGAGCATACGCCTCCGCGGCCATAAACAGGGCCGTCACCACGAGGAAAATATGTCGGACAAAACGATTCATTGCGCTCAATTATAAATTTATAATTTGCAAAGTTAATCTATTTCCGCGATTTGTGCTATATTTGCCCCACATAATTATTCGCTAAAAATGAGAAAAATTACCAACGAAGAGTTACATCGCCCCTCAGTGGACGAATTTGCGACTATGGGGCGTATTCCCGTGGTTGTCGTTCTTGATAACGTGCGCTCGGCACAAAATGTGGGGGCTTTCTTTCGTACATCGGATGCGTTTGCCATCGAGCGAGTGGCCTTATGCGGTATTACGGCAACTCCTCCTTCGCGCGATATTCACAAAACGGCTCTCGGTGCGGAGCTGACGGTCGAGTGGTCACACTACGACTCTACGGCAGAGTGCGTGGCTCAGCTCAAGGCCGAGGGATACCGTCTGCTGGCCATTGAGCAGGTCGAGGGGGCTGTTATGCTCGATGAGTTGGAGGTTGAAGCTGATGTGCGTTATGCTCTGGTCTTTGGCAATGAAGTTGCGGGTGTTGACCAGCAGGTGGTGGATATGTGTGATGGAGCCATTGAGATTCCGCAGGCCGGAACCAAGCACTCTATAAATGTGTCGGTTGCGGGAGGTGTTGTACTGTGGCCATTCTTTATGGCAATGCGAGCAAAGTTGGGAAGTCGATAGGTGAAAAATTTGTTTTACCCGTAAAACTTCTTTATATTTGTTAAAAGAATAATAACCCTAATTTTCAAGGTGTCGGGTTTCGTGCGACTACGTCTTGGCGGTTATGGCTATGGCGTATTAGCGGAGTTCTGGCATCAATAAACTAAACCAAGAAAAATGTCAGTTGCAGGATCAGTCAGAGCGGTTACGACTCTGCGTTTAACAGAAATGAAACAGCGTGGCGAGAAGATTGCTATGCTTACCTCATACGATTACTCTACGGCAAAGATTGTTGATGCCGCAGGTGTTGATGTGATTTTGGTGGGTGACTCAGCCGCAAATGTTATGGCAGGTTATGAGACCACGCTGCCCATCACGCTCGATATGATGATTTATCACGCTCGCTCGGTTGTGCGAGGCGTAAATCGTGCGTTGGTTGTTGTGGATTTGCCCTTTGGTACATATCAGGGAAACTCGAAGGTTGCACTCGACTCGGCTATCCGTATTATGAAGGAGACCGAGGCCGACTCTGTAAAGATTGAGGGTGGTGAGGAGATTATCGAGTCAGTACAGCGTATCATCTCGGCAGGTATCCCCGTTATGGGCCACCTGGGACTCACACCGCAGTCTATCCATAAGTTCGGAACATACAACGTTCGTGCTAAGGAGGAGGCTGAGGCCGAGAAGTTGGTGCGTGATGCACATCTTTTGCAGGAGGCAGGATGTTTCGCTATCGTGCTGGAGAAGATTCCCGCGGCATTGGCCGAGCGCGTATCGAAGGAGTTGACCATTCCTACAATCGGTATTGGTGCAGGTGGTGCTACGGATGGTCAGGTGCTTGTTGTTCACGATATGTTGGGTATTACCAACGATTTTTCGCCCCGTTTCTTGCGTCGCTATGCCGACCTTCACGGTGTGATGAGCGAGGCTATTTCGCACTATGTGTCGGACGTGAAATCGCAGGATTTCCCTAACGAGAAAGAACAGTATTAATCCCTGATATGAAAAAACTTGTAATCATACCCACCTATAACGAGATTGAGAATATCTCCCGAATGATTGACACCGTGATGGCGCTTGAGGGGGAGTTTGATATGCTTGTTATTGACGATGGCTCGCCCGATGGAACGGCCTCGGTTGTTCGTGAGCGACAGAAGGAGCTCTCCGAGCGTCTGCATATGATTGAGCGTAAGGGTAAGTTGGGGCTCGGTACGGCCTACATTACAGGTTTTAAGTGGGCTTTGGAGCGCGATTACGACTATATCTTTGAGATGGATTGCGACTTCTCGCACAACCCCAACGATTTGCTGCGCCTCTATGCTGCGGCGCGTGAGGGTAGCGATGTGGTTGTCGGCTCGCGTTATGTGCAGGGCGTGAATGTGATAAATTGGCCAATGTCGCGCCTGCTGATGTCGTATGGGGCGTCACGATATGTGCGTACGATAACACGTATGCCTGTACACGATGCAACAGCGGGATTTGTGTGCTACTCGCGCTGTGCGTTGCAGACCATAGATTTGGATGCGGTACGAATGAAAGGGTATGGTTTCCAGATTGAGATGAAGTACTCGGCGTGGCGTTTGGGCCTGAAGGTGAGCGAGGTGTCAATCATCTTTGTCGATAGGCAGGAGGGCACATCGAAGATGAGCAGTGGGATATTTGGCGAGGCCTTTTGGGGCGTACTGAAGTTGCCATTCCGTAAGATACAAGCTAAAAAGAGTTAGTTCGAAAGAACTAACTCTTTTTTATTTCATCAAATTGCCAAAGAATCTCTTACCCACGGCGTAGCGCATAACAATCGAGCCACGATATATTCTATCTGACTCCGCCTTGCAAGCCGACCTTACGGCTTTTCGTTTCTTGTTTAGTTCGCCGTGCAATGCGAAGAAATCGCGGTAGGCCTCTATGGTCGCTTTGGCCAGAGCCTTATCTCCTCTCAATAAATATATTAGAGCCGAGAGCATATCAGCCACAGGACGTGCCACAGCAACCAGAATGCGTTGCCACGTGGGGGCGCACTTGAACAGCATCGAAAGGTTGTTGCGATAGTTTAGATATAGCTTGCGAGGCGACTCGTTGGGCATTGTGCCGCCACCGAGGTGATATACGGTGCTATGTGGCTCAACCATAATCTTATAGCCTTGCAGCTGCATACGCCAACAGAGGTCAATCTCCTCCATATGGGCAAAGAAATCTGCATCGAAACCGCCCAACATCCTGAATACATCCGCACGGCAACAG
The DNA here is from genome assembly GCA_015059845.1 of Rikenellaceae bacterium. Classification (GTDB taxonomy): domain Bacteria; phylum Bacteroidota; class Bacteroidia; order Bacteroidales; family Rikenellaceae; genus Alistipes. The sequence goes on along the minus strand of SUZR01000008.1, from coordinate 41,607 downwards.
AAAGCCGCGCCACTTGCCCAGAATACCTCCTGCGCAGTGTCATATTGCCCCTTGTCCTGCTCAAGCGTAGAGAGAATACGCCCGCGACAGAAGGGGTAGCCTAAAACGTCGATATATCCACCCGCAGCACCTGCATATTCGAAGTGGTCACGATTCCCATACGAACGTAACTTAGGCGCTACGGCCGCAACCGAGCGGTTGTTCGTAAGTGTTGCAACCAATGGCTCAACCCATCCTGCGGTAACCTCCACGTCGGAGTTTAGCAAGATAAAAAATTCGGCGTCCACCTGCTCCAGAGCGCGGTTGTACCCCTCGGCGAAGCCGTAGTTTCGTCCCAGGCGGATAATCTCTATTGTGGGGTAGTGCTGCGCAAGAAATGCGACAGAGTCATCCGTAGAGCCATTATCGGCCACAATGATGCGCACCTGCTGAGGCGTGTGTGCGACAACACTCGGCAGAAACTGCTCCAGATGCTGGCGACCGTTCCAGTTAAGTATTACAACGGCTGTACGTTTCATATTTTCTGTGCCTGTAACTCTGCCGGTGGGATGTGCTTCCAGCGGCGGTGTGACCACATCCACATCTCGGGATGGGCGTTTATATCGTTCTCAAGCAGGCGTACATAACGCTCCGTGATGGTGTATGGCTCAACCTGCTCCTCGCCATCGTATATCAGCGTGAAGTTACCCTCATAGTGTCCTGCACTCAGGCGCTTGGGCGAAAAATAATATACGGGCAGATGATATTTCAATGCAAGAGTCTCGCCACCCTCGAAAAAAGCGGTCCACTGATGCAGAAATTTATACCAATGCATATTGGCACGCAGTACGGGATTCTGGTCAGCGATAAGTCCCATAGCCATCGGTCGCTTGTCGCGGTTATCCACAAAATGGCGCATCGTACGTTTCATATCGACAAGCTCCACGTTGGAGTGGCTACGGATACGCTTCATCAATTCGTCAATGACGGGATTTGTAAGTTTATGATATACTGCAACAAACGTCTGGTCGGGAACAACAAGACTTACCGTACTGCCAGCCTCCCACGGACCAAAATGGGCCGTGAGCATAATCACGCTGCGGTTGCCAATCTCCGCTTGAATCTTCTCGGCATCGTTGACCTTCATACGGTGCATCAGAGTCTTATCACTCACCCCCGCCTGACTTATCATATTGATAATCTGCTCGGTAAGATTCTTGTATGTGCCTCGGCATATCTTCTGTAACTCCTTCTCGCTCTTGTCGGGGAACGAGCGGCGTAGATTATCCATTATAACCCTGCGGCGGTAACGCAACACATAGCATAGCAGCAGGTAACATATCGTGCCAAAAAAGTAGTGGCGGATGCAGTGGGGTAGCAGGGCAAAGCCACGGCAGATAATCCACAGTGTTTCGAGTCCTATTTTTTGTGTAAATGTAAGGTTGTTGTCACTCATCTTCTCGAAAAATTACTCCTCATCCTCCTCCTTACGGTAGCGGTTACGCTTCGCCTCCTTCTCGGGTTTGGGGCAACCTGCAACAACGATAACAAACTCTCCTTTCGGCTCGTGCTCGCGGAAGTGCTCCAGTACCTCGGCGATTGTGCCGCGCACGGTCTGCTCGAATTTCTTTGTAAGCTCTCTTGAAACAGATACTTTGCGATCCTCACCAAAGACCTCGGCGAGCTGCTCCAGACACTTTACCACGCGGAATGGCGATTCGTAGAATATTATTGAGCGTTGTTCCTCGGCAAGCTCCTGCAGACGTTTTGTACGGCCCTTCTTCTGCGGAAGAAATCCCTCGAAGCAAAATCTGTCGCAGGGGAATCCGCTCTGCACCAATGCGGGTATAAGAGCCGTAGCACCGGGCAGGGTCTCCACCTCAATGCCAGCCTCCACGCAGGTGCGCACCAAGAGAAATCCGGGGTCGGAGATGCCGGGCGTACCGGCATCCGACACCAAAGCTACGGTGCGACCCTCGCCAATAGCCTCGGCTACGGAGGCTGCCGTTGCGTGCTCGTTGAACTTGTGGTGTGAGTATAGTTTCTTCTCAATACCCAAGTGCTTGAGCAGGAACGATGTCGTACGTGTATCCTCGGCGAGGATGTAGTCGGCCGCCTCGAGTGTCTTGATGGCTCGGAGGGTTATATCGTCTAAGTTGCCGATAGGGGTGGGAACTATATATAGCTTCGACATCTTCTATGAAAGTTTTCGCTCCAACAGTTGCATTATGAACTTCGAGCCTTCGCTGTCGGGATTCCACGCGTAGTTCTCGATGATGTGAATCATACAATCATCCAACGTCTCCAGCTCATCCAATGCGTCAATAGCCTGCTCGTAGGCGTCACCATCGCCGTCGAACAAATCTCTAATCATCAGGAATTTATCGTTCAGGCCAATGCCATCACGCAGTGAGTGAAGATTGGCGTGATTAATCTCCTCGGCCAATGCCGTGGGCGCAGCAATCGTGTCGGCCAAAGTCTGCGTAGCGGGAATGGCGTCTGCCAATGTTGCGGGCTTCTCCTCAACTACGGGCGCAGGCTTTACCGCTGGAGCCTCGGCAGGGGCAGGCTTTGCAGCGGGTGCTACGGGCTTAACCTCCTCGGGCTCGTCGATATCGATATTGAAAATCTTTGAGATATCTACCACCTTCTCCTGCTTGGGCTCGTTGTCGTTGTATATCGACATCATACGCTGGTGCTTTGAGCGTGGCTGGCGGCGTACCTCGTCCATATTAAACAGACTATTCATCGTGCGCTTAGGCTCTGATGCGGGTTTTGCCACGGGCTGCTCGGCAGGCTGCTTAATGGGTTGTTCAGCAGGCTTTTCTACAGGCTTCTCGACAGGTTTTTCAATAACGACCTCCGCGGGTTTCTCCGCTGCGGGCACCTCGATAATTATATCTGCAACTGATTCTGTCTGCGGGGCCTCAATTACGGGCACAGACAGCTCAATTACCTCCTCCTTTATCTCTGTCGGCTCTTCGGCAATCTCCTCTGTTGCAGTAGGCTCTGCGGGGATAACCTCTGGCTCGGGTGCAGGCTCTGCTATTTTTACCTCCTCGGCCGTAAAGGCATTACCAACGGCACTCGCCACGGTGGCTGCAATAAGGTCGGTAGCTGATGGCAGCTCCTCGTCGTTATCGAAAAGATTCTCCTCGGGGAACTCATCGTCGGCGAAAATCAACTCTACCTCCACCTCCTTCTCGTTGCTCTCTTCCTCCTCAGCGGTGGGCTCAGCAACGGGTGCGGGTGAAACGGGAGCGATAGGCTCGCTCTGCTCGATGGGGGTGTCAAAACGTACCGCATCGTATATATTCTTCAGCTTGTCGAGTACGATGTCACGCTCGATAGCCGATACCTCATCGCTTGCCTCCCACGTTGAGAGCATAAGCGAAAGTTTCTCAATCTCTGCTTTGATTAACTTGATATTCATATTTTTGCGCAAATATTTCTCAAAGATAAATAAAATACCTTAAATAAAAAAGAGAAATCGTTAAACTGCGGCTCTTTTAGCCTTTGGCCGCCCCCGAAATAAAAAAAATGGGGCATCCAAAATTATCAGACGCCCCACTTATTGTAGTGATTTTAACCTCTATTTTGTTAACTGGTCGCTATACACAGCCTTCGGCAACTCGTGCATATTGTACTCCGAAGCCATCGAACGACCGTAGGCACCAGCCGACTTGATTGCCAGCAAATCGCCACGCTTACTGCGGCGGAGGCTTACGTTCTCGTCAAAGACATCTGTTGACTCACAAGCCGTACCCACAACGGTGTACTTGGTGAAGATATCCTCCTGTGAGGTGATGTTCTCGATGTTGTGATATGAGCCGTAGAGCATAGGACGAATAAGCTCGGTCATACTTGCATCGATGATGAGCAGACGACGACCCGTAGCTGTTGTCTTATTGTACAACACACTGGTAATCAGCTCGCCGCACTCGCCTACGATAGAGCGGCCGAACTCGAAGTGTACCTCCTTGCCCTCTACATTCAGATACTCACGAACGATAGAGAACAGCGATGCGAAGTTGGGAATGGGCTCATTCTCGGGTACGTCGTAGTTGATACCCAAACCGCCACCAACATCCACGATGCGGAAGGAGAATCCCAACGACTCCAACTTCTCAACAATGGCGTTTGCCTTGTTACACATATTCTCAAATACGTGCAACTCGCGAATCTGCGAACCGATGTGGATGTGAATACCGATGATATTGATGTTGCTCAACGACTTAATCAACTCCACGTTGTCCAGAATCTCCTCGTATGAGATGCCGAATTTGCTGTCGGCCTGACCTGTGTCGATGCAACGGTTGGTCTTGGGGTCGATATCGGGGTTTACACGCAGACCGATGTCAGCCTTGAGGCCCAACTCGCCTGCAATCTGGTTTACAACCTGCAACTCCTCAATAGACTCGCAGTTGATAGCAAGAATCTGCTGCTCAAGGGCATAGCGAATCTCCTTATCGCGCTTTCCAACACCTGCATATACCACGGTTTTGGGGTCGAAGCCCATCTCGATGGCCTTACGCACCTCGTTACCGCTGGCGCAGTCGATACCCAAACCATACTCCTTGATGATTGAGAGCAGGTAGTCGTCATTGTTTGCCTTGATTGCGTAGTGAACCTTGTAGTTGTACTTATTTGATTCATATACCACACTCTCCAGCGTCTGGCGCAGGAGGTTGATATCGTAGAGGTAGAAAGGTGTCTCTATCTCCTTCAGTTGAGCTGCTACTTTTCTGCTGAGCATAATTTTATAACCTAAATTCCTAACTTCTATCTATTCTTGCGGCCACGAAGGCCGAATTAGGTGCAAATGTAAGCATTTCAATGTGTTTTTGCAAATAAATATAGGTTTTTGGAATGTATGTGGCGGGCATTTACCCGCCACATATATCGTTATTTAGAGTTTTCGGCCAGATGGCGAATTCTCTCGAAGATGCTATCCGGGCACATCGACAACAGTTCGTTTTGGCGTTTGCGACAAAGTTTTAAGTCATATCGCAAGGTTGCCAACTCGCTCTTCTCGGCGGCCGTCAGGCCTCTCGTATTCTCTTCATTATCAGCGTTGTGGATAATCCCCGCGCGTCTTTCGGCGCGACGCACACGGTCGCAGGCCTTGCGATAGTTACGCTCGGCTTCGGAGAGCAACTGCTTGGCCTCAAGAAAAGCCGTTGTGGCAAGAACGTTTGCCGAGCGGCGGAAAATCTCTTTATTGCCAGAGTACTCGTCTAAGTGATTAAGGATAAATCGTGCCCACTCATAACGAATGATCGCCTTACGCATCGGGTGCTGCTCCGCCTCTAATTGTTGGCGGTATTCGGTGCCGATACGCTCGAAGCCGTAGCGATAAATCTTTACCTTATCGCCGTGTGTTGAGGCTACAGGAGCATAGCTTACAATTCGGGTGCGGGGGCTCATCTCCGCTGCGAGCTCAATGTTTGTTTTCTGATTCATTTTTTTTCGGATTTTAAGATTAAACATTTTCTTGTGTATTTGTTTGCCAAATATTTTTTTTACTTGGTGAATTGTTTGGAAATCAATGGTTTGAATTAATTGATTTCTTGACTCAAATACGTCAAAGAACGCACGCAAAATCCCCGTTGGCGGGACTATCCGCAACGTGAGATCTTTTGTGAATAATGTTTAATCTTGCGACATCGCACTACCTGTGATGCCGTCCGAAAATGTAGTTGTACATACGCCTAAAATAAGAACCTGCATTGCCACCAATTTAGTTGCAGCAACACAATAAAAATGACAGCAACGGACATAATTATGGCCGTCAGCGTGTTCGTAATACGTTAAATTTGATTTTTTATTTAGATTTCTGTATTGCAAATATAGTATGAAGTATTTATTTGGCAAAATTTTCTGAGTAAAAATAGGGGCTGTCTGCCTAAAAATAACTACTTTTGTAAAATTATTAAGGTATATAATTAATAACAGATATAATAAATGGCTTTACAATGCGGTATAGTCGGTCTGCCCAATGTGGGTAAGTCGACACTTTTTAACTGCCTGTCAAATGCAAAGGCGCAGGCTGCAAACTTTCCTTTCTGTACAATCGAGCCCAACGTGGGTGTTATCACTGTGCCCGATGAGCGTCTGGTTAAGTTGGCCGAGATAGATAACCCGAAGAAGGTTATCCCCACAACAATTGAGATTGTTGATATTGCCGGCTTGGTGAAGGGCGCATCGAAGGGTGAGGGTCTTGGAAATAAGTTCTTGGGAAATATTCGTAATACGAATGCTATTATCCACGTTTTGCGTTGCTTCGAGAATAGTAATATTACTCACGTTGATGGTACGGTGGACCCCGTGCGCGATAAGGGTATTATCGATACAGAGTTGCAACTCAAGGATTTGGAGACCGTAGAGAATAATATCGGCAAGTGCCAGAAGCAGGCCGTAGCGGGTGACAAGAATGCCAAGCGCAAGTACGATTTGCTCGTGCAGTTCAAGGAGGCGCTGGAGCAGGGTCGCTCGGCACGTACTGTGGAGACCGATAAGGAGGAGCGTAAGTTGGTCGCAGACCTTAACCTTTTGACTGATAAGCCTGTATTGTATGTCTGCAACGTGGATGAGGCTTCAGCCGTAACGGGCAATGCTCACACCGAGGCCGTGAAGGCGGCTATTGCTGACGAGAATGCCGAGATGCTTATCGTAGCTGCTGCTACCGAGGCTGATATCGCCGAGCTGGAGGATTACGAGGAGCGTCAGATGTTCTTGCAGGATATGGGTCTTGAGGAGTCGGGCGTAGCTCGTCTTATCAAGGCGGCATACAAATTGCTCAACCTCCAGACGTTCTTCACTACAGGTGCTGACGAGAGCCGCGCTTGGACATTTGTGAAGGGTATGAAGGCTCCCCAGACTGCAGGTATCATCCACACCGACTTTGAGCGCGGATTTATCCGTGCCGAGGTTATCAAGTATGACGATTATGTTGTGCTTGGCTCGGAGAAGGCTTGCCGCGATGTGGGCAAGATTGGTATTGAGGGTAAGGAGTATATTGTGCAGGATGGAGATATTATGCACTTCCTCTTTAACGTTTAAAAACATTCGCCTTGTGGGCTGTTTTGGCATCTTGCTTGCGTTGAGAATGCTCACATACGTCAAGTATGCTCCGCTTCTCAACACTGCGACAATCTTCAAAACAACCTCACAAATCAAATGTTTTGGCCGTTTGAAAATATAGCAAGAAAGTATTGAAAATTTTGAATTTCTCTGCCTTATGAAACAAAATTTGAAGTATCTGATTATCGGCGTGGCAATAATTGTCAGCGCGTGGCTGTTGGGACGTGCCTACACCTACAAGTTCCGTGCGCAGGACACTATCGTCGTTACGGGCCTGGGCGAGACGGAGTTTGCCTCGGACCTTATCGTGTGGGACGGTGAGATTGTATATGAGACGCTGGATGTGGCTACGGGCTATGCACAACTGGAACGTAACAAACAGAAGGTGTTGGACTTTATCACCTCGCGTGGTGTAGCCGAGGAGCAGATTGTATTCAAATTTGTGAATGTATATAAGCAGAGCGAACCTGTATATAACGCCAATGGCAACTATTCGGGTCAGCGCTTTACGGGATATCGCCTGAGTCAGGGCTTTTCGATAGAGTCGTCGGAGGTGGATAAGGTCGAGAATATCTCGCGTGAGATTTCGGCCCTCATAGCGCAGGGCGTGTCGATTGAGGCCTTCCAGCCATCGTACTACTACACGAGGTTGGACGATGTAAAGCTGTCGCTTATCGAGCGTGCCTCGGCAGATGCGCGTGCCCGAGCCGAGAAGATAGCCGAGAATGCAGGTGCGGCCATCGGTCGTGTGGCTTCGGCAAAGATGGGTGTATTCCAGATTACGGGAGCAAATTCCAACGAGGAGTTCTCGGCGGGAGGTTCGTTTAATACGTCAAGCCGTCAGAAGAAGGCACGCATTACGATGCGAGTAGAGTATCGCGTAAAATAATATTGAAAAAACTACTAACTACAATGGAGATTTGGCGAAAGTTGCAGATTGCAAATGTGGTGTTGACCGTTGTGGCGATTGTGTTGAGTGTGGCAGCACTCTCATTTCCCAATGTTGTCTATTGGGCAATGTGGGCGTGGAGTTTAGCGCTGTGGTTGTTCCTGTTTTTAGGGCCAATGCCCGTCATTGAACGCAATAAGCGAGAACATTCTGTCGTGCTGGCACTTTCGTTTTTGGTGTCAGTCTTGGTGGCGGTGAGTATTAATACTTGGCTACAGGAGCAGTACCCCGCAACCCACGGCTTTAGCAGAGGCGTTTTGGCCTATTCTGTGGCTTATGTCGTTGTCGCCCTTGTGTTAGCTGGTTGGTTGAAATTGAAGAAAAAATAGATAAGAAACCTAAAATAGAAAATTATGTCAAGAGAAGTTAGAGTTCGTTTCGCACCCTCGCCTACGGGCCCCCTGCATATGGGTGGTGTGCGTACAGCACTTTATAACTATTTGTTTGCGCGCCGTCACGGTGGCAAGATGATTCTGCGTATTGAGGATACCGACTCGCAGCGTTTTGTTCCCGGCGCGGAGGATTATATCATTGAGTCGCTCAAGTGGTGCGGTATCGAGATTGACGAGGGTGTCGGCGTTGGCGGCCCTCACGCTCCCTATCGCCAGAGCGAGCGCAAGGAGATTTATTTGAAGTATGCCAAGCAGCTCGTTGAGGCTGGCTGGGCATACTACGCTTTCGATACTGCGGAGGAGTTGGATGCTCTGCGTAAGCAGGCTGAGGCCGAGGGTCAGACCTTTGCCTATAACTACTCTGTTCGTGAGAAGTTGCCCACATCGTTGAGCCTCTCGAATGAGGAGGTTGAGGAGCGAATCGCTCGTGGCGATATTTGGGTTGTGCGCTTCAAGATGCCAGAGAATGAGATTGTCGAGATGGACGACTTGATTCGCGGCCACGTTAAGGTCAATACCTCTACGCTGGACGATAAGGTGCTTTATAAGAGCGCAGACCAGTTGCCTACCTATCACCTCGCAAATATTGTGGATGACCACCTGATGGAGATTTCGCACGTTATTCGTGGCGAGGAGTGGTTGCCATCGTTGCCGTTGCACTATCTTTTGTATAAGGCTTTCGGCTGGACCGAGACGCAGCCTCAGTTTGCGCACCTGCCCCTGCTGCTGAAGCCTACGGGTGGTGGTAAGCTCTCAAAGCGTGATGGCGACAAGATGGGCTTCCCCGTATTCCCCTTGTTCTGGACTTCACCTACGGGCGAGACAGCTCACGGCTACCGCGAGGATGGATATTTCGCCGAGGCATTTGTAAATATGCTGGCTCTGCTGGGCTGGAATCCTGGCACGGAGCAGGAGTTGTTCACTATGCAGGAGCTTATCGATGGCTTCTCTTTGGACCGCGTATCAAAGTCGGGAGCACGTTTCCAGCCCGATAAGGCAAAGTGGTTTAATGCGCAGTATATGCACCGCAAGACAGATGCAGAGTTGGCCGAGTTGTTCCAGCCTATCTTGAAGGAGCACGGCGTGGAGACTACCGACGAGTTGGCAGGTAAGGCTGCAGGCATTATGAAGGAGCGTGCATCGTTTATTACGGATTTGTGGGATTTGACATCATATTTCTTCGTTGCGCCTACTCAGTATGACGAGAAGCAGGCCAAGAAGTATTGGAAGGGCGAAAACCCTGCACGTCTGAAGGAGGTGCGTGAGGTGCTGGCTGGAATCGACGACTTCTCGTTGGAGAATACCGAGGCTGTTGTGGGTGCTTGGATTCAGGAGAAGGGTTACGGTATGGGTCAGATTATGAACACGCTGCGTTTGGCATTGGTCGGCGCGGGTAAGGGCCCAGGTATGTACGATGTTACTGCCTTTATCGGCAAGGAGGAGTGCCTGAAGCGTATTGACTATCTATTGGAAAACCTTAAAGCGGCGGAGTAATGGAGATTTTGCAACATATTTGGGGTGCTACGCCCGAGGGCGAGGCAATTGTAATCTATACTCTGCGTAACGACAACGGTTGCGAGGTGCAGGTATGTAACATCGGTGCGGCAATTGTATCGGTGAAGGCTCCCGACCGCGACGGTAAGTTCGATGATATCGTGTTGGGTTATAAAGACCCGATGAGCTACTTCGGCGATGGTGCTGCAAGTGGCAAGAGCGTAGGCCGTGTGGCTAACCGTATTGCAAAGGGGCGGATGACCATAGAAGGTGTGGAGTACTCGCTCGAAATAAATAATGGCCCTAACCATCTGCACGGCGGCTCAAAAGGCTTTGCCAATCAGTTGTGGGAGAGCCGTGTGGAGACTAACCGCGTGGTATTCTCGCGCGTGTCGCCCGATGGCGAGCAGAACTACCCGGGCGAGTTGTATGTTGAGGTGGGTTACTACTTCGGTGAGGAGAACGACCTGGAGATTACCTTCGCCGCTAAGAGCGATAAGACTACGGTTGTAAACCTTACAAACCACACATATTGGAACCTCGCGGGCGAGGGTAGCGGCAAGGATATTCTTGACCACGAGCTGCACCTCAACTGCTCGAATGTACTGGAGATGGACTCCACGCAGATTCCTACGGGCAAGTATCTCGACGTGAAGGGCACACCGCAGGACTTCACTTCGTGGCGTAAGTTTGGCGATGATTTGCTCTCGGAGTTCAACCATATGAAGGATTTCAAGGGTTACGACCACTTCTTCGTGCTGGACGGCTGGAAACCAAATATTCTCTCGGAGGTGGGTGAGTTGCGTTGCGAGGCTACTGGCCGTAAGGTGGAGATTCTCTCATCGCAGGCGGGTGCTATGCTCTACACAGGCAACTGGCTGGAGGGAGGTTGCCCCATCACAAAGTCAGGCGGCAGATATAAGGATTACGCCGGCGTAGCTATCGAGTGCCAGAATTTCCCCAATGCGGTGAATGAGCCTTCGTTCCCGTCGGTGGTGTTGCCCGCAGGCGAGATGTATTGTCAGAAGATTGTATTTAAGTTAGGAACATTCTAATATGGAAGATAAGGATAGAGAGTTCTTGGCCTCGTTTGCCGAGAAGTTGGAGAAGACGCTCGTGGACCAATGCACTGCCGATGAGCTTCTTGACGGTAAGATTCTGGAGGTCGAGGAGTTGGACGAGAAGTGGCGCACATCGGCTCCCGAGTATATGGTGGCTGCCGTGCCGCAGATTGCCCAGTACCCTTCGGCTGCCATTGCTTGGGCGTGCTATGTAGGTATGGGTGCTGCTGTGCTGTGGGATAAGTCGTGGGGCGAGTATAAGGACGTGGAGGATTGGTACACGCTGATGGCGAAGCCGCGCGGTTTTGACTGCCTGGATGAGTATGTTATCGAGTGCCTGGTAGGCTTGAAGCTCGATAGCGAGGCAAACCAGAAGTTGGAGTCCTCAATCCGTAAGGCTGCGAATACCGCCCAAACTATGATTCGCAAGGAGGGTATTGAGCCGCAGAGCGTTATGGCGTTCCATCTCTTTGCACGCGTTGTGAAGGTATTCTTCCGCTTGGGCGTGTCGCTTGAGTTGCGCCGTATGGGATATAAGTATGTCAAGGTGAATGTCAATATGCAGGGCGAAGCGCCGCTGTCGTAGAGATGTTTTTTTTGAATATGAGCTGCCTCGATTCGTCGGGGCAGTTTTTTTATGCGCGTGGAAACATTTGCTGCGATATATTGCGTAATATGTATATTTTTTTTCATACCTTTGGGAAAAGTCGAAAAAAGAGTGTGTATAATAAAAAAGTTAAGCTATGAAAAGATTACTTCTTATATTATTTGCTCTTCTTCCGTTATGTGGTTTTGCGCAGGAGGTTGAGGTCCGACGCGTGGAGGGTAGTATTAGTTTGGGCGCATCATTTTTTGAAGATAACTTTTACGACTCTACGGCGGGTGAGATTGGCTTGTTGTCAAGCGTGGAGTTACGATATAATTTCCGCAGTGTGCCTATGGATGTGGGCATTATGAGCGTAGTGGATATCCGTGGTGGCGACTGTGAATTGTGCAATGGCAGTTGGGAGAATAATCTCTCCTTTTTGGCTGTAACAGACTATAATTTCCGTCGAGGCAATAAAGTATCATATTTCGTAGGTGCAGGTGTTGGCGCTACTTTTTATAATGCCGATACGACAAAGTTGTGCTTTATGCCGCGCGTGGGTATGGAGTTATTTAACCACCTGCGTCTGACGATGGCATATATGATAGGCCCCAAGGCGAAGAACACTTTGAATCTGACGCTGGGTGTTGCTATCGGCGGCGGTAGAAAGAAATAATATGTAATTATGCGAAAATATCTATTATTTTTACTTACGCTTTTCCCTCTTCTTGGCTCTGCGCAGCAACAGGAGGTTGAGGTACAACGTATAGAGTGGAGTATGAATTTTGGAGCATCACTTTTCAAGGATAAATTCTTCGATGCTTCGGCTCCAAGAGATGGATATGTCTTAGATACTGAATTGCGATATAATCTCCGCCAAGTGCCAGTGGATGTGGGCTTGATGCTAAATTATGATATGCGTATTATGGATGATTATGCATACGATAGAGTAGATTGGTATGATAGTAATACATTTATGGCTGTGAGCGACTACAATTTCCGCCGAGGACGTGGTGTGTCTTGTTTTATAGGTCTGGGAGTGGGAGTTACTTCTTATTATAGATGGGATACGCATAAATTCACTGTTATGCCACGTGTGGGAGTGGAGTTTTTCAATTTTCTGCGTATGACGGCTGCCTATCAGATGGGTATGGGCTCAAAGCAAAATCTAAATGTTACTCTTGGACTTGTGATTGGAGGTTATAGAAAGAGGTGGTAGGTTTTTGTAATTTTTTAAGAATTTATTCATTTTTTTGCATTGTTATGTTGTGCGTATCGAATAAATTTATATATTTGCATTAACAAAGCTAAACAACAGATGACAAACATTTTCACCATCCATCTCCATCATCATATCTTGCGAAAGATAGGGTAGGTCGTGTGTATGGCAGAGGTGTTGATATATTGGCTTACCCGTAGGGTAGGCCTTTTTTAGTTTGTTAAATAAGAAATTGAGAGATATATGCTACGAATTGCTATTCAAACAAAAGGACGATTAAACGAGCAGAGCATTGAGTTGCTGCACGAGTTGGGTATTGATGTCGATGCCGCTAAACGAAAATTTTTGTCAAAGGCGTCAAACTTTCCTATCGAGGTGCTCTATCTGCGTGATGACGATATCCCTCAGGTGGTGGCAAATGGTACGGCTGCATTGGGTATCGTGGGGCTGAACGAGGTTGCAGAGCGCGGTTGCGATGTGGATGTTGTGACAAAGCTGGGCTTTGGCGGTTGCCGTATATCGTTGGCTATTCCGAAGGCAGATGAGTATCAGGGCGTGGAGTATTTTCAGAGTAAGCGTATCGCTACATCATACCCCGTTATTTTGGAAAAGTTCCTCAGCGAGCAGGGCGTTAAGGCCGAGATGGAGGTTATTACAGGCTCGGTGGAGATTGCTCCTGCGGCGGGTATTGCCGATGCTATCTTCGATATCGTTTCGTCGGGCGGCACGCTCGTGACAAACGGCCTGAAGGAGGTTGAGCGCGTTTTTGAGTCGGAGGCGGTGTTGATTGCCAATAAGAATCTCTCGGCCGAGGATAAGGAGTTGCTCGACGAATTGCTGTTCCGCATCGAGTCGGAGCGCGTTAGTCGTGGTAAGAAGTATCTGCTGATGAATATCCCTACCGCATCGTTGGAGGAGGCGGTGAAGATTCTTCCCGCTATGCGTAGCCCGACGGTGATGCCGTTGGCCGCTGAGGGTTGGTGTTCGTTGCACTCGGTGGTTGATGCGACCGATTTGTGGGATAAGGTGCGCCAGTTGAAGGCTATCGGAGCTGAGGGTATATTGGTGCTGACGTTGGATAAGATAATTCCGTAGAGTATGAATATTTATCAAAACCCCGAGTCGCAGGCGTGGGCGGCGTTGTGCCGTCGTGCCGAGCAGGATAACTCGCTCATCGCTGAGCGTGTGGAGGCTATCGTGGAGCGTGTGGCCAAGGAGGGTGATGCGGCCCTGTTTGCTCTTGCCGAGCAGATAGATGGCGTCAGGTTGGATTCGCTGGCCGTTTCGGAACAGGAGTTTTTGGATGCCGAGGCTTCGGTGAGCGATGAGGTTAAGGCGGCCATTGAGAATGCAATACGTAATATTGAGGCGTTCCATCGTGCGCAGCTGCCATCGGAGGTGCGTGTTGAGACGCAGCCGGGTGTGGTGTGCGTGCAGCGTCCTGTACCAATTAGCCGTGTGGGACTGTATATTCCAGGAGGAACTGCGCCCTTGTTCTCTACGGTGCTGATGTTGGCTTTGCCAGCAAAGATTGCAGGTTGCGAGGATATTATATTATGTACACCCACCAATAAGCAGGGACGTGTTGCGGCCGAGGTGCTGTATGCGGCACGTCGTTGTGGCGTAACGAAGGTCTTTAAGGCTGGTGGCGCGCAGGCCGTGGCGGCTATGGCGTATGGCACGGAGTCGGTGCCTAAGGTGTATAAGATTTTTGGCCCTGGAAATCGCTATGTGACTTTGGCCAAGCAGTTGGTGGCAGGCAGAAATACCTCTATTGATATGCCCGCGGGCCCTTCGGAGGTGATGGTTATGGCCGATGGGTCGGCCGATGCGGAGTTTGTAGCAGCCGATATGCTATCGCAGGCCGAGCACGGTAGGGATAGTCAGGCGATAGTGGTGTGCGATAGCGTAGCATTTGCCGAGCGGGTGACCGAGGCTGTGGAACGCCAGATGGCAGAGTTGTCGCGTGCTGACTATGTTGCCGAGTCGCTGAAAAATAGCCGTGCGGTGGTCTTCGATAGCCGTGAGCAGATGATTGCCTTTGCCAACGAGTATGCTGCCGAGCACCTTATAATCTCGATGGAGGATGCGTGGGGTGTTGCGGCCAAGATTACGGCGGCAGGTAGTATCTTTATTGGAAACTACTCGCCCGAGAGCGCTGGCGACTACGCTTCGGGTACAAACCATACGCTCCCCACGTCGGGCTGGGCGCACTCTTGTAGTGGTGTGAATATAGATAGCTTTATGCGCAAGATGACAATTCAGGAGCTTTCGCGCGATGGTATAGAGTCGTTGGCGCAGACTATTGTTGCGATGGCTGAGGCCGAGGGTTTGGAGGCGCACGCCAATGCTGTGAAGGTTAGAATCGAAAAACGTTAGGTTATGAAAAAGGATATAAATTCGCTGGTGCGCAGTTGTATTGCGGCGCTCACGCCCTATTCTACGGCCCGCGACGAGTATAAGGGGGAGTTGGGTATATTCCTTGATGCAAACGAGAGCCCATACGAGAATGGCTATAACCGTTATCCCGACCCGCATCAAAAGGCGCTCAAGGCGCAGATTGCTGCGATAAAGGGTGTTGCAGCGGAGAATATATTTATCGGTAACGGTAGTGATGAGGCCATAGACCTTGTCTTTAGAGTATTCTGCGAGCCGCGCGTGGATAATGTGGTGGCAATTGCTCCGAGCTACGGTATGTATAAGGTTGCCGCAGCGATAAACGATGTGGAGATTCGCGAGGTACAGCTCGGCGAGGAGTTTTCTTTGTCTGTTGAGGCTATACTTGCTGCTACAGATGAGAATACAAAGGTTGTGTTCCTCTGCTCACCAAATAATCCTACGGGTAATTCATTCCCGCGCGAGGATATGCTGCGTCTGGCAGATGAGTTTGAGGGTATGGTTGTCGTTGATGAGGCCTATATAGACTTTGCCGAGGCGGCGAGCCTTAAGAGCGAGATTGCGCAGCGACCAAATGTTATCGTTCTGCAAACAATGTCCAAGGCGTGGGCTATGGCGGGCCTGCGTGTGGGTTTGGCGTTGGCCGATAAGCGTGTCGTGGAGCTGATGTCGCAGGTTAAGTATCCATACAATATCAACGTTGCGACGATGAGTATCGTTAGCGGCCTACTTGCCAAAGGTATAGATACGGAGGTTGTGGAGATTAAGGCTCAGCGCGCTGTGCTTGCCGAGGCATTAAAGGGTATGAAGATGGTGCAGCGCGTATATCCGAGCGATGCGAATTTCGTGCTGGCGCGCTTTGATGATGCCGATGCGGTGTATGACTTTTTGATAGCCGATGGAATTATTGTTCGTAACCGTAACCGTGTGAAGGGTTGTGAGGGGTGTCTGCGTTTGACCGTTGGCCTGCCTGAAGAGAATGAAAAATTGATAAAATCACTAAAGAGATATGAAGAGAGTACTATTCGTTGACCGTGACGGAACCATTTTGGCCGAGCCACCCGAGGATTATCAGGTGGATTCATTGGAGAAGTTGGAGTTTATTCCGGGTGCTATTTCGGGTTTGAGTTCATTGGCGCAACTCGACTATGAACTTGTGCTGGCCTCGAATCAGGATGGCTTGGGCTCAAATACCTTCCCAGAGGAGACCTTCTGGCCTGCGCATATAAAGATGATGCGCACATTGGCGGGCGAGGGTGTTTTCTTTGATAACCAGCTGGTGGACCCCACCTTCCCGCAGGATAATATGCCTACGCGTAAGCCCGGTACGGGAATGTTCGGGGAGTATATGACGGGTGAGTACGATTTGGCGGCGAGCTATGTTATTGGTGACCGCCTGACCGATGTGGAGCTGGCGTATAATCTCGGTGCGAAGGCTATTTTGTTGCAACCACCCACGTTAGGTGCGGCAATGCTTAAGGATAAGGCGTATGCTTCGACTTGTGTGCTTGTGACTAACCGCTGGAATGAGATTGCAGAGTTTCTGCGTCGCACGGAGCGTCGTGCGGAGGTGGTACGTAAGACTTCGGAGACGGATATTCGTATCGAGGTGGATTTGGATGGCGCAGGCGAGTCGCAGGTGGATACAGGTCTGAAGTTCTTTGACCATATGCTGTGGCAGATTCCGCACCACGCAGGTGTGTCGCTCACGGCCATTTGTAAGGGCGATTTGGAGGTTGACGAACACCATACAATGGAGGATGTAGCTATCGCTTTGGGAGAGGCTATCTTGCAGGCTCTCGGCTCGAAGCGCGGTATCGACCGCTATGGTTTTGTGTTGCCGATGGATGAGTGCAAGGCTATGGTGTTGATTGATTTCGGTGGCCGTGCCGATTTTGTGTGGGATGTACCCTTCACCCGCGAGAGAGTAGGGGATGTGCCGACAGAGATGTTTAAGCACTTCTTCAAGTCGTTGTGCGTGGCTATGCGTTGTAACCTGCATATCGAGGCCAAAGGTGAGAACAATCACCACCTGATTGAGGGTGTATTCAAGGCATTTGCCCGCGCACTGAAGATGGCCATTCGCCGCGACGTGTTCAAGTATGACTTACCCTCAAGCAAAGGTGTATTATGATAGCTATCGTAGATTATAAGATGGGTAACCTCCGCTCGGTGGAGAATGCGTTGAAGCGTTTGGGCGCCGAGTTTTGCGTTACGGCCGACCCGAAGGTGATTCGCTCAGCCGATAGAGTGTTGTTGCCCGGTGTGGGAAATGCGGCCGAGGCGATGCAGAATCTGCGCGATGCCAGCTTGGTGGATGTCATCCGTTCATTACGCCGTCCGGTGTTGGGTATTTGTGTGGGTATGCAGGTTATGTGTCGCCACAGCGAGGAGGGCGATGTTGATTGCCTGAATATCTTTGATTCGCACGTCAAGCGTTTCGAGCCTGCGGCCGATTTGAAGGTGCCACATATGGGCTGGAACCAGATTGGTAACCTCGAAACAAAACTCTTTAAGGGTTTGGATGGTGGTAGCTATGTATATTTTGTACACTCATATTACCCTGAGCTATGCCCCGATACGATTGCCACGGCAACGCACGGCAAGATGTTTAGTGCGGCGCTGAAGTACGAAAACTTCTACGGCACGCAGTTTCACCCCGAAAAGAGTGGTGATGTGGGCGAGCGTATAATTGAAAATTTCCTGAAGTTATGAGCCGTATAGAGATAATTCCCGCCATAGATATTATCGAGGGGCGTTGCGTGCGTCTTTCGCAGGGCGACTATGAGCGCCGTAAGGTATATGACGCATCGCCCGTTGATATGGCCAAGCGATATGCCGATTGTGGAGTTAAGCGTATTCACGTAGTCGATTTGGATGGTGCAAAATCTTCGGCACCGAAGAACCTCCGCACACTTGAGAAGATGGCCGTAGGCGCATCCGTAGAGATTGAGTGGGGTGGTGGCGTAAAGAGCGAGGATTCGCTCCGAGCCTTGTTTGATTATGGTGCTACGTATGCTATCGTGGGTAGCGTAGCAGCGCAGCAGCCGATGTTGTTTGCCGAGTGGTTGCAGACATTTGGAGGTGAGAAGATGGTGCTGGGTGCCGATGTGCGCGAGGGCCGAGTGTCGGTGAATGGTTGGCAGGAGGATTTGGCCGTAACGATTGAGGAGCTGATTGACGGCTTCCTGCCTCACGGTTTGAGTCAGGTGATATGTACAGATATAACCAAGGATGGTATGCTGCAAGGCCCGTCGGATGAGCTGTATGTAGGCTTGCAGGAGCATTATCCGAGTGTTGATTTCACCGTTTCGGGTGGTATTGGCTCAATGGCCGACATCGAGCGCCTGAACGAAAAACAGCTTCGCAAGGTTATCGTTGGCAAGGCTATATATGAGAATCGTATAACATTAAAAGATATTGAGCGATGGTTGCTAAACGCATAATTCCCTGTCTAGATGTTAAGGAGGGGCGTACGGTTAAGGGTGTGAATTTCCTTGACCTGCGCGATGTTGGCGATGCTGTGGAGTTGGGCCAGTTCTATGCTCGCGGAGGTGCTGACGAGTTGGTATATCTCGATATCAGTGCTACGCGTGAGGGACGTAATACCTTTACCCGATTGGTGGAGCGAATAGCCGATGGTATAAATATCCCGTTTACTGTTGGTGGTGGTATATCCTCGCTGGAGGATGCTTCGCGTCTGCTGGATGCAGGAGCGGATAAGATTTCGATAAACTCGGCCGCTATTGCAAATCCATCGCTTATAGATGCGATTGCGTCGCGTTACGGCAGTCAGTTTGTTGTCGTGGCGATTGATGCCCGACAGATGGAGGATGGCATTTGGCGTGCCACGACACACGGCGGAAGTCGCCCCTGCGATAAGGAGCTCTTTTCGTGGGCACGTGAGGCGCAGGAGCGCGGTGCAGGAGAGATTCTCTTTACCTCGATGAATCACGATGGCACGCGTTCGGGATATCCTTGTGAAACGTTTGCCCGCCTTGCGGAGGAGATTTCCATTCCTATTATCGCCTCGGGAGGTGCCGGCTCGGTGCAGGATATTGCCGATGTGCTGACAAAGGGGCGTGCCGATGCGGCTTTGGCGGCAAGTATCTTCCACTTTGGAGAGATTACGGTTGCCGACCTGAAACAGGAGTTAAAACGATTAAATATTGATGTGAGATGTTAACATTCGATGATTTTAACCTCGAAAAGTGTGCCGATGGTCTGTTGCCCGTCATTGTGCAGGATGCGACTACGCTCAAGGTGCTGATGCTCGGATATATGAACCGCGAGGCATACGATAAGACCGTTGAGGAGGGGCGTGTGAGCTTCTTCTCACGTACGCGAAATACTCTGTGGACCAAGGGCGAGACGAGCGGTAATTTCCTGCTTGTAAAGGATATGTACGCCGACTGCGATATGGATACGCTGCTGGTTAAGGCCGACCCTATTGGCCCAACTTGTCACCGAGGAACAACGAGCTGCTTTGATACGCCCGATAGCGAGGGCTTTATCCGCCACTTGCAGAGCGTCGTGCAGCAACGTCACCGTGATATGCCCGAAGGCTCATATACCACAAAACTCTTTATTAAGGGTGTGAAGAAGATTGCTCAGAAGGTTGGCGAGGAGGCCGTAGAGAGCGTCGTGGAGGCTGTGGATGGCAACCGTGACCGTTTTATATACGAGGCATCGGATATGATTTACCACCTGCTGGTGCTGATGGAGCAGATGGGTTGCTCGATAGAGGATATGGAGCGCGAGTTGGCTTTGCGTCATAAATAAAAGGTTGTCCATACGGACAACCTTTTATTTATAATCCTTTCCCTATGTAGCTCTTCAGTGCCGCAACATACTCCTCGAATGCGGCGATACCTTGCTCAGTGATGGCGCAGGTGGTACGTGGCTTCTTGCCTTGAAACCCCTTTTCGACAGTGATGTATCCTGCTTGCTGGAGTTTGTCAATCTGTACGCTTAGGTTGCCTGCCGTAGCTCCCGTCTGTTCGCGCAGAAAGACAAAATCGGCACTCTCAACACTCAGCAGCACTGACATCACAGCCAAGCGCAACTCCGAATGTAACAGCGGGTTTAACTCTTTGAACATACGCTGTCGGATTATTTGTTATACTTGTGGTTGAGGATATGGCCAGGGATAACCATCATTACGAGGAATATTAAGGCAAAAACTATCAACTCACCCCAAATCCAAACCTCTGAGATAGCTGAAGCAGAACCACTCTTAGCCATTATGAAATAGACGATGGGGAAGATAAGCGATGCACACATTGCTGCCCAGCCGCATATAGCTGTTGTGCGATGCTTGATAACACAGCCCGTTAAAACCGTTCCGATACCCATCACAACTACGGTGAGGAAGCTAATCGAGCAGCCAAAGACAACAGCTCCGACAAATAACCACGCAAACGATAATCCAATTACGACCCATATCATCGAGACAATGCGGTCGATGTAGTTGCGGGCGCTCGGCTCCTGCTTGAATAGAAGCATCATTCCTAACCATCCGATAACGGGGATTGTAAACCACGACCAAGCCCAGGCGTGACTCCAGCCCAAATAGAGCGCCAAGGCGTTGAAGAGCGATACGGCAACGGTGGTGTAACCCCAAATAAGGAATGGCGTACCCGAGTTACGTGCTAAGCGTGAACGTGAGTCCTGAATCATTGAGGTGATAAGCTCCAAGCTCTGTGCCTCAGAAAGTTTGTTGTTTTCCATAATAAGATAATTGTAATAGTTGAGAATTTAGTTCTGCGAGCCTCGTGGACTCTTTGTTGATACAAATATAAAGTAGTTTATTTTATAAACCAAATTTTCGGCCGAAAAAATGTGAGAATATCACATAAAAAATGAATTTCTGATTTTCGCGTGATTTATACCTTATTTATATAGCAGGGCGACAATCTTCTCCAGCCACAGCTTATCCACCTGGTCGAATGTAGCCAAATGCTCGCTGTCGATATCTAGTACGGCAACAATCTCCTCATCGCTCCATACGGGCACAACTATCTCGCTGCGCGACAATGAACTACACGCTATATGGCCAGGGAAAAGCTCCACATCGGGTACGACCTGCGTCACCTGCTCTTTCCACGCCGTGCCGCATACGCCACGACCATAGCGGATACGACTACACGCCAGCGGCCCCTGAAAAGGCCCTAAAACCAACTCTTCACCCACAACGCGGTAGAATCCTGTCCACCAGAAGCCAAACGTTGCGTGTATCATCGCCGCCACATTGGCCATATTGGCTATTGTGTCGCTCTCGCCATTGACCAGCGCGGCAATCTGCTTGTGGAGCAACTCATATTTCTGCTCCTTGCCACCCTCGGCTATAATTAGATTCTCTGCCATCGTTACTCCTTTCTCCACATCTGGTCGCCCAGGTAAAAATACAACGTTCCGTATGAGTAGCGACCCGTCTGCGCACCTCTATCGAATGTAATCCACAGATAACGCTCATAGTTACCGTAGGGTATCGGAACGATTGTCGGCCAGCCGCGGAACCCACCGTTGGCATATTGCTGGCGGAAGGTACCTTCGTAGCGGAGCGTGGGGTAGTCGTAGATGTAGAACGTTGTATCCGTACCGCCACTCAAAACGTAGCGGCGACCACCAACGGTAGTGATGCGAATACCCGTATTGTTGTTCTGCACGGACTCGGCAATCTGCTTGTAAGGGCCATTCCAGTTATCACTCTCACAGAGATATGTGACATACGATTTATCCTTCAGCGCGCAGTATGCCAAACGCCACTTTTTGGTCTCGCTGTCGTAGAAGAAATCGGGGTCCTCGGTGTTGTAGCCGTGGCCGCGAGTGTAGTTATGCGGGAAGTCAAGCTCCTTGCACTCCAGAAAATGCAGGCCGTGTAGCAGGTCGGCCTTGGTTGAGCAGTAGGCCAGCGTATGCGTATCCTCGTGTGTGGTTGTCATCACCAAAAACTCCTCTATTGCGGGGTCATAAACAACCTTCGTGGCGTGGAAGCCGTACATAATCCCATCCTCCTTGCCAAAGAACAACGCTCCCTCCAGACGTAACTCGTATGAGGCCAAGTCGAGCGAATAGACACCCTGATATGAGTCGAAGATGCGCTCGAATCCTCGCGTCGTGAAGCACAAATATAGGCGGCCGTCACGAATAAGCGGCGAGCCGTCGGTATATTGTATAATCTGCGGGTCAGCCTGTCCCGTTCCGCACGTGAGGGCGCACTCGGCACGATGCAGCGTAACACTCTCGCTCGCGGGCAGGTCGGCGTAGATACCGAACGAGTGGGTTATCGAGCTATCCACCTGTCGCATATCGTTCTCGACGCTGTACAGCAGCTCGGCTTCGCCGTTCTTGTGTATGCGGAACACGTGGAAACGTACTCCCGTATATTGCACGCGCAGGTTGATATCCTCTGTTGAGCCGATATGTTTACGAGCCAAGATAGTATCGTTACCATCGTCGGTTGCTGCCGATATAATCTCTCCGCAGCGATAGACGATGCGGACGCTGCGGCCCTCTCCGCTATTGGGGTAGAATGCAATTCCAACCTCTACGTTGTCGTTAAGTTGCGAGAACTCAGCCTCATAGCATAGATAGGGATGAAAAGAACCAACGCGAATAGTCGATTCCACGCTTCGGCCACTTCTAATGTCGAGCGTGCGACCATATTGCTTAAGGATTGGAGCATCCTTTTTGTTCTCAACTATAAGATTTGCCGAGTTTGGAAGCATAAGATTTGTCCCCTCAAGATTTATCTGGCTGACAACCTTGCGCAGATTGTAGAAGTTGCGCACGAAAGATTGTCTTACGAAGGTCATCTGCCCGAGGTCAACCTCCGCCTGCGGCTTTTGTGCCGCAAGTGGAAGTGTGCAAATCAATATAAGTAGGGTTAGAATATAGCGTTTCATAATTGTTACATACTCTTGACAACCTCCTTCAATAGGAGCCAGAATTTATCAACGGTAGAAATCTCCAGTCGCTCGTCGGGCGAGTGAACACCGCGCAGCGTAGGGCCAAATGATACCATCTCCAAGTGGGGATATTTCTCAAGGAATAGACCACACTCCAAACCCGCGTGTACAGCCTTTACCTTAGGCTCAACACCGAACAGGCGCTCGTAGCTCTCCACGGTACGCTTTAGCAGCAACGAATCGGGGTTGGGTGCCCAGCCTGGGTAGCCGTCCGAGTGTACAACCTCTGCACCTGCGAGCAGGAATACTGACTCTACGGCCTGCTTAGCATATAGCTTTGCGCTCTCTACAGATGAGCGTTGCGAGGTGGTTACGATAACCTTTTTCTTGTCGGCAAACTTCACCGATGCAAGGTTTGTTGAGGTCTCCACAAGACCAGGAATAGCGGCCGACATCGCCAGCACTCCATTGGGAACACCTACCAATGCGCCCAGCAGGCTCTTTTGTGATGCGAGCGCGAGAACCTCCTCCACGCCAGGCATAGGACTCAGTGCCAGACGCATATCAGGCTCAGTGAAGTGGAACTCCTCCTTAACGTCATCCATAAATTGCTTAACACGAGCTTCGAACTTCTCCTTCAACTTTGCAGGAACGCCAACTACGGCATAAGCCTCGCGCGGAATGGCGTTGCGCAGATTGCCGCCATCGAAATAACTCATACGACCCTCATACTCATCTTGAGCCTCAAGTAGCAGGCGGGCAACAATCTTGTTAGAGTTTGCTCGACCCTTGTTGATATCGTCACCCGAGTGGCCTCCCACCAAATCCGACACATCGAATCGGTAGAACTCGTACCCCTTAGGTGCTGGCTCAAGCGCGATGTTGAACGTTGCCAATGTATCTACACCGCCGGCACAACCGATAAAAATCTCACCCTCATCCTCCGAGTCGAGGTTTATCAGATACTTGCCGTTGAGCATACCCTCGCCAAGATTGAAGGCACCTGTCAATCCCGTCTCCTCGTCAACAGTAAAGAGAGCCTCAATGGGGCCGTGCTCAGCCTCGGTGTCCAGCAGCAAAGCCATCGCCGCAGCCATACCGATACCGCAATCAGCACCGAGTGTAGTGCCCTCGGCACGTACCCACTCGCCATCAACAACGGCACGAATAGGCTCGGTGTCGAAGTCGAAATCTACATCCGAGTTCTTCTCGCACACCATATCCATATGCGACTGCAGAATCACGGTTTCACGTTGCTCGTAACCCGCGGTGGCGGGCTTGCGAATTACTACGTTACCGATTTTGTCACGCTGATACTCTAAGTTGTGTCTCTTTGCAAAGTCAATCAGGAACTCAATTATGCGCTCCTCCTTTTTTGATGGGCGTGGAACGCGAGTGATAGCCTCAAACTGCTCCCACACCAATGTCGGTTGTAAATCACGTATAAGCATAATGGTAAAATTTTCAAATTTTAGCAAATTTACAAAATCCGAGCAGTTTTTCCAATAAGAGAGAATCTTTTTCGTAAATTTGTCTTGCGATGCGAAAAATAACTATACTCATATTTGCCCTATTTCTGCTGCAGACCGCTACGGCGCAGGAGGTGGATGATTATCGCCTATACAAAATAGACGAAGAGTTGCTCTCGTCGGAGCCTGTCGTAACCGATACGTTGCTCTTTTATCGGGCTATGCATCAACACCGCGATTTATACGAGGATGTAACCAAGTATCGCTTCTCGTTTGTGGAGAATGCACGGCGCGGATTCTATTTTACCGAGCGTACGGCAACACTTGACGGCGTATCACTACGCCACTCGAATATCTCTATACTACGCCGTCTGGGTCTTAGCGAGAGAGCCTATGCAGGCGTGACGCACAGCCGTAATAATATTTCGGGTATGGCAGGAGAGGATGAGTTTACGACCGTGAATGGCGTGCCGCTTGGTGGCGGAAATGTGGGCGTATTTTTCTCTGGCAGGGGGTATCTTGGTGGCGTGAGGGCTACTATTCATTCGCTTATGCGGCGGGGCTGGAGTATGTCGCTGTATGCTGCGGCCAAGGGTGGCGATGATTTATATGTCAAGGGCGTTTATAATAACTCGATAGATGCTGCCGTGCGCTTGGCCAAGAGCTATGACTCGGGAGCGATAATCTCGCTTGTGGCTCTTGCGAATGTGGGAGAACGGGGATTACGCTCGGGCTCTACCGAGGAGGCATTTACACTTACGGGTAATAATCTATACAATCCCTCGTGGGGACAACAGAGTGGCGGTGTGCGTAACTCGCGTGTGCGCAAGGATGCTGTGCCGTTTGTTATGGCTTCGCTATCGGCTCCGATTGGAGCGGCTACGCAGATGACTCTCTCGGTGGGTGGCGATTATGGCGAGCGCAGCTACTCCACGCTTGGGTGGTATGATGCTATGACGCCACGACCCGATAATTACCGCTATATGCCGAGCTATTACTCCGATAAAGATGTTGCTGCGGCAGTTGCCGATGAGTGGCGTTCCAGGAATGAGCGTTACACACAGATTGATTGGGCAGAGCTGTATAATCAAAACCGTATGTCGGCTGATGGCGCTATCTACGCTATGGATGAGCGTGTGGAGAGGATTGCTCGTGCGGAGTTCCTGCTGCGCTTCAGCACAGAGCTGGGGCAGAATCTAACCATTGGCTATGGTGTGCGAGGCCGATATGACTCATCTCGTAATTATAAGCGTATGGCCGACCTGATGGGAGCAACGCATCTGCGTGATGTGGATTATTTCCTGATAGATGACGACACCTACTCAAATAGTCTGCAGAATGATTTGCATAACCCCAACCGTCTGGTTGCCGAGGGAGAGCGTTTCTCATATGATTATGAGCTTGTTGCCCGCTCGCTTCAAGCGGATGTTATGTTTGAGTATGCCGTGAAGCGTTGGCATATAAATGTCGATTTGGCTGTGGGCGTGCAGGAGCAGCTGCGCAGGGGCTATTTTGAGAAGGAGTTGTTCCCTGGCGATAAATCGTATGGCCGCTCGGCTAAGGTTGATTTTGCTCCTTATACCATTAAGGCTATGGCGGGCTATTCGTTCTCGGCACGTCATAATATCTCGCTGGCAGCGATGATAAGTGAGGCGGCCCCCGATGTGAAGAATCTATTTCTGAATCCGCTGTATAACAACCGCGTGGTGGATAATCCCACAACGGAGAAGCGGATTGCAGCCGAGCTGAACTACAAATTCAGCTCTACAGCCCTTGATTTGCTCCTGACGGCATATTTTACGCAGACCACTGACGAAAGAGATGTTTTTCGTGCCTACGATGACCTGTCGGCAACCTACTGCGATGTGGATGTTGAGGGGTTGGGTACGATGCGTTATGGCGTGGAGGCTGCGGCTGATGTACGTCTTTCAAAAGTGTGGCGCGCATCATTCTCGGCGGCCGCGGGGCAGTATATCTATACGAAGAATCCTTATGTAACACACTATGCAGATACCAGCAACGAGATTATTAGCTCTCACTCGGAGAGTTTTATGGACGATTGCTATGTGGGAGGAGCGCCTATGCTGAGCCTCTCGGCCGAGCTAACATATCTCAACTATCGTGGATGGGCAGCATCTGTCGGGGCACAGCTTGCAGCTATGCGATATGTTGATGCATCGCCCATTCGCCGTACCGAGCGTGTTGCACTACAAGCCTCCGTGTCGGATGAGATATATCGCTCGTTTATAAGCCAGCGTTGTTTGGATGATGCCGTAACGGTCGATGCCTCGGTGTCACGTTGGTTTAATATCGGTCGTTCACGTCTGTCGCTGACGCTGTCGGTAAGGAATTTGTTGGGACAGCGAGATGTGGTTTATGGCGGATATGAATCATCGCGCATACGTAACTATATGAGTGGTGCGCGTAGGGTGTATATGCCGCAGGACGATGTGCTGACCTATGCCTACCCAAGAACATTCTACGGAGTTGTGTCGTGGAAGTTTTAGAATTTGGCCGTTTGGCAGGAAAAAACTATCTTTGCCGCAAGAAAATTAATCAATTAAAACGAGAGTCATTATGGCAGGTTCAAATTTTGTGGACTATGTGAAGATTTTTGCCCGTTCGGGCCACGGTGGTGCTGGTTCGTGCCACTTCCGTCGTGAGAAGTTCGTTGCCTTCGGTGGACCCGATGGTGGTGATGGAGGTAAGGGTGGTAGCATTATTCTGCAAGGTGACCGCCAGTATTGGACTCTTATCCACCTTAAGTACCAGCGTCACCAGTTTGCTGAGGATGGTGAGGGTGGTCACGGCGCACGTTCGTCGGGTAAAGATGCCGAGGATATCGTTATCCCCGTTCCGCTGGGTACGGTGGCTCGCCGTCTGGTGGAGCAGGAGGATGGCACGACAACCATCGAGTATGTGGGTGAGGTTACCGAGCACGGCGATCGCTTGACACTGCTCAAGGGCGGCCGTGGCGGTTTGGGTAACTGGCACTTCAAGAGCGCAACAAACCAGGCTCCACGCTATGCACAGCCCGGTGAGGAGGGCGATGAGGGTGCTTTCATCCTCGAACTTAAGGTGTTGGCAGATGTGGGTCTTGTAGGATTTCCAAATGCTGGTAAGAGTACACTTTTATCAGTTGTGTCGGCTGCGAAGCCCAAGATTGCAAACTACGCCTTTACGACACTTGAGCCTAACCTCGGAATTGTTGAGGTGCGCGACCATAAGTCATTCGTGATGGCCGATATCCCCGGTATTATCGAGGGTGCGCACGAGGGCAAGGGCCTCGGAACACGCTTCTTGCGTCATATTGAGCGTAACTCGGTGCTGCTGTTTATGGTGCCGGCCGATAGCGACGACATTGCCAAGGATTATGAGATTCTGTTGGGCGAACTTACGCAGTATAATCCCGAGCTGTTGGATAAGCAGCGTCTGCTGGCCGTTACAAAGTGCGATATGCTGGATGATGAGCTGATTGAGGAGATGCGTCCTACGCTGCCCGAGGGTGTGCCATCGGTGTTTATATCGTCGGTTGCAAATATGAATATCACAAAGCTGAAGGATATGCTTTGGGAGGCTTTGCAGAAGTAATATACCTCTGTTTATAAAGATTAAGGGTGTCCACTTACGGTTGGACGCTTTTTTTCTAAAATATAATCTGATGATTCACAATGCGTAGCGAGTAGCTGCCATTGAAATATTCGACTATGCCAAACAAGTCGCCGTATCCCGATGGAATCTTCTCATTGCGATAGTGACATTCGGGTATTGTTCTTACCATAAAGCTGTTCCCTGCTCGGTCTGAAATGTTGCGTTCTGTGGCGACGTATTCGCCCGTTGCGGAGTCTTTGTCGCACCACGTAAGGTCTGCTTGGGAGGCAAATGTTACATCGTTCAGGCGGATGTAATTGCCTATATGTGCTGTAGTTATATCGTTTATGGTCACCTCTGTCGGCTCTATGGCTTTGGGCGAGGTTTTATCGATAAGGATGTATCGCTCCAGGTCCTTTTCTAAGATGCGGTCAACGGTATATTTGCCTTCGGGAATAGCACCTAAAGTCAGTTGTCCTCCATAATCCCCGATGGCAAGCCCCGAGCAATATACCACTACGCGGGCCGATATAGGGAACTTGGATGCTGTTTGGCGCAGGTCGATTGCTATCTCTATGCCGCCGCTATGGTCGCATATTACGATTGATTTGTGGTACTCGCCAAAGAGGTCGTTGGCCACGACGTAACCCTCGATAGCTATGTCATCGGTGATAGTATATGACTCCGATGTAGCCAAAGATTTCAGGTGCGCAATGGATATTGTTCCGTGCGGACGCTCACTCCTCTCGGCTGACGAGTCGTGGCAGGCGGAGAGTATTATCACGCTAATTATTGCTACTACAATCCTTCTCATCGCGCATCTTAATTATGTAATACTCTTCTCCATCGACTTTGCCATATTGTAGAATACCCGTAATGCTTACACTCCACGTGGGCAGGGAATTTTGTGCATAATCGGCATATTCCGATGTATATACGGCTATGTATTGGCCGTTCTTGTCGGTAAATATGGCGTATCCTGCCCATACACCTTCCTGCGTAGGAGTGAGGCCAGCGATATTCACCAGACGACCACAATAATCCATACTCAAATCCTTGATTGCAAGGGGTGTCGGGGCAATGTCCCGCCTAAGGTTATATCGCTTCACGTGCTTGTCCATTACGACCCGTGACGAAAAATAGTCGGTGGGGTAGTAGCTGTAATCTTCTGCAGGCATTCCAATCTGCATTATGCCAAGATTTTCGCCAACGGCACACCCTTTTAGACTGACGGTCAGATAGTAACCTTTTGGATATATGTTATGTAGGTCATACAGTCCGGCCATCACCTCCGTGCCGCCAGATGCATCCTCAATTATAAATGTACGATAAAAATTAGACGCCTCATCGCTTGTTGTCACGTAGCCACCAATGGTTATATCCTCGTTAATTACCACCCTGCGCCCCGCAACCATCGAGTGTAAATCTGCAATAGATATATTCGCCGCATCGGGGTTGTCACCCTCGCCTGCAGGCTCATCAAAACTCTTGCAGCCCATCATTGAGCAGCAGATGACGACAATCATCCACGATGCAAGGTGTAGTATCTTATTTCGATGGGGCATACTTTATAATCTTACGTCTGTCGTTTTTTGTTTTATGATATTTTTTCTAACCATCTCTCGACGTGGAGGATGCTGATGTATGCCTCGACTAAATCTATTGGCACGTAGAAATAGTGGTTTGATGATTCGTAGCCAATGGATGAGTCGCGTGATACGACCTGCAGGGCGTCGGTTATGAGTTTTTTCTCGGCGGCGCAGGCCTCGCGCATAATCTTGATGTACTCGTTACGTGTGGCGCTGTTTCGTGCGAAGTAGTAGTTATTACGAGCTTCGACAAAACGTCCCTGCTCGGCAGCCGACTGAAGATGTATTCTAACAGCCTCGGCACGGCGATAGAGGCTCTCCAATTGGGCTCTATGCTGCTCGTCAACCACCTCGCGGGCCTTTGCAAGTAATTTTACGCCCTCAGCAAAGCCTGCGGCAGAGCGCTCCATCTGCTGAATCCATACCTTCGTAGGATATACGGCACGCCACTTGTCCAAATCGTCGTGGGGCTGGCCAACCATTGTAGAGTGAAAGCCCGATGGCTTTATCAGCAGAGGATTAGATGGGCCCATATGTTGAGGACCAAAATAGACAACACCACTATGATATGGATACTCTTTGAAGCTCTCTGAGCAGGCTCTCCACGCCTCACGTACTAACGCAGCGGCTTTATCACCATATTCTGCCATCGCCAAATCCTTCAGCACTTCGTCAGCGTGTTCGCCGCGATTAAACGACTGGAAGAGCTTTAGATTCTCCGAGGGGTATCCTCCCAGCGACCAGCTGAGCATCACGCCATTTACACTCTGTTTTGAAAGATTCTCGGCGTGCTGGGCAACTAAATCAAGCGCAGGAATGGCAGGTACGATAGATAGCTCCCAGGTGGAGTTCACCTGTACCTTGGCCACAGTTTTCAAACCCTCCTGACGTGCATACTCCCAGTTACGCGTAGCACGCGGGCCAGGGCCTACGGTAGATATTGAATACTCTCCAATGATGGACTCTACGCCACCTCTGTTAATAGGCATAGACCACTCACTAACCGACATAAACCAGCACTGCTTTGGCAGGCGATTTATTATCTCCTCGCAACTCGCTTCGGGCCACCCCCAATCCCACGCTATAACCTTTGCATCGGGTGCTGCATTATGTACGCCTCTCTCGATGGCAGCCGTTACGCTTGCTATAAGTTCCTCATAATCGGCATCTTTGCAGTTCTCGCAAAGGTGCTGATTGTTATGCGATACGCAGGTGGTGAGATTCTCGGATGCGGTGATAGTAAAGACACCTCCTAAGCCCTTTACCTTAGTAAACAGGCTCTCCATCGAGCGTGTCAGCCACGCCAATACTTCGGGATTTGAGGGGCAGAAGGCCTGCAAATCGCCCTTAATAGCTCCGCCATAAGCCTTACGTTGCTCGGTTGATGTGAAGAATTCGGGCTCGAGGGCACGGGGCTCATTTACATATAAGTATATCTTGATTCCATACTTTGCTGCGCGATTTACCAAAAGCTGAAGCCCCTCGATACGCTCTGCAGCACGCTCATCACCAGGAAAACCCTTATCGTCGGGCTCTACCATCATACGCAGAACGGAGTGTACCCATATACCGTTTACACCCACATCCGACAGGCGACGGAAGAGTTCCTCGGGGTATGTCGTTAGCTCGTGGTCAAGCAGGGGGTCGCCAAAGGCGGCAAAATAGGGGAATATCATTCTCAGTTCAAAGCCATCCTGACTCTCGGTTTTGCTCTTATCGCTGTGGCCAACCTGCTCAAACTCACGCACAAAGCCAAAGCGAGGCTCCTGCGCCGCAAGGGTTGACATAAAAGGTGCTACCTCGGAGGCTATACGTACTGCGTGAGCCTTCATCTCGACTGTAGGCTCTACGTAACTTAGCGGTTGGCAGAAAGGTTTTATTTTGCCGAGCTTGGTGAAAAGGAAGTCGTCCTCGATGAGTCTGAATTTCAGCTCCTCACGGCTCATCCCGAGCAGTTGCGTGAGTTGCTCATACGGCAATAGATGCCAATTACGGCGCAGTACGGTGATGTAACCGCGGGTAGTTGCCCATTCGGGCTCTACACTCTGCTCGGCAGGAAGTCCCATAGAGGTGGCTAACGCCTCGACATTCTCTACCGATGTTGATAGGATTTGTGCTATCTTATCTTTGGGGACAACCGTCCAGTTGCGCCACACGAAAGCGTATTGGCGATGCGGAAAATAGTCATAGTCGATGGCCTCTTTCCTGCTATTTTCGCCTGGTATAGCTATCTGCTGGGCATAGGATACGGATGTTAGCAGCAGGGTAGCTGCAATAATGATGGTTCGTAGGTAAATGGTCATAGTATAAATGGGTTATTTCCCCAAATATACGAATATTTTTTGGAATAGTATAATTGAGATGAAAAAAGACTTTTCGGTATTGTTTCCGCAGGGCGATGACAGGCTACTATAAGCAAAACCCGTTGCTAATTAAAAGCCCCTTCCTTTGTCAAAGGGAGGGGAATGGGGTGGGAATGTAAATATAATTGAAAATGACGGATTGGCTACTGCGCAGACGATGTCTGCTCCGCTTAATGCCTTCCCGTATCGCTCCCGCGGGGCGATGACAAGCCACTATTTGCAAAACCAGTTGCTAATTAAAAGCCCCTTCCTTTGTCAAAGGGAGGGGAATGGGGTGGGAATGTAAATATAATTGGGAGAATACTCCCAGAAAACAAAAAAAGCAACCTTTTGGGTTGCTTTTGTTTTGTGGGAGTTGACGGATTCGAACCGCCGACCCTCTGCTTGTAAGGCAGATGCTCTGAACCAGCTGAGCTAAACTCCCGAAATGCGCCTGAACAAGGACTTGAACCTAGGACCCCATGATTAACAGTCATGTGCTCTAACCAACTGAGCTATTCAGGCGTTTGTTACAGAACGTTTATCTTTCGTTTTGCGAGTGCAAATATAAGGCACTTTTTTTTATTGTGCAAGAAAATTTGAAAAAAATATTAAAAAAAATGTATTTTTGTACCTGAAATGAGGTTTACACTATATTATAATATACTTTTGGTTGTCGTTTTTGCGCTTTTACCGTTTGCAGTGGGGGCGCAGGAGCAGCTCGTATTTGACCATACGACGTGGAATTTTGGCGAAATTGCCGAGCAGAATGGCAAAGTGGAGCATACTTTTACATTTGAGAACCGCTCCTCGAGGCCAATTGTCATCGTCGATGTGGTGAGCGGATGTGGTTGTACAACGCCGTCCTATTCGCGCAAGCCAATCCTTGTGGGGCAGCGTGGGGAGATTAAGGTTGCGTTTGACCCGATGAATCGTCCCGGAAAGTTCTCAAAGGGTGTGTCGGTGATGACCTCGATATCCACCAAGCCCGTTACGTTGATGTTGGAGGGCAATGTCTCTCCGCGCGAGAAGAGCGTGGAGGAGTTATATCCCTTTGATTTGGGTGGTGGTGTGCGACTGGCAATAAATTTCCACTCGTTTGCCTATGTAGGGCGTGGAGAGCGTGTTTCGGAGCGGATAGGGTGGATTAATACCTCGGGCCGCGATGTAGCTTTGAAATTACTCCCTAAGCAGAGTAGCGGTATGGCTCGCGTGGAGGCCCCCGCAATAATGAAGGCTGGCGAGAAGGGAGATATTGTCATCTCGTATGAGGTGGCGGCCGAGAGCAATCGATATGGTACGCTGGAGGATATGTTTGGCCTGCAGGTAAATGGCCGCGAAGCACCGGTTATTGTTACGATGAATGCCATTGCCGTCGATAAATTTGATAGACATACGGAGGATATATTGCAGCCAAGTTGCGAATTATCAAAAAAATTTATTAAATTTGGCGAGATAAAACAGGGTAAAACGGTGACTAATGCATCGCTTAGCCTTGTTAATAATGGAGAAAGTGATTTGATAATCAGGGCAGTAGAGTGGAATACAAATGCTCTTAATTGCTCCTTGAAGGCTGGTGATAGAGTGAAAGCTGGGGAGCAGATAGCAGTAAAACTCACGCTCGACACGTCAGATTGCAGCCACGGCGTTTGGGTCGATCGCTTAAGGATTATAACCAACGACCCTGCGCGTCCAATGCAGACTATGCGTGTGACGGCCATCGTTGTAGATTAGTCAGTTAGGAAAGTTAGGAAATACCAATCGAGTTCTTGGAACTCAAAATGCTTATGTTTAGAATTGTTGAGAAGAGAACGTTGGCAGATAATATCTATTTGCTGCGTATCGAGGCTCCGCGTGTAGCGCATAGTGCGCTGCCCGGACAGTTTGTCATTGTTCGCGTGGACGAGCAAGGCGAGCGTGTGCCCCTTACTATTGCCGATTACGACAAGGAGGATGGCACGGTAACCATCGTAATACAGGCCATCGGAGTGTCAACGCGTAAGTTGTGCACGTTTGGTGAGGGCGATTATATAGCCGATTTTGCAGGCCCGTTGGGTAACCCTTCGGAGTTTGTTCACCTCTCGGAGGAGGAGCTTAAGAGCCGTCGTTACCTCTTTGTTGCGGGTGGCGTAGGTACTGCTCCCGTATATCCGCAGGTAAAGTGGCTGTATGAGCACGGTTGCAAGGCCGATGTTATTATAGGTGCAAAGAGCGCCTCGATGTTGATATATACCGAGGAGATGGCCAAGGTTGCAGATAATCTGTATATCGCCACAGATGATGGCTCTTGCGGTTTCAAGGGTATGGTTACGGCCAAAATCAAGGATTTGATTGATAACGAAGCTAAGAGCTACGACGAGTGCGTAGCCATCGGCCCGATGATTATGATGAAGTTCGTGACACTCACCACGAAGGAGTACGCGTTGCCTACAACCGTATCGCTCAATGCGTTGATGGTCGATGGCACGGGTATGTGTGGTGCGTGCCGCGTGAGTGTAGGCGGAAAGACATACTTCACCTGCGTAGATGGCCCCGAGTTCGATGGCCATCAGGTAGATTTCGATGAGGCTATGCGTCGTCAGGCTATGTATCGTAAGCAGGAGGGTGAGGCAACCGATAAACATAATCATAAATGTAACTGTTTTTAAGGGCTATGGCAAATAAGATTCCCCGTGTAAGCGTTCGCGAGCAGGAGCCCGCGGTGCGTGCCACCAATTTTGAAGAGGTGTGCTATGGTTATAATGCAGAGGAGGCTCAGTTGGAGGCCACTCGCTGTTTGAATTGTAAGAATCCGCGATGCGTTGCGGCGTGTCCCGTAAATATTAATATCCCCGCATTTATCCATAAGGTTGCTGAGGGCGATTTCGCATCGGCTTCGGCTATTATTGCCGAGGATAGTTCACTGCCGAGTATCTGTGGCCGCGTATGTCCGCAGGAAACACAGTGCGAGGGCTCTTGTATCCTTGGAATCAAGGGCGAGGCTGTTGCTATCGGTAAGCTGGAGCGTTTTGTAGGCGATTGGGGCTTGGATAACGCCAGCAAGGAGCAGGTGGAGATTAAGACCAATGGTAAGAAGGTGGCAGTTATCGGAAGTGGTCCTTCGGGATTGGCTTGTGCTATCGATTTGGCAAAGCTGGGCTATGAGGTTACCGTATTTGAGGCGTTGCATAAGTTGGGTGGCGTGTTGGTATATGGTATCCCCGAGTTCCGTCTGCCGAAGGAGAAGATTGTGGCACGCGAGATTGACGACCTGCGTCGCTTGGGTGTGAAGTTCGAGACGGATGTTATTGTTGGTCGTACAATTACCATCGATGCTCTGCTTGATGAGGAGGGCTTCTCGGCCGTATTTATCGGTTCGGGTGCAGGCCTGCCTCGTTTTATGGGTATTGAGGGCGAGAACCTGAATGGCGTGGTATCGGCAAACGAGTTTTTGACACGCGCTAACCTGATGCGTGCATATGACGATGAGTACGATACTCCGATTTATGTCGGTAAGCGTGTAGCTGTTGTCGGTGGCGGAAATGTTGCAATGGATGCGGTGCGTACGGCAAAGCGTCTGGGTGCCGATGCAACGATTATCTATCGTCGTTCGGAGGCGGAGCTTCCTGCACGTCGTGAGGAGGTGCACCACGCAAAGGAGGAGGGTATCGAGTTTAAGATGCTCACCAATCCTACCCGTGTGCTGGGTGATGATAAGGGCTGGGTTACTGGCCTCAGCTGTGTGGAGATGGAGTTGGGTGAGCCTGATGAGAGCGGCCGCCGTTCTCCGGTTGTAAAGGAGGGCTCGGATTTCACCCTCGATTGCGATGTGGTTATTATGGCTCTGGGTACATCTCCTAATCCGCTGCTTAAGAGTACAACTGCAGGCCTGGAGACTAACCGCCGCGGCTGTATCGTAGCTGATGAGAATGGCGCTACAACACGTGAGGGTGTCTTCGCCGGCGGTGATGCCGTTACAGGAGCTGCTACCGTTATCCTCGCTATGGGTGCCGGCCGCAAAGCCGCCAAAGCCATTGACGAGTACATCAAGAGTAAGTAGGACGTATGCTATTATAAAATAAAGGAGTGCCAATAGCACTCCTTTATTTTTTCGGGATGGTTAACGCAAAATCCGAATACGAAGGCCCTACTTGACCTCTACTCGAAACGGGTTGTTTAATCTGTCAGCAGCTTTTTTGACCTCTTCGGCCCACTCTGCGCCTCCCTCTACACCGGCGTGGCTCCACGCCGAGCCGTTTAGCATAAGAATCTTCTCTCCTGCCTTAGCCTTGCGCAAAATCAATGCGTGCTGGACTTGCTGATTAGGCGAAGTGAGCGTTTGAAAACGGCTCTGTTTCTCACCTCTCTGCAAAATAACGCCTAATAAAATATCACCATCACGCTCAGCATTACGACTATCTGATGCTGGCTCGGTGAGGGCAATCCAATTCTCATTCTGAGTGATATCTCTCACATCGTGCATCACCATACCAGCAGCAACCTCTATATCACCATCGAAACCATTCAGCTCATACTCTTGAAAGCTAAAACGGCTGTTAGCATCGAGCCATATACGACGTTTGATTTCCACGTTATGATTACCGACCTTCACAGGCGCATATACAAACTCCGCTTCGGTACGCAACGGGCCATTTGCCACGCACTCCTGACTCAGATAGTTTCCGCTCAAAAGCAGCTGCGAATCCTGCACAACAGCCAAAGCTCCACCACCGAGTGTATTACCCACCTTGTAGCAATCCATACCCTCTCCATAGTTGTGATGGTAATCATTGCGGGCAAACCACTCGTTGATGAT
Organism: Rikenellaceae bacterium; assembly: GCA_015059845.1. Lineage (GTDB taxonomy): Bacteria > Bacteroidota > Bacteroidia > Bacteroidales > Rikenellaceae > Alistipes. The sequence goes on along the minus strand of SUZR01000008.1, from coordinate 4,751 downwards.
TAGTCTCTCGGTATTTTTTACCCACACATCCACTCCTTGAGTTTTGGGGTCATTCAATCGCGGGCCATAGATGCGATATGCCGTTAGATTATTTTCCCACGCATAATCATCCAGACGTTCGGGTACATAGCGGCCATAGACCTTTGACTCATAGTTGTCGGCAACGCCTCTTTTAATCTTATAGTGGCTCTTGGCCGACGCCTCGACGGATGCCTGAAAAAGGAGTTTTTGCGCTACACCCTCTTTGTCGAATATCACCTGCGAAGGGATTTGATTGTGTTGTTCATCCTCTACAATCACCTGTTCTGCCGTAATTCCGCGTTCTTCCAATTCGGTCCACGCAATCTCCACACTCTCGTGCGTTCGCGCGTAGGATGAAGGGTTGGTCACGGTGACATCTACGCCACCCACAGCTCCACATCCACAAAGCCACAATAACTGCAGAATCAGCAATACTCTCTTCATAAGACTTACTCTATTTGGGTTGTTTGCCAATATATGCCAAAATTCCACCATCGACATACAATACGTGACCATTCACAAAGTCCGAAGCCTCGGACGCAAGGAAGAGTATAGGCCCCTTTAAATCCTCAGGCGTACCCCAGCGTGCCGCAGGTGTCTTGGCGATAATGAAACTATCGAACGGATGCGGATTGCCATCCTTGTCAGGCTCACGCAGTGGCGCGGTCTGCGGCGTTGCGATATAACCTGGGCCGATAGCGTTACACTGGATATTGTATGCTCCATACTCCGAGGCGATGTTACGTGTGAGCATCTTCAAGCCGCCCTTAGCCGCCGCATATGCAGATACAGTTTCACGGCCCAGCTCCGACATCATCGAGCAGATGTTTATGATTTTACCTCCGCCACGCTCAATCATACTTGGGATTACCGCCTTTGACATAATAAATGGAGCTACAAGGTCTATATCCACCACCTCGGAGAACTCCTCAACCGACATCTCGTGCATAGGGATGCGTTTGATAATGCCTGCATTATTGACCAAAATATCCACAGCGCCCAATTCCTGCTCTATGTTACGTATCATCTCAATGACGGCCTTCTCATCCCTCACATCACAGATGTAGCCCTTGGCATCTATGCCTTTGGCTCTGTACTCATCCAACGCCCGTTGCAGATGCTCCTCACTACGGCAGTTAAAGGCAATTTTAGCCCCAGCCTCAGCCAAAGCCTCCGCCATAGCAAAGCCTATTCCGTATGCCGCACCTGTAACGAGTGCAACTTTACCCTCCAATGAATAAGTTACCATTTCGCAATGCCTATTTTAGATCCGTAATCAAAGAGAAATCCTGATCCGAGTAGTCGAGATTCTCGCCACCCATACCCCAAATGAAGGTATAGTTGTGCGTTGCCGCTGCACTATGGATAGACCACTCGGGCGAAAGCACAGCCTGCTCACCTCGCATCCAGATGTGGCGGGTCTCGTTGACCTCACCCATAAAGTGACATACAGCGTGCTCCTCGGGCACCTCAAAATAGAAATAGGCCTCCATACGGCGCGAGTGAACGTGGGCTGGCATAGTGTTCCAAACACTTCCCGTCATAAGTTCGGTCATACCCATCTGCAATTGGCAAGTAGGAAGAACCTCACGCACCAACATCTTATTGATATTACGGTCATTCGAGCCCTCCAGCGATCCCATATGCGCAACGATAGCATCTGTCTTGGTAACTTTACGGTCGGGATAGGTGTGGTGTGCTACGCAAGAGTTGAAATAGAATTTTGCAGGTGCACTGCTATCTTCGCTCTCGAAGAACACCTCGCGATCCCCTGCACCCAAATATAGAGCCTCCTTAAAGTCGAGCTCAAAACTCTCTTCACCAACTTTCACGCGCCCCTTACCTCCTACATTGAAGATGCCCAACTCACGGCGCGAGAGGAAATACTCAGCCTTGAGAGGATCTATCGCCTCCAGCTTCAAAGCCTCGCCTATGGGCATTGCTCCACCTACGACCATACGGTCATACATCGAATATACCATATTTACCTCATCGGCAGCAAAAATTTTCTCTATCAGGAAATCCTCTCTCAATCGAGCCGTGTCATAGCCTTTGGCATCGCGTGGATGTGCGGCGTATCTTACTTCGTAATTAGTTTTCATATTATTTTAAGTATCTTGTTAAAACTGTTTTGTTAGGTTTAAAAATCAAAATATACTTTGACGTAGTCATAACCGATATCCTTGATCTGCTTGGTGGCAAAATCAATATCGTAGACTGGTATCAAATCGCAACTTTACAATTGTCTGCAATTTACGAATAATTTCTTGATTTCATCGTATAATTATTGATATTTTGGTAAAACCCACAAGCAAATTCTCAATATAGTAGGGGTATTATTTTTTCAGATTCTGGAAAAGGAGATATAGAAGGCAGCAATTGGTGTTTTTGGGAGGATTAAGGCTCCTTGCTAACTATCTCAAATTTAATAACAATAAAGGAGTGCTATTGGCACTCCTTATATTTTCTGTTCTTTAGTGATTCCGGCGGGATTCGAATCCACGACCCACAGCTTAGAAGGCTGTTGCTCTATCCAACTGAGCTACGGAACCGACACAACGGTAGATAAAATCTTTTGCGCTGCGAAATTACGTCATTTATTTCTTTTTTCCAAACTAATTATTGAATTTAGGATTTTCAAACTCTATTTTGTTTGTTATCGGTGTTCATTTTTTTCTATTTATTGGCTTTTCATACAAATTTAAGATATATCTCTGGAAAAATCTAATGAATGAGGAGAAATAATGATGGCAGCACTGGTGTTCAATGACTTATGAGGACTTTCGATGAAAGCCTCGCTGATGCAAAAGTGCAAGGAAATGAAAGGTAATGAGAGCGAACGGTTTTCAAATCATTACCCGATAATGAGGTAAGTTTATAGGTCGTTGGAGTTTATTTCTACTCTCTGCTACATTCTGCATAACAGTGTACAACTCGCTGATAACTAATTTTGTAACCAAAAAGAATTGGATTATGCGAAGTACATTTAAGGTGCTGTTCTATGTGAACGGAAGCAAGGAGAAAAACGGTATTGTTCCCATTATGGGACGAGTAACAATCAACGGTTCTGTGGCACAATTCAGTTGCAAACTGACCATTGCAAAAACAATGTGGGATGCCAAAGGTAATCGGGCAAAAGGCAAGAGCAAGGAGGCACGAGACATCAATTTAGCTTTAGATAACATCAAGGCTCAAATCATCAAGCATTATCAACGCATTTCGGATAGAGAAGCATTTGTAACTGCTGAAATGGTACGTAATGCCTATCAAGGTATCGGAACGGAATATGAAACATTGCTCGGTGCATTTGACAAGGACAACGAGAGTTTCAAGAAGCGTATCGGAATAGACCGTGCAGCAAGTTCCTACAAGGTGCGTGTAAGGTCTAGAAATCATTTAGCTGCATTCATTAAGAAATGCTACAAGCGTAGTGATATTTCTATGCTTGAACTTACTCCCGACTTCATCAAGGAGTATGAAATCTATCTCTCTACCGATGCAGGTTTGCATAATGGTAGTGTATGGTCACATTGTATGTGGCTGAAAACAATCGTGTCAAAAGCTCATTATAACGGACTGACACCACGAAATCCGTTTGCTCAGTATCGGGTAAATCAGAATATCAAGGAGCGTCAATACTTGACCGAAGATGAAATCAAGGCTGTAATGACACACGAATTTGCGGATAAGAAGTTAGCTTATATCAGAGACCTGTTCGTGTTTGCAAGTTTCACAGCTTTGTCATTCGTAGATATTAAGGAACTGACCACCGATGATATAGTAGAGATAAACGGAGAGAAATGGATTCTATCCAAGCGACACAAGACAAAGGTGAATTTCCAAGTGAAGTTGCTGGATATTCCGTTGCAGATAATCAAGCGTTACGAGAGGTTTCAAGAGGATAAACTTGTGTTCCCGAATCTGAACTATTGGAACATCTGTAAACCGCTGAAAAAGATGATTAAAGAGTGCGGAATTTCAAAGGATATTTCCTTCCATTGCACTCGCCATGGGTTCGCTACGCTTGCTCTGAGCAAGGGCGTTCCCATTGAGAGTGTAAGCCGAGTATTGGGGCATACGAACATTACCACGACACAACGATATGCGAAGATTACCACCGAGAAAATTGACAAGGATTTGACGATGTTCGGAAACCGACTTAATCAATCGTTTAGTGAAATCTCAATAGCAATGTAACTATGGAACGAGCGATAATAACAATCAGCGAGAACGGAAGAGTGAATATCCCAGACAGTAATGTTGGGATGTCTGAAATGGAATTGGTGGAGTTGTTCGGGGTGATTGCCCCGACACTTCGAGCCGCCATTAGAGTAATATACAAGAGTGGAATGCTTTGCCCTGTAAGCGCCCAACGATGCGATTTGGCAACGTCTAAAAGTTGGGCTACATTCTACAATCTCGAAGTGGTTATTGCTCTTGCGTTTCGGTTGAATACCTATGAGGCAAGCAGGATAAGAGAAAAGGTGTTGGAGAGTTTGTGCCATCAGAAAAAGAATGGGATTAACCTACTCATATCGTTAGGATGTGAAGCTCCAATGAGCAGAATATTATCATAATTCAATAGCTAAAAGGCATTCAACCGGAAATCTTTTATACCTTTGCATAAGGTTTAAGCAATAGAGAGATATGACTATGAAGGATTTAACCGTTACAAGACCATTCAGCGAAGATGAGTATAACGAATTACTGCGACAGGCTGTCGCAGTAAT
>SUZR01000014.1 GCA_015059845.1 Rikenellaceae bacterium | reverse complement strand
GATTTGTCTAATTTTGTCCGCCTTTTGTCTTCGGCGTTCTGCGGAGAGAGAGGGATTCGAACCCCCGGAGCCTCGCAGCTCAACGGTTTTCAAGACCGCCGCAATCGACCACTCTGCCATCTCTCCAGCGACAAAAGTACGTCAGTTTTTTTTATTGACCAAATATTTTTTCAAAATTTTTCAAAAATTTTTTGTGTAAGTTTCGCAAAATGCTCATTTTCAGTAAAAAAATGCCAAAAAATTTTGTTATCCCGAAAAATATACTAATTTTGTATTACAATATATAAGCCATTTTTCACCTTAAACCACTTACGAATGAACAAGTCGCAGTTAATCAGCGCAGTAGCTGAGCAAACATCTGTATCTAAAAATGACGTTAAGAGAGTACTCGACTCTTTGTTTGCTCTGGCCGAACAGAAATTGAACGAGAATGAGAAGGTAGTAATCTCAGGATTCGGTGTCTTCACAACGGCACAGGTTTCCGAGCGCACGGGTCGTAATCCCCGCACGGGCGAGAAGGTGAAGATTGCTGCGCGCCGTATGGTACGCTTCCGCTCAAGTATGGATATCAAGTAGGCGGCCGGCTCGATATTGGCACATCACACACGTAACATCCGACTGAATAGTGAGTTAAGCTTGGAGTGAGAGACTGAGGGATAGTATTGTTAAAAGATTAACAATATTGTTATTTTCTTAACGTAAAATTTGGATTGTTTAATACTGATATATTAACTTTGCACCTGAAACCTTTCGGGTGCTAAATTTGTTGTGGCTGTGCGCAAAACTAGGTCGCAAGCTTTTCGCAAATCCGCGCCCGAAGAGAAAACCATAAAATAACAACCTAAAAAATCCTTATATGTCAACAGAATCTAAGTTCGAGAAGGAGATGGAGCGCCTGCAACGCGAGGGTGTCATCACACGTGCGCAGTTCCTTCAGATTATGGCCGCTGCGGGAGCATTTCTCGCCGTGGGAACAGACAAGGCTTACGCCGCAAAGAGCAGCGTGCGTGCCAAAATCGTCATCGTGGGTGGCGGTGCGGCAGGTATCAGTATGGCTGCGCGTCTGCTGCGCAAGTTGCAGAATCCCGACATCACCGTCATCGACCCCAGCGAGCTGCACTTCTACCAGCCGGGCTTCACGCTCATTGGCGGTGGCGTCTATGGCAAGGACGACGTGTGGAAGCGTCAGGAGGATTGTATGCCCTCGGACGTGAAGTGGGTGAAGGATGTGGTGACGATGGTGCACCCCACTCAGAACAGGGTTGACACGGCCAAAAGTGGCTCTTTTGACTACGATTTTATGGTGCTGGCACCGGGTGTGAAGTACGACTGGAGCCGCATCGAGGGTATCACATATAAGACCATCGGTGAGGGTAATGCCCACACGATATATGATTGGCGCGGTGCGCAGATGACGTGGCCCGCGATGAAGGCCTTTGCCGAGAAGGGTGGCAAGGGTATCTTCTGCGACACATACACCAAGCATAAGTGCGGCGGTGCGCCCAAGAAGATTTGCCTTCTCACGTGGGACAACGCCCGCAAGAATGGCACTACGGATAAGATTGATTTACACTACTATACGGGTAGCAAGCAGCTCTACGACGTACCTCACTTCACGCCCCGTCTGGAGGAGATTTACCGCGAGCGCAACATCCCCGTAGATATGAACTGCAAGCTCAAGGCTATCGACACCCACGCCAAGAAGGCCTACTTCGAGCAGACCATCACGGCGGCCGACGGCACAAAGACCACGCGCCCGATAGCCGAGGAGTACGACTTTATGCACTTCCTGGTGCCCCAGTGCGCACCCGACTTTGTGCGCGAGTCGGGTCTGAGCTGGACCGAGGGTAAGCTGGCGGCAGATGGCTGGGCGATGATTGACCAGCAGACGCTCATTCACAAGAGCTACCCGAACATCATCGGCCTTGGCGACTGCGCAGGTATCCCCACCTCGAAGACCTCGGCGGCGGTGCGCAAGCAGTTGCCCATTGCGGTGGATAACCTCCTTGCGCTGATGGAGGGACGTGCGCCCGAGGCGATATACAACGGCTATGCCGCCTGCCCGATTGTTACCGAGTATGGCAAGGTGCTGATGTGTGAGTTCGACTACAAGAAGGAGCCGCAGATTACGTTCCCGCTCTCGCTGCTGGATATGTCGAAGGAGCAGTGGGTGGCGTGGCTGCTGAAGGTTTATGGCTTGAAGCCTATCTACTTCGAGCTGATGCTCAGGGGACTTTATTAAATAAGTGTTATAGGTGTTATAAGAGTTATAGGAGTTATAATACATATAACACCTATAGCACCTATAATACTTATAATAACAACAAAAAAAGGTTGCCGCAACGGGCAACCTTTTTTATTAATAGTCCAGACAATCGACGTGAATCTCGCGTTGGAACGACTCGTTGAGCGACATATAGGTCTGCGTGCTCGACACGCCCTGCACGTGCAGAATCTTATCGAAGATGGTGCGCATAAGGTGTTCGTTGTCGATGCAGTAGAGCTTCACCATCAGGTTGTAGGAGCCTGTGATGTAGTGGCACTCCACGATTTCGGGAATCTTCTTGAGCTGCTCAACAGTATCCTGCTGGCGAGTGATATCGCTCACGCGGATAGAGATAAAGGCGCAGACATCGAAGCCCAACGACTTGGGAGCAACATCGAGGCGGCTGCCCTGAATCACGCCCATATCCTCCAACTTCTTGATACGCTGGTGAATAGCAGCACCCGAGATACCGCACTCGCGGGCAATCTCAAGGAAGGGTGTGCGGGCATTCTTAATCAAAAAACGGAGTATCTTTTTATCCGTAGCGTCTAATGCAGTCTTAGCCATAATCCTCTATTTCAAAACGCCCAACTCCTTACCAATCTTCACAAATGCCTCAACGCAGCGGTCGAGCTGCTCAGTGGTGTGACCTGCCGACACCTGCACGCGGATACGTGCCTGGCCCTTCGGCACTACGGGGTAGTAGAAGCCCGTAACGAATACACCCTCCTCCTGCAACTTGGCAGCGAAGTCCTGCGAGAGCTTTGCGTCATACAACATCACGGCGCAGATAGCCGACTGTGTAGGCTTGATGTCGAAGCCTGCGGCAATCATCTTTGTGCGGAAGTGCTCCACGTTTGCAGCCAGACGGTCGTGCAGCTCGTCGCTCTCCTCCAGCATCTTGAACATCTCGATACCGGCACCAACTACTGCGGGGGGCAGCGAGTTAGAGAACAGATAGGGACGTGAGCGCTGACGCAACATATCGATAATCTCCTTGCGACCCGTCGTAAAGCCACCCACAGCACCACCAAAGGCCTTGCCCAATGTACCTGTAAGGATATCTACCTGACCACGAAGGTTGTACAACTCCGTAATACCGCGGCCCGTTGCGCCCAGCACACCTGCCGAGTGGCACTCGTCAACCATCACCAGAGCGTCATACTTCTCGGCCAAAGCGCAAATCTTGTCCAGAGGTGCGGCGTTGCCATCCATCGAGAAGACACCGTCGGTTACGATGATGCGGAAGCGCTGCGCCTGCGCACGCTTCAGGCAATCCTCCAACTCATCCATATCGGCGTTGGCGTAGCGGTAGCGCACAGCCTTGCAAAGACGCACACCGTCGATGATTGAGGCGTGGTTCAGGGCGTCCGAGATGATTGCATCCTGCTCGTTCAACAGAGGCTCGAAGACACCGCCGTTAGCATCGAAGCAGGCAGCGTAGAGGATGGTATCCTCGGTGCCGAAGTAGTCGGCGATAGCCTTCTCCAGCTGCTTGTGCATATCCTGACAGCCGCAGATAAAACGTACTGACGACATACCGAAGCCGCGCTCGTCCATAGCCTTCTTTGCCGCCTCGATAAGACGGGGATTGTCCGAGAGTCCGAGGTAGTTGTTGGCGCAGAAGTTCAGCACCTTCTTGCCAGCCACGTCGATTTCAGCCTTCTGGGGCGACTCAATAATACGCTCTGTTTTGTAAAGACCTGCAGCCTTGATGTCGGCCAGCTCCTTCTGCAAATGTTCCTTGATTTTTCCGTACATAGCTTTTTATTTTATATAATTATTTTTGTTTTGCTTACACATTTCAACAAAATTACAAATTTTACTCTTTACAAACAACACTTTTTGCGACTTTTTTCATCTTTTAATTACAAATTGTAAGGGTAGGAGTGGAGGAATAGGGGTTATAGGTGTTATAGGTGCTATAAGTATTATATCTTCATAAGCGGGAATAGCGCAAGGCCGCACGAAATACCTATAACACTTATAACCACCAACCCATAAAAAACACCTCTCTCAGCCCTCTATCTATTGTAAAATAGATAAACAGTTCGTAACTTTGCATTGACTATGGCCTGAAAAGTCTAAAATAGAGCCATAGCAGAACTGAGAATGGAGAAAAATTATATCCGCGAAGAGCGTTACGACGCCGACCGCATCGAAAAACTTGCATATCATTATCGTGAAATACTCTCGCTCTTAGGCGAGGACATCGAGCGCGAGGGGCTCATCAAAACTCCCGAACGTGTGGCCAAGGCTATGTCGTTCGTGACGAAGGGCTACTCGCAGGACCCCATTGAGATTATCAACTCGGCCATCTTCCGCGAGGAGTACAAGCAGATGGTGCTGGTGAAGGATATCGAGCTCTTCTCGATGTGCGAGCACCATATGATGCCCTTCGTGGGTAAGGCGCACGTGGCCTACATCCCCAATGGCCGCATCACGGGTCTCTCGAAGATTGCACGCGTGGTGGAGTGTTACTCACGCCGCCTGCAGGTGCAGGAGCGTCTGACGGTGCAGATTCGTGACTGCATACAGAAGGCGTTGAACCCCATCGGCGTGGCTGTGGTTATCGAGGCGAGCCATATGTGTATGCAGATGCGTGGCGTGGAGAAGCTCGGCTCGGCTACAACAACATCGGCCTTCACGGGCGTGTTCCTCAAGGATACGAGAACACGCGAGGAGTTCCTGACGCTTATCAGCAATAAGTATCGTTAACAACTAAAATTACATACCTATGAAGAAACTTTTCTACACATTGGCTATTGCGGCCTTTGCCCTGATGGGCGTGGCCTGCAACCGTACATCGGAGATTAAAGTGATGTCGTACAACATCCGCCTCAGTTCAGGCACTATCGAGGCCGACAGCATCTACCACTGGGAGCATCGTAAGCAGGCGTCGCTGGAGTTGATGCATCAGGAGCAGCCCACCGTCTTCGGCTTGCAGGAGGCGTGCCCCGACCAGATGGATTATATGGTTGAGAATCTGCCCGAGTATGGCTACATCGGCGTAGGTCGTGACGACGGCAAGCGCAAGGGCGAGTTTATGTCTATCTTCTACAAGAAGGATGAGGTGGAGCTCATCGATGGCGGTACGTTCTGGCTCTCGCAGACCCCCGACCAGGTAACGAAGGGTTGGGATGCGGCGTGCTTCCGCACCTGCACGTGGACCATCCTTAAGAAGAAGGATACAGGCAAGAAGTTCGTATATCTCAACACCCACCTCGACCACAAGGGTCAGGAGGCTCGCAAGGAGTCTATCAAGCTCATCGTAGCCAAGGCTGAGGAGCTGACAGGTGGCAAGCTGCCCGTATTCATCACGGCCGACTTTAACTCACCCACCACAAACGAGATTTTCAAGCCTATGCAGGAGGCTATGCTCGATGCTCGCGTGGAGGCTCCTGTAACAGACGAGCGCGGTACTCTGAACTGCTGGGGTACGACACCTCCGGGCGTGGTTATCGACCACATCTTCTTCCGTGGCGCCGAGGCTCAGAAGTTTGAGGTGTTGCGCGACAAGGATTACGGTGCGCCTTATGTTTCGGACCACTATCCTGTAATGCTTACTGCAATTCTATAATAATTAACGGCATTTGCTCCTTACGGCATACCTTGCGGCCTCCAGCCGCATTTACAAGTCTGACCCACCCCCAAACCCCCGCCTCAGGCAGGGGCTTCGGTCGCCAAAAGGCTCCGTAGGTTGCAGAGAGGAAGCAAATTTATAAGAATTATAGGTGTTATAGGAATTATATAACACTTATAGCACCTATAATACCTATATCACATTAAAAACCTATGAAAAAGATTTTATATAGTTTGATGGCGGCAGTTGTAGCGTTGGCTTCGGTAGGATGCGCAGCGCCCGCGCCGCAGCAGAATGAGGTGCGCGTTATCTCGTATAACATACGCTATATGAACGACAAGGATGGCGACAACAGCTGGAAGTTCCGCAAGCAGGCCTCAATCAATATGGTCAACGAGGAGCAACCCACCGTCTTCGGCCTGCAGGAGGCTGTGAAGGCGCAGGTCGATTTCTTGCAGGAGAATCTGCCCGACTACGCCTACTATGGCGTAGGTCGTAACGATGGTAAGGAGAGTGGTGAGTTTATGGCTATCTTCTATAAGAAGGAGGCTGTGGAGCTGCTCGACCACGGCACCTTCTGGCTCGCGGCAACGCCCGACACCCCCACAAAGGGTTGGGATGGCCAGTGTTTCCGCACCTGCACGTGGACAATATTCAAGTGCAAGGATACGGGCAAGCAGTTTGCTTTCCTCAATACCCACCTCGACCATAAGGGTAAGGTGGCGCAGCAGGAGGGTATGAAGACCATCGTTAAGAAGATTGGCGAGCTTATACCGAAGGATATGCCCGTATTCCTCTCGGGCGACTTCAACACCCGCACCGACAACCCTATCTATGAGCCGCTGAAGGCTATTATGGCCGACTCACGCGAGCTGGCCACCGAGACCGACCACCGTGGAACATACACCGGCTGGAAGGTGAGGGAGACACCCGTTGTCGTGGACCATATCTTCGTGCGTGGCGTGGAGGTGGATAAGTTCCAGGTGCTGTGCGACAAGAACTACGGCGCACCCTACATCTCGGACCACTATCCGGTGATGACTACTGCAAGATTTTAAGATAAGAGATATAAGTGCTATAAGTATTATAAGAGATTGCCTATAACACCTATAGCACCTATAACACTTATAACAAAAATGAAAAAACACAAACCAATAATATTATGAAGAAGATTTTTTACGCAATCGTAGCTGCTGCGGCTTTGTTTGGCGTAGCGTGCGACAAGACATCGGAGATTAAGGTGATGTCTTACAACATCCGTATGAGTGGTAACCCCGAGGCTGACGGCCCCAACTACTGGGAGTTCCGTAAGGAGGCGTCGTTGAACCTTATCCACGACGAGAAACCCACCGTTTTCGGTCTGCAGGAGGCGTGCCCCGACCAGCAGGAGTATATGACCAAGAACCTGCCCGAGTACGGTTACATCGGCGTAGGTCGTGATGATGGTAAGTCTAAGGGCGAGCATATGACTATCTTCTGGCTCAAGGACGAGGTTGAGATGTTGGACGGCGGTACCTTCTGGCTCTCGGCTACACCCGACCAGGTGACAAAGGGCTGGGATGCTGCTTGCTTCCGTACTTGTACTTGGACCATTATGAAGATGAAGTCAACAGGCGAGAAGTTCGCATACTTCAACACACACCTCGACCACAAGGGAAAAGAGGCTAAGGCTAACGCTATGAAGCTTCTGGCTCAGAAGGTTAAGGAGTTGGTACCCGAGGATATGACTGTATTTATGACCGGTGACTTCAACACACGTCCCGAGAATGAGATTTTCAATCCTCTGCGCGAGGTGATGAGCGACTCACGCGTTGCTGCTCCCGAGACCGACAACCGCCCCACATCAAACGGCTGGAAGAAGGAGGGTGGTGCTATCATCGACTACGTTCTCTTCCGTGGCGCACAGCCCTTGACTTACAAGGTGTTGCGTGACAAGAACTACGGTGCTGAGTTTATCTCTGACCACTATCCCGTAGTGATGACGGCGACGTTCTAAATCTACGCCTCAGCTTGCGGCCGCTGGCCGCAGTTGCAAATCTGACCCACCCCCAAACCCCCGCCTCAGGCAGGGGCTTCGGTCGCCTAACGGCTCCGAGGGTGCAGGCAGGAAGGTTGTAGAGTAAAGAAATAAAACAGGTGTTATAGGTGCTATATGTGTTATAGGCAATTTCTTATAATACTTATAACACCTATAATTCCTATAACACTTATTACCCCTATAATAAAACTATGAAAAAGATATTATGTGCATTCTTGGCCGTGGTGGCTGCCTTTGGCGTAGCGTGCGACCGCACAACCGAGATTAAGGTTATGTCGTACAACATCCGCTACCTGAACAACAAGGATGGCGAGAACCATTGGGATAACCGCAAGCACGCCTCTATCAATATGATTCGCGAGGAGCTGCCCACCGTCTTCGGTACGCAGGAGGGCGTATGGGAGCAGATGTCGTACTTCGTGGATAACCTGCCCGAGTATGGCCACATCGGCATCGGTCAGGATGATGGTAAGCTCGAGGGTGAGATTATGTCTATCTTCTACCACAAGGATAAGGTTGAGCTGCTGGATGGCGGTATCTTCTGGCTCTCGGAGACCCCCGACACCCCCTCAATCGGCTGGGGTGCTTCGCAGCACCGCTCGTGCACGTGGACCAAGATGCGCGCCAAGGATTCGGGTAAGGAGTTCTTCTATCTCAACACCCACCTCGACCACCGCAGCTGGCCCGCCCGCGAGGAGTCGGTGAAGCTCATTCTCGCTCGCGTTGAGGAGCTTACGGCTGGCGCAGATATACCCGTATTTATTACGGCCGACTGGAATGCTGTCTCTACACACGAGATTTTCGCTCCTATGCAGGGCGTGATGCTCGATGCCCGCGAGGTGTCGCCCGTAACCGACCGCCGCGCAACATACAATGCGTGGAAAAAGGGTGACGAGAATAATGCAAACCGCATCATCGACCACATCTTCTTCCGAGGTGCCGAGCCTGAGAAGTTCGAGGTGCTGATGGATAAGGATTACGGCTGGGAGTTTATCTCGGACCACTATCCTGTGGTTTTGACGGCAACATTCTAAATCTACGCCTCAGCTTGCGGCCAGCGGCCGCATTTACAAGTCTGACCCACCCCCAAACCCCCGCCTCAGGCAGGGGCTTCGGTCGCCTAAAGGCTCCGAGGGTTGCAGGCAAGTAGGTTGTAGAGTAAAGAAATAAAATAGGTATTATAGGTGCTATAAGTATTATAAGAAATTGCCTATACCACCTATAACACTTATAATAACTAAAAAATACTATGAAAAAACTTATTCTATTTTTGGCGTGCGCAGCAGTAGCCGTTGGTGCTACATCGTGCGCAGAGAAGAAAAACACAATCAAGGTTATCTCATACAACGTACGCGTTAGCGGTGGCGATGGCGAGAACCACTGGGACAAGCGTAAGCACGCTTCAATCAATATGATTAACGAGGAGAAGCCTACCATCTTTGGTGTGCAGGAGGCTAAGCCCGACCAGATGGCATACCTGGTGGAGAACCTGCCCCAGTATGGTCACATCGGCGTAGGTCGTGAGGATGGTAAGTCATCGGGTGAGCATATGTCTATCTTCTATTTGAAGGATGAGGTTGAGCTTCTGGATGGCGGTACTTTCTGGCTTTCGGAGACTCCCGAGGAGCCTACAAAGGGCTGGGATGCAGCCTGCAAGCGCTCTTGTACTTGGACAAAGCTTAAGATGAAGGATACAGGCAAGGAGTTCGCATATATCAACACTCACCTCGACCACGTAGGTAAGGTGGCACAGCGCGAGGGCTTGGCACTCATCTGCAAGCGCTTTGCTGAGATTGTACCCGTAGGTATGCCCGCATTCCTCACAGCCGACTTCAACGCACTGACCACAGACCCCATCTTCGAGCCCCTGAATGCCGAGATGTTCGACGCACGCGAGATGGCTCCCGAGACCGACCGCCGCGCTACATTCAACGGCTGGAAGGAGGGTGATGAGAACAACCCCAACCGCGTTATCGACCACATCTTCTTCCGTGGCGCCGAGGCCCACACTTTCAAGGTGTTGCGCGACAAGAACTACGGCGCACCCTTCATCTCTGACCACTATCCCGTGGTGATGACTGCAACATTCTAAATCTACGCTTTAACTTGCAACCTAATTCGCTATAAACAGCGACAGTTGCAGGCAAAAAGTTATATAAAAAGGAACTCCCGAGAGAGTTCCTTTTTATTTATACCTATATTTAATTTATTTTCATTAACTTTGCAAGTTATAATGCGCATTATGCGCGCGCGGGTACGCATTGCGCACGTAACGCTACGCGCACGCAAGGAAGAATTATACAACACCTATGCTCGAGAAATTAGCCAAACAGACCGCCATTTATGGTGTCAGCACAATAGTCGTGAGATTGTTGAGCTACCTGCTCACGCCCATCTACACGCGTGTGTTCGGGCAGGCGGCATACGGTATCGTCACCGATGTCTATGCTCTCATTCCCTTTGCGCTGGTGCTGTTGTCGATGGGTATGGAGTCGAGCTACTTCCGCTTCTCGGCCAAAGCCGAGGCTGAGGGAGGCACGCCGGAGGAGATACGCCGCCGCAAGCGTAAGCTCTTCGCCACCACGTGGGGTGCAACGCTCGTCGCCTCGACAATCTTCTTTGCCTTGATTGCGCTGTTCCGCAGCGATGTGGCACGCCTGATGGGTGAGGCGTATGTGGGACACGAGGAGTATATCCTGATGGTTGCCGCCATCATCTTCTTCGATGTGGCCACGATGATTCCCTTCTCGCGTCTTAGGGAGCAGGGCCGTGCGCTGAAGTTTGTCGTCTTGAAGGCGTGCAATGTGGTTATCAACGTGGGCCTGGCGGTGTTGTTCGTAGCCATCGGGTTGTTCGATAGCGAGTTTGGCGTGGGGTGGGTATTTGTGACAAACCTTGTGGCGAGTGTGGCTACTTTTCTGCTTATCCTGCCCACTACCGAGCGCACCGTACCGCGCATCGACGGCCGACAGCTGCGCCTTATTCTGGCCTACTCGTTGCCGCTGCTCATTGGCGGCATTGCTGGCACAGCCAACGAGTTTATCGACCGCCAGATGATTAAGTATATCATTCCCGACGACGCTATATCGCAGCTGGGTGTCTATGGCGCGATTTGCAAGATTGCCGTAGTGATGACGCTCTTTACGCAGATGTACCGCCTGGCGGCCGAGCCCTTCTTCCTCTCGAACTTTACGAAGGAGGAGTTTGTGGAGTCGAACGCCGCCGCGCTGAAATACTATATGATGGCCTCGATGATGATTTTCCTCGGCATAGCCCTCTTCCGCGATCTCTTTGCGTTGATTGTGGGCCGTGACTTCCGCGAGGGAATCTTTATCCTGCCTGTTATCTTAGGCGGTAATATCTTGGCGGGTGTGTGGCTCAACCTCTCGTTCTGGTATAAGCGTGAGGAGAAGACCCGCTTCGCCGTATATGTCACCTTCGTGGGTCTGGCCTTCACGGTTGCTATGAACCTGCTGCTGTTGCCCCGCTGGGGTTACTACGGAGCGGCGTGGGCACGCTTTATCGCCGAGGCGGCGATGGTGGGCGTGAGCTACTACCTCAATCGCCGTTACTTCCCCACCCCCTACGATGTGCGTCGCATCGTGGAGTATGTAGTGCTGGGCGTTGGGCTGTTTGCGTTGAGCGAGGTGCTACTGCCATACGTGGGCGAGGGCGTGCGCTACGGGGTGAATATCGTAATCTTTGCATCGTTTGTGGCCTATGCCGTATGGCGTGAGAAGATTGATGTGCGAGCTATGATGCGCTCGGTGTTGCGCCGCCGATAAATGAAAACTAAAAACTCAAAGATATGAAAGTAAAAATTGTAAACCACTCAAAACACGCTCTTCCCGAGTATCAGACACCCCTCTCTGCGGGCCTTGATATCCGTGCCAACATCGACGAGAGCGTAACCCTGCGCCCGCTGGAGCGTGCAATGATTCCTACGGGATTGTTTGTTGAGCTGCCCGAGGGCTGCGAGATGCAGATTCGTCCCCGCAGTGGCCTCGCTGCCAAGCACGGCATTACGGTGCTGAACTCGCCCGGCACTATCGATGCCGACTATCGTGGCGAGATTAAGGTTATCCTCGTCAACCTGAGCAACGAGCCCTTCACCATCGAGTCGGGCGAGCGTATTGCGCAGATGATTGTGGCACGCTACGAGCAGATTGAGTGGCTGCCGGTCGAGGAGCTGGGCGCAACGGAGCGCGGAGCAGGCGGCTTCGGCTCTACGGGTAAGTAATGCAAAATTTAGAATTCAAAATTCAAAATTGGGCTGACGCACGGGAATTACTCCATCGGTAATTAGCCATCGTGCCTCACCACTCTTAAAACAGGCGTTACGCCTGCAAAATTCAAAATGAAGAAGATATTTTTTGCAATTATTGTCGTAGCAATCTTTGTCGGTTGCAGTCAGCAGGCTAATCCGACAAAGCCCCGCCGCGTGGAGATGAAGACTACCGCTGGTGACATCGTTTTGGAGCTGAGCGACCTTACGCCTATCCACCGCGACAACTTTATGCAGCTTGTCGAGGAGCATTATTTCGACTCGCTGTTGTTCCACCGCGTCATCGAGAATTTTATGATTCAGGGCGGTGACCCCCGCACTCGCGATATTAGCGGCCGCGACTTCTTTGCCGATGGCGAAGAGACGGGCAATCCCCGCTATTGGGAGGATATCCCTGCCGAGATAGATTTTCCTGCGCTCTACCATAAGCGTGGCGCACTGGCTGCAGCCCGCGAGGGTGACGACGTGAATCCCGAGCGTCGCTCGTCACGCACGCAGTTCTATATCGTCTGGGGTCGCACCTTCTCCGATGAGCAGCTCGACGCCCAGCAGCAGCGCATCACACGCGCAACCAAGGGCAAGGTTACGCTGCCCGACTCTATCCGCGAGGTGTATAAAACCGTTGGCGGCACGCCCCATTTGGATGGCCAATATACCGTTTTTGGTCACGTTGTAAGCGGCCTGGATGTTGTGGATAAGATTCAGCGCTCGGGCACCGACTCACTGGATCGCCCCGTGGAGGATGTAAGAATTTTAAGTGTAAGAGAGATAGAGTAAACCTGCGAGATTTAGGTGTTATAGGCGCAATAAGAGCTATAACACTCATAATACTTATAACACGAACAATGAAATTTGCCGATATCATAGGCCAGCAGGCCCTCAAACGTCACCTTGCCGAGAGCATCGACCGCGGCCGCATCAGCCACGCCCAGCTCTTCACGGGTGCGGCGGGTACGGGTGCCTTGCCGCTGGCCATAGCCTATGCGCAGTACCTGAACTGCCCCAACCGCAAGGATGGAGACTCGTGTGGCGTCTGCCCCAGCTGCCAGCAGATATCGCAGCTGGCACACCCCGATGTTCACTTTGTCTTCCCCGTAAACAAGCAGGGCAAGAAGTCGGGCGAGGCTGTTCTGAGCAGCGATTTTATGCCTTTGTGGCGCGAGATGGTGGCCGACACCAACGGCTACTTCACCCGCCAGATGTGGTACGACCGTCTGGATTTGGGCAAGACCTTGCAGGGTATGATTTCGGCTAAGGAGGCCGACGAGATTATCCGCCGCCTCTCGTTTAAGTCATTCGAGTCGGAGTATAAGGTTATGATTGTGTGGCTGCCCGAGGTGATGAACGAGGAGGCCGCCAATAAAATCCTCAAAATCCTTGAGGAGCCGTGGGAGAAGACCATCTTCCTGCTGGTTAGCGAGCGTCCCGACCGCCTGCTGCAAACCATCCTCTCGCGTACGCAGGAGGTGGCTGTGCCGCGCCTTACGGTTGAGGATTTGATGCCTCTGTGTGAGGGCGACGAGCAGCAGCGCCGCAACATCGCACGCCTGGCTGCGGGCGATTTGATTGAGATGCGCCGCCTTGCGGGTGGCGAGGAGGATGCTGTGCGTGAGGAGAGTTTTGAACTCTTCTGCCGCCTTATGCGCCTCTCGTATAACGATAAACACCTCGAGCTTATCGACTGGGCTGACGAGGTGGCCACGCTTTCGCGCGAGCAGCAACGCTCAATGCTTCTGCACGCGGCGCGTTTGTTGCGCGAGAGCTATATGCTCCACGCCGGTCTGGGCAGCATCAGCTACCTGTGGGGCGAGGAGGCTAAGTTCTGTAATAACTTTGCCCCCTTCATCGGCAACCAGAATATTGAGTTCCTGATAGGCGAGATTGAGACTGCTATGCGCCAGATAAGCCAGAACGGCAACGCCCGCATCGTCTTTACGCACTTTGCCCTCGCCGTCAGCAAACAGATAAACCGCCTGCGCTGATGAGCCGCGTGGTACTGCTTACGGGCAGCAATGCCCCCCAGAGCGAGAGTGTGCTGCACCGCACCGCCCAAATCCTCGCCCGCCGCATCGGATCGCTGGAGTGCGCCTCGCAGATATACTACTCCGAGCCGTGGGGCTTTCACGCCGAGCGTATGTTCGCCAATCAGGCGCTGCTCTTTACCACTACGCTCTCGCCCGTTGAGGTGCTGGACGAGGCACTTGGAGCGGAGCAGGAGGTGGGCCGCGACAGAGCGCAGGAGCAGGTGGAGAAGAGCCTTACGGGCGAGCGTTACGCCTCACGCGAGGTGGATGTGGATGTGATGTTTTACGATGATGAGGTCATCAACACCTCCCGCCTTACGGTGCCACACCCGCTGCTGCACGTGCGCGAGTTTGCTCTGCAGCCGTTGTGCGAGGTTATGGCCGACTACCGCCACCCCGTGCTGGGTCGTGAGCTGAAAGATATTTACGAAGAGTTGAAGGGCGCTGTGGCCCAAACCAAATAGGATATGAGAAGATTTTTGAGAAATATGGCTTTGCTGCTCGCTGTGGCCTTCGTGCTGCACGGCTGCTTTAAGGAGACGGTGGATTACACCCGCTTCCATCTGGCCATCTACGAGCAGGTGGATGGCGAGGGGGCGTACAACCCTGTCGATAATGTGGACTCCTACGCCTTCGCGGTCGATACCACCAACTGGTATATCGCCTCGTGGGAGGATGCCGTTGCGCACCGCATAACCAACAAGACGACGGGTGAGGTGATGGATGAGCCTGCGGAGGTGGGCGAGTTCAACTCCTCGGATGAGTACCAGGCAACGATTCTGGTCAATAGCCCCATCTCGATGCTGGTCGTTGTCAACCCCGAGCTGAAGCTCTATGCCTACCGTAAGTACGAGCTGCCCGAGAATCTTCCCGACATCTACGCCAAGCTCTATATGGCTGCGTGGCGTCCTACGCATAACTCATCGGGATGGGTTGTGGTAAACCGTTTCTATACCACCGAGGAGGAGAATCCCGACGACGAGCCCGTAACCGAATAATATTTAGCAAGATGAGAGAACAGAACAGATATAACTTCATTTCGGCACGTGTAGCTACGGCCATCGTGCTGCTCCTCTTTGGCGGAGCCTTTCTTTCGCGCTGTGCCTCTATCGGCTCACCTTCGGGTGGCCCGAAGGATTCGCTGGCGCCCAACATTATCGCCATTTCGCCCGAGTTGAACTCTACAAACTTCAAGAGCAACCGCATCTACCTCGCCTTCGACGAGTATGTGCAGCTCAAGGACCAGCAGAAGGAGATATTCACCTCGCCGGCGATGCGCAAGAAGCCGAAGGTGTCGCTGCGTGGCCGAGGTATCCACGTCGAGATTGAGGATGACTCGCTGCTGCCCAACACCACCTACGCCATCGAGTTTGGCTCGTCGGTTGCCGACAATAACGAGGGTAACCCTCTGCACGGCCTGCGATATGTCTTCTCTACGGGCCCTGAGATTGACTCTCTGGTGATGTCGGGATATACCGAGGATAGCGAGAAGCTGGACTCTATGGGTCGCACGTTCATCTACTTCTTCGAGGCCGACTCTATCGAGAAGCCCGACACGTACGACTCGACAATGTTCAAGTATAAGCCCGCGAAGATTGCCCGTGCGCAGAAGAACGGTATCTTCATCGCGCAAAACCTCAAGCCTGTCAACTACCGCGTTTACGCCTACTACGACAGCAACGATAATCAGGCCTACGAGCCTTCGGTCGATAAGGTGGGCTTCCTGGATAGTGTCTATAACCCTGCCCAGATGCCCGAATTCGTGGTCTGGTACGACTCCGTGCGCCGTTACTACTCGGCCGACCCACAGCTCTACCTGCGTATGTTTATGGATGTGAGCTTCAGCCGTCAGTCGCTCAAGGAGTCGCAGCGCCCCGAGCAGCATAAGGTTATCCTGAACTTCGGCGCTCCGCGTCCCGAGATTAAGAAGCTCGAGTTCGAGGGCGTGCCCGCTGATAAGATTGTCATCGAGCCCCTCACCGATGGCCGAGATACTCTGGCCCTGTGGCTGGGTGTTCCCTCGGAGCAGCTGCCCGACACGCTGCGTGGCACGATAACATATATGAAGCACGACTCGGTACGCGTTCTGCGTGAGTCAACCGAGGAGCTGAAACTCTCGTGGCGTCGTGTGGAGTCGCGCGAGCAGGAGCGCGAGCGTGAGCGTCTGGAGAAGGCTAAGGCCAAGGCCGAGGCTGAGGGCAAGGAGTGGCGCGAGCCGCCACGTCCCTCGGAGTTCAAGGTGGTAGCACCCACGGGTAAGGTCGAGGTCAACCCCGAGGAGGATTTGGAGTTTGAGTTCGCCACGCCCCTCACCCGCTTCGACTCTACCTCGTTCGAGCTACTGTCGTGGAGCGAGAAGAAGGATACGCTGCGCGAGAAGATAACATTCCGCCCCGACTCTATCAGCCCGCGTAAGTGGCGTATGCACTCGCGCTGGCAGCCTGAACGCGAGTATAAACTCTATATCCCGACCGATGCGCTGGCCGACATCACGGGCGAGGGTAATGACTCTATTACGCTCAACCTGACCGTTGCCGACATCAATAAGTTTGCAACCTTGAAGCTCAACGTCATACCCCGCACCCCTGATGCTGTATATGTTGTGCAGCTGCTCAATGCCTCGAACAGCCTGCAACGCGAGTTGCGCGGCATAGGCGCGGGTGAGCATACCATCAACTACGTTCCTGCGGGCGAGATGCGCATCCGTATCATAGAGGATATGAACGGCAATGGCAAGTGGGATTCGGGTAATATGGTCGAGCGTCGCCAGAGCGAGCGTGCCGAGTTCTACAAGAACGAGAAAGAGGAGGAGCTCTTCACCACCAAGACGGGCTGGGAGTTTGAGTTCACCTTCGATATGGCCCGCCTGTTCGCCCCCGTCACTATGCAGGAGCTTATCGAGCGTCTGGATAAGCGCGAGATGACACGCCTGATACAAGAGGAGGAGCGTCGTCGCAAGGAGGCAGCCAATAAGAAGAATGACGATGGCCACGACCACGGCAATAGCGGTATGGGCGGCCTCGGCGGTATGATGGGTGGTATGATGGGCGGCTCGGGCGCAGGCTCAGGCTCGTCGCTGCAGAATATCTCGAATGCAGGCCGCCGATAACCTAAAAAGATGATGAAGATGAAAAATATTATACTCAAAACCCTGCTCGTGGCCGTTGTGGTGTGCTTCGCCCATACGGCTTATGCGCAACACACCTTCGGTCTTTCGGGAGGTGTGGGCTCGTTTACCTCGCGCCTCTACCCCGAGCAGAAGACCCGTATAACCTTCGGTGCCCCCAACTTCGGACTATCGTGGCGTTACTACTCGTTGCCACGCTATGTGGGAGCCGTGGGTGCCGATTTGGAGTTTATGCAGCGTGGCTTCTCGTTTGGTTACTCGTACTCCACCTCGATGGATGAGAACGGTATGGAGCAGCGCGAATATTACTACTACACACGCCGCCTGAACTCTATTATGCTGCCCATCATCTGGCAGCCGCACGTATATCTTGCCAAGCGTCACGTGCGCTTGTATCTGGAGGCGGCCTTCACGCTCTCGTATAACTTCGGTGGCGACTACGAGTACGACGATACGGGCAAGACGGGCGACTACGACTGGAAGAACGTGCGCGATAACCGCTTCAACTACGGCCTTGCGGGTGGCGGAGGCTTTGCCCTGCTCTTTGGCCGCTACGAGATTGGTGTCAGGGCGCGTTACTACTTCGGCTATGCCGACATCTTGCGCAACCGTAACAAATATTACGACAACGCAACCGATGGGCCGGAGAATCCCTTTAGACTCACGCCCCTGCGCTCGCCGCTCGATAACCTGAATTTCAGCGTCACGATGGCCTACCGCTTCAATAAGGATGGCTTCGAGGAGTGGTTCTACAAACCCAAGAAACGCGACCGCACCAAGCGCGAGTTCCGTTTCTCGCAGTCGGGTGATATGAAGAGCAGCAGTAGCGGCTCACGCAGATAAGCGGATAAAGAGATATATCGAAAACCCTTTGGCTCTGCAACTTCGGAGTGTAGCGACCAAAGTCCCCTCCCGAGGAGGGGATTTAGGGGAGGGTCAGATTTACAAATGCGGCCGGCGGCCGCAAGGTTTGCAGTGATTAGTGGGATAACTTAGTAGGTAGTAAAAATTAGAATATTAGTAAGAAAAAATATGGAAGCAGTACAGACTACACGTCAGCAGAAAATCTCGCGCCAGATTCAGCGCGACATCGCCGAGATTCTCCAGAAGGAGGGTCAGGCTATCTCTCAGGGTGCGATGATTACCGTCACCACGGTGCGCATCTCGCCCGACTTCGCCTATGCGAAGGTATATTTCAGCATCTTCCCCTTCTCGCGTAACGAGGAGGTTATGGCCTCGCTGGAGAAGAACAACTGGTTTATCCGCCGCGAGCTGGGCAAGCGTATCCGCAACCAACTGAAGATTGTGCCTGAGTTGCAGTTCTTCCTCGACGACTCGCTGGAGTATATCGAGAATATCGACTCACTGCTCAAGGAGTAAATCGGAATAAGGAGTAAATCGGAAGAATCTCCCTCGAGCATTAGGAACTATCTATGAGCCTGAATCTTAAATACCTCATAGCGGCGCGTTATATCCGCTCGCCCAAGTCACACTCGGTAATCAACATCATCTCGGGTGTGAGCATCGTGGCTATGGCCGTACCTGTTGCGGCCGTTGTGCTGCTGATGTCTATCTTCAACGGCCTGGAGGATATGACCCGTGACCAGTTCCGCTCGGTGGACCCCGATGTGAATATCACGGCGCAGCAGGGTACAACCTTCGCCATCGATGCTGTTGATGCCGCTGCGCTGCGCTCGGTGGAGGGCGTTGAGGCTCTGTCATTTGTGCTGGAGCAGACAGCACTCGTTGAGGCTAAGGGCAAGCGAGCCATCATAACCGTTACGGGCGTCGATGGCACATATAAGGAGGTTATCCCCATCGTGGATAGGATTGTGGCGGGCACCTTCACCCCCTCACTCGACGACTCGGACTGCCTTGTGGCCGCCAATGGCGTGATGTACGAGCTGGATATGCTCAACACCTCGGCCATCGGTCAGCAGCTACGGCTCTATGCCATCAACCGCTCGCGTATCTCTACGCTTCTGCCCGTTGGAGGCTATACGCGCCGCGAGCTGCCATTGACGGGTATCTACTCCTCGACAGTGAACGACACCCATACCACGGCCATCACCTCGCTGCGTGCTGCGCAGAGCCTGTTCAACTACCCCGACCGTGCCTCTTCGGTGCTGGTTAAGGTTGCGGCGGGCGAAGATGCCAATGCTGTTGCCGAGCAGTTGCAAGCGGCTGTGGGGGAGGCCTTTAAGGTGCGCACACGCGAGCAGAGCAACTCCATCTACCGCCTTATGGCGCTCGAAAAGTGGGGTGTCTTCTTTATCGCTATGGTCGTAATGCTCATCGCCTCGCTCTCGATTGTCGGCACGCTGGTTATGGTTATGATTGACAAGCGTGACGATATGCAGACCCTGCGTACGCTGGGCGCTACGCGTCACTTTGTGCGCGATATCTTCATCGGCGAAGGTCGCCTGATGGCTATGGTGAGCCTTGCCATTGGCCTTGTGCTGGGCGTTGTGCTGGCCTTGGCGCAGCAGATATTCGGCTTTGTGGGTATCGACACGCAGACGCTGCTCATCAATACCTACCCCGTACGCCTGAGCCTTGTGGATGTGGTGCTGACGGCTGTGGCCTACATATTTATCTCCTACGTTGTAATAAACCTTACGGTGCGAGCCGTTATGGATAAAAATAATGCATAATGAAACATACATTTACGATACTTTTCCTCACGCTTGTGGCGCTTCTTACGGCCTGCAACCGCCCGAAGGAGATTCCCGACAAGGAGCTTGGTCAAATCTTCCGCGATGCTATGCTCGCCAATGCCTACCTAAACATCAACAACGGCACCAAGACCGACTCTATGCGCATCTACGAGCCCATCTTCGCCAAGTATGGCTACAGGGCCGAGGATGTGCAATACACCGTGCATAACTTCTCGCGTCGCAAGAGTGCCAACCTGAGCGATGTGGCCGAGTATATGATTCTGCTTCTGGACCGCGAGGCCAATGCCCTGAATCTTCAGGTTGCCAAGCTGGATACCATCGAGAATGTCGCCCGCCGCCGTTTCACGAAGGTTATGCTGGCCGACACGGCCATCAACGTGCGCGATAAGGCCGACTCGTCGCTTATGCGTTTTGTCGTGGAGCCTGTCTATGAGGGCGAGTATAATATCAGTGCGAAATATACGCTTGACTCGCTTGATAAGGCTACGGGCCGCCGCTATCGCGTCTATTTCGAGCGTCGTGACAGCTCCATCCGCTCGATAGCCAACGGTATTGTCCAGCGCCGCAAGGAGTCTGACTTCAGCCACCGCTATGAGATTAAGCCTGCCGATACCAACTTTGTTCGTCTTGTGATTGAGATGGCTCACTTTGCCGACCGCAAGCAGAAGACCACAACACGTATGAAGATACACGAGGTGAAGGTCACCCACACGCCACCCACCGAGGAGTGCGTGGATATGTTGTTCAATGAGCAGAGTGGTGTGCGCATCTTCTCCGACTCGCTTATTCGCGCCATCGAGGAGGGGGCACGTAAATAATTATGCGCCGCATCGCAGCACACTATCTCGTTGATAGAGGCGAGGTTATGCCACGCCCCGTCGTTACGGTTGATGACGCGGGATGCGTTCTGAACGTTGAGCAGTGGCAGCAGCTCGACTCGCTTGCCGCCACCGAGTTCTACGCTGGTGCGCTGTGTGCCGGCTTTATTAATGCCCACTGCCACCTGGAGCTCTCCTACCTGCGTGGAGCTATCGCCCGCGGCTCAGGTTTTGCTGGCTTTGCACGCGCCATAGGGCAGGTGAGGGGTAACTTCTCTTCGGAGGAGCGTCAGCGTGCCTTGCAGGCGGCCGATGCCCGTATGTGGAGCGAGGGCGTGCAGGCTGTGGCCGATATCGTCAACGACGATAGCTCCTTCGAACGCAAGAGTCGCAGCAGGATTTATTATAAGAGCTTTGCCGAGCTGTTCGGTCTGAACAGCGTTGCCGAGGGCGTGCAGCCACTCTGTCGGCAGAGGAACTGCTCTGCTACGCCACACTCGACATACTCGGTGCAGGATGGGGCGTTCCGTGCCGTGGCAGCGATGGCCGATACGGAGCCACTCTCGATTCACTTTATGGAGTCACCCGACGAACTCGCTCTCTATCAGGGCGAAGGCTCGCTCGCAGCGTGGTATGGGCGTATGGGCTGGGAGTGCGATTTCCTGCATTACGGCTCGCCCGCAAAGCGTATCGTGGAGTCGCTCTCGCGTGGGCAGCGCCTGTTGCTGGTGCATAACTGCTGTGTCAGTGAGGAGGATATTACGCTGATTAACAGCTATTTTGAAAAACCTGTTGCGTGGGTGTTGTGCCCGCGCTCCAACGATTATATTTCGGGCCTTAAGCCCCCCGTTGAGCTACTGCTGAGGCACAACGCTATGATTTGCGTGGGCACCGACTCGCTCGCCTCAAACGACTCGCTCTCGATGCTCGAGGAGCTGAAGATGTTCGCAGATACACCTCTTGCGCAGAGCCTTATGTGGGCTACGATAAATGGCGCACGCACCCTGGGCGTGGAGTGCGAGATGGGTAGCGTGGAGGTTGGCAAACGCCCTGGCCTTGTGCTTATTGAGGGTGTGGAAGATGTTGATGGTCTGTGCCTTACGCCTACGGCTGCCGCCCGAAGATTAATATAGAAATTATGAAGAAAATCTTGATTTTTGCACTCTTTGCGCTCTGCGTGGCTTGTAACAAGGATGAAGTCATAACCGCTGACCCGCTGCCCGTCATCACCCTCGATGATGAGGATGGCGTCTATGCCCTTAAGCAGGGCAGGTCGCTGACAATCACGCCATCGGTTACCGATGCCGAGTCGTATGCGTGGCTTATGGATGGCGAGGTTGTGGCCACGACGCTCTCCTACACCTTCGCCGCCACCGAGGTGGGTACCTTCTATCTCACCTTCCGTGCCGAGAATTCTACGGGCAAGAGCGAGGAGCAGATGCGCATCGAGGTGCTGGCTCTGCAGCCGCCCATTATCGGCTTTGCTCTTGACGAGCAGGGAGTTATGACACTCGCCGCAGGGCGGGAATATACCCTTGCGCCCGAAATTCTCCACGCCGAGGGGGCTTCGTTCGATTGGCAGATAGATGGCAAGAGCCTCTGCAAGGAGGCCGCCTACACCTGCTCGTTCTCTGCCGTTGGCGAGTATGAGATGACCTTTACAGCCACTAACGACGATGGCACCGACAGCGAGAAGATAACCTTGCAGGTCGTTGACCGCATCGTAGGTCAGGCCTATATCCCCACCGAGCGCAATGTGCCGCTGGGCCGCACGCTATATCTCACGCCTACGCTTCACCACTTTGCCGAGCCCGCCTACTCGTGGTCGGTGGATGGCGTGGCGTGGTCAACGGACAAAATCTTCGCCTTCACACCCTCTGCCGAGGGCGATTATCGTGTGACGCTTAGGCTCACCGATGCGGATGGCTATACGCTCTCTACCGACATTGCTATCACCTGCTGTGCCGCCGAGGGGACTCACAAGCGTGCCACCACGGCCGAGAGCAAGCCCACGTGGAGCAAGATTTACGACTATATGCCTGCCCCTGGGCAGTTTATAAACGAGGATAAGTCGGGTTTTGATGGCGTCACCACCGCTGCTGCTGCTCTCGCCTACGCCGAGAAACGTCTTGCCGAGGGTAAGTACCTCTCGCTGGGCGGCTGGGGCGGATATGTTGTCGCGGGCTTTGACCATAGCGTTGAGAATGGCGACGGTTACGACTTCAGCGTCGCAGGAAATATGTTCACCGACTCCTCCGAGGCGGGTATCGTATGGGTTATGCAGGATACCAACGGCAACGCCGAGCCCGATGATGAGTGGTACGAGCTGCGCGGCTCGGAGTGGGGTAGTGATAACCACAGCCAGCACTATGCCGTCACCTACTACCGTCCCGTGGCGGGTGGAATGAGTGTTCAGTGGCGCGATAATTGCCACGCTGAGGGTCGCATCACGCGCAACACAACCCACACGCACGACTACTACTATCCCGCGTGGTTTGAGGCTCGTTATACGCTCTATGGCTCACGCCTCGCGCACAATACAACTGTCGATGGCTCAGGTAAATACGAGAACAACGCCTATGCGTGGGGCTATGCCGATAACCGTGGCGAGGATGCCGACAATGCAGATGGCGATGGCGGTGCGGCCAAGTGTTATTTCGATATCTCGAATGCCGTAAATGTGGATGGCACGCAGGCCAAGTTGCAGTATATCGACTTCGTGAAGGTGCAGAGCGCCATCAACCACGTTGCAGGCCCGCTGGGCGAGCTTTCGACCGAGGTCTTTGGTTTCGAGGATGAAACGATGTAGGAAATCATTAAACAATAATATTATGGAACTTAAAGAGATTTTGAATCGCCGCCGCAGCGTGCGTAAATTCCTTGCCGGCAAGGTTGAGCACGACAAGCTCCAGCGCATTGTGGATATGGCTTTGCAGGCCCCCTCGTCACGCAATACACGCTCTACGCGTCTGTTGGTTGTCGAGCAGCCCGAGTTATTGGAGAAGATGTCTAAGATGCGTGATTACGGTTCATCGTTTATGAAGGATGCGCAGGTCGCCATCGTCGTTATGGGCGATAAGAGCGCGAGTGACCTGTGGCTCGACAACTGCGCCATCACCGCCACCATTCTTCAGCTTGCCGTTGTGGATGAGGGACTTGCATCGTGCTGGGTACACGTCAACGACCGCCCCTGCCTGAAGGATGAGCCCGAGGGTGCTAAGGCCGACGACTACCTGCGTGAGCTGCTCTCGCTGCCCGAGCATTACGGTATCTTGTGCGCCGTGGCTCTCGGCTACTCCGACTTCGAGCCCAAGCCGTTGCCTGAGTATGAGGGCGAGGAGCGTGTAATGTGGAGATAGCCAAGAAATAAGAAAGGTGTCCGAGTTTCGGACACCTTTCTTATTTCTCCAATCTGCTAACCTTTATCTCTTTCACTGTGGCCTTACCTCCTGCGGTGTAGAGCGTTATGTGGTTGTAGCCCTGCGCGGGGAAGACCAAATCCGAGGTGGCGCTTATGTCGGTGAAGCACTCCACCGATGCGCGGTCCACGACAATCGTCAACCGCTGCTCCTTAGCCGCCGACATCGGTGCCTCGACCACGCCTGCAAACTTCTCGTGGAAGCTGCTCTCGCCCGCCTGCGTGCGGTCAACCTTGAATGCCTGCTTGCTGTTGTCGAAGCTGATAACTACCTGCTCGCCCTTGTCGTTCGAGAGCTTTATGCCCATCGCCTCCGCATCGGCATTCTCCACCACGCACTCAATCCACAGCGCATTCTCGCCACTCAGCTCGACGGGCAGGGCATACTGCTCCGTAACATCGATATTATTCTGAGTATAAATACCTTGCAGATATGCCGAAAACTCCTTTACGGGCCGTGAAACCAGCTTCGCACGACCATTATACTCTATGAGCGTCAGCTCGCACGGCAGGCTCATATATGCGCGGAAATCCGTTGTCGGGAACTCCTCGTCGCCGCCATACAGCCAATTATTCTGCCAGCCGAGAGCTATCGTGCGACCCTCGGGCGCGTTGCTCCACGTCACGGTGGCGTAGTTATCACGACCCCATCCCAGGAAGTCGGTGTACTCCTTCGGCGTGTCGCAGGTGAAGGTGTGACCGTCAAAGTCACCCACAAAATACTGCACCGACGAGCCGTGGTCGGGGTTCTTCGTCAGCGAGCAGAACAGCACCCACTTCGTGCCGCCCTTGTACGGCATCTCAATCAGGTCGGGACACTCCCACACACCGCCGTGGCAGCCATACACCTCGCCGAAGCGGCTCTCAAACTGCCAATCACGCAGGTTGGGCGATGAGTAGAACTCCATCGCATTGCCGCACGCCAGCGGCATAATCCATCGCTGCGTAGGCTCGTGCCACGACACCTTCGGGTCGCGGAAATCGGCCTGCTCGGATGTCAGCACGGGGTTTTTGTCGTACTTGGTGAAGGTGCGACCGTTGTCCGTACTGTATGCTATGCTCTGCGTCTGCTTGCGGCCGGCCGAGGTGTAGATAGCCACCATCGCATCCTTGCCAAAGCCCGCAGTATTATTCTTATCTATCACGCAACTGCCTGAGAATATGGCTCCTATCTGGTCGGGATAGAGCGCCGTAGGCAGATACTCCCACTTAACCAAATCGCGGCTCACAGCGTGCCCCCACGACATATTTCCCCAGCGCGAGCCCATCGGGTTGTACTGGTGGAAGAGGTGCCACTCGCCATTGTGATACACCATTCCGTTGGGGTCGTTTATCCAGCCTATCTGCGGCGTGTAGTGCGCCACCTGACGATACTTCTGCTCCGCGTTGGGATTCTCACCCACCTTGAGTGCCTCCCACGCTACGCTCTGCTGGGGGCAACCCTTGATTGTAATCTCCTGCGTTGCGGCATTGAGGTGTAGCGGCATCCAATACTGCACCCTCTCCACAGCCATACGCACATTCAGCGGCACGGTTATCTCCTCGCTCCCCACCACGGTGAGCTGCACCTCGCCTGCGCGGTTATCGACAGGAATCCAGAGCGTCTGCTCCTGCGCCTTGCTCATACGGATTGTAGCCGAGTCGTCGCCCGTAAACTCAACACTGAAGGGCTTGCCGCAGGCTGCCATAGCTATGGCGGCAAGGATAATGCATAGTCGTTTGATATCTCTCATTGTAGTCTGGGTTTATCTGATTAGTATCACGCCCTTGCGTGGCATTTTTCGCCCGAAGGGGAGTGTTATGCGTAGTATGTGGTCGGTCTCAATGCCCTTGCCATCCTTCTTTGCCGCCACCCAGCGCGGGGCTGCTGCCATCGCCTTGCGTATGCGGTTGAGCAGGCGGCGGTCCGAGGCCTCCAGCACCTCCTTCTCCTTTACGGTGCCGTCGGAGCTAACGGTGAACGACATCACCACGCGTGCCACGCCATCAATCTCGTTCCACTTCACCCGCTCGGCTATGTAGTTGCTGTATCCTACCTCCGTGCCGTCAACCTCGAAGCGGGCGGGTGTGTCGTAGCGCAACGTGATGATAACCACGCCATTGGCCGCATCGTGACCATATTTCTCGATAACGCTTTCATCCACGGTCAGCAGCTCGTTGCTCACTATATCGGCGGGATGGATGGCCTTCACCTCCTCCTCGCTCATACGCTCCCCGTTGACGATGTATATTGGTAGTCGTTGCTCGAAAATCTGCGCCGAGGCACTCTGAATACCTATCAGCGCGAGCAGTGCGAGCAGCAAAAAACGTAGTTTTATCATAATGAAAATTTATAATCTATACAGATAACGTGCGCCGCAACCTTCTTCAGCGACCACGAATTTAAATCGCCCGAGTCGTGGAAGTAC
Source organism: Rikenellaceae bacterium (assembly GCA_015059845.1). GTDB lineage: Bacteria > Bacteroidota > Bacteroidia > Bacteroidales > Rikenellaceae > Alistipes. The sequence continues at coordinate 11,461 of SUZR01000014.1, read as the reverse complement.
GCTGTCTTACGTGTGCGGTTGAGGTTTAGCATATAGTGAAAATCCATCTTGTGCTTGTCGCTGATTTTCAGCTCGCTACCCAATACGATTCGCACGCGGTTGATATAGTTGTCGCGCTCCAGCGGGTCACGCAGGCAGTTCTCCACACGCTTCGGGGCGTTGAGCGTGGTGTACAACTCAACGTAAGCGTACGGCTTCCAGCGCGAGGGATTCTTGTATGCCGCCTTTAGGCGTGTGCGCAGCGTTGTGAAGGGGTTGGGGTCTGTATATTTGTTGGCCTCATAGCCGCGAAACTCCATACGCACCCTCTCACGCAGTGACAACTCAAAGCGTCCTGCGGTCAGCTTCTCTGTTATATCTATATTCCAGCGGTGTTTTGTGCGCCATCTGATATCGCTACCGTCTTGCTTGCCCTGCCACTCGTTCACAAAGGCGTACTCCGTACCCACCTCCAGAAATTTCCACGGGGTGTAGGCTACGCTCAGGCTCGAAAGAATCTTATCTACGCTTCGGAACGAATCCTTCGTACGCAACTGCTCGCCCCACGTCAGCTTAACCTTCTGGCTCAGGGGAATATCCATAGCCACCTTAAAACGGCCCTGCAGGTCGCTGTCCGATGATTCGCGGTATGTTGGGGTAAACTCCTGCGCTACGGCTCCTACGCTTATGGCGATGGTCGCCACCAATAATAAAATCTTCTTCATCTCACTCCTTTCTAACGTTTATTTTCCTCTCGTTGGTATCTTTTACGGAAAATTCCCGCCACGCAGACGGGATTTCGTTATAACTTAAATTTGTAATCTATACAAATCACGTGCGCACACTTCTTCTCCAGCTCCCACGACTTCAGGTCGCCATCGTTGGTGGGGTCCTTGCTAATGCCCTTGTAACGAGCGTCATACGAGCGGTTGAAATGCACCATATAGTAGAAGTCCAGCTTGCTGCTGTTGCTCAGCTTCATCTCCGTACCCAAGCCCAAACGCACGCGGTTGATGTAGTTGTCGTACTTGAGCGGTTGCTTTAGGTAGTTGCCTACTACCGCCGGAGCGTTGAGCGTAGTGTATAGCTCCACGAAAGCGTAGGGCTCCCAGCGTGCATTGTTCAGATTCACAGCACCCTTCAGGCGTGAGCGTAACGACAGCTCCGGGTCGGGATGCTCGTACTTGTTCACCGAATCTGTGCGGAACTGCACTCTCAATCGCTCGCGCAGCGAGAGCTTCACCCTTCCCCAGCGCACCGAGCCCGTCACGTCGAAGTTCAGGCGGTGGCGTATCTGCCAGTCGATGGTCTTGAAGCCCGTGTCGTTGTCGGTCTTCGAGGTGCGCTCGTTCACGAATCCGTACTGTGCCTCCAGCTTGAGGAATCGCCACGGCTTGTAGCCAAAGCCTACGCTCGATACAATCTTATCGAAGTTTGCGAGATTGTTGTGCAGACGCATCTGCTCGCTCCACGTGAACTCCCACTTGCGGCCGATGGGCACCTCCAGACCTGCACGCAGACGTAGCTGCACATCACTCTCCGATGTCTCGGAGAGCGTAACCTCCTCCTGTGCCTGCGAGGGCAAACATAGCGCCAACGCGGCTATTGCGGTTAGTATAAATGTTCTGATTCTCATATCTTTTGGTTTATGGTTGCAAAGCTACAACCCAATTCTGAACTAAATTTGAATTACACAAACTGATTCGGCTTCGAGATGTGGTCCACGGTGTTTATCTCACCATCGGGCAGCTCGTAATAGACCTTCACAAAGGCCACGTCGCGCAGGAAATCCACGTGTCCTACCTCCACCTTGTTTACCTTGTGGCCGAGGCGCTGCTCAAGGTCGGCAATCATCTCCTCGCGGCGCTCGGGCGTGATGAGCTGTATCTTCTCGTAGATGACCAGCTTAGCCGAGGTGTGGCGCAGCAGCACGCGGCTCTCCATAGCCCATATCAGCAGGAATATCAACGCATTAGCCACAATCAGCTCCACGTAGCTGATGTTCAGCGCAAGGCCGTTTATCACCGACGTAGCGATGATGACAAACAGATAGGTCATCTCCCTCACGGGCACCGTTTCCGTACGGTAGCGTATCACGCCGAAGATAGCGAACAGACCCAGCGTAAGACCTATTTGCAGGTTGACGTTCTCCATCAGGAAAATCAAGAGGAACATCGCCGAGCTGAACAACATATATGTCAGCACGTAGTCCTTGCGCTGGCTCTTGCGGTAGTAGCAGATGCGTACTATCAACCACGAAATCAGCAGGTTGAAAGCAAATCGCATCAGCAGGTGCAGCAGGCTCTGCGTGTCGCACAGAGGCACACCCAGGAAACTTATCTGTGACGAAATCTCATATCCGAACTCTTCGGCAATCGAGGGGTCAAACTCCAAAAATTCTTCGTTCTGTATCATATTTGGGCAGTGTTAAATTTTGGCCGCGCGGCCTACTCGTTGTATAACATTTTTTCAATTAATCGTATCTTGCGCTTGTAGCGGTTGTGCTTCACCTCGGCCTGCGAGAGTACCGTTCCCAGGCAATATTTACTCACCTTGAAGGGCTTTACACGCAGTCGCTGAAGTATCTCCTTCATCGGCGAGAAGTACATTCCATCCTGCTTCAGTTCCACAATCACCAGCCCCTCCATCTCGCCCTCGGTCTGCTTGCGCACGTTGCGGAAGCGGAGGTTTGTGTCTATCGTAAGTCGCTCTGTGTGAGCCTTATTTACCAGCGTTATGCGGTCGAACGATGTGATGAGCGCCGGTGCAATCTCCTCGGGCGCGTAGGCTGCCCGCTCGCTTAGGAAGGCGTGCGCCTCGGCGTGGCTCGCTACGCAGTCAAAGGCGCTGTCGGGGATTACGATGCGTTTTTTCTTGGTGCGACCCTTGTTTGTTTTGTTCTTCACCTCGATAAAGCACTGCCCACTCTCCTCGTAGCGGCGCGAGCGTATCTTCTGGCGCACGAGCTGCTGGTTGTGGTGGCGCGTGTACATATCGTAGTTGGCCGTGTCGTAGTAGAGCGTGGTGTAACCGCAAGCCCTCACCCCATCAATCACCTGCACCGAGTACTCCTCCGCAGCCATCTCCAGTAGCTGTACGAGCTGTCGCTCGGGCATAACAAACTTGGTATCGACGCGATTCATCAGCTTTATGGCCGACATCTCGCCGAGCGTGATGGTGGGCATCACGTCCCACACGGGGAGAGAGTTTAGCTGCTCGTAGGTCATCTTGCTACTCGTCAAAGACGTACTCAAAAATCTTTATCGTGTAGAGCTTTCCGCTGGGTAGGTAGTTGTATTGCTTGCACTTCGTGCCGTCGTCGTTGTACTCGTACTTGCGTATGCGCGTGGGCTTGTTGCGGTGGTCATACACCACCTCGCGGATGACCATACTCGTCACGGGGTCGTACTCGCACGTGATGCGCTCCACCTGACCGAATTGGTTGTACTCAATCTCCTCTATCTTGCGCCCCTCCTCGTCATAAACGGTGAGGTGGTCCATCCAACGGCTCTTCTTTGCCGAATCGGTGTTCCACTCCTTCACGGTGAGGTTCTTGCGCTTGGCACGCTTGGCTAAGGTCTCAGGGCTGAGTGCCTGCGCGGCCAATCCCTGCACGAAAAATATCGTTGCGACGAGCAGTAAAAATCGTTTCATCTGTTAGGTTGTGTTATTAAAGTTTGGGTTAGTTGAGGCCCTATGGCCTCTATTTCACAAAAATAATATTATTTTCGTAATGTCAGTCTTTTGCGCAATAATTTTTTGTTATAGGGCAATAAAATAAAAAAAGTTGGCCACGCGCTGTGACCAACCTTTTTACCATATATATTATATATAATTACTTGCGCTTCTTGCTCTTTACGATGTCGAGCTCGCTCATAATATGCTGGCAGTTGGCGAACTTGTCAACCACGAACAACACATAGCGAACATCCACCGCGATGCAACGCTGCAACTCGGGCTCAAATGCCACGTCGCCCGACATTGCCTCCCAGTTGCCGTCGAATGCCAGACCAATCAGGCGGCCGTTAGCATCCAATACGGGTGAGCCAGAGTTACCGCCTGTAATATCGAGGTTGCAGAGGAAGCCCACGTGCAGGCGACCATCCTCGGCAGCGTACTGGCCGTAGTCCTTGTTGCGGTAGAGCTCCTTGAGCTTCTCCTCGACGGTGAACTCCAACGGATTAGAGGTATCCTCCTTGGCGATAACACCCTCAAGAGTTGTGAAGTAGTTGTATGTGATAGCGTCTGCGGGGTTGTAGGGCAGAACGTTACCGTAAGTCAAACGGATTGTGAAGTTTGCGTCCGAGTACCACGCCTTGTTGGGCTGCATACGCATCAAGCCAGCAACGTAGAGGCGGTGTGCCTGGTTGAACTGGGGTGCCAACTCAACATACTTGGGGTAGATGGCGCGGTAAGAGTCCATTACAGAGTTTGCCAACTCCGCTGCGGGGTCAGTCTTCTTCTGCTCGTCGGTTGCAGCCTGAGCCTTCTCCAGAGAGGTGAATACAGAGTTGTCATATACGTAGTCAACATACTTCTCGATGTCGCCACCAAACTTCTTATCTACCACCTCAGCGTAGAACGAGGGCAGAGCCTCGGGATTCATATTCTCGCGTGCGATTGTGAGCATACGCTTGGCAACCTTACGGTCCAGCTCTGCGTCATAATCCTTGTAGAAGCCAGCCGATACCTGACGCGCACGCGCGGGAGTGATAAGCTCCACACCACGCAGGAACGCCTCCTGCAAGTACTGCATATTACCCTCCACGGGAGTAATCTCAGCAACCACGCGCTTCATATTGGGCAGCGCGTCGATGAAGCCCTCCTCGGGCAGGGTGTTCTCGTTAGCCCACTTCTGGAACGCAGCCTCCTCAGCCTCCTTCTGAGCCTTCACGCCCAGCTTCTGGATACCGCGAGACATACCGATTGAGTTCTTCCAGTAGTTAGATGAGCCGGCATACTTCGATGCGTACTTGATACGAATCTCGTCGCTCGCCTCCATAGCCTCCCACAAAATCTCCTGACGCTCGCCGCGGATGAAGATACGCTGCGGGTTATCAACCTCGAGCATCTGGTCAATCTCGTATGAGGTCATATAACGTGTCGTAGAGCCGGGGAAGCCCATAATCATCGAGAAGTCACCCTCCTTCACGCCGTCTAAAGAAATCTCCAGGTGGCGGGGAGCCTTGTAGGGCACGTTCTCCTTTGAGTATGCTGCGGGCTTGTTATCCTTGTCGGCATATACGCGGAAGATAGAGAAGTCGCCAGTGTGACGGGGCCACATCCAGTTGTCTGTGTCGCCACCAAACTTACCGATAGATGAGGGAGGAGTACCCACCAAACGAATATCGTTGAATACCTCATATACGAATGCGAAGTACTGGTTGCCACCGAAGAACTCCACAACCTGAGCGCGCTTGCTTGCGGGGAAATCCTTGCTCATCTCCTTGATGAGGGCCTCGGTATTCTCGTCGATAATCTTCTGACGCTCAGCCTCGCCAGCTGTCGAGGGTACGTTGCCCAGAATCTGAGCCGTAACATCCTCGATAGAGCGCACGAAACGAACAGACAAACCCGGGCAGGGCAGCTCCTCGCCGTGTGACGAAGCCCAGAAGCCGTACTTCAGGTAGTCGTGCTCAACAGACGACAAAGCCTGAATAGAGCCGTAACCGCAGTGGTGGTTTGTGAAGATAAGACCCTTCTCCGATACAATCTCACCCGTGCAGCCGCCGCCGAAGATTACGATAGCGTCCTTGAGTGATGATTTGTTGATTGAGTAGATATCCTCAGCCGAGAGTTTCAATCCCTTTGCCTTCATATCCTTGATGTTCATCTTCTGAAGGTAGGGCAGCAGCCACATACCCTCATCGGCCATAGCTGTAAACGAAAGTGCAGCGGCCGCAAGTGTTAAAAGAAATTTTTTCATAGTACTATATTTATATATATTATATCTTTTTCGAGCGTAAAGATAGTGCGTAGAGTCGAAAAATCAAAATATTACTCCTGTGCCGTGCTTTTTTTCAACGGGTTGAGGCTGGTGATTTTGTCCCACGTAGAACTCTTTACCGACTCCTTGATGCTCTCAATGCCGCTCTTTGCGATGGCGGGTACCTCCTTCAGGGCGCTGCGGCGTGCCTCGCGGCGGAGCTTGCCACGATTCTGCTTGAAGCGCTTGCTACCCAGCTCCAGATACTTCATCGTCATCTTGCCGATGCGCAGCGTCATATAGGCATTCATCGCACCGTTGACCGATGAGGCTATCAGTGTCTTGGCTATGCCGCCCGCCACCGAGCCGAACAGCTCGCTGGTGTCAATCTCGTCGAGGATGTTGTCCGTGAGGCTGATGATGAGTGTCGAGGAGAGTATAACCACATACAACTCAAGCAACTGCGTGAACGTGGGACGGCGGTGACGCAGGTTGACCAGACGGTTAATCATCTGTATGTTCATACCGAAGGCCGTGATGATATCGAACGAGCCATTTTGGCTAATTCCCGTCACGATAAAGACATTGAGCGCCGCCTTGCGGATAAGTTGTGTCGCCTCCTTGTCGCGCTGCTCCAAAACCTTGCGCACGCCCTGCAACGGCGTCTCCGCCTCGGCAAAAAGCTCCTTCTCCTGCTGGTTCATCGAGAGATTCTTGGCGTAGCGGGCCAGCTCGTCAGCCTCCATCTCCTCGATGCGGTCGCGCTCGTCACCCTTCAGTTCGGGCGTGAAGAGAAATTTCAGCGTCGGCCACACGATGAAGCGTAACACGAAGAGCCCCAAAACAATATAAAATCCCCATCCAACCCAGGGATGAATCTCCGCCGCCTTGTCGCCGATGGTTATGATGTTGCCCACCAGCGAGATTGTAACCACCATAAAGATGGCCACGGCGCACACTATAAAACTCTTTCTGCTTATCATTTTTTTGGTATCTTTTTTGGGGCGTTTCCGGCCCCCGTTATTCTTTCGGTAAAGATAGATTTTTTCGTAAAAAAGTGCAAATTTAGACCAATTATATCGCTCCGTTTGCCCGTTTTTCTCTCTCTTTTCGCAGTGCGCAATGTGAAGCCAAATGTTAAGAAATTGTTAACGTAACTCGCTGTAATTTATAGCCATAATATGTAATATATAAATAAAACATTATAATTTCTGTAAAACCATAGGTAAAAAGAATCGCAAATGGGCTAAATCGCTGAAAAAAGCCGAAAAAAGAGTCATATATATAGTGTTTTTAAAAAATTTTGTTTACCTTTGCACTCCGAATTGGACGTTTTAGAAGACGATTTTTTTTAAATTAACATTAAAGGACAAAGTTTTTACAATGCCAACTATTCAACAGTTAGTAAGAAACGGTCGAGTAAGCCAGGTGGACAAGAGTAAGTCACCGGCACTCGCAGCGTGTCCCCAGCGTCGTGGTGTTTGTACACGTGTGTACACCACTACCCCCAAGAAGCCGAACTCGGCTATGCGTAAGGTGGCACGTGTGCGTTTGACCAACGGCAAGGAGGTCAACGCCTACATCCCCGGAGAGGGTCACAACTTGCAGGAGCACTCAATCGTGCTCGTACGCGGCGGTCGTGTAAAGGACCTGCCGGGTGTTCGTTATCACCTCGTGCGTGGTGCACTTGATTCAGCAGGCGTAGACGGACGTCGTCAACGTCGCTCAAAGTACGGTGCTAAGCGACCCAAGGCCGGTAAGAAGTAGTAAAACAACAAACAATTAAATTTTAGCAAACAAAATGAGAAAAGCTAAGCCTAGAAAGCGAATTCTACTTCCGGATCCTAAGTTCAACGATGTTGAGGTAACTCGTTTCGTGAACAATTTGATGCTGGATGGAAAGAAGAGTATTGCTTACACCATCTTCTATGATTCTTTGGAGTTGGTAAGCAAGAAGATGAAGGATGCTGATAAATCTCCGCTGGAAATCTGGAAACAGGCTCTTGAGAATATCACACCCCAAGTCGAAGTTAAGTCAAAGCGTATCGGTGGTGCGACCTTCCAGGTACCTATGGAGGTTAGACCGGAGCGCAAAGTTTCAATTTCAATGAAAAACCTTGTCCTTTATTCGCGTAAGCGCGCCGGCAAGTCAATGGCAGAGAAGCTCGCAGCAGAGATCGTAGATGCCTACAACTCACAGGGTGCTGCCTTCAAGCGTAAGGAGGAGATGCACCGTATGGCGGAGGCAAACAAGGCATTTGCACACTTCAGATTCTAAAAAACAGAGAGTTAAATGGCAAGAGATCTTAAATATACTCGTAATATCGGTATCATGGCTCACATCGATGCCGGTAAGACTACAACCTCTGAGCGTATCCTTTTCTATACGGGTAAGACTCACAAGATTGGTGAGACTCACGAGGGTGCAGCCACAATGGACTGGATGGTTCAGGAGCAGGAACGTGGTATTACCATTACTTCTGCAGCTACAACAGCATTCTGGAACTACAAGGATCACCAGTACCAGATCAACTTGATCGATACTCCGGGACACGTTGACTTTACCGTTGAGGTAGAGCGTTCATTGCGCGTATTGGACGGTGCTGTGGCAACTTTCTGTGCAGTAGGTGGTGTAGAGCCCCAGTCAGAGACAGTATGGCGTCAGGCTGACAAGTACAACGTACCCCGTATCGGTTATGTTAACAAGATGGACCGTACAGGTGCCGACTTCTTTGCAGTATGCGCTCAGATTAAGGAGCACTTCGGAGCAACAGCTCTTCCCGTAGTATTGCCTATCGGTGTTGAGGATAAGTTCGAGGGTTTGATTGACCTTATATATAATAATGCAATCTACTACTACGACGACAAGACCGTTCGCGATAACTTCGAGCTTAAGGAGATTCCCGAGAATATGAAGGCTGAGGCAGCCGAGTGGCGTGCAAAGCTTATCGAGGAGGTTGCAGCAACCGACGACGCTCTTATGGAGAAGTTCTTCGAGGATCCCGATTCAATCACTCCCGATGAGTTGATCGCAGCTATCCGTACAGCAACAATGAATATGACATTGGTGCCTATGATGTGTGGTTCTTCATTCCACAACAAGGGTGTACAGAAGTTGCTTGATTATATTATGGCGTTCCTTCCCTCTCCGCTGGATGTTCCTGCAGTAGAGGGTGTAAATCCTAAGACAGACGAGACTGAGACTCGTAATGCATCAGTAAACGATCCTTTCTGTGGTCTTGCGTTTAAGATTGCAACTGACCCATTCGTAGGTCGTTTGGCATTCGTACGTGCATACTCAGGTGCTTTGGACGCAGGTTCTTATGTGTTGAATGCTCGTAGCGGTAAGCGTGAGCGTATCAGTCGTCTTTATCAGATGCACTCAAACAAGCAGAATCCAATTGAGCGCGTTGAGGCAGGTGATATCTGCGCAGCAGTAGGTTTCAAGGAGATCCGTACTGGTGATACTCTTACAGCAGAGAACGCACCATTGGTACTTGAGCAGATGACATTCCCTGAGCCAGTTATCGGTCTTGCAGTTGAGCCTAAGACTCAGAAGGATTTGGATAAGCTCGGTATCGCACTTGGTAAGCTTGCTGAGGAGGATCCTACATTTACAGTTCGTACCGATGAGGAGTCAGGTCAGACTATCATCAGCGGTATGGGTGAGCTCCACTTGGATATCATCGTTGACCGTTTGCGTCGTGAGTTCGGTGTAGAGATCAACCAGGGTGCACCTCAGGTTAACTATAAGGAGGCTCTTACTAAGACAGTTCAGCACCGTGAGGTATTCAAGAAGCAGACTGGTGGTCGTGGTAAGTTTGCCGATATCATCTTCGAGATCGGTCCTGCAGATGAGGGTAAGACTGGCCTTACATTCGTTGACGAGGTTAAGGGTGGTAACGTACCTAAGGAGTTTATCCCTGCAGTTCAGAAGGGCTTCGAGTCAGCAATGGCAAATGGTGCATTGGCAGGCTACACAATCGACGCTATGAAGGTTACTTTGAAGGATGGTTCATTCCACCCAGTCGATTCAGATCAGCTCTCATTCGAGATCTGCGCCCGCAATGGTTTCCGTCAGGCAGCTCCCAAGGCAGGTTCAGTTATCATGGAGCCCGTTATGTCAGTAGAGGTTGTAACTCCTGAGGAGAATATGGGTGATATCATCGGAGACTTGAACAAGCGTCGCGGTATGATCCAGGGTATGGACCAGAAGGGTACAGCCCGCGTGGTTAAGGCTAAGGTTCCCCTGTCAGAGATGTTTGGTTATGTAACAGTGTTGCGTACCATTTCATCAGGCCGTGCAACATCATCTATGGAGTTCTCGCACTTCGAGGAGGTTCCTGCTAACTTGGCAAAGGAGATCATCGAGAAGAGCGGCAAACGTAAGGATTTAGAATAATAAGAGTAAACAATATGAACCAGAAGATTAGAATTAAGCTTAAGTCTTTCGACCACAACTTGGTAGACAAGTCGGCTGAGAAGATTGTGAAGACAGTGAAGGCTACCGATGCTATGGTAAGCGGTCCGGTGCCCCTGCCCACACGCAAGCAGATTTTTACGGTTAACCGCTCTACTTTCGTAAACAAGAAGGCTCGTGAGCAGTTCCAGTTCTGCACTTTCAAGCGCATTATCGACATCTATTCGTCAACCCCCAAGACAATCGACGCATTGATGAAGTTGGAGCTTCCTTCAGGCGTAGAGGTTGAGATTAAGGTCTGATATTAAGCTAAAATATCGCCAACGTGGGGCGCATTGATTTGTTGCGCCCCAAGGTTGTGCGGTCTCAACCAAGGCGGAACGTAATAAGTTCGGCTCTCGCAAGAGGAGGTTGGGGTAAATAAAAAATGAATATATACTTATATTTATAATAAATACAAATCACTTTAATTTAACAAACGTAATTCGACAGAAAAATGTCAGGACTAATTGGAAAGAAAATCGGAATGACTTCCGTTTACAGTGCCGAGGGTAAGAACATACCATGCACTGTCATTGAGGCTGGTCCGTGTGTAGTTACGCAAATCAAGACAGTCGAGAAGGACACTTACGAGGCTGTACAGATTGCCTATGACGACAAGAGTGAAAAGCACACCAGCAACAGTTTGTTAGGTCACTTCAAGAAGGCGGGCACTACTCCCAAGCGCAAGATGGCTGAGTTCAAGGGTATGCCTGAGGTGAACCTGGGTGATACACTTACCGTTGAGATGTTCTCTGAGGAGGATTGGGTAGACGTAACAGGTATCTCTAAGGGTAAAGGCTTTCAGGGTGTAGTTAAGCGTCACGGTTTTGGTGGTGTAGGTGGTCAGACCCACGGTCAGCACAACCGTCAGCGTAAGCCCGGTTCATTGGGTGCTTCATCTTATCCGTCACGCGTATTCAAAGGCAAGCGTTTGGCCGGCCGTATGGGTGGCGATCAGGTTAAGGTTGTTAACCTGAAGGTATTAAAGGTAATTCCCGAGAACAACCTTATTTTGGTTAAGGGTTCAATTCCCGGGGCTAAGGGTGCTTATTTAACAATTGAGAAGTAGTATGGAATTAGCTGTTTTGAACACA
>SUZR01000007.1 GCA_015059845.1 Rikenellaceae bacterium | reverse complement strand
AAAATAATTTTATATAGTCGCCACCACCCCACTTTTAGGCAAATTCTCTACCGCTATGTTACACTATCGGAATGTAGCAGAGGCGAATATGTGGTCGCCGTGCGTTAGCAAATTGTTAAGTTTTACATAAAGAGGCTCTTTTTGGGGCAGAAAATTTGCTTAATACCATTTTAATATATATTTTTGCGCTGTTAAAAAAGTAACAGAAGTTTTAATTTAATATAATCAAATCAAATTATGGCACAGATTAAGATTGGTATCAACGGTTTCGGACGTATCGGCCGTATGGTATTCCGTGCAGCTTGCACTCAGACAGAGAAGTACGATGTAGTAGGTATTAACGACCTTTGCCCCGTAGAGTACTTGGCATATATGCTTAAGTATGACACAATGCACGGTCAGTTCGATGGCTCAATCGACTACGATACTGAGAAGAGCCTTTTGATTATCAACGGTAAGGCTATCCGTGTAACTGCTGAGCGTAACCCCGAGGATTTGAAGTGGAACGAGGTTGAGGCTGAGTACGTTGTTGAGTCAACAGGTTTGTTCCTCACAGCTGAGAAGGCTGAGGCTCACATCAAGGCTGGTGCAAAGTATGTAGTTATGTCAGCTCCTGCTAAGGATAAGACTCCTATGTTCGTTTGCGGTGTTAACACTAACACTTATGCTGGTCAGCAGATCGTTTCTAACGCTTCTTGTACTACAAACTGCTTGGCTCCTATCGCTAAGGTTTTGAACGACAACTGGGGCATCGCTGACGGTTTGATGACAACTGTTCACTCTACTACTGCTACTCAGAAGACTGTTGACGGTCCCTCTTTGAAGGACTGGCGTGGTGGCCGCGCTGCTGCTGGCAACATTATCCCTTCTTCAACTGGTGCTGCTAAGGCTGTAGGTGTAGTTCTTCCCGAGTTGAACGGCAAGCTTACTGGTATGGCATTCCGCGTTCCTACTTTGGACGTTTCTGTTGTTGACCTTACTGTAAACTTGGCTAAGCCCGCTACATACGCTGAGATTTGCGAGGCTATGAAGGCTGCTTCTGAGGGTGAGTTGGCAGGTGTTCTCGGTTACACTGACGAGGATGTTGTATCATCTGACTTCTTGGGTGATGCTCGCACTTCAATCTTCGACGCTAAGGCTGGTATCGCTTTGACTGACACCTTCGTTAAGGTTGTTTCTTGGTATGACAACGAGTGGGGTTACTCTAACAAGGTTCTCGACCTCATCTCTGTTATGAAGGCTTACAACAAGTAATCTATTCTAACATAGATACCGCTCCGGCCACCTCAATCGGGTGGCCGGATTTTTTTTTGATATATAATAAAAATTATAGGTGTAATAAGTATTATATGAATCACACTTATAATACCTATCACACCTATAACGCTCGTCCAACTAAAAACCTACTCCGCCTTGGGAAGCTGCAACTCTATTGTCGCACCACTCCACTGATTCACCTGATGGATAACGTTGTACAACTCCTCCCCGTCGGCCTTGACCTTCACGCGTATTCCAAATGTAGGTGTGTCGTCGGGCGAGCCGGCCGTTGGTAACTTGTGTGGCATCAAATAGATATATGTCTTAATATTATCGCAAGGAGCCGTCTGGAGCTTTACCACTCGCGCCGCAGCGTCGGGTATGGTCGCAGCTGTCAACTCCTCCCCCACCGTGGCTACCGTACTCTCGCTTGTGGTCACCGCAAGCTGCTCACCTGCGGCATTGTAGGCACCGCACATCACCACTATGTTGTAACGCCATAGCTCGGCAAAGTTGCTGCGTACCGATATTTGAAATTTTCTATCCATATAGTTTACCCCTCTCTGGGCCATTGAGGCCGCAAAAAACATAACAAGTTGCAAATTAGTTACAATCAAGCACTACAAAAATAGCAATTATTTGCAGAATTAGCGAAAAATTTGTACTTTTGCCTGCTATTTGTTGCGAGATGGAGCTAAGCAAACAATATTCCGTGGCATATAAAGGCTTGAAAAACAGCTCTTTCGACTTCGTTTTCGAGGTCGACGATGCCTTGTTTGCAGCTTACGAAAGCAAGGAGATTATGGGCGGTAACTGCCACGTGGAGGCAACAATGCTCAAAGGCGAGAGCCAGCTTGAGTTCGATTTTGTCATCACGGGCGAGGTAACCTGCGAGTGTGACCGCTGCCTTGAGCCTTGTCAGGTACCCATCGACTACGAGGGACACCTGGTTGTTCGCATCTCGGACGAGGAGGGTGAGTACGACGGCGAGGTTATGTGGTTGAATCCCGCAGAGAACGAGGTCGACCTCACACAATATATTTATGAGAGTATAGTTCTCAGCCTACCCTATCAGAGAGTTCATCCCGAAGGTGAATGCAACCCCGATATGCTGGCTCGGTTCACAATCGCCACAGAGGCCGATATGGAGGCCTTGGAGGCTAAGTCGGATGGCGATAACAGCGGTATAAACGAGGGTGACTTCAATAAGTTGGCAGCATTGAAGGCTCAAATGGAGAGGGACGCAGAGTAAGAACACAAAATATAGAACAAACATAAACTAAAAATTGATATTGTAAAATGGCACATCCTAAACACAAGGTTTCGTCTACACGACGCGACAAGAGAAGAACTCACTACAAGGCGGTAGTTCCTACCGTTGTTACTTGCTCTAACTGTGGCTCAGCGGTTCTTTACCACCGCGTATGCCCCGAGTGCGGTTTCTACCGTGGCAAGTTGGCTATCGAGAAGAAGGCTGAGTAGTGATTATCACTAAGTATGGAGAGAGCCGCTTTTAGGTGCGCTCTCTCCTAATTTTTTATTAACCGACACTTAAATAATTCCTATATGTTAAAAATCGGTATCGATGCTATGGGTGGCGACTTCGCGCCCGAGGTAGCTGTGGAGGGTGCTGTGATGGCACTCAAGAAGATTGGCAAGGATAGCCGTATCGTGCTGTTCGGCGACGAGAAGCGCATCCGCGAGCTCCTGAAAAAGCACAACTGCTCGGCCGACAATTTCGACATCGTAGGCACAACCGAGGTCATCGAGATGGGTGACCATCCCGCTAAGGCCTTCATCGCAAAGAAGGACTCAAGTATGACGGTAGGATTCCGCCACTTGGTGGATGGCAAGATTGACGGTTTTGCCAGCGCAGGCTCTACGGGAGCTATGATGGTGGGTTGTATGCAGGTGGTAAAGCCCATTAAGGGTGTTATCCGTCCCGTTATCTCGACACTTATGCCCATCGTTATGAACCGTCGTGGTCTGTTATTGGACGTAGGTCTTAACGTGGATGCAAAGCCCGAGGTATTGGCTCAGTACGGTCTGCTTGGTTCTATCTTCGCAGAGTCTGTACTCGGCATCAAGAATCCCCGCGTAGGTCTTCTCAACATCGGTGAGGAGGAGGGCAAGGGTAATGCCCAGGCTAAGGCGACATACGATTTGCTCAAGGAGCAGAAGGATATTAACTTCGTAGGAAACGTCGAGTCATCATACATCTTCACCGGCAAGTATTGCGACGTGGTTGTTGCCGACGGTTTTGTTGGTAACGTCATCCTGAAGATGGCTGAGGCTATGTATCGCATCAACAACCGCCTGACTCCGTTCAAGCCGTGGCTTTTGAATCTGTTGCGTCCCGTCCTGGAGCCTATGTGCCCCAAGCTCTACTATCACCAGAACTTCTGGAACGCTATGAATTATGAGAGTGTGGGCGGAACAATCGTTATCGGCGTGAATGCGCCCGTAATGATTGGCCACGGAGGCTCTTCAGCCAAGGCTATTTGCAGCCTTATCTGCACTATGGAGCGTAATATCGAGAGCCGCGTATGCGACAAGCTCCGCGAGGCATTCAAAGATGTTACTCCCGTTGAAGAGTAAGACTCACATAATAAATAGAATTAAGAGGGTGTCTAACTTAATGTTAGCACCCTCCTTTTTTTGAGAAATTGTATAACAAGAGCAAGCCAGATGCCAAAAAAGCCTTGTTAGATAGTCTCTTTTTAATTTACATCAGGCATATTATAATTAATTATCTTTATATTTGCTGAGACCAATTGCAAATACTAAAAACACTAACTATGAAAAATCTACTATTTATCCTTTTCTCGATTACACTTCTTGTATCGTGCTCACCCAAGGCTGAGCAGAACACCGGCGAAGCCGCGACCACCGAGGCTGCCGCAACTCCCATCGACCACGCAGCATACCGCTCACCCAACGGCGAGGTACAGCAGCGCGTCTTCGACTATATGATGCAGAAAGGGGTATTTTATATCGCTACTATGGATGGTGACCAGCCCCGCGTGCGTCCCTTTGGTGCGTTACATATCTTCGAGGGCAAACTCTATATCATAACAGGCCACGTAAAGCGAGTATCAAAGCAGCTGGCTGTAAATCCAAAAGTCGAGCTGTGCGCTCAGGGCAACAACGAGTGGGTACGTGTAGCGGCGACTCTTGTCGAGGACGAGCGAGTGGAGGCTAAGAAGGCCGTGCTGGATGCCTACCCTCATCTGCGTAGTTCGTACAATGAGAATGACGATAATATTGCCGTTTACTACCTCACCAATGCCACCGCGACATTCAGTTCGTTCTCTCAGCAGGATGAAACAGTAACATTCTAATTACAACACAAATGCCGAGCTGATTATGCTCGGCATTTTTTTCTATCCCTCAATAATCGGTTTCCAGAAACCTATATTTCTCTTCTTAAACCATCCGTGACAACCGAACGGCAGTTTTCCGCCCGACAACTCGTAACACATCCAAGGACGAATATCGAACGAGAAGCCGAGTGCCACCTCAAACGGCGGATAGTTCAACTCGCGTGGAATGATGCTCCAGAACCAATCCTCGTTATATAGGATTCCCCGCTTGTGCTTGAATATCTCGATAACATCAGCGTGATTGTCGCAAGCCTTGATAAAGGCATTCACGTGCCTAAGTGACAGGCCACCATTACCCACCTGATTAAATCCCTGCTGACGCAAGATACGCTTATTGCTCTTAAAGAGCAGACGGCGCAACTTCAACCAATGGCGGATAAATGGCTTATCATATATAGGTCGCTTGGGCCACGGCGCAGCAACGTAATCATATCCTGCATCGCACCACTGCTCCAGCTCATCACGGAAAATCCAGGCATCGGTCTGGCAGATAAGGATATACTCATAGTCGGCAAACATCTCGTAAAACTCGCGCGAGAGCATCATATGATTATACCCCTTTATTCCGTTTTGTCCCAGCCACTCACGGCTAACCCTTGTCACCTCTTCAATCGAAAACTCCTGCTGCAGGGCCGTAACATCAAGCCCCTCGGGCGCAAGCAGTGTTATGGGGTAACGGCGCAAGACATCTACTGTTTGCCTTAACGACTTCTCATTTCGCCCGCTTAACGTCTCGGTATAAACGGGAACTACGACTTTAACTTTTTTCTTTTGGCAGTCCATCTTTTGTTGTTTTTCGGCAGTTGTTACACTATATCTTATCAAATCCTTTGGTGAACTTTATCCAATAGTATTTAAGCGGATTAGTGTATTTCAGTTGTTTCCACGGGCGACTTGCGTGCGGACGATGGATTACGGGCAACGAGGCAAAGAGATAATTATTAAATCCCAATGCGCGTGAGCGTTGCGAGATAGTAACATCAAACCAATGTTTCTCGGGATTCAGCTCGTGAAAATCGTAAGCCTTAAGCAGATTGTGGGTCAGCAGCGAGCAGCAGAAACTGCAATGCTTCTTTACGGCATAATCCTCGCCCTCACGACCTCGGGCATACTCATAAGGGTAGTTTATCGTCCCCTTATCATCCACCGTAACGGCTGCCGCAATACCACAATCCTCACGTGCCGCAGCCCCATCGGCCAACCCCTGCAACGTATTGGCTCGCACCACCACATCCGACTCAACGATAAGCAGGTCGGCACCCGCCTCGAGAGCCAAAGCCTGGCAACGCTGCAACACGAGAAGGTAGTTTGGCGAAGGGTGCGAGGTGATATCGGCAAGATTCACCAACTCGAAGCCCAACTCCTTGGAATACTTCTCCAGCAGGGCGGTATTCTCTTCGGTCGAAAAATCGTTGTAGATGGTGTAAGTATAGGGTCGCGTAATCTCAGAGGCAAGAATAGCCTTTGCGGTCTGGATTGTCGATTCGATTGAATTCTTGACGGGAGTAATGATGTGTAGCGGTCGCATATTACGAATTTAATGAGAGTTATGCACCTCTCGCTATTGGTTATTATTACAAAATAATTTATCTTTGCGTTTATAGTTAACGACAAAGATAATGATTTTTCTCTCTAAACGAACAATATCGCTTTTTATTATGGCGCTGACACTATTTGCCATCGAAGCATCGGCACAAAGTCGTCAGACCAAGGAGGAGTACATCGACAAGTACAAACATATTGCCATCGACCATATGGAGCGCTATGGCATACCGGCAAGTATCACCCTTGCGCAAGGCATACTCGAATCGGATAGCGGAAACAGCAACCTCGCACGCAGCTCGAACAACCACTTCGGCATCAAGTGCAAGAAGGGGTGGAAGGGCGACAAGGTTTACCATACGGATGATGCTCCCGACGAGTGCTTCCGCAAATATGATACCGTAGAGGAGTCGTATCAGGACCACGCCGACTTTCTGGACCAGTCACCACGTTATGACTCGCTGTTTGCATACTCATCGTCGGACTACCACAGCTGGGCCCGCGGCCTTAAGGCAGCAGGTTACGCAACAGCCCCCGACTATGCACAGCGCCTGACGAAGATTATCGAAGACAACAAGCTATATCTCTTCGACGAGGATAACGGCTCGGCCCTATATGCGGCACATCTGCGTGCCGAGAAGAGCGTTACGGACGACTTCGCGGAGAAGAGCAGCGTCGATATACCCACCACCACCGAGGCGCGTGTTGACCCCAACAACTACCGTGTACCTGAACGTACATATAACGGATACAGTGTATTTGTGAACAACCGTACGCACTTTGTCATCGCCCGCGATGGAGATACATTCTCGCGCATAGCATCGACATTTGCCCTGACCGAGCGCACACTGCGCAAGTACAACGAAATCAACCCCAAGAGCACGGCCAACCCCATCGAGGGCGAGCTCATATACATCGAGCAGAAACAGGCGAAGTGGTTGGGAGATGGCAACAGCCACACCGTAACTGATGGCGAGACACTCACATCGGTGGCTCAGGAGTATGGCATACGCCTAAAGAAGCTGGCCAAGATGAATCGTATGCGAATTACAGACAATCTGCAGGCTGGCCAGACACTTAAGTTGAAATAAATACCACACAATATGGATAAATCACCTTTACGCGAGAGGATTCTCGCAACCATTATCAACAAATCGACGCTCAAGCAGCATATCTTCGACAACGCATTTGCGACGTTCAATGAGTTGAAGGATGTCCTGTTCGAGATTGCATCCGAGCTGGATGATGACCTTGATGGCAAGCTCGACAAGCGTGTCCGCATAGAGTATCGTGACCGCGGTAAGTTCGAGGCGCAATTGCAGATTGCCAGCGACCTGCTTATCTTCCGTATGCACACCGATGTGTTTGAGTTCGACTCAAACCATATCATCTGGCAGAACGAGTATGTGCAGGCCGAGCGCGACAACTCATACTGCGGAGTGATTGACATATACAACTTCCTCTCCGACTCGTTCAAGTTCAACCGTAATGCCGACGAGGGTTATCTCATTGGCCGCATCTTCATCAACCGCGAAAAGTGCTTCTTCGTAGAGGGTAAGCGTCAGACGCTGGTACGCCCGATGGCCTTCGGCAAGGAGAAGATTACACGCGAGGATTTGGTTGCCATTATGGAGACGGCTATCAACTACGCCATCAACTTCGATTTGCTCGTACCCTCATACGAGGATAACAAGCGTGTGACGGTTGACCAGTTCAACTCGAAGATGGATAACTCGAAGTTTATCACCGGTAAGCGTATCGGTTACGAATTTAATGTTGATGATATATAAGATATGATAAGAAATACATTTAAACTCATTCTTGCAGCGGCGCTCCTCCTTACGAGTGCCGATGCTTTTTCTCAGAAGACATTCCGTGAGCTGGGCGAAATCACACGCCTCAACCGCGGAGTGAGTGGCCTGCGCTCAATGCAGGATGGCGAACACTATACCGTTAGTCGTGCAGGAGCCGTAATCCGCCACAGCTATGCCGATGAGGCGGTGTGCGACACGCTCTACAAGGGTCGATTTGCCAGCTACGAGCTATCGCCCGCCGAGGATATGATTATCCTGGGCAACAACTTCCGCTCGGTATATCGCCACTCGTTCTATGCCGACTACCAGATTGTGGCACTCGCCGATGGCAAGGAGGTTACAGCGCTAAAGGATATACGCGACCTCTCGCTCTCGCCCGACTCGAAGATGGTGGCCTATGCGAAGGATAACAACCTCTACGTTGCTCCGTTGGGAGGCTCTGCTACGGCTATCACCTCAGATGGCGAGTGGAACAAAATCATCAACGGTACGGCCGACTGGGTATATGAGGAGGAGTACGGCTTCACAAAGGCATACGCTTTCTCGCCCGACTCGAAGAAAATTGCCTACCTGCGCTTCGATGAGAGCGAGGTGCCCACGTTCGAGATGATGCGCTTCGATGGCAAGCTCTACAACAAGCCCTATACGTTCAAGTACCCCAAGGCTGGTGACCGCAACTCTACGGTTGAGTTATGGATATATGATATCGCTACGGGCAAGAAGAGCAAGGTGGATGTAGGCGCCGAGACCGACCAATACGTTCCCTTTATCGAGTGGACCCCCGCTGGCGAGTTGTATTTCTTCCGCATAAACCGCAAGCAGAACCACTTTGAGGTGGTACTCTGCCGCAAGGATGGTACGCAGAAGGTCATCTACGACGAGACCTCACCCACATACGTCGAGCGTCCCGCGCTGAGCACCGTGCGTTTTATCGACGGCGACCGCTTTATCGTGCAGAACGAAACAGCAACGGGCTGGAATCACATCTACCTGCACTCTGTCGAGAAGGGCCTGGTCCGCGCACTCACATCGGGCAAGTGGCAGGTGACAAGCATCGTGGAGACCACTCCCGACCGTATATATTATATGTCAACCGAGGGCTCACCCCTGCGCCGTAACCTCTACTCTATCGACTACAAGGGTAAGAAGAAGCAGCGCCTGACCGAGAAAGAGGGTACATACTCTATCTCGCCAAGCAAGGGTATGAAGTACTACATCTCAAACTACACCGCAGCCAACGCAGCACGCGAGGTGGAGCTTCGTAGTGGCGATGGCAAGCTCATCCGCACTCTGGTTGAGAACAAGGAGATGGCCGAGCGTCTGAAGACACTACCACAGAAGGAGTTCTTCACCTTCACCACCGAGCGTGGCGATGCGCTCAACGCATATATCGTTAAGCCTCTGGACTTTGACCCCACGAAGAAGTACCCCGTACTCCTCACGCAATACTCAGGCCCCGGCTCGCAATCTGTAGCCGACAGTTTCTCAATGGGCTGGGAGAGTGTGATGGTGGCCAACGGTTATATCGTTGTGTGTTGCGACGGTCGTGGCACGGGCTATATGGGCGAAAAATTCAAGAAGCAGACATACGGCAACCTGGGTGCGCTGGAGGTCGAGGACCAGATTTCATTTGCTCGCTATATGGCATCACAGCCGTACGTGGATGCTGAGCGCATCGGAATCTATGGCTGGTCGTACGGTGGCTTTATGGCTTTGGGTTGCGCCCTGAAGGGTGATGGTCTGTTCAAGATGGCGATTGCCGTAGCTCCCGTAACCTCTTGGCGTTACTACGACACCATCTACACCGAGATTTACAACGACCTGCCGCAGGATAACCCCACAGGTTATGACGACAACTCACCCATCAACTTCGCCGAGCGTCTGAGTGACCGCACGCAGTTGCTTATTATGCACGGCACGGCCGACGACAATGTACACGTGCAGAACACGATGGAGATGTGCCACGCGCTAAATCGTGCAGGCAAGCAGTACGATATGATGATTTATCCCGACCAGAATCACTCGATGTATCCCTCATACGCGGTGAACATCCGCGAGAAGATGATTCAATACACGTTGGAGAATCTGTAAAACCCGAACTGCAAATCCCTAAAAATAAAACCCCGAACCGCAAGTTCGGGGTTTTTCTTGATTAAACCTTCTGTTTTAAATAGAGGCCGCACGCGACCGACAGGAGTTATTCCATCTTTGCAAGGTCCTCGGCAGTGATGTGCGTAACCTCTCCGTCACGCATAATGACCAACTCACCGTTCTCCTTTTTGCACTTCTCCTTAAGGCGCTGTTGTGTCAACAAGATTCCAGCGTCTATCTTCTCCTGCATCTGCTCAATCTCTACCTCACTCATAGGCTCTACAGTTTGCATATTTGTCTATAAGATAACGTATCTACGACCTCGCGTATTTCGTCGTGAGTGCCATAAGCAATCTTTTTTACACCCTCAACCGAGCTATTGTCGTAAATAACCCAATAGTCACACTCTTTTGTATATAGCGACGTGAGATAACGTATGCCTCGATAGTATCGGCGGCGCACCACCTCGGGTGGCACGTTGTGTCCACCCTCCGCAACACGGCGAGCTACGCGCTCGACCGCCTGGTCGGGGCTGGGCAGCCAAAAATACAACAACGACACGAAATAGCCTCTCTCCTGTGCCATACGGATAAATCGCGTATAGTAACGGGTCGCCAACGTAGTCTCAAAAGCAAAATCCGCGCCATCGGCCATAAGCGCATCCATACGCTTACGCATCAAACGTCCCGCCTCGATAGATACCTGCGAGGGATTGAACGGCGAAAGGCCCTTGGCAATCTCGTCGGCATTAACAAACTCGTGACACTCCAGCATCTCGGGCAGCACAGCGTATGAGGCTGTGGTTTTACCTGCGCCGTTGCATCCGGCTATGATATAGAGTTTTGGCATACGTAAATCAATAGTCAATGCAAAGTTAATAATATTCTTTTAATTTCCAAAAATCGCTCCCCGCTATACGTTTATCAAAAAGGGCATTACATTTGATAATACCCCCTCTGACAGCTCCCACGTGGAGAAAATTCACTCATTAAAGCAGATATTATGACAACAAAAAAAATTCAGCTCTCGCCCTTGCCCTACGCTGAGCAGGCTCTCGAGCCGCACATCTCGGCCGAAACGCTCCACTACCACCACGACAAACATATGGCGGCCTATGTGGACAAACTAAACACGCTTATCGCCGACACGCCCTTTGCCGAAGCCTCCTCGCTCGAGGAGATTATCTTGCAATCCGAAGGAGCCATATTCAACAACGCCGCGCAGGCGTGGAATCACGCCTTTTATTTCGAGCAGTTTCACCCAAAACCCAAGCGCGAGCCTGAGGGAGAGCTCAAGGCGGCCATCGAAAAGGCATTTGGTAGCGTGGAGCAGCTTAGAGAGCAGCTGGAGCGTGACGCGGTGGCGTTGTTTGGCTCGGGATGGGTATGGCTCGCAGCCGACAAGCACGGCGAGCTATCTATCGTAAGCAAACCAAATGCCGGCAACCCCTTAACCGAGGGTATGTATCCCCTGCTGACCATAGATGTTTGGGAACACGCCTACTACATCGACCATCGCAATGCCCGCGCCACCGGAGTGAAGGCTCTGTGGGAGGTGTTATGCTGGGGAAAGATTGAACATCGCTACTCGCAAGTGGGTCGCAACAGATAGAAACAAGGGTGCCAACCTCTCGGTTAGCACCCTTTTATTTTTGCAAGATTTACACCTCGCCCCTACACGCGGCCTTGTTTAGATATTGATATCCAGAATCTCAAACTTCAAGACGCCCGCAGGAACGGTAACCTCAACGACATCACCCTTCTTCTTGCCAAGCAGAGCCTTGGCGATGGGTGTGCCGATAGCGAGCTTGCCCTCGCGAAGGTTAGCCTCGTTCTCCGATACGATGGTGTATGTCACCTGCTTCTTATTATTGTGGTTCAGCAGAGTCACCTTGCTCAAAATCTGCACCTTACTCTTATCAATCTTCGACTCGTCGATAACGCGTGCATTGGTAAGAGTCTGCTCCAGCTTTGCAATACGCATCTCCAACAAACCCTGCGCCTCACGCGCAGCATCATACTCGGCATTCTCCGACAGATCGCCCTTATCACGTGCCTCGGCGATTGCTGCCGAGATTGCAGGACGCTCCACCGAACGCATATGATCAAGCTCATCCTTGAGCTTCTGTAAACCTTCTGCCGTCAGATAAATAATCTCATTTGCCATATCTATAATAACAGTAAAAAAAGCCAGAATCCCAATCCTTAGAACACCCCGAAAAGGCCAACAAAAGCCCCTCTTGACGGATGCACCGGAGATTAGAATCCCGAATTAATAAAATGTTCAATGTTGTGCTAACAAAGGTAGGCACAAATTTTTGAATCTCCAATTTTTTTTGGCACAAAGTATGCCCGAGAGTACGAATATGACGCTATATTGGGTAATATATGCCATATGGAGTAGTATAGGCATAATATGGATTATTTCGCGCACGCTAACGCCAACAGCCACCTGGGCGTGGTGCGGAGCAATGATTATCTCACCGCCACTGGCAACGCTCCTCTATTATTTGACCGCAGAGCGCGTCCCCACCTCCGCAAAGGCGGAGAGGTGGCCATCCTATTCTCGTATTCAGAACGCCACAGCAAACGGCTGCGGAGCGAAGGTTACGATGCGTAATCGTGTCACACCGCTACATAATGCCAGCAACACCTTTGCTATGCTTATCAAGGATTTGCAGCAGGCCAAGCGCGAGATAAACATCGAATACTACATCCTGTCGAACGACAAGATTGCCCAAACCATATTCGACATTCTATGTCGCCGTGCCCGCGCAGGAGTGAGGGTGCGTATAATTTACGATGCCATCGGGTCGTGGGGGATCAAGAGGCAGCACCTCACAAAGTTATTCCGCAGTGGAGTCGAGATTAGACCCTACGGCAAGCCGATGTTCCCATATCTGACGCAGGCCATTCATCGGCGCAACCATCGGAGGCTGGTAATCATTGATGCTCAGACGATATACCTCGGCGGAATAAACGTTGCCAGCCGTTATCTCGATGGTGGCAAACAGGGATTCTGGCGTGACGAGCATATAAAAATCGAAGGTAGCGTGGCCCAGCAAGCACAGGATATGTTCGTTGCAGATTGGGTTAAATGCGGCGGGCGGGAGTTTATTCCGTTTCAATCGGCAGGCAACATTCGTAATATCTGCCCCGTACAGATAGCGTGGGCCGAGGAGGGCAAATCTCGCAACACAATAAAGAATCTCGTTATGGAGGCTATCGCCTCAGCACGCCACCATATTCGTATCTGCACGCCCTACTTCCTGCCCACAGATGATATTCTCGCAGCACTATGTTGCGCCGCACAAGCGGGTATAAATGTAGAGTTGCTGGTCCCGCTTACGGCCGATGTGAAGTTGACAGGCGCTGCATCGGAGTCTTTTATTCGCCATTGCGCCAGACAGGGTGTGAAGATATATCGTTATCGCAACGGCTTTATGCACTCCAAGACCATCACCATCGACGATACGACAACCATCATCGGCTCGGCAAATCTGGACTACCGAAGCCTGCGCTATAATATGGAACTCTCGGCGGTGATATACAACAGGGCAATTACCACAAATTACATATCCCGATTCTATGCCGACGTGGCGCTTTCGGAGAGTCCGAATACCCTGCCTACACTCAACCTATGGCAGCAGTTCAAATATGGTTTGGCAAGGCTCCTGGCTCCAATATTATAAAAAAGAGGGTGTCTAACAAGTTAAGTTAGCACCCTCTAATTTTGAGAAATTGTATAACAAGAGCTATTTTTAAGCTGGTCGCAGGCCGAGAAAGCGCAGTTTACTGTGCGTAAATGAGCATTTCGAGGGCAAGCCAGATGCCGAAAGAGCCTTGTTAGACAGTTTCTCTATTTCTTAATTTGCCGCAGGAAAATCTATCAGATAGACCAGATGTTGCAATTCGCGCAACATATTACGCTTCTCCTCTTTGGGAGAATAGACGTAGCAGTCGATGGTTATAACCTCCTTTGTAGCCTGATTTACAGCTGTGTAGCTCACATAAGGGCCTCCCATAAAGTAATTCTCCACATCCCACAAGCCGACCATCTCAATCCACGGGCGCTCGCCAATGCGGATGGCACGATGCTCCGACTGGAAGGGGATATAATTCTCGCCTGTCTCGTCGGCAATCTTGTCCACGGTAATCATATAAGAGCCATCGGCAGGGCCTGGGATACGCTGCGCAAAGCGGTTACGCGCCTTGATAAGAGACTCGGCCGTTAGTGACTGCGTGCCCTCGTAAGGATATTTGTAAACGAAGAAGCCCTTGCTTGCTGCCGGATACTCCTGCGAAATCCAGACCATATCATCGCTCGTCGTACGAATCTTGTAATTATCTGGGATATACATATCCACACCAAAGGTCTGCTTCAGTAGCTCGTGCATAGGCTCTGAATAGTATCGACGTGCATAGTTGATGGT
Organism: Rikenellaceae bacterium; assembly: GCA_015059845.1. Classification (GTDB taxonomy): domain Bacteria; phylum Bacteroidota; class Bacteroidia; order Bacteroidales; family Rikenellaceae; genus Alistipes. Next base: position 152,658 of record SUZR01000007.1, on the reverse strand, counting down.
ACGGTCGCGCTCAGCCTTCTCCAATACATAGAGAAGATTTTCACGATTCTTCGACACATACTTGGCAACCGAGGCGTTGTCGTGGCCCTTGATTGTCACAAATATCTGGGGTGCGGCCGTAACGTCATACTCAACCTTTATCTCAGGCTCAGATATAGACTCGTCAACGATGACCGACACAATATTACGATGCTTCTTTGTAAGGCTCTTGAAGTTATTGGGCATAATGCGCATAACATCGTATATCGGCTCATACTTCATCAACTCCTTTACGGGCTGTTTCAGCACCGCGCGCAACGTATCGCCCAGCTCGCTCTGCCACTCGGCCTGACCGCACACAAGAATCATCTCATAAGGAGTACCCGTTGCTGTATCCTCTGCCGATAGCTGCGTAAAGGCCTTGCAGCCTATCATACTCACACACAAAGCAACAAAAGCAACTATATTCAAAAGTATTCTTTTCATAAAAACATCAATTAAAGAGATTGTTCGAGGGCGCCAAGCCCCCATATCACCGCAAATATAACTAAATTATTCAGTTTATACAAAATATATACCTCAATTTGCATAAAAAACACTACTTTTGCAGAAGTAGCTACAAGCTAACGCGAAAACCGAGCAAAAGAGATTATGAAAATAAAGCCTTGGGGATTTATCAAACGATTATATCCCGATTTTATTTGGGAAATAGATGACCGCAACGGTGTTTTCCTCACCTTTGACGATGGGCCTACGCCGGGTGTTACGGAGTGGATTCTCGCCACACTGCGACGCTACGATGCCAAGGCCACATTTTTCGTGCTGGGTAAGAATGCCGAGATGTACCCCGACCTCTATCAACGCATACTTGACGAGGGGCACAAGATAGGAAACCACACCTACTCCCACCAAAAGGGCTGGGGAATGTCGCTCGAGAGATATATCGAAGATGTAGATTTGGCCGATGGATTGCTACACACCGAGCTATTCCGCCCACCCTACGCCCGCGTCACCCCCTCGCAGATGCGAGCCGTAGGACAGCGATATAAGATTATTATGTGGAACGTACTCTCGCGCGACTATGCGCCCACGATGTCACCCACCGAGTGTGCCAAAGGGGTACTGAAACATATTGCGCCGGGGGCTATTATTGCCTTCCACGACAGCGACAAGACCTTCCGTAATATGAGTTATGCCCTGCCTAAGGTATTGGAGCGCACCAAGGAGCTGGGGCTGAAGTGTAAAATTATAGAGTTGTAGATGAAAATAATCGTAGCCATAACGGGTGCCAGCGGAGCTATCTACGCCCGTCGCACGCTGGAGCAGTTGCTCGCCAGCAAGCAGGTGGAGCGCATAGCGCTTATCCTAAGCGATACGGCCCAGCAGGTAATTGAGCACGAGGGAGAAGTACTCCCCACCTCGGAGCGCATAGAGCTATACGATAACCACGAGATGTTCTCGTCGGTGGCCAGCGGCTCGGCCGCGTGGGATGCGATGATTATCGTTCCCGCATCTATGGGCAGCGTGGGGCGCATTGCGGCCGGTGTTTCGCAGACACTCATAGAGCGTGCTGCCGATGTGATGCTCAAGGAGCGCCGCCGACTCATAATTGTGCCGCGCGAAACACCCTACTCGCTCATTCATCTGCGTAATATGGCAACGCTCACCGAGGCTGGAGCCATCATTCTGCCCGCCTCGCCTTCGTTCTACTCTCAACCCAAAACCATCAGCCAGGCCATTGACACCGTTGTCGAGCGTATAATTGCGCACGCGGGTATCGACTCGGCGCATTATGAGTTCTCGGGACGCGAAGGAAAATAAATCAACAGATTTAGTGCGGTTTGCATATTTTTTATTACCTTTGCGACGTCAAAAATGAAAATTCTAAATAAAAACTTATAATATTATGACTATCACAGCATCTGATATCAAGATTGGTATGTGCATCGAGATGGATAACAAGACTTTCCTTGTTGTAGATTTCCAGCACTGCAAGCCCGGTAAGGGTCCCGCTTTCGTACGTTCAAAGCTCAAGAACTTGGAGAACGGTTACGTTCTCGAGAAGACTTTCTCTTCAGTAAGCCAGAAGATCGAGCAGGTTCGCGTTGAGCGTCGTCCCTACCAGTTCACTTACGAGGACGATTTGGGCGCACACTTTATGCACACCGAGACTTTCGAGGAGATTAACATCGACAAAAACCTCATCGAGAACTACGACCTTATGGCTGACGGCCAGATCGTAGAGGTTATGTTCCACACCGAGAAGGAGGCTGTTCTTTCAGCTGAGCTTCCTCCCGTACTCGATATGGAGGTTACTTACACCGAGCCGGGTATCAAGGGCGATACAGCCTCTACCAACTCTTTGAAGCCCGCTACCGTTAACACAGGCGCTACCGTTCGTGTACCCTTGTTCGTTAACACAGGTGATAAGATTCGTGTTGATAGCCGTACTCGCGAGTACAAGGAGCGTATCCGCTAATTATATTAGCACACACGACAGAGGGTTGCAGACTTCGGGTTTGCAACCTTTTTTTGTATATATATCCCCATTTGCGGGGAGTGGCTATGTGATAAATGTCATATAATGTAGTGAAAAAGCCATTGCTGATAACCGTTTTTTTACGATTATTAGTATATTTGCGACGCAAATGGGATTCTGGTCAAAAAATAACACTCGTCGCGGTAGTTGGGCTGCGGTTATGCTGCTATGGCTTTTCATAAGCTATGTAGGTGGCATAACGCTTTTTATGCACCGCCACACCATCGAGGGTCAGACCATCTACCACTCGCACTTCTACTCAGGCTCGGCCGACAGCCCCAACCATAGCCACACCTCACAGCAGTGTAAGGTCATCACGGCATTGTCGCTCTACATAGCCCTTGCTGCAACGATGGCAGCAATGGTTGTAGCCCCTCTCTTCAAGGTCGCGGCGGTGATAAACGACACCGCGCGAAATATTACACAACAATCGCAGCAACTACATCTGCTGCGTGCACCGCCCGTCTTCATCTAATCATCTGCACATAGGGATAATTTTCATTATCTCGCAAATTGGCATATCCTTATATATTAGGGGTATGCAACATCGGATATATACTATAATCAAACCAAAGATGAAGACACGTTTTTTACTATTTATAACCCTTTTATTTACAATCTGTTTCTGCGGCGAGAGCTTCGCCCAGCGTATTAAGGCCAGCGACGCCAATATTCACGGACACATAATCGATGCACGCACACGTGCGCATATACCCTTTGTAACCATCTCTATCAAGGATACAACCATCGGAACGGTTGCCGACGCCACGGGTCACTTTTTCCTTAAGAATCTACCCCTCGGTGAGTACACGATAGTGGCCGAGGCTGTGGGCCTGAAGAGTAACGAGCAGGTGATAAAGTTAGAGCCCAACAAGACCGTAGAGGTAAACTTTACGATGGAGGAGGAGACTATGGCAATGGACGAGGTGGTAGTCTCTGCCACCCGCAACGAAACAAACAAAAAGAGCACGGCAACAATCGTAAACGTAGCCTCAGCCAAGCTCTTCGAGAATACCGCCTCATCCAATTTGGCTGAGTCGATGAAGTTCCAGCCTGGTCTGCGCGTGGAGAATACGTGCGGAAACTGCGGTGCCGTACAGCTCCGCATTAACGGTTTGGAGGGACAATATTCGCAGATTCTGCTCGACTCAAACCCTATCTTCAGCTCGCTGGCGGGTGTTTATGGTCTGGAGCAGCTGCCCGTGGCGATGATTGAACGTGTGGAGGTTATACGTGGAGGTGGCTCTGCACTGTTTGGCTCGAGTGCCATCGGCGGCGTGGTAAATATCATCACAAAGGAGCCGCTGCGAAACTCTCTGTCGCTGGCACACACGTCTAATATTATGGAGAGCGGAGATGCCGAGTTCAACACCTCGCTCAACGGCTCATTCGTGTCGGACGACCACCGCGCAGGTGTATATCTATTCGGTATGGTTAAGGACCGTGATGCCTACGACCGCAATGGTGACGGTTTCACCGATATTACCCGTATGCAGTCGGAGACAATCGGATTCCGCGGCTACTACAAGACCACTGCACACTCAAAACTCACGGCCGAGTATCACCACATCAAGGAGCATCGCCGCGGCGGTGACAACATCGACCTCCCACCCCATATGGCTGAGATTGCCGAGCAGGTGGACCATAAGATTGATGGCGGTAGCCTTCGCTGGAGCTACTTCTCGCCCAACTCGCGCCATCTGTTCGACATCCACGCATCGGCGCAGGCCATCTCGCGCGACAGCTACTACGGAACGGGCAAAGACCCCAACGCCTATGGCGAGACCAAGGACCTCACCTTCGTGGCGGGTGCGCAGTATAGCTATGTATTCGACAAGTGTCTGTTTATGCCCGCGCAGTTCACCGCAGGCTTTGAGTACACCTACAACGACCTGAACGACCACTCTATCGGTTTCGACCGTTCGATTATGCAGACCGTGCAGACGGCAGGCGTCTTCTTGCAGAACGAGTGGCGCAGCGAGAAGGTCAACTTCGTTATTGGCGGTCGTCTGGATAAGCACAATATGATGGATAATATTATCTTCTCGCCACGTGCCAACCTGCGATACAGCCCCCACGAGAATATCGGTCTGCGTGTAAGCTACTCAAGTGGCTACCGCGCACCGCAGGCCTTCGACGAGGATTTGCATATTGATGCTGTGAATAACCAATCCTCTATCATTGAGCTCGACCCCAACCTTAAGCCCGAGTACTCGCACAGTTTCAGCGCCTCGGCCGACCTCTACCACAACTTCGGTCAGGTGCAGACAAACCTGCTCATTGAGGGTTTCTACACGATTCTTGACGATGTATTTGCCCTTGCCAAGACGGGCGAGAACGAGGCCGGCTACATCATCCAGACGCGTTACAATGCCGCAGGTGCAAAGGTGAAGGGGTTGAACACGGAGCTGAAGATTGGTATTCCCGACATCTTCGAGGTGCAGGCAGGATATACATTCCAGCGCAGCCGCTACGACGAGCCGGAGGTGTGGTCGGACAATGTGGAGGGCGAGCGTCGTATGTTCCGTACCCCCGACCACTACGCATACTTCACCGCCTCGGCAAATATTACACGCCAGTTCAAGGCCTCAATTTTCGGTAACTACACGGGTAAGATGATTGTACAGCACAATGCAGGTTACATCGATGCCGACCGCACGGAGCTGACACCCTCGTTCTGGGATATGGGAGCAAAGCTGAGCTACAACTTCCGCCTCAGCGACACCATCGGTCTGGAGATTAACGGCGGCGTGAAGAATATCTTCGACGAGTTCCAGAATGATATCGATGCAGGTCCGTTCCGCGACTCGGTTTATGTTTATGGTCCTATGACCCCGCGCACATACTTCCTCGGATTGAAATTTACGCTGTAAGCATAAAAAGCCTGCTCCGTTTGCGAGCGGGCTTTTTTATTTTCGTAATACCACAAAATAAAGTTCAAATAAGCACGTTTGTAATAAAACGTTGCAAGGGGTTGCTAACGAAGAGTTTTTTCACTATTTTTGTCATATATCACATTTGTATGAGATACATCCTTAACATATTGGTCATATTTACGCTGCTCTCCTGCTCGAAGAGCGTCAAGATTGATATCGAAGGCCGCCTTACGGACAATGCGGCCAGTATGGTATATCTTGTCGTTGATGGTATGAAGCCCGACACGCTGGCCTCAGCGGCCGTAACGCGCGACAACACCTTCCGCCTTAAGGGCGAGGTGGCAGAGCCTACCACAGCGTTTATATGCGATGATAATGGCAATACGCTCTCAATACTGCTGACCGAGAGCGCGAAGCTACGCCTGCGCCCCCTGCCCGAAGGTGGATATATCACCGAGGGAGGCCCTATAAACGACAAATATAACCTCGCCACCAATCGTCTTTCCGATGTGGCACGCCAGATAATGGAGCTCAACTATGAGTCGGAGACCGCAGAGGAGGAGTACGAATCACTCATTGCCCGCTACCACGACATACTCTCTACCACCATCACCGACAACCTGGATAATATCGCCGGCGTGGAGCTCTTTTTGGCCCAAGAGTCTCGCGGTATGACAGCCGAGGATATGCGTGTGCGTATGGCGCAATTCTCGCCAGAGATGCAGGGCCTATCCATAATGAAACAGTTTGCCGACTACATCGAACAGTATGCCCGCACGGAGGTGGGACAGCCCATTGTGGATATGGAGATAAACACCATCACGGGCCGTAAGCCGCTCTCGGAGATATGCAAGGGACGCTGGGTGTTGCTCGACTTCTGGGCTACGTGGTGTGAGCCTTGCCTGCGCGAGATACCTACCCTGCTTCAGGCATACGAGAAGTATGCTATTCGAGGTTTTGAGATTTGTGCCGTATCGCTCGATATGGACCCCGAGCGTTGGCGTACATTTGTCGCGGAGAACAATCTGCTGTGGACAAATGCCATCGATAGCCCCAATGATGGCGAGAGTTCCGCTGTTGAGCTGTACGGACTGCAGACGATTCCCGCCAACTTCCTAATCTCACCACAAGGCACAATCGTTGCGAAGAATCTCTACGGTGAGGATTTGCTGCACGAGTTGGCTCACCACCTCGGAGAATAGCGGATTTTGGCGGTTACGCGTTCTACGCGGCAAACATTTACAAATCAGCGCATTGCTATTAACGGTGAAAAATATTTTGAAAAAACTTCATAAAATATTTGCACAGAAAGAAAAATCACCCTATATTTGCACTCGCAATCAGCAAATGGCTCCGTAGCTCAACTGAATAGAGTACTTGACTACGGATCAAGCGGTTACAGGTTTGAATCCTGTCGGAGTCACTGAAAGTGAAGCGGTTATCGATAAGATGACCGCTTTTTTTTGTATCTATTCGGGGGCTTTCCAGTCAGAAGCGCGAAACACCCAGCTATTATCCACTAAAACAGCCACCTATCACTTTCGGCAACGCAAGATTACACAGTTACGTTTCAGGAACATTATACTATGGCTAAAATAAAACCCCCGCAGGGATTGCGGGGGTTTTCGTATTTGGCACTTGGGCCTATACCATTTTAGATAGCATCGGTAACACTCCACGCGAAGGCACGGATACCCTGCTTCTTATTATCGTCATCGAGCTGCTTGAGGCGCTTCAGAAACTCCGCAGCCTGCGCATCCTCCATAACTGATATAAGCGCTGAATTCATACTTGGCCACGCGTGGTTACCCAAGTGAGGCTCGCCGTCGTTCGAACCACGACCAATAAGCTCCTCCCAGCCGGTAAAACCGCGCAAGCCCATATCATTCATCAAATCCATAACCGAGTCATACATAGACTGGTTACAAGACAAAAATACTGCTTTCATAGTAACTATTTTTACTGGTTCTGCGCCTTAAGCGCCTTCTTATTTCTACGGTTCTCGCCGTGTACGGCAAATGATGCAAACATTGTGGGGATAAGAATCAACGTAATCAATGTAGAGAACGACAGACCCCACGCAACTGACATACCGAGTGAATTCCACATCTCGGCACCTACGCCATTACCTACGGCCATAGGAATCATACCCAATACTGTTGTCAACGTTGTCATCAAGATAGGACGCAGACGGCTCTTACCAGCTGTAACCACAGCATCGAGAATAGCCATACCTCGCTCGCGGCAGAGAATAGTGTAATCCACCAATACGATACCGTTGTTAACCACAATACCAATCAACATCAGGATACCCAACAGTGACATAATATTCATCGGAGTACCCGTCACAGCCAAACCGATAACCACACCCACAACCGCAAAGGGCAATGAGAACATAATTACGAAGGGATATGTGAGTGACTCAAACTGCGATGCCATAATCACGAATACCAGGATGACCATCAACACCATCAACAACGCCAAGTCACCGAAGGTCTCCTGCTGGTCCTCATAAGTACCACCAATCTCCCACATAAAGCCTGAGGGCATATTGATATTAGCCATACCGGCCTTAGCCTCCTCAACGATATCACTCAACGCATAACCCGATGCTACTACACCCGATACGGTTACGTAACGCTCACGGTTCTTACGTGTAATGGTCGGGGGAGTAGAAGCCTCCTTAACAACACCGATATCACGAATCTTGATACCCTGACCCATCTGGTTATAGATAGTGATATTCTCGATATCCTCGATAGACTCACGGAACTTGCGGTCGTAACGAACGCGGATATCATACTCATCACCATCCTCACGATAGAACGATGTAACAGAACCATTGATACGGTTACGCAGATACATCGAAGCGGTAGTTACATCCAAACCGCTGCGAGCCAGCTTCTCCAGGTCGAAGTCAACGTGGTACTCGGGAGTGTACTCATCACGTGAGATGGTAACCTCCGAGCAGCCCTCCATTGAGCGGAACATCTTAGCAACCTGCTCTGCCAAAGCATCCGAAGTATCGAAGTCGTAACCATAAATCTCGATGTCAACAGAGCTCTTACCGGCCATACCGCCGCCACCGCCCTCGGTTACGGTGTACTTACGGATGATAGAGTACTCATCAAAAATCTTACGGATACCATCACCAATCTCGGTCAAGGCGATATCACGCTCGGTCTTCTTCACAAAGCGCATATTCATCGAGATAACGTGTGTACCGTTTGTACTCAACGAAGCGAAAGTATTGTCAGTATCGGCCTGACCCTCACGAACACCAATATTCAGAATCTCGTTTGCATAGGTTTTCTGGATACGGTCGCTAAGCTCCAACGCAAGCTCACGAGTGATATCCTGACGAGTACCTGCGGGGAGCTGAATCTCAGCCGAGATAGAGCCACTATCCTGTACGGGGAAGAACTCGGACTTCAAGGCAGGGCCCAACAACGCCATAATACCCACAAACATACCCAATGCACCGATGATAATGGTCTTACGGTGATTTACGCACCAACGCAGAATACCGCCGTAGAAGTTATTGAATCGCTCCATAACGGCATCAATCTTACCCTGGAACCACGCCTTCTTGGGGTTGAGCTTCATCATCATTGAGCAAAGCACGGGGGTAAACGTAATAGCCGCGATGGTAGATACGGTAAGGGTGATTGTTACCATCCAACCCATTGAGTTGAAGAGTACACCCGCCATACCTGTAACCATTGTCAAGGGCAAGAATACGGCGATGGTAGTAAGCGTACCACCAATAACTGAGATACCCACCTCCTTGGTCGCAAAGATAGCAGCCTGCTTGGGCTTGGCTCCGCGGTCGATATGTGAGGTGATATTCTCCAATACCACAATCGCGTTATCCACAACCATACCGATGGCGATAGAGAGCGACGACATTGTAATAATGTTCAAAGTCTCACCCGTAGCGAAGATATAGATGATAGCCGCCAACAATGAGATGGGGATTGTCAATACAACGATAATGGTTGCTCGCCAACGACCCAAGAACAAGAACACCACCAACATTACAAGCGCAAATGTCGTTGCAATGGTATCACGCAATGAGTGAACGGTCGAGATAATGTTATCCGAGGTATCCATAATGGTGAAGAGCTCAACGTCGGCAGGCAGGTTAACCTTAATCTCGTTGATATACTCCTGTACCTTCTGAGCAATCTCCACAGAGTTTGCACCCGACTTCTTCTGGATGATAATCATACCACCCTGATTACCGTTGTTGAAAGCCTCCTGAATACGCTCCTGTACGGTATCTTGGATGGTAGCAACATCGCTCAACAGAATAGGCGCACCGTTACGATAGCCTACAACAAGGTTGTACATCTCGCTGGGGTCCTCAAACTCGTGGTCCACACGCAATGAGTAGGCGTTAGAACCTACGTCAAACGAACCTGCGGGAGTGTTACGGTTGGCAGCTGCGATAGCAGATGAAATCTGCTCGATACTCAAGCTATATGCCTCCAACTTATTGGGGTCGCAGTAAACCTGAATCTCTCGCTGGGGAATACCCGCGATAGATACAGTACCTACACCATCAACACGCGCCAGAGGAGTAACAATCTGGTCGTCAAGAATCTTATACAGACCCGACATACTCTCATCTGCCGTCACACCCAACATCAATACGGGAACCATATCAGATGAGAACTTGAAGATAATGGGCTGGCTTACGCCATCGGGCAGCGTAGAGAGCATATCCAGCTTATCACGCACGTCGTTAGCCAAGATATCCAAATCGTAACCATACTCAAACTCAAGAGCTACGATAGAGATATTCTCCTTCGACTGAGAAGTAATATCCTTCAGGTGGTCAACACCATTCAACACGTTCTCCACGGGACGTGTAACGTTATTCTCAATATCCTCGGCACTTGCACCCGGGTAAGTCGTCATCACCATCATAGCGTTCGACTCGATATCGGGGAAGAGGTCAATACCCAATCGCGACAGCGATATTCCACCAAACACCATAATCGCCACGAAAAGGATGATGGTGGTTACTGGGTTATTGACCGATGTTTTATAAATATTCATCGTCTGTTACTTTTTTCCGTTCAACTTCTTACTCATTAACGCGCTCTACGGCAATACCATCCTTCAAGGCAACCTGACCAGAGGTTACAACCTCGTCACCATCGGCAATACCGCTCAAAATCTCATACTTGTCGTTCATACGGCGGCCCAGCTCAACCTTCTGGTATGATACCGTACCGTCAGCCTTGTAAACATAGATGTAACGGTCACCCGAACCCAACATCTTAACAACAGCCTGGTCGGGCACAACAATATTCTGACGCTTACCGTAGTTCATCGTTACGCGTGCGTACATACCCGGCTTAATCAACTCCTTACCATTAGCAACCGTAAGCTCCACCTGGAAAGTACGGGTCTGGGGGTCGATAGAGGGAGTGATGCGAGATACCTTACCCTCGAACTTCTGCTCGGGGATAGCATCCAACTCAACATCTACGGTCATACCCTTCTTAATATAAGTGTAGAGTGACTCCGATACGTTCACGAAAATCTTAACGGGGTTGATACGCTGAACAACGAAGATAGGCATACCGCCAACCATATCGCCGTTATCGTAGTTACGAGCTGTAACAACACCTGAGATGGGCGAGAGAAGAGTTGTATTCTCCAACATATTCTCATAAGTTGACTTTGACACCTCGTATGCAGTCTTCATCGCATCGAAGTTAGCCTTAGACTCACCTCCGAAGTTATACAACTCCTTTGAACGCTCGTAGTTAGCCTTATTATTCTCATACTGAGCCTTCACCTGAGCCAAAGCCGAGTTCTCCATCTCGACCAGCTTCTGGCCTGCATATACACGGTCACCCACATCTACCAACAGACGTGCAATACGGCGAGGCTGCTGGGGTGTGATATTATTTACAGTATAGCCCTCTACGTTACCCGTAAAGACACTCTGCTGATCTACATCCTGAATATTTACCACGGCAGTGGTTACCTTAGGCTTAGCAACCTCTACGGGTGCTGCCTCGGCACTCTTCTTCGACTGGCAAGCCACGCTTGCTACACAAACGCTACCCACGAGCAGCATTTTGATGATTGTGTTCATTTTCATATCTATCTCCTGTTTTTAGTTTTCTGTGTTCTGTGTCAGGTTTACACCTGTAATCTTATCCATTGATACCTTGTTGATGAGGTACTCGTAAATAGATGTCGAGCGTGACAACTCGGCCTGAGTGTAAGCCAACTGTGAGTTATCAACATCTACCAGCGTACCGCCGCCGACCTCGTAACGCTTAACGGCGATATCGTAACCGCGCTTAGCCGTTGCGATGTTCTGCGATGAGGCGTGATACTGCTTCAGGTTAGTCTGCATATTGCTGTAATATGACATAATAGCCGTGCGCAACTGACGCTCGGTATTCTCGCGCTGGAGCTGAATCTTGCTCAAGTCAATCTTCGCCTGGTTGATATCGGCACGACGCTTACCACCTGAGAAGATGGGAATGTTAAGACTCAAAGCCGCAGCAGAAGAGCCCATCCACTTATAGTGTGCCAACGCAAATGACTCATCCATCGCAGTGAACTGGTAGTTGATAGATGCTGCCAGCGAAGGAATACCTGCTGCACGCTTCAACTTAAGGCTCTGCTCCAACATACGCTCCTGGATATCCAACTGCTTCATTGTGGTGTTGTCGGCCAATGTGCCATCCATATTAATCTGCGAGGTCATATCGTTCTCGTAGTCAGCCAACGAGCCTGCGCAGTCAACATTCATATCGAGGTCAACGCCCAGCAACGCCTTGAGCTGCCACAATGCCAATACGATAGAGTTCTCGGCACCGAATACGTTCGGCTCGGCGTTAGATACGGTCACCTGCGAGCGGATGAAGTCGTACTCAGATACCTGACCTACGGCATAACGCTTCTCAACAATCTTATGATTCTCTACGGCATTATCGTAAACACGCTTATACACATTATAAGAGTCCTTGGCAAGCAACACCTGATAGAAAGCCTTTGACACCTGCTCAATCATATCGATGCGTGACGAGCGAGCCTGCTCAACGGCCAACTCAACATCCATAGCAGAGAGTTTCAACGACTTCCACAACTGTGCATTAATCAAGGGCATAGCAGCTGTTACGCCGGCAGATACGTTGTTGAATGTACCTACCTCCATAGTCTGGCCCATAATGTGGAATGAAGGTTTCTTAAGGTTATGCTGCCAAGCGCCCGAAGCTGAGATATCGGGCCACAATGCAGCGTAAGTTCCGCGCTTAGCGTACTTCTTAGCTTCAATAGTTTTGTCGGCAATCTTTACCGTGGGGTTCTCGCTGAGTGCAATCTGCAGAGCCTGGTCGAGCGTAAGCACGAGCGGGCCATCCTGCTGCGTAGCAGGTGCTGCCTCAACGTTCTCTTGTGCCTGTGCGGGCACCGCTGCAACGCAAACGAGCGTTACCAACGCAAAAAAGAGATTCTTCAGTTTCATACAATTACTATATTAAATTAGTCATTAATTATTCATCATTCGGCGCTCGGCAAGCGTCTTGGGGCGGGGCTCACGCGCAAGCAGCGCATCGATAACCTTCAGACCCTTCTCCGAGGCAAGACCACGCAGGAAGTTGACAACCATAGCTCCAAAGGCCTCCTCGCGGCTCACCTCATCGGGAATAACAATATTATCCTCCGAGAGCAGTGTTCCCGACGTGCTGAGGAAGAGGCGTGCCATAAGCTCCACATCCACCGTCTGGTCCAGATAACCATCCTCCATACACTTATCCAATGCATATCGCAAACCCGCCAGGCCGTGCTCAGCGTGGTCGCGCTTAATCTTATTATATACATTTGGATAGAACTTCTTGAGGTTGAAGGCCAGACGTTTCTCCATATCCTTCACCTGGCCATAGCTTCCCAAAAGGCGAACGCTACGGAGCAATACCTCCAGTATATTCTCACAATCGGCAACCGATTGCGACATACAACGTTGATGTCGGTTCATAAGATGAACCATACTCTGATAGAGCAACTCCTCCTTATCGCCAAACATCTCGTAGAGCGTACGCTTCGACATACCCAAACTGCCGGCCACGTCGTCCATACGGACCGACTTAACGCCCAGAGCCATAATCATTTGCGAAACGTGTTCTACTACTTTTTCTCGTTGAGTCATTTTTTACATCATTTTAATGACGCAAATATAATCACAGAAAACTCAAAAACAAAAAAAGTTTTCGCGTTTTTGAGTTTTGTGTATAACTTAGTACACAAATCGACCAATAGCGTAATTTCCCTCATTTCGCGGCTACAAATATACTCCGCACAACTTTTGATATACTCTTTGGCACGCTACACTATTCGCCAATAAGTATTCTCACGTGCAGAAAAGGCTACAAATAAACCAGAACCGATGTTTTTTTCGGTACTACTGCCGACAAATATTTTTATGTAAATACTCAAAAACTCCAACTCTATAACACGATTTCTCGAAAAAAATATTAATTTCACACGCTGTAAACAAACTTATTACAACTACATAACCTATGACTACCTCAACAACAAAGTTGAAACCACAAAAGAGCGGTATTATGAATACCTTAAAGGAGTACCTCATTATGACCATCGGTATGTGCATCTACTCCTTCGGATGGATTGGCTGCGTGCTTCCCGCCAAGAGTACGAGCGGTGCTGCATCGGGCTTGGCAATCGTCATCAGCACGGCTCTGGAGAACACACTCGGCTGGGATGTAAAAATCGGAACTATCGTTCTGTGTATCAACGTTGTACTGCTCATCGCCGCAGGCCTTATTCTCGGATGGAATTTCGGTATCAAGACCATATACTGCATCATAATGCTCTCTATGTCGATGAACGTCTGGCAGGATATCCTCCCGACCGATGATTTTCTGCATATAGACCGCTTTTTATCGATGTGTATCGGAGGTGTCATCACAGGTTTCGGCGTAGCCATCGCCCTGATGCAGGGCGGCTCGGCCGGAGGTACGGATATTGTAGCTATGATTATCAACAAGTTCCGAGCCATCAGCTATGGCCGTGTGATATTTGTTCTCGACCTGCTTATCATCGCCTCGTCGCTCACCGTCGGCTTCAGCATCGATGCCGCCATCTATGGTTACATTATGACGCTGGTGTTTGGATATACGGTAGATATGATTCTGGCCGGCAACAAGCAATCGAGTCAGGTGTTTATCATCTCGCCTAAGTATGAGGAGATTACGCGAGCCCTGAATCTGGAGCTGGGACGCGGCGTTACGCTTATTGAGAGCGAGGGCGGTTACACACACAACCACACCAAGATGGTGATGGTGGTCTGCAACAACCGCGAAACACCAGCCGTAATGAAATATGTAAAGAATATCGACCCCAACGCCTTTATGACCGTCGCTTCGGTTATGGGCGTATATGGTCAGGGATTTCAACCAATAAAATTGTAATTATGTCTGAGAACTACACAACAGAGGCCGTAAAGCAATACAATGCAGAGCTTATCCTCCCCATTGCCGATATGCTTGCGCAGCTCACGGGCCGTGAGGAGCGTTTTGGCGCGGAGGAGCTACGTGCAATAATAGAAAACCCCGCATCGCAACTCTTTATTATGCGTGACGATAAGCAGGTCATCGGTATGCTCACCCTCGGCCGCTACACCTCGCCTACGGGCACAAAGACGTGGGTGGAGGATGTTGTTGTGCATAAGGAGTATCGCGGCAAGGATTTGGGTCGCAAGCTCATAAACCACGCCATCGACTACTGCCGACAACACTATGCCCCCTGCACGCTTATGCTCACATCGAATCCTATGCGCGTGGCAGCCAACGCACTCTACCGCTCAAGCGGCTTTGAGCCAAAACACACCAATGTCTATAAGATGACCATTGAGTAATTATGCCCACGCAGACCATCCCCACCGAGCGCCATACCCTTGAGCCGTTTCTGCCCGAAGGTACCAATATTCTTATGTTGGGTAGCTTTCCGCCCGAGCGTAAGCGTTGGTCGATGGAGTTTTTCTATCCGAATTGGGGCAACGATATGTGGCGTATATGGGGACTTATCTTCTTTGGCGATAAACAACACTTCGAGATTACGACCGAGAAACGCTTTGATGGTGAGCGTATTGCCACATTCTGCGCGGAGCGAGGCGTGGCTCTCTACGACACCGCCTGCGAGGTGCGCCGCCTGGCGGGCAACGCATCGGATAAATTCCTTGAGGTGGTGACCCCTACCGACCTACGTTCCCTTCTTCGCCGCCTGCCCCACTGCCGCGCCATAGTCACTACGGGTGAGAAGGCTACCGACACGCTTATCGAGCAGTTTGGCTGTGCGAAACCCCGCGTGGGCGAGTACACAGGAATTGAGTTCGAGGGGCGCACGCTACGGCTATACCGTATGCCCTCGTCGTCACGCGCTTATCCGCTGAAGCTGGAGCGCAAGGCCGAGGCGTATGAGCGTATGCTACGCGAGATAGGAATGTTATAAAAAAAGAGAAACGGCGGCCCCGCAGGGCCACCGCACTCTCAACCGAAATGCTGCTTATGGAAAATAGTTGAGATTTTTTGTATGAGAAGTATTTTTTCTGTCCTACATTCGTGATGTATCGGCACCCTGCTCCACGCTCTTTGTGCGGAACTGCTTACCACTCTTGAAGTTCCACGTAACGCCCAGACGCACGTTGAAGTCCTGTCCCTGACCCCACGTCTCCAAGAATCGGTTGAAGCCATCGCCCTCGAATGTCAACGCCTGACGCGTACGGATAACGTTCTGCAAGCCACACTGCAAGGTCCACGAATCCTTAATCTGTTTCTTAATATTGAATGTCATCGAGTGATTGCCCTTCATTCTAATATTGCTCACCTTCGCGCTTGTCATACCCTGATAATATACATCAATAAAGAACTTCTTGGGTAACTTAAAGGTCATATTGGTATTCCACTGCGCCACCTCATTAACCTCAAACTCACTATCCTCGGTAATACGCTGCTTGGAGATAAGTCCCGTGATATTGGTATTCCAATCCCACCACTTTGTGACATTGAACGGCAGGTTCAACGATGCAAGATAAAAGTTATCTGTCGGCAGGTTTTTGTAGGTCAACTCCATCATCTGCGGATTATTGGGGTCTTGCAGCACTATTTGCTGGATAGCATCGTGACGGATATTCATACCCAAAGTCAAGCTATACTTATATGCCACAACAGCGGTTACCGTAATATTATCGGTGTACTGCGGTTTAAGCAGCGGATTACCCGACTGGAATGTGTAATCCGAAATCTGCTGGCGGTTGGGTGTCAAGTTCCAAAATGACGGGCGTGCAATATTACGAGAGTACTGCGCCACCAGCGAGTGCTTGCCCGACTTATCCAACGCAACAGAGAGGTTGGCATTTGGGAAGAGCGAGAAGTAGTTCTGGCTCACACCCGACTCGCGGGCATCGGAGTAGGTGTACTCGCCACGCAGACCGACAACGGCGCTGAAACGGCCGTAATTCATTGTAGCTGTGGCGTATGCTGCACCGATATTCTCAGCATACGAGATATCGAAATCATCCACCACCGAGGGCACCCACACGCCTGCATTGAGGTAGCGATACTGCGAAGCCGAGTTAATCTCGTTGTAGGTATATTTCGCACCATACTTCAACTTCCAGTGGCTCGACAATGTACGCTCACGTGCAATAGAGGCCGTAGCGATACGGAAAAGCGAGGTGTTGCGGTAGTTGTAGAGCGAGTCGGTCGAAATACCATTCTCGTTAATCATTGCGTGGCTATCCTCTCCCTTGTTGGGGGTACTCTGGTTATAATCGGCAATAAATTTAAGTGTTGAGCCGAGCGTGTCGGTCTTAATTACATAGTTAAGTGCTGCGGCATAGTGTTCGCCCGTATCGTAACCGTCGTAAACACTCTCGTTGTTACGCTTAATTACATCCGAGAGGAACGATGTGCGCGAAGCGTTATAGCTTTCGCTGTTATCGCCAGTGTACTGCGCCCAAAGACCTACGCTGTGGCGAGGATTAATCTCCGCGACAGCCGACACGTGGAAGCCGCCCCAATCGCCACCATAGGTCATCTTCGAGTCTGAGTTCAGCTCGGCTGCAAGATTCTCGTACGATGTGCGCTCGACAGATACGGCATCATTTGTGGTGTTATACCACGCCACCGATGCCGAGAGGTCGAACTTACCCACGTGTGCATTGATAGATGCCGAGGGGTTATAGACCTCCATATACTTACCGTGGTTTGTCTGCATCGACACCGAGCCCATAACACCATTCTCCAGACGGCGGCGCAGGGTGATATGGATAGCACCGCCCGATGAGTCGGCATCGTGGTCGGCACCCGTCTGCGGCACAACCTCAATCTTGGCAATATCCTCGGCACGCAGGCTCTTGACGTAGCGCACCAGCTGCTCGCCTGTCATCTTGATTTCGCGGTTGTTGATAAAAATCTTCGTGCCCGCCGAGCCGTTGATTGAGATTTCATCATCCTTGACCCACACGCCCGGTGACTGACGCAGCAGCTCCGTACCATCCTTACCGATGGCGGCATCCGAGTTGGCCACATCCACCACAAAGCGGTCGGCCTCGCGGCGAATCATCTGCGCCTTAACCACAACCTCGTCAATTGCGGTTGTTGACTCGGCGAGCGTAATATCGCCCAACGAGCTCTCTGCGGGGATGGTGACGGTGCGCTCCTCGGTCTTGAAGCCTACGAAGTCGATGATGATTTTGTACTCACCAGCGGGGAGCAGGAGCGAGAAATTGCCCTGCTCGTCCGAGGTGGTACCTCCCACCTGCTCGTCGCCCACCATAGCTACAATAGTGGCATAGCCTACGGGGGCTCCCTTTGGGTCAATGACGCGGCCACGCAAGGCCTCCTGTGAACGTGAGCGCTTGGCAACGGATAGCGCATAAGAGTCGTTCTCGGCCAGCACGTCGGCCGCCATCGCAGCGGGAGCTGAGAGCAACAGCGCCGCAAGCAGAAGAGTTGTAGATAATTGTTTCATCGTTGAGAGTTTTTTTGTTTTATATTTTAATTGTAATAGTTTTCTTGTAATAGTTTCGGGTCTGCCCCACGGCAAGAATTAAAACCAGCCTTCGAGCGGGAAAATATCTTCTCGTGACGAAAATTTCTGTTTTATCTCCTTTGCTGATGCAAATATATATACTTTTCACTACTTTGCAAAACAAAATACCAAAAATTTCACACTTTTTTTTTATGCAGATATTTATTCTCCGAAAAATTATCCGCACACCTTAATATATAAATATTCCAAGCAACCGCCCTTCGCTACATACTTAGTCGCTCTTCTGCGCAAAAAATTACACCCGAAATCAAAAAAAGAGCGAAAAAAAGAGGAATCCGAGAAAATATCACTAACTTTAAGGTGTAAATTGCGCAACCGAGAAAACTTAAAACAATAATAAAACCTAAAACTTATGAGTGACAAGATTTCACGCGGCGATTTCCTCCTAAAGTCAGGATTGGCCGCAGCAGGTGTTATGATGGGCGGATTGGCATCGGCAGCCCCCACAGCACAGAAGGCAGAGGATAAGAAGAAACGTTTTGCGAAACTGGGCAAGGTGAACGTAGCTTGGGTTGGTATGGCCAACCGTGGCCGCGAGGTTATGCGCGAGTTCGAGAAGACCGGTATGGCCAACATCGTTGCTATGTGCGACGTGGACCTCAAGTCGAAGGGTTGCCAGGAGTCTATCAAGGCTCACCCCAAGGCAAAGGTCTATACCGACTTCCGCAAGATGTTTGACGAGATGGGCTCGAAGTTCGAGGCCGTAGTTGTTGAGACACCCGACTTCTCACACTTCCCCTGCGTGATGTTGGCGCTCAATCAGGGCAAGCACGTATATGTTGAGAAGCCTATGGGCCGCACATTCTACGAGTGCGAGCTGATGATTCAGGCGGCAAAGCGTAACCCCCATCTGGTAACTCAGGGCGGTAACCAGGGTCACTCTGACGCTAACTACTACCAGTTCAAGGCGTGGAAAGAGGCTGGCATCATCAAGAACGTAACACACGTGGATGCTCATATGAACAACTCACGCCGCTGGCACGGCTACGATGTGAATATCGACCGTTTCCCGCAGGCTGAGCCTATTCCCGATGGTATGGATTGGGATTTGTGGCACACAACACAGCAGTTCCACGAGTTCAACGCAAAGTATCACCCCGGCAACTGGCGTTCGTGGTACGACTTCGGTATGGGTGCTTTGGGCGACTGGGGTGCGCACCTCATCGACACCATTCACGAGTTCCTCGACCTGGGTCTGCCTTACGAGATTACTCCCGTTAAGTTCGAGGGCTGGAATACATACTTCTTCCCGATGTCTTCGACCATCAACTTCAAGTTCCCGCGCCGTGGCGATATGCCCGCGATGGATATCACTTGGTGGGACGGTATCGGCAACTACCCCCCCATCCCCGAGGGCTTCGGCGAGTCAAAGATGGGCGCAGATGTGCCGACAATCGGTGGCCAGAGCGCAGCTGCATCGGCTGTGAAGATTAACCCCGGAACGATTATGTACTCTGACGAGCTTATCTTCAAGCGTGGCTCACACGGTGCTATCACCCACATCATCCCCGAGGCTAAGGAGAAGGAGATGGCAAGTATGCTGCCCGAGGTTCCCACACCCACATCGAACCACTACGAGAACTTCCTCTTGGCCGTTATGGGCGAGGAGAAGGTTCACTCTCCGTTCGAGGTGTTCGGTCCTCTGTGCCAGGTATTCTGCTTGGGCGTTATGGCTCAGCGCCTCAACGAGAAGATTATTTTCAACCGCGAGACAAAGCGCATCGTCAACAACCGCTTCGCAGATGCTATGCTTACCAACACACCCCCGCGCAAAGGCTGGGAGGAGTTCTATAAGATGTAATCTGATAAGATTCTATACAAAAAATGCCACTCCGCATTGGAGTGGCATTTTTACTATAATGTAAGGACAACTGCTACATCCCGTTCCGCATCGCCTGTGCCGAGGTCATAGCCATTCGAGAAATCCAATTTATAGGAGGGCTCACCAAAGCCAAAACGTTTGTAATACTCCACCAGCGACTCATTCGAGGGAATCAGCATCACCGCCTTATATCCTCGCGCACGCGAAATATCTATCGCCTCACGAATCAACCTGCCAGCAAAACCTCGACCGCGCCACTCGGCTGCGGTAGCGATGGCATAGAGGTATGCCGTAGGGCCAAAATCGGTATCTATCTCAACGATGTTAAGCATAGAGGCAACCCTACCCTGCTCGCTATGCGTCAGCAGATTCTCCTCTCGGTGTATATCTATAAGGAAGCGGTCCACATCCTCGCGGCTGTCGCCAAAAACATCCATCCACAGCGTGCGACACTCCGCCTCGCGCTGCGTAATCTCCCGCACGCCTATCTTCTCCTGCAAACGAACGGGGTAGAACGAGTGTTTCGAGCGGCGCAGACCTGCAAGTCCCATATCCTCCTCACGATTCACCCACCGAAAACCCTTCTCCTGCAGGGCACGGGCGAACGAACGATTTATCATCGGGAAGATACCATCCAACGTAGAGTCAGCCTTCTCGATATGGGTGCAGAAGGTCTCATCCGACATTGCCGAGCCATAGGTAAATGCCACCACGTGGCCATCAACAAGCAACACGCCGCCATACAATCCCAGCTCCTCGTAAGCGTCGAAAGCGCGGCGGATGGCTGTCTTCTCGGCCGTATCCTTGCACTCGTGCTCCTTAGCCACCTCGGGGTTATCCATCACCGCCTTACGCAGCTGCCAGCGGCACTCAAGACATAGGCACTCCTGAAAATATTGGGAAGTGAGCTCTCGGAATTCGTATTCGTACTTCGACTCAAACTTATTGATATGATTGCGTTTAGGCTGATACTTGCGACCCGTAAGAGTACTTAAATCCTCAACCGAATAGATATAATCACGATAATCGGGATTGTCGCAAACGGCAAATCGCTCCACGCCGCCATTTGCCTCGGCCCAAGCCGTAAACCTCTCGGCATCCTCGCTCGACATACCTACCAATCGAAGACGGCTACCCATCTGCTGAGTATATTCATACAACGCCGAAAGCACACGCGAAATATCCTCCGCCCCTACAATCATATAACCATACTCGCCATCAATCATAAAGCGCACGACAAGCGCCCCCTCAACCGCGGCCCACGCGGTCTGGTATATGGGCTGCCAGGCGTATATATTTACAAAAGTATAATCACAAATCGGAGCCGCAGCACGCGACAGAAAGCTATCTATTTGCTCTTTATCAGAAAGTTGTATCTCGCGGAATGGAATCATTGACTACATAATTTTTATTCTCCACACGACTGTAATAACTCTGTATCAGTGCCTTCAGGTGCTGCTCCACGCCCTCGGTCTGCACCTTGCCCACAAGGTTATTCTCGTGCATAACATCCTTAATATCATACACTCCAGTAATGCTCTTCTCGTCAAAGCGTATCAGATGCTCGCCCGTAATGGCTTGAAAGGCGTTATTATCATAATTTACAGCGTATGGCACATCCGAATGTTCGTTAAAGATATCACGGCCAAAGGCGAAGTATGGCTCCGTGTTACCCATCAAACCCAGCAGCGTAGGCATAATATCCATCTGCGAAACCACCTGACGATGCTCGCCAAAGAGTGCGCTGTCGGGTGCATACATAAAGCCGAAGATATGATAATCGCCCGGCGAACGGCGGAACACCTCGGTCATCTTCTCGCTCGACACGTGGTCGGCAACAAAGACAAAAATAGAGTTGCGGAACCACTCGTCGTTCTCGTGCTTAGCGAAGAATTTTCTAAATGCATCATCCACATAACCAACGCATTGGTGGTTTGGCGTCTTACCCTTCGGATACTTGCCCTCATACTCTTGAGGCACCACAAACGGATGGTGTGACGTAAGGGTAAACATCGTCGAGAAGAAGGGTTGCTTCTGCTCGGAGAGCACCTCACCCATATAATTCAGGAACTTTTCGTCCCAAATACCCCAGTAACCATCAAAATCCTCCGTGCCGTGCACCTTCTCATAATCCTGACGGCTATACAGATTCTCAATTCCCGTCTGGCGGGCATACGCTCCGAAGCCCATAGAGCCGTGATCCGAGCCGCAGAAGAACATCGTCTCGTAACCCTTATTCTTCAAAATCGCGGGCAACGAATGAGTCTCCGCCAGCGCCTGCGGCATCAGTACAAAGGGAGACTTGAACGAAGGAATAGAGCTCCACACGGCAGGCAGAGCCTGAATCGAGCGCTTGCCGTTGGCATACATATTATAGAACGTATAGCTCTGGCGCATAAGCGAATCCAGGAATGGCGTATAGCCCTTCTGCTCCTCACCCTCATACAAATCGGGACGCAGCAGAGCCGAGTGCTCAGCCGAAAAACTCTCCATAATAAAGACCACCACATTACGTCCCGTAAGCTCCGTTGCGGAGGTACCCTCGGCGGGGAAATGCTCGGGTGAGTAGATTGTGGCGAGCGTAGCTTCATCGAAATATTTCTCGTAGTGCAGCTTGCCGCTTGACGAGATGGTACGCAGGATAGAGAACGGGTTACTCAAAATCATCGTAGCACGGGCATTATCGGCCGTATAAAGTGTTGCATTAGAGAGCGTAATGGGGCGCGTCATCTTGGTAAAACCTCCACGCACACCACCAACGGCCAAACCAACGGCCACAAGCATTACAACAACTCCCGAAACGTAATACCACACGCTGGCAAACAACTGCTCCACCTTCGCCCTACGGCGATACCCCACGGCCAGCAATACAATCAGCGCCACACCGATGAGTACCATATACCAATTCTCCGCCGCAAACTTCAGCACGAGTTGCAGCGAGTTATCATTGTCAGCAAAGAATATCTCGTCGGCCGAGAAACGCTTCTGCGTATATCGGAAATAGATGGCATCGGCAATATTTATCGCCACAAGCAGCAACGCATTGACAATCACGTAGTACCAATACATTATCGCCTGCCACCATCGCTTCTCACGCAGGTGCAGCGGCACAACCGACAGCAGGATAAAGACAGCGTTGGCATAGAGAATCGACACTGTATCAAACTTCATCGAGCCACAGAGAAGGCTCCACAGCTCCTCCGTCGGCAGCGCTCCTATCAACGCTCGATTATAGATATAGAAAACCACTCGGCAGAACAGCAACACCATATAAAGCAGCACTATACGCCACGCAAGCAGAGCGGTATGGGTACGAAATATTTTCATATTTATTCGTGATGATATGGTTCGTTATTCAGAATCGTGAAGGCACGATATAGCTGTTCGGCGAAGATGGCACGGACTATCTGGTGCGAGAAGGTCATCTTCGAGAGCGAAATCTTCTGGTCGGCACGCGCATAGACCTCCTCCGAGAAGCCGTAAGGCCCTCCAATGACCAGCACCAGACGCTTCACACCACTCAGCATCCGCTTCTGCAGCCACTGTGCATACTCCATCGAGGTGTATTGCGCACCCTTCTCGTCCATCAGCACAACAAAATCGCCATCCCCAACAAGGCGCAGGATAGACTCACCCTCCATCTGCTTCTGTCGTGAGGCGGCCATATTGCGCGTATTGCGCACATCGGCAAGCGTGGTGATAGAGAAGCGGCAATAACGATTCACACGCTTGGCGTACATCTCAACCAATGCCTCCACCTCGCGCGAATCGGTCTTACCTACAACGATGAGTTCGATATTCATAATTTAGAGTCTGTATTCCACTCACCCTCAGCACTATCGTAGAATATCGGCAGACGTTTCTCAACCGACTTGAGCCACTGGTAAGCCTTATACATATTATAACCGTTACCCGACACCGTGCCACTCAACGAGAATCCGATGATACAAGAGTGGTTACGCGAGCGGTAGTACATAGCCTTCACGCGCTGCATATACTCATCCAGCAGCTTGGGGTCATTGGCAGGAGTACCACCCACGGCACGCGAGCTGCTATTGGTCGGAGAGCTGATATTGGCGCAGTCGATTACAAACATACCCGCCTTGTCGCACATATCGTAGAACCACTTAGGCTGCGGATAGTCAGGGCAGAGGGTGTTATAACCGCGCAACTTCATCTGCTCTATCTGCTTATATGTCTGCTGGCGGTCGGGCATAGCGTTAAAATGCTCCTTCTTCTGTATGGTCAGCACCTTGTCGAAACGGTAGAACTTACCATCACGATACTCGGTCTTGCCGAAGCCCACCTTCAACGGAATATACTCCCACAACATACCGTTACGTTTGATGTAGAGCATAACATCGTACAACGGTCGCTGGCCATCGCCCCACTTGAAGTCGTAGGCGTGGTAGATATATGGCTTGAACGAAAGGGTATCCATCGAACGGCCATCTACCGTGAGCGAGTTCACGCTGAAATCCATCAACTTACCCTTCGGGTTATAGATATCGTATCCCACTTGAATGGTCTCCTCGAAGTTAAAATCGTTGGCAATGATTACATCCAGCTTCAACTGTGCGAACTTGCGTGTTGAGTCGGGCTCAAGGATGATATTAAAATCGCGCACCGACAGACGACGCTGCGCAAAGAGGTAGCTGTTCTCAAAGAGTTTGAACTCGGGCTGAATCACACCCTCGTGCAGCTGCGGCGTGTAACTGCGGCGCATACACATCAGAATCTCGTTCACACCCTGACGCAGGAAGCGCGAAATCATAAAATCGGCAGGCGTGTAAGGGTCATCCACCTCGGCCACGAGCTGATTGTTGATGTAGAGCGTGTAGGCCGAGTCGTGATTCTCGACGTGGAAGAAGAGATTATAGTCGTTCATCGTGGCGTCAATCTCGAACTTCTGCATATAACGTGCCGCACCATCGACAACATCTACACTCACGGGCTCGAAGTCCATATAACGAGCAATCTCATCACGCTTATCCGCCACGGCAGCCTCGCGCTTATCGTAAGTGATAAATTCACTGCGATATACACGTGCCGACTGTGCTACGGCCGATATAATCGAGAAGAGGGCCAAACCCAGCAATACAAATCGTTTCATATGTGGTTAAAAGTTAGCTGTTTCTACTTTATAAACGAACATAGGTTCCTTGACGGTACAAAGTACCGTTTGCAAAGGTACTTTTTTTTTGACAAATAGCAAATTATTGCGTACCTTTGTAGGTTGATAGGGCCACTGTAGGCCAAAGTTGTGAGATAATTAGATTAATAAAACAGATAAACAATGAAAACGCAGAGAATTGCAGAGATTCTAAAATCAGGCGCCGTAGGCAGCGACATTGTCGTTAAGGGCTGGGTGCGCACAAAGAGAGGTAACAAAAATGTAGCATTTATCGCGCTGAACGACGGTTCGTGCGTGGCTAATATTCAGATAGTTGTCGATTTGGCTTCGTTCGATGAGAATACTCTCAAGCTCGTCACCACGGGTGCTTGTATCCGCGTGGATGGCAAACTCGTAGAGTCACCCGCATCAGGTCAGGGTGTAGAGGTACAGGCCGCTTCAATCGAGATTTACGGCACAGCCGACCCCGAGACATACCCCTTGCAGAAGAAGGGCCACTCGTTGGAGTTCTTGCGCGACATCGCATACTTGCGTCCCCGTACCAACACATTTGGCGCAATTTTGCGTATCCGTCACGCTATGGCATTCGCTATCCACAAGTACTTTAACGACAACGGCTTCTACTACCTCCACACTCCCCTTATCACAGGCTCGGACTGCGAGGGTGCAGGCGCTATGTTCAACGTAACAACACTCGACATTGCTAATCCTCCCCGCACCGAGGAGGGTAAGGTAGATTACACTCAGGACTTCTTCGGCAAGCCTTGTAACCTTACCGTATCAGGTCAGTTGGAGGGTGAGCTTGGTGCTTTGTCACTCGGCCGCATCTATACTTTCGGTCCCACTTTCCGTGCTGAGAACTCTAATACACCTCGCCACTTGGCTGAGTTCTGGATGATTGAGCCCGAGATGGCGTTCTACGAGCTGGAGGACAATATGGAGTTGGCGGAGGATTTCCTCAAGTACCTTATCCGCTACGCTCTGGAAAACTGCCGCGAGGATTTGGAGTTTATGAACAAGATGTGGGATAAGGAGCTTATCGAGCGTCTGGAGTTCGTCTTGGCCAACGACTTCGTACGTCTGGATTACACCGAGGGTATCGAGATTTTGAAGGCATCGGGTCGCAAGTTTGAGTTCCCCTGCGAGTGGGGTTGCGACCTTCAGTCGGAGCACGAGCGTTACCTGGTGGAGGAGCACTTCAAGCGTCCCGTAATCCTTATCAACTACCCCAAGGAGATTAAGGCATTCTATATGAAGCAGAACGAGGATGGCCGCACGGTACGCGCTATGGACGTATTGTTCCCCAAAATCGGCGAGATTATCGGTGGTTCGGAGCGTGAGGCCGACTACGGCAAACTTTCTGCAAGAGTTGCAGAGCTCGGAATGAACGAGCAGGATATCTGGTGGTATCTTGACACTCGTCGCTGGGGTTCAGCACCCCACTCAGGCTTCGGCTTGGGCTTCGAGCGATTGCTGTTGTTCGTAACAGGTATGGGTAACATCCGCGATGTGATTCCGTTCCCCCGTACTCCGAATAACGCTGAGTTCTAATATTTAACAACTTCATAAATCCCTTACGTATGAAGAAACTATTATCCGTTTTGGCAATGGTATGCCTCGTGTTGGGCGCCAGCGCACAGCCACGCAAGGCCCGCACCTGCAACCTCATCTTCATTGGCAACAGCATCACCGAGGGTGCTCTGCACGCCAACAAGAAAAAGACCGCACCACCGGTTGTTGCCGCAAATCTTGTCGGCAATATGCTCTCGATGGATGTGCACTACCGTAACTGTGGTCGTTCGGGAGCTACTACCGTGGACTTCCTGCCAGAGCAGAAACGTGACTTCGTACGTGTAGAGAAGGCTATCGAGGAGATTAAGGCGCTAAGTTATGCGCCTATCCTCTTCTCGATTATGCTCGGAACAAACGACTCGGCCAACTTTGGCCCCAATGGCTCGCCCGTATCGAACGAGGATTACAAGAAGAACCTGATGACAATGATTGGCCGCATACGCGAGTTATGCCCCAATGCCATCTTCATCTTGCAGCGCCCGATTTGGTACAGCCCCAATACGCACAATGCAGCGCAGTATCTCGTGGCGGGACAGAAACGTATGGTAGCCTACACGGATGTGCTTATTGAGATTGCAAACGAGAACGAGGATGTATATCTCGGTGACCGCGATGCATTCGACTACTTCGGTGCCAAGCACCGCAAATATATGTTTGCCGAGGATGGCAAGGCCGGTACGTTCTACCTCCACCCCAACGAGGCTGGAGCAAGAAAGCTAGCTCGCTACTGGGCGCAGGCCATTGTCAAGGTCGTTAAGAAGAACTTATAATTGCCCACATAGAGGCAAATGGAGGAACCTGTCGAGGTGGAACCGGCATCCACGAGGGAGGGGTATAAGCGCTAAACAACGGCAGCAATACCAACACCCGCTGGAGGCCTAAATAAATTTAGAAAAGATGGCTATTTCACAACGTCAGATTCAAAAACTGCAACAGACACTCTCTCCGCAGCAAATCCAGATGATTAAGTTGTTGGAGCTGCCGACGATGCAACTCGAACAGCGTGTAAAGCAGGAGATAGAGGAGAATATCGTACTCGAAGAGGAGGAGCGTCAGGATGAGGAGGGCGAGCAGACAATATCGGTAGATGAGTATATCCGCGAGGATGACACACCAAGCTATAAGAGCCGCATAAATAACTTCTCGAAGGATGATAAACAACGCCCCGTGAATATCACCGAGGGGCGCTCGATGCAGGAGTACCTGACCGAGCAACTATCGTTCCGCAACCTCTCAGAACGCGAGATGGCCATCGCCGAGTTTCTTGTCGGCAGCATTGACGAGGATGGTTACCTTAGACGCGATATGGAGTCGGTGTCGGATGACATAGCCTTCTCGCTGGGCATAGAGACCTCAATCGAGGAGCTGGAGCGTCTGCTAACAATAATACACCAGTTGGAGCCGGCAGGTATCGGCGCACGTAATCTTCAGGAGTGCCTGCTGCTGCAGATGAATCAGCGCCGTTCGGACTCACCCGCTAAGCGTCTGGCTCACAAGATACTTTCCTCATACTTCGAGGAGTTTGTGAAGAAGCATTACGAGAAACTTATCACACGCCTGGGCGTAAGTGAGGATGAGTTCCGCGATGCTATTGACGAGATTAAACGCCTCTCGCCCAAGCCCGGTAATCTCTACTCGGACGATGGGCTGGACGCCTCGCCATATATCATTCCCGATTTCCGCATAGATTATCACGATGGGCAGTTTGAGCTGTCGCTCAACTCGTATAATATCCCCGAGATAAAGATTAACCGACGCTACGTGGATATGATACGCGATATGGTCACTGCGGATGGCTCTGTGCCTGAGAAGAACCGCGAGGCTGTGCAGTTTGTCAAGAGCAAGATTGACTCGGCCAAATGGTTTATCTCGGCCATCAAGCAGCGTCACGACACGCTGATGCGCACGATGCAGGAGATTCTCAACTTCCAGCAGGAGTACTTCAAGGATGGCGATAAGAGCAAGCTCCGCCCGATGATTCTCAAGGATATAGCCGACCGTACGGGGTTGGACGTCTCAACTATCTCGCGCGTGGTGAACAGCAAGTACGCGCAGACGCACTTCGGCATTATTCTGCTCAAGTCGCTCTTTTCGGAGGCTATGCAGACCGAGAGCGGAGAGATTGTATCGAGCTACGAGATTAAAAATATCCTGCAAACCTGCATCGACGAGGAGGATAAACGCCACCCGCTGACCGACGAGACGTTGATGAACATCCTCAACGCCAAGGGTTACTGCATAGCACGCCGCACGGTTGCCAAGTACCGCGAGATGCTTGACATACCCGTTGCACGCCTGCGCAAGCAGATATAATCGGCAGGTGCAAGGATTAGATTTACACCGATGAAACGATTTGCAAAGATAATATCGACAATACTCCACCCTTGCTTTGTACCCATCTATGCTATTGCGCTGCTGATGGTTACGGGCACGGTGTATCACTACTACCCTCTGCGATTCCAGCTCTATCTGCTGTGGGTCGTGACGCTTTATTCGGCCATACTGCCTATTCTCACGATGGCTCTGCTGAAGCGTCTGCACCGACTACGCGGCCGCGAGCTGCCCAGGCGTTATCATCCTGCCATTATGATGGTTGTTGGCATAATATGCTATGCACTATACGCTTTTACGATGATGAAAGCCCCCTCGCTGATAATCTTCCGTAAGATAGCCGTGGCGGGCGTTATGTGCAACATCTATTGCCTTGTTATGCTCTGCTTCACACGCCGCATCAGCACTCACCTAACGGCTATGGGAGCCGTAACGGCATTCTTCACGATGCTCAATATTGCGGGTGAGATGGCTCTCTTCTGGGTTTTGCTGGGAACGTTGTTGGCCTCGGGTCTGCTTGCTACCGCGCGACTATATCTGGGTCGCCACCGCAGCCTGCAGCTCCTTACGGCCTACGTCGGAGGATTTATCGTTAGTATAATTGCGTTGTTATATATATAAAAGGTATATGCAGACACAAGAAAGGCGGCCCGAAGGTCGCCTTTCTTATTTTATTGAAATTTTATAACAAGAGCCTTGTTAGAGAATTTCAACGATTACTCAACTGTACCAGCTGAACCCAGAACGTTCTCGCACTTGTGCATATAGAGCTTCTTCAACTCGTCACGTGCGGGACCCAAGTACTTACGGGGGTCGAACTCAGCAGGATTGTCAACGAATACCTTGCGAACCATAGCGGTCATAGCAAGACGGCCGTCAGAGTCGATGTTAATCTTGCAAACTGCAGACTTAGCAGCCTTACGCAACTCCTCCTCGGGAATACCTACTGCATCCTTCAAAGCACCACCGTGAGTGTTGATAATCTTCACGTACTCCTGAGGAACTGATGATGAACCGTGCAATACGATGGGGAAACCGGGGATCTGCTTCTCGATCTCAGCCAAGATGTCGAAACGCAAGGGGGGAGGTACAAGGATACCATCCGCGTTGCGAGTACACTGCTCGGGCTTGAACTTGTTAGCACCGTGTGAAGTACCGATTGAGATAGCCAATGAGTCAACACCTGTCTTAGAAACGAAGTCGATAACCTCCTCAGGACGAGTGTAGTGAGCAACCTCTGAAGAAACCTCATCCTCAACGCCTGCCAATACACCAAGCTCACCCTCAACAGTTACGTCGAACTGGTGTGCGTAGTCAACAACCTGCTTTGTGAGAGCTACGTTCTCATCATAGGGAAGGTGTGAACCGTCGATCATTACTGAAGAGAAGCCCATATCGATACAGCTCTTGCACAACTCAAATGAGTTACCGTGGTCGAGGTGAAGAACGATAGGAATATTCTTACCCAACTCCTTAGCATACTCAACAGCACCCTGAGCCATATAACGCAACAGAGTCTGGTTAGCATACTTACGAGCACCAGAAGATACCTGGAGGATAACGGGTGAAGAGCACTCAACGCAAGCTGAGATGATAGCCTGCATCTGCTCCATGTTGTTGAAGTTGAATGCGGGGATAGCGTAACCACCCTCGATAGCCTTCTTGAACATCTCACGAGTGTTCACAAGACCAAGATCTTTGTAAGAAATCATAGTTTTGTTTTTATTATGAATTAGTGAATCTTTTGTTTTTCATTCATCGTGCCGTTGGCATAAGCCCACATAGCGTTGCAAATATACAAAATAATTGATTTTATCGAAAATTTTTACCCCTAAGAAACGCCCTTACATATAAATATTTTTCATTTAGTGAATATATTGGCTCGCGGAGGCAAGCTACAAGCCTACGAAAACGAAAAAAGGGGCTAACCCATTGGTCAGCGCCCTACTCTTTCATATCTCACAAAAGTTGAGTAACAAGCTCTATTTACTCCACCACAAGGGCGGCATAAAAGAGTCTTGTTAGGCGACTTTTGGTTAGTATGTCATTGTAACCTCCATATCCTTAGCCTGGTCAATCATCTTCTGCAGCTCTGACTCACTTGGCACGCGGTTAACAAGGTTCTTCTCTGCATTAACCTCCTCCATCTTAGCCTGAAGGTTAGCAGCTACGCGGTGACGGAACTCCTTAACAGTGTCAACACCAGCAGCCTCCAACAACTCAGCGAACTGAGGACCTACGCCCTTGATACGGAACAAATCAGCGTGGTTGGTCCAACGAAGAATCAACTTCTCGCTAATCTCAGTCTTCTCCGCCATCTCCTTACGGCCCTTAGCCGATGCACAAGCAGCGAGCAAATCCTCAGGAGTCTTAACGCCTGCAGCCTCCAACTTTGCGGCATAAGCCTCGCCTATACCCTCGATGTCGATAATTTTGTATGCCATCTTTCTCAATTTATTTAGTTAAACTTAAGTTACTGATTCAAATTTAATAAAAATTTCGGATATAGGTATTTTTATACCATACTTTTTTCGAAACCGTTGTTATTTTGTAACTTTGTGGCTCAATTCAGAAGATATGGAACGAAACATAGATATCAACGATTTTGACTATCCGCTGCCCGACGAGCGCATAGCGAAATTTCCGCTGGAGCGTCGCAGCGACTCCAAGCTACTCATATACCGCAATGGAGAAATCTCGCAGAGCCATTTCCACTCTCTGGCCGAGCAGTTGCCCGTGGGCTCATTGCTGGTCTTCAACAACACGAAGGTTATCCGTGCGCGCGTGATTATGCACAAGCCTTCGGGGGCACGCATCGAGGTGTTCTGCCTTGAGCCTCACCGTCCTGCCGACTATGAGCACGCCTTTACGGTTAAGGGTGAGTGTGAGTGGAGCTGCATCGTGGGTAACCTCAAGAAGTGGAAGGAGGGCCAAATCGGTATCGACTTCGACTATGAGGGTACGCCCTGCCACCTTCGTGCCGAGATTGCGGAGCGTGGCGAGCGCGAGCATATCGTGCGCTTTACGTGGGATGTGGATTTAACCTTCGGGCAGCTGCTCGAGCATCTGGGTCGCATACCTATCCCGCCATACCTCAACCGCGAGAGCGAGGAGATAGACCTCACACGCTATCAGACCGTGTACTCAAAGTTCGAGGGCTCGGTTGCTGCCCCGACGGCGGGTCTGCACTTCACCGATGAGATGATTGCGCAGATGCGAGCCGATGGCTTTGTCTTTGATGAGGTTACGCTCCACGTGGGTGCAGGCACGTTCCTGCCCGTCAAGAGCGACAATGCCGCCGAGCATCCTATGCACACCGAGCATTTTGAGGTGCGCCTGGCAACACTTGAGAATCTGCTTGCGCATCACGGCGATATCACGGCCGTAGGTACCACCTCGGTTAGAACACTGGAGTCGTTACCCGTGCTGGGATGGCGTATTCGTCAGGGTGGAGAGCCCTATGCGGAGCGCATTATCGGTCAGTGGGAGAGCTACGATATACCTGCCGACTATACGGGGCGTGAGGTGCTGGAGGATTTGATTGGATATATGCAGCGTAATGGTCTGGAGCGTCTTAAGGCCGCAACGCAGATTATGATTACGCCGCTCGGCTTCCGCTTCCGCATCGTGAGCCGCATTGTCACCAACTTCCACCAGCCCAAATCTACCCTACTGCTACTGGTGTCAGCCTACATCGGTGACGATTGGCGACGGATGTACCGTTACGCGCTGGACAACGACTTCCGATTCCTGTCGTATGGCGACTCATCTCTTCTGATAGTAGAATAGAAAAAAAGGCGGCCCGCAGGTCGCCTTTCTTATTAATCCTCATCTTCGAGGAAAAATATATCTTCTACGCTCTTGCCGAATGTGCGAGCTATCTTCAATGCCAAAACGGTCGAGGGGACAAACTTTCCACTCTCGATGGCGTTGATTGTCTGACGGCTCACATCTACGGCCTCGGCAAGCTGCTGCTGGGTCATACGCACCTCAGCACGTGCTACACGTATCTTGTTATTCATACCCGACTACAACGTAAATTTACGGCTTTGGCGGCGCAGAGCCTTCATCTTACTCTCGAAACGGGCGTAATACAAAACCCAAATGATAAATGGCGTTACAAACGGCTCATCGTGAGTGATATAGAGCAAATCCTGCGCTACGCACGCCATCACAACGCGATACGCAACCCACACAAAGAAAGCAACATAGCACACCTCCTTGAGCGTCTCGCCCCTGAGCGAGGCAGTCATCTCGTCCTCATTACGCTCGCGCGAGCAAGAGATAAAAAACATAGCCAAATAGAGCGCCACAATCATTGCACGATGGAACGAGGAGGGTACCTCGTAGGCCATAATAACATCGCCCGCCACAACATTGATATTAAAGAAAATCTCGGCAGCCAAAGCCACCAGCACCGTCAAAAGCAGGAAAAAGCCCACAATCTTGAACGGGTAAGGCAAAAGCCAACTCTTGACACTGCGCTTCAGCAGGTCGATGGGATTAAATGAGTGTCTGTCCTTCATAGTTGTAATAGTTTTGGAGTTATATAAAAATAGTTGAGTTCTCACTATTGCTACCGCAAATGTAAAGCAAACTTTACAAAAAGACAAATAATTTTGACTTTATTTTTTCATTCGGGCATAAAAAAATGCAAAACCCAATTTTGAATTTTGCATTTTGAATTATGAATTTATTTGGCCAGACGCCAAAAGAGACTTTCCCGAAAATAAATATCCTTTTATCCTCTCAACCTTCTCATTGCAGATAGGCTTCGGCGGCAGTTATCGCCTACCCTATCGAAATTAACCTTACATCGAAAATCAGCGTCGAGAAAGGCTTTATCACTCCCGCGCCCTTGGCACCATAGCCAAGATTGAAGGGGATGACAATTTCCCAACGCGACCCCACGGGCATCTCGCGCAAAGCGGTACGCCAGCCATCGATAAGCTGGTTTAACTTGAATGTAGCGGGACGACCCTGCTGGGTGGAGTCGAACACCTTGCCGTTGATGAGTTTTCCAGTATAATGCACCGTAATCATTGCCTTTGGCGTAGGCTTATCGCCCTTACCTTTGGTAATTTCGCGATACATCACTCCATTAAACATCACCTTCACACCATCGCGTGAGGCGTACTCCTCCAAAAATTCCAAGTTGCGTTCCTTGTAAGCGCTATTCTGATTTCCTCGAGCCATACTCTTTTCATACGAGGGCATACTACTACCCCAAAAATTTCTATAACAAGAGGCAATTAAAACTCTGACGTAAAATAGAAACGTATATCCTTAAAATTCTCCTGTGCCAGCGCAAGTGCATAGCTTGTGTCGGCGAGGAAGACATCGCGGCCGTGCTTATCTACGGCCATATTCGAGTGCTTGCGGCGCTTGAAGTCGGCCAGCTGCTCGGCATTGTCGCTCTCAATCCAGCACGCCTTATAGATAGAGATAGGCTCCCAGCGGCACTTTGCGCCATACTCGTGCTCCAAACGGTACTGAATAACCTCAAACTGAAGCTGTCCAACAGTACCGATAATCTTGCGGCCATTCAGGCTCGAGGTGAAGAGCTGCGCCACACCCTCATCCATCAGCTGGTCAACACCCTTAGCCAACTGCTTGAACTTCATCGGGTCGGCATTCTCAATATAGCGGAACAACTCGGGCGAGAACGAGGGAATACCCGTAAACTTGAGCTTCTCACCCTCGGTGAAGGTATCGCCAATCTTGAACGTTCCCGTATCGTGCAGACCCACAATATCACCCGGGTAGGCAAAGTCGATAACCGACTTCTTCTCGGCCATAAACGCTGTGGGCGATGAGAATTTAAGCTGCTTGCCACTGCGCACGTGCAGGTAGTTCTTATTACGCTCGAACGTGCCCGAACATATCTTCATAAAGGCCAAGCGGTCGCGGTGGTTGGGGTCCATATTGGCGTGAATCTTAAAGACAAAGCCTGTCATTTTCTGCTCATCGGGCTGCACGGCACGTGTCTCCGTAGTCGAGGGGCAAGGAGAGGGAGCGATGCGGATAAAGCACTCCAAAAGCTCTCGTACGCCGAAGTTATTTACCGCCGAGCCAAAGAACACGGGAGCCAGCTTACCTGCCAGGTAATCCTCGCGGTTAAACTCATCGTAAACAGCCTCCACCAAGTCCAGATTCTCGCGCAGCTGCGTAGCGAACTTCTCGGTGATGTAACCATCCAGCTCGGGGTTAGATATATCGCTGAAATCTACGGTCTCGGCATCGGCCGTCTGACGCTCGTCAGAGGTAAAGAGCGAGAGGTTTTTCTCGTAGATGTTATATACGCCCTTGAACGTATCGCCGCTTGAGATGGGGAATGCCAACGGGCGCACACGAATCTGCAACTCGCGCTCCACCTCGTCCAGCAAATCGAACGGGTCCTTGCAGGGGCGGTCCAGCTTATTGATAAAGACCATCACGGGCGTGTTACGCATACGGCAGACATTCATCAACTTACGCGTCTGCGCCTCAACACCCTTCGCACCGTCAATAACGATGATAACCGAATCTACGGCCGTAAGCGTGCGGTAGGTATCCTCGGCAAAGTCCTCGTGACCGGGCGTATCGAGGATATTAATCTTCACGTCCTTATAGTTGAAGCCCATAACCGATGTTGCCACCGAGATACCACGCTGACGCTCAATCTCCATAAAGTCGGAGGTTGCGCCCTTCTTGATTTTGTTGCTCTTCACGGCACCAGCCACGTGGATAGCACCTCCAAAGAGGAGCAACTTCTCAGTAAGTGTTGTCTTACCCGCATCGGGGTGTGCAATAACGGCAAATGTTCTGCGCTTGGTGATTTCGTCAATTAACGCCATAATCTTTATCTTTTTAACGGCTGCAAAGATACGCAAAAATTCATAATTATAAATATAAGTGTTATAGGTATTATGGGTGTTATGGATAATATTTATATAACACTCATAATACCTATACCTCCTATAACACTTAATCTATGGATTTACAGTGGGTATAACACTTGTAACTTGCAACAGCTGAAACAACAAAAAAGGCTCGGAAATTATCCGAGCCTTTTTCATAAATATATCAATATCAACTATCTCACGGGTGAGATGATAAAGTTAAACGTATAATCCTTATACTCCACGCGGTAGGGCTCCAGCGGCAGACGACCCCACGAGTTGATACAACCCAAGCCCATCTGCTCCAAATCGAAGCATAGGTAGGTCTTATCGCCAGCCTTCAGGTCGCCAGAGTGACGCTGCAACGGGCCAACTGTCACATCCATCGCCTCCTGCGAGTAAGGCAGAGCCGAAGCCGAGAAGGCTACATCCGAGATGATACGGATACCTGCGCCAGCCGTGTTCTCCACGTTGTAGTAACGCAAGTCAGAGCGCGTACCCGACTCCTGCGGGCGTGCCATCTTCTCGTTATACTGCTCCGCAACCCTCTGCGTGTAGAGGCCAATATCGGCGCAGCTCTTACGGTCAGCATAGTTCTCCACCGCACCACGACCGTAGTACTCCAGCACGTTCAACGCTGCGGGCAGCTCCACGCGCATACCATAGCGGAACATATTAGAAATCTTCGCATCGGGTGTAGTGGTCATAGCCTGCTCAACCTTAATCTCGCCCTCGCCATTAATGGTGTACGAGATAGTCATCTTGGCCTGCACATCGGGCATATCGTATGTAGCCACAACCTTCGCCACGCCATCCTCAGCCTTCGCCTCAAAGCTCTTGAGCGTCAACGCGGGATTACGCCATACGGCATACTTATTCTGTAACTTGGCACCTATATCGTTCTCGGTGGGTGCACGCCAGAAGTTAGGACGCAGAGCCGAATCATCAGCCACAACCTTCATTGAGCCATACTCAATCTGGTTGATAAAGCCCTCGCGGTTGAAGCCGACAACCCAATCGTAGCCCGTAACCTGAGTAGATTTCTCAAACTTGATAACCTCCACGGGACGCTTAGACTCCTTCAATGCAAATGCCGCCTTGGTGTCGTACTCGCGGATGATGTGCTGCTGCTCGGCAACAACGTGACCGATATTGAGCAGCGGCTGCTTCTGGGTCAGCACATAACGCACGTTCAGCACAACCTCCTTAGCCTTGGGGCAGATGTCATCGGCCGTATAACCCAACGTATAGGTCTTGCGCTGCTGGGGAGCAACCTCCAGCTTATCCACGCGGCCAGCCTTTGTTACAACGCCATCCTGCTGCAACTCCCACTCCATAGCATAGGGAGCAAGGCAGGTGAAGAAGTTTTCGTTATATACCTCAACCTTACCCGATAGCAAATCCACAGCCTCGGTCCAGATATTCTGATACTGACGCTTCACCTCCCACGCGTGTGCCTGCGGGGTGCGGTCAGCGGCAATCATACCATTGTGGTTGAATGAGTTATCGGTAGCATCGTAGTTGTTGTAGTCGCCACCGTAGTAGAACGACACCTTACCATCCTCATCGTAGTATGCGAAGCCCTGGTCCACGAAGTCCCAGATGAAACCACCCTGATAGTGGGGATACTTACGAATCAAGTCCCAATACTCCTTGAAGCCACCCATCGAGTTACCCATAGCGTGGGCATACTCGCACTGAATCAACGGCTTTGTGGGGTTGCTGGTAACATACTTCTCGCACCACTCCAAATCGGCATACATCGGACACATAATATCGGTGAAGTCGTTACCCTCGGCACGCTCGTAATGAATCGGGCGTGAGGGGTCGTACTCACGAATCCAGCGGTAGCACTTCTCGAAGTTAGGGCCAAAGCCCGCCTCGTTACCCATACTCCAGATGATAATCGCAGCGTGGTTCTTGTCGCGCTGTACCATACGGCTGTTACGCTCCAGGTGAGCCTTCTCGAAGAGGGGATTCTTCGCCAGCGTCTTCTCGCCATAACCCATACCGTGTGACTCGATATTAGCCTCATCAATAAGGTAGAGGCCATACTCATCGCACAAGTCATACCACTCGGGCGTGTCGGGATAGTGGCACGTACGCACAGCATTGAGGTTAAGCTCCTTCATCAGGCGGATATCCTGAATCATACGCTCGCGCGACATCACAAAGCCCTTCAGCGGGTCAACCTCGTGGCGGTTAGCACCCTTGATAAGAATAGGCTGACCATTGACCAGCAGCAAGCCATCCTTAATCTCCGAGGTGCGGAAACCAACACGCTGCGCATATACCTCCGCGCCCGCATTTACCACAACCTTATAGAGGTTAGGTGTCTCGGCTGTCCACTTGGCGGGATTCTTCACCTCGAAGGTATATGAGGCCTTGCCCTTCACGGGCGCAACCTTACCCTCAGCAACAACATCACCCGCAGGGCAGAGCAGCTTTACATCAGCCGACTTCACCCCCGACGTGAACTCCATCTCTACGGCCAATTTACCATCCGTGTAGTTATTCTCCAGCGCAGGGGTAATCATCACATCGTTCATACGCGCCTTTGTGCGAGCCACCAGCTCCACGTCGCGTGAGATACCGCTCAAGCGCCACAAATCCTGGTCCTCGAGGTATGTACCATCACACCAGCGGAAAATCTGCAAGGCGATAAGGTTCTCGCCCGGCTTAACGAACTTCGTTACGTCGAAGGCGGTGCCGAGGTGGCTATCCTCCGAGTAACCTACAAACTTACCGTTCACCCAAACATACACATTCGATGTGGCAGCACCGATATTCAAGAAGATATCACGTCCCGACCACGAAGCAGGCACGTCAAATGTACGGCGATACGAGCCCACGTGATTCTGCTCGATGGGCACGTAGGGAGGGTTATGCTGGAAGTTACCACGCCACGCGTAACCGATGTTCACATAGACGGGGTCACCATATCCGTTGAGCTCCCACATAGCGGGGACCTCCATTGTATCCCAACCCTTATCGTTGTAACCTACGGCGTAGAAGTCGGTAGGACGCTGGTCGGCGTTCTCCACCCAATTAAACTGCCACGTGCCATTCAACGAAAGGCGGTAAGGATTCGCTTTGTCGCAATATACACCCTGGGCACTCTCCTCCGTGTCGAAAATCTTGAACGTTGCCGTCATCGGCACGCGGTTGATTTCATTAACGTTGGGGTCTTGCCACTCGGTGAAATTTTGCGCAACGGCACCCATAGATATGAGTGCCGCCGCAAAAGATAATATGAGATTTCTCATATAGCTTTAAGGTATTTTTCGGGTTAGAATACTACTTCTTCAACACAAGACGAGCTGCGATAGGATAGTGATCCGAGGGGCAGCGGTGGATGTGCTTGCGGAAGCTAATCTCCTGAGGTGCAGCGTTACCCTTAATCTCGGGTGCGGGCTGTGTGTTGGGTGTCCAGTAACCGTCGGTCAAAACTGCATAGTTGGTAACCTCCAAAGAGTTTGTAACGAAGATGTGGTCGATACGGCTCTGAGTGTGGAGGTCAGCGTTGAATGAGTTGAACGTACCGTTTGTAGCGAACTTCTCAGCTGCAGCCTCGTAAGAGTCCTTCATAACGCCACCCTGCAACATTGTGTGGTAAGCCTCGTTGTTCTGGTCAACGTTGAAGTCACCTGTAACGATAGCTGGCTCCTTGCCGCACATCTCCAACACCTGCTTGATGATGAGCTTAGCACCCTCGCGACGAGCCTCAACACCGATGTGGTCCATATGCAGGTTGAAGAACCAGAACTTAACCTTTGTCACCTTATCCTGAAGACGGACATAAGAGCAGATACGGGGCAGAGCAGCGTCCCAACCCTTAACACCTACCTTCTCGGGAGTGGGTGAAATCCAGAAAGTACCTGAATCCAACAACTTGAAGCGCTCCTTCTTGTAGAATACGGGAGAGAACTCACCCTTCTCCTTACCATCGTCACGACCTACGCCTACTGATGCATACTCGGGCATCTCGCGCAACATATCGTCCAACTGGTTCTTCTTCACCTCCTGAGCGCCGAATACATCAAAACCGTACCACTGTACCTGGTCGCAAAGAATCTTATAACGTGTAGCCCAGCCGTCACCCTTACGAGCGTCGCCCTGGTTGTCGTTACGGATGTTGTAAGAACCTACGATAAGGTTCTGTGCATCGGCAAACATAACTGTGCAAGCCAACGCTGCGAGTAAGAAAATCTTTTTCATAATTAGTAAGTTTTTGGAATGTTCTTTTTTATCAAGACAAATATAATTATTATGACTCTAATTGCCAAACATCGAGGGCCATAAAAAAGGGCCACCCCGAAAAAAAGTGACCCAAGATATTTATTTGTTCTGCAATTATGCCAGCAGAGGCTTCACAACGCCGAACAACAGATAAGCAACAATCAGCGTAACAACGATATTGAATCCCTGTGCCGAGAGGAATGCCCACAACGGGCGGCGATTCTCCTTCGAGAAGATATCGGCAAAGCGGGTCTCCAAACCTACGCACACGAAAGCGATGCTGAACAGAGTATTGGTAAAGCCCTTGGTAATCTTACCGATAGCCTTTGCATCGGCTGTATCCATCATAAAGCTGAACACCAGCGACGCCAAAACAAAACCAACGACAAACTTCGGGAAGCGGTCCCAGATTACGCCCAGCGTAGGCTTCTCCTCGTGCTGCTCGCCCTTATAGGTCCACATCAGCGAGATAACAAAAGCGGCCAGACCGAGCAATACGTTCTGCGACGACTTAACGATAATTGCCGTCTGCGCAGCCGTCTCGCCCAACATCGTACCCGATGCAGCCACCGCTCCCGTGGTATCAATCGTACCACCGAGCCAAGCACCTGCAACCTCCTCGCTGAGGCCAAGCAGCTCGGCAACCCACGGCATAATATACATCATCGGGATAGCACACACCAGCACCAGCGAGATGATATACGACAGCTTCTTATTATCGCCCTTGATAACTCCAGCCGTAGCAATCGCAGCCGATACGCCACAGATAGAGACCGACGAGGCCAACATTGTTGACATCTCCTGGTCAACGCCCATTCTGCGTGAGATGCGGAATGCGAAGAACCACACGGTAAAGACCACAATCAGCGCCTGCGCCAAGCCAAACACACCCGACTTCAGCACCTCGCCAAAGAGGATTGTAGAGCCCAGGCAGACGATACCTATCTTAATATAAAACTCACTCTGGATAGCGGGCTTCAGCCACTCGGGCACGCGGAAGCAGTTGCTCACGATAAGACCGAAAATAACAGAGAAAAATACCGACTCCAGACCCCACTCCTTGATGATTGGGATATTTGCAACCACCTGAGCGCCAAGCGAGAGAGCAAAAATCACAAGCAACGACAGGAATATACCTATCATCTTGCGGCGCAGCACGGCCTGACACAGATAGGTAAGACCCAGGATAGAGGCAAACATTGTTGCGGCCTTCAGCCACGACTCTGCCGAGCCCAGCTCTTTGGGCATCGTAGGCATAGCCGATGGGAAGAGTGTTGCCAGCAGCAGCACGATAGCACCTGCATAGACAATCACCCAGTCTTCATTTTTAAGAGTAGCAATTAGTTTTTTCATATTGTTTTGTTTGAATTAACACATCACAAAACAACATCCCGACCTTGCGGGTCGGAATGCAGTCTTCAAAAAATATTCTTTACTTATTCTTATCAACCTCATTCAACGCGTAAGCATAAGCACCGAGCGAGATAGCTGTGCTGGCACCGATGTTGGTAATCATCACACCGATACGCTTCTGCGGGTCGTACGTAACAACCTTATCCGAGCCATATACTGGCAAGTCACGCGATGCGCCTTTAGCGAACTGCTCGAATTCGGCCTCATCGTTCAGGTCGTAAACCTTCATCTGCACGCGGTCGAAGGCCTCACCGCCAATAGAGTGCATCTCAGAGCGCAACTCCTTCAACAGCGAAGGCATAATATACTTCGAGGCAGCTGTGATACCGCCACCGATAACAATCACACCGTCAATCAACGTAACGGCCGTGGCCATAGCATCACCCGCAACCTCGCCCATCGTAGCGAATGCCTTGCGAGCAGCCTCCTGATTACCCTCACGCTTACCCTCGGCAATATCGAAGATATCCTTCGGCTGGAGTGTGGGGTCGTCAATGCCCGACTCCTCCTTATAAACACGCTTCACGGCACGAACGGCAACGCCATCCTCAACCATCACGCCGGGCATATGCTTATGGCGCAGGCAGAAGGTCTCGATACAAGAGTTATCGCCCGTATGCAACTCGCCATTGGTCACAAAGCCAAAGCCGAAGCCTGTGCCGAACGTATAACCCAGCAGGGTGTGATAACGCTTGGCGCTACCCAGCTTCTCCAGCTTCTCGTTAATCTCAGGCAGAGCGCCCGCCAGAGCCTCACCGTAGGCATACAAATCCGCATCGTTGTTGATATATACGGGTATTCCGAACTTCTCCTCAAGGAAGGGGCCCAACGCCACACCGTCGCGGAACGAGGGGAAGTTAGGCAGATAGAAACCGCCCACAATACCATTGGCATAGTCGGCCGGACCGGGGAAGGCAAAGCTGATAGCTACGGGCTTATGGTCGAGTTTGGCCATAACCTGCTCAAAACCTTCGACTAAGGTAGCCATACACTTATCCAAATCGTCGGCATTAGAGGGCAAGGTGATAGGCTCTACGATAAATTTATTGGCACGGATTGCACCGAATACGAAATTGGTACCTCCAGCATCGAGCGTAATAACTGTTCTTTGATCGTTTCTATACATTGTAAGCAGTTTTTTGTTGAATATTTATTCAAAGGTAGTGATTTTATGTGAAATTTCGGTATAAATTATCTATATTTGTTCATTCAAATTTGATTTATCATTTTAAATTAACCCTACTATGAAGAAATTTTTCCTCTCATTATGCGTTGTAGCAGCTATGTTGATGACTGCCTGCAACCAGGCTCCCGCCGAGGCCCCCGCTGCTAAGGCGAATAATATTGAGACCATTTTGAAGAATCTGCACGACCCCAAGTCAAAGCAGGTTTTGGTTGTTTGCCACCGTGGCGACTGGCGCAACTACCCCGAGAACTCAATCCCCGCTATTGAGTCTGTAATCAAGATGGGCGCCGATATGGTTGAGATTGACATTCAGCTCACCAAGGATAGCGTACTCGTTCTCTCACACGACCGCACCATCAACCGCTGCACAACAGGTAAGGGTAACATCAACGAGATGACATACGAGGAGATTCAGCAGTACTATCTCAAGACTGCTCACAACGTACGCTCTTCACTCGACCTTAAGATGCCCACAC
This sequence comes from Rikenellaceae bacterium, assembly GCA_015059845.1. GTDB lineage: Bacteria > Bacteroidota > Bacteroidia > Bacteroidales > Rikenellaceae > Alistipes. The sequence continues at coordinate 109,106 of SUZR01000007.1, read as the reverse complement.
TGGAGGAGGCTCTGGCCGTATGTAAGGACCGCATCACTGTAAACCTCGACAAGGGTTACGACTACTACGACCTGGTAGTGGAGATTACCGAGAAGTTGGGTGTTACCGACCAGGTACTTATCAAGGGCAGCAAGCCCGTAGCAGAGGTGCAGGCAAAGATGGCTGAGCACAAGAACAACTTGCTCTATATGCCCGTTATCACTCCCACAAACGAGAAGCACAAGGCTCTCTTTGACGATTACATTGCCGAGAAGCCCCAGTTGGCCTATGAGATTTGCTTCGACGAGATGAATGCCGAGGTTGAGAGCGCCGTAAAGCGCGTATTGGATAGCGGCTCAAAGTTGTGGGTTAACACTCTCTGGAACTCATTGTGCGGTGGCTGGAGCGACGACGTTGCTTTCGAGACATCTGCTGCTGAGGTATATGGCAAGGTAGTGGATATGGGTACAACCATTATCCAGACCGACCGCCCCGAGATGCTTATCGAGTACTTGCGTTCACGCGGTTTGCACGACTAATAAAACAGCAATAGTTACAAGGGCTGCCAGACCACAAGGTTGGCAGCCTTTTTTATTGCCCGACAGCAAAAATGTTCTATAAATACACAAATTAGCCACTAAAAAGCACAAAACATCGCCAAAAATATTCTTTGTTGCGAATTCTTTGTATATTTGTCCAGAAATTAGAATGAGTAATGGAGGTACAGCACAATCAAGATAAACCAAACGATGTTGACGCGCTGCTTGGCGTGTCAAATCCGCTGTTTGCATATATCGATAGCAAAGACTACGATGCCATAATCAACGAGGATAACGTGCCGCGAACATTCAGCCGCGGTGGTATATTTATTTGCCTCGAGGGCGAGGGATATGTGATAATCGATGAACACAAATACCAGCTATCGCCCCGCACGCTCTGCATATCGTTCCCCGGCACTATCATTCAGGACTTCAAGCGCGGCGAGGGTTTCAAGAGCTACACGCTGATGATTAACACCGACTTTATCGGCGAGCTGAACACCCCCTCGGCCAACTCAATACATATGTCGATGCGCGAGAATCCCTGTATGGTGCTGAGCCAGCAGCAGCTCGACTCTATACTTCAGATTTGCAATCTGATGCACGAGCGCGACACCCGCACCGAGCACCCCTTCCACGACCAGATTAACCGCCATATGCTGACCCTGCTCTGCTACGAGCTGGCTGGCATCTATGCGCACGATATACCCGTCAAGCGCGAGCCCTGCTCACGTCAGGATATTCTGTTCCGCAAGTTCTTGTCGTTGCTGGCAACCGATATTACCATCTCACGCGAGGTGCAATACTACGCCGATAAGCTCTGCATCACGCCCAAATATCTGACCATCGTCACACGCCAGATTTCGGGTAACAGCGCAGCGAACTGGATTACACGTTCGGTGATTCTCAACGCTAAGGCTCTGCTCTCGACGACGCAGCTCACGATTCAGCAGGTATCGAACAAACTCAACTTCCCAAACCCCTCATTCTTTGGACAATACTTCCTGCGTCACACGGGAATGACACCCAAGGAGTTCAGGCGCTCGAAGATGTAAAACGCAACACTATGACATCACTATACGACAATATAATTTTTGGTCCTATTCGCTCACGTCGTCTGGGGCTATCGTTAGGGGTAAACCTTCTGCCCGTAGAGTCGAAGCTGTGTAGCTTCGACTGCATATATTGCGAGTGCGGATGGAATGCCGACCACGTGGGTCGTAAACGCTTTAACTCGCGCGAGGATGTACGCACGATGCTGCGTGAGGTCCTCACCCGTATGGTTGCAGATAGCACTCCGCCCGATGTTATCACCTTTGCCGGCAACGGAGAGCCTACGATGCACCCCGATTTTGAGGGTGTTATAGATGACACATTAGCCCTCCGCGATGAGCTGTGCCCTACGGCTAAGGTATCGGTGCTGAGCAACGCCACGCAGATTCACCGCGAGGATGTGCGCCGCGCCTTGCTGCGAGTAGATAACAATATCCTCAAGCTCGATTCGGCCTTCGACGCAACCGTGCAGCTGATAAACAAGCCCCAGGGTGCGTACACCGTGGCACGTACGGTTGAACTGCTCAAAGAGTTCGAAGGTAAGCTCATTATCCAGACTATGTTCCTGCGTGGAGAGTATGCTGGTCAGGCGATTGACAACACCGCCGACAACGAGGTCGAGGCGTGGCTGAAGCTCGTTGAGGAGATTGCACCACGTCAGGTGATGGTATACTCTTTGGACCGCGACACGCCGTGCCAGACGCTGGAGAAGGTTAGCAAGGAGGAGTTAATGGCCATTGCCGAGCGTGTTCGAGCATTGGGCATTGAGTGTTCGGTGGCATAAGATGCGCGTGGTTTGCAAAAGCTACCGAAGATTTGTATATTTGTAAAAAGAAATTTTAATGGAACATATAGAATACGACCTACTCTATAAGGTTAATTCACCCGCCGATTTGAAGCAGCTCTCCATCGAGCAGCTGCCTCAGTATTGCCGTGAGTTGCGACAATACATCATCGAGGAGTGTTCAAAGAACCCTGGCCACCTGGCCTCAAGCCTCGGCACGATAGAGCTTACGGTCGCTATACACTATGTCTATGACACCCCCGCGGATAAGCTCGTGTGGGATGTGGGACATCAGGCATATGCTCATAAAATCATCACAGGTCGCCGCGACGAGTTCCCCACAAACAGAAAGCTGGGCGGCATCAGCGGCTTCCCGCGTATGGCCGAGAGCGAGTACGACTCATTCGGCGCCGGCCACTCCTCAACATCCATCTCTGCGGCATACGGTCTGGCAAAGGCTGCCGAGTTGCAGGGCGAGGATAATCACGTTGTTGCTGTCATTGGCGATGGCGCTATGACGGGCGGTCTGGCATTCGAGGGTCTGAACAATGCCGGCGAGAAGAAGAAGGGCAAGCTGCTGGTTATCTTCAACGACAACGAGATGGCTATCGACGAGGCTACGGGAGCTCTGGAGGGTTATCTGGCCCGTATGTCATCCTCTCCTCTTTATAACAATTTCAAGCGTGGTCTATGGCGTATTCTGGCTCACGTTCCGCCCGTATTGCGATTTTGCCAGAAGGCGGGCAACGCCGTAAAGCAGGGTCTATTGCAGAACAGCAACCTCTTCGAGAGCCTTAATTTCCGCTACTTCGGGCAGTTGGATGGCCACGACGTAGTGGAGTTGGTGCGTATGATTGCGGCACTCAAGGATATTGACGAGCCCAAACTGCTCCACGTCAGAACAACCAAAGGCAAGGGCTACACCCCCGCCGAGGATAATCAGGCTGTATGGCACGCCCCGGGACGTTTCAATCCCGAAACGGGCGAGCGCATACCCTCGATAAACTCTGCCGCTCGCTATCAGGATGTATTTGGTGAGACGCTGTTGGAGCTGGCACGGAAGAACGATAAGATTGTCGGAGTCACACCCGCTATGCCTTCGGGCTGCTCGATGAGCGTTATGATGCGCGAGATACCCGAACGTTGCTTCGATGTTGGCATTGCTGAGGGTCACGCCGTAACCTTCTCGGCAGGTCTGGCCGCAGGCGGTATGCACCCCGTATGTAACATCTACTCATCGTTTATGCAGCGTGCATACGACAACGTTATTCACGACGTTGCCCTGCAAAACCTACCCGTAACATTCTGCCTCGACCGTGGCGGATTGGTGGGTGAGGATGGTGCTACGCACCACGGCGTGTTCGACTTGGCATACTTCGCTTGCATTCCCAATATGATTGTTGCCGCCCCGATGAACGAAAGTGAGCTACGCAATATGCTCTACACGGCAATCAACACCCCATCGCCCTACTCTATCCGTTACCCGCGCGGTTGCGGTGCAGGCGTAGAGTGGCGAGGTGCGACATTTGAGAGCATACCCACAGGCAAGGGCCGCAAGATAAAGGATGGCGAGGATTTGGCTATCCTCACAATCGGCCACGTTGGTAACGCTGCTGCCGAGGCTATCAAGCACGTGGAGGAGAGCGAGAAGATTACCATCGCCCACTACGACCTGCGTTTCGCCAAGCCGCTGGATGAGGAGTTGCTGCACGAGGTAGGTAAGAAGTTCTCGAAGGTGATCACCATCGAGGATGGTGTTCTGCGCGGAGGCGTAGGCGAGGCCGTAGTGTCGTTCCTCAACGCGAACGGCTACAACACGAAGGTGACAAAGTTGGGTATCGAGGATAATTTTATCGAGCACGGCACTCTGGAGCAGCTGCACGCAATATGCGGCTTCGATATAGCAGGTATTGAGAACAAAATCAAAGAGTTAACACGATGAGGCTTTTCATCTGCCTACTGTTGCTATTGCTTCGTTCAGGCTCAGCCGTGGCCCAGAAAACCCCTCTCGCCGAGGCTGAACGCTTTATAAATGTAGCAGAGCTGTTGCCCGAGAATGTCGAGATAAACGGCTCTACGCAAGGCTTTGCCATCTATGGCCGCTACGCTTTCTCCGTTCACGACAAGGGGCAGTGCGTCGTCATAGATATGAAACGCCGCAAGTTTGTATCGACATTTACTCTTGAGGGCAACACAGGCCACTGCAACAACGCATCATTCGGCGTGGAGCACTACAACAAGCAATCGGCCTTCCCGCTGCTCTACGTCACCGAGTGTCGTGGCGAGAGAGCCTGTTATGTCAACGACATCTCGTTTGAGGGCTCACGTCTGGTACAGAAGATATTTTACGATGGAGCAGATATCGCAGGCCCGGCCGATTGGGCTGTGGATAGGCGCAGGCGTCTGATATATCTATATTGCACCGTTGACAACGTCCGCACGCTCAAGTGGTTCGCGTTGCCACGCCTGGCCGATTCCGACTCACGTGGCGAGGTGCATCTCAAGGCTGAGGATGCTCTCGGCTCTATGCCCGCAGGAGATATCTCCATTCCGCAGGGCAGCCATATCCATCGCCACCGCGCATATCTCCCCGACGGTATTCCTCCCCGCCCCACACGTCTGCACGTAACGGACCTAAAAACGGGCAAGCAGCTGATGCTGATAGATATATCGCATACGGGCCTTGAGCCTGAGGGTGTCGCAACACGTGGACGATGGCTATACCTGTCGTATCACACGCCCCGCGACTCACGAAGCAACGTAATCGACAGATTCCGCATCAGGCGTTAACGGTCGAAAATCAACTTATCTACATTATACCCTCGCTTGGCAGCCTGCCCAACGATGTAGCTGACGGTCTCATCGGGCAAAGTCGGTGTGCGCGATAATATCCACAGATACTGCGGAGAACGGCTACCCACCAGCGCCCAATCGCCCTGCCGACCCATCTCCAGAATGTTGTAATCGGAGTAGAATATCCAGAAGAACGACACACGCAAACGCCCCGACTGAAGCGTGGTCTTAGCCTTTCCCACCGAGCGATGCAGTTTTCCTGCGCGAAGGCCCTCGTTCACCACCTCAACCATACCATCCGGCTGTAGTGTATAGACGGCCGTAACATCCTCCATACCACGCTCAAAGCGATGATCAAAGCGCGCTATCTCGTACCAGCGACCCATAAAATTATCAAGGTTAAAGTTAGCCACCGTACTACGGTCGAGGCTATCCCGGCCAGCATTATATACACAGGCCGCGAGCAACATCATCAAAAGCAACAACACAACAGTCATACGAAACTTAAATCTAAACAGAGATAATAATACACTCTCTTTCGTACCATTTTTCATACCAATATTTATTTTTCTTTTCTATCTTTGCCAACTCAAAAACCGTGCACTATGATTCGTCAGGAGATTATAACTTACATCGAGCAGAACATACTACCACTATACGACCATTTCGACCGCGGTCATCGTCGTGACCACGCTCGGCAGGTGATTGAGCGCAGCGCACAACTCGCTCGCGGGTTTGATGTGAATGAGGAGATGGTATATACTATTGCGGCATATCACGATACGGGATTAAAGTATGGTCGCGAACACCACCACACCGACTCGGCACGCATAATTCGCGCCGACAGGGAGCTGCAACGCTGGTTCACCACGGAGCAGATTGCCACCATAGCCGACGCAGCTGAGGACCATCGCGCCTCGGCCGAGCAGGCACCACGCACCATATATGGCTGTATCGTTGCCGAAGCCGACCGACTGATTATTCCCGAGCTGATTCTGCGCCGCACGGTACAGTACAGTCTGGCCAACTACCCCGCACTCGACAAGGAGGGACATTGGCTACGCTCGCTTGAGCATCTGCACGAGAAGTATGACGAAGGTGGTTATCTGCACGTGTGGATTCCAGAATCGGATAATGGCGAGCGCCTTAAGGAGTTGCGCGAGATTATAGCCGACCGCACACGCTTAAGAGAGATGTTTGATGAGATTTTTCAGCAGGAGCAGAATAAAAAATAGGGTGCTAAAATCAGCACCCTATTCCTCTATATATAGATTTTATTACTTCACCTTGAACTCAGGGTCAGCCTTCATAGGAATAGGCATTGACGCATAGTAGCCCGCATTGAACTTCTCGCGTACAGCCTTGAACGCCTCGATAGTGCGCTCTACGTCCTCCAAAGTGTGAGCTGCGGTAGGAATGATTCGCAAGATAATCTCGCCCTTCGGGATTACGGGGTAGATTACGATTGAACAGAAGATACCGTAGTTCTCACGAAGGTCAACGATAAGGTTTGTACCCTCCTCGTTACCGCCCTTCATATATACGGGGGTTACGGGCGACTGCGTTACGCCAATATCGAAACCGTTCTCCTTGAAGCCGGTCTGCAGGGCACGAGTGATCTCCCACAACTTCTCCTGATACTCGGGGTGGTTACGGATAAGCTCCAGACGCTTCAGTGCACCGATAACCATAGGCATAGGCAATGACTTAGCGTAGAGCTGTGAACGCATATTGTAACGGAACAAGTTAATCAACCAACGGGGACCGCTCACGAATGCACCGATACCTGCCATAGACTTAGCGAAGGTGTTGAACAATACGTCCACGCCATCAACGACACCGAAGTGAGCTGCAGTACCACGACCGCCGGGGCCCATAGTACCGAAACCGTGTGCATCGTCAACCAACAGACGGAAGTTGAAATCCTTCTTAGCCTTAACGATAACGTCCAGGAATCCGAGGTCACCCTTCATACCGAATACACCCTCGGTGATTACCAATACACCACCGCGCTGCTCCTCAGCCAAGTCTGTAGCGTGTTTAAGCTGAAGGCGGAGTGACTCCTCGTTATTGTGAGCGTAAACGAAACGCTTACCCTTATGCATACGCAAACCATCGATGATACAAGCGTGGCACTCAGCATCGTAAACAACTACATCACGCGGAGTGAGCAAGCAGTCGATGATTGAAATCATACCCTGATAACCGAAGTTCAAAAGGAAAGCATCCTCCTTACCTACGAACTCAGCGAGCTCACGCTCCAACTGCTCGTGATACTTGGTCTGACCGCTCATCATACGGGCACCCATAGGTGCAGCCATACCGAACTCCTGCGCACCAGCTGCATCAGCCTTACGCACCTCGGGGTGGTTAGCCAGGCCGAGATAGTTGTTCAAGCTCCAGTTAAGCATCATCTTACCGCGGAAGCGCATATGAGGACCAAGCTCACCCTCAAGCTTCGGGAATGCAAAATAACCGTGAACCAACTGCATATACTGACCAATCGGGCCACCGGTATTCTTCTCTAATCTTTCAAAAATATCTACCATAATATTTTATAATTGAGTTATTAGTTCGCACATTAATCACACAAAGATACAAAAAAATCGTTATTTTGTTCCTCTGCCGAAGATAATTGTACGGGCAAATTAAAAAATAGGTATTTATACCCATCACTTTTATTAAAAGCTGTATGTTTTTACCATATCGGGTTGTGTGAAACGGGATTTTTTTCTTATCTTCGCATAAATAAACATTGCAATACAGCTCAAGCTTTGGTTCTGCAACCCTCGGAGCCGCCTCGCGGCGACCAAAGCCCCTGCCTGAGGCGGGGGTTGGGGGTGGGTCAGAATTGTAAATGCGGCCATAGGCCGCAAGGTATGCATTTATGAGCAAAAAGGCATACCATAATATTTAAAAGCAGATAAAAAATAAACAAATAAATTGAACTATGGTATATAACAGAATACTTCTCAAATTGAGCGGCGAATCGCTCCAGGGTGAACAGAAATATGGTCTTTCACCCGCAGTTTTGCAATCATACGCCGAGCAGATTAAGGCTGCTGCAGCTACGGGCGTGCAGATTGGCATCGTGATTGGTGGCGGTAATATCTTCCGCGGCCTGCAGGGCGCAAAGAAGGGCTTTGACCGCGTGAAGGGCGACCAGATGGGTATGCTGGCAACGATTATCAACTCGCTTGCACTCCACTCTGCACTCGAGGATAATGGTGTGAAGGCCAAGGTATTGACCTCGATTCGTATGGAGCCTATCGGCGAGTACTACTCAAAGGCTAAGGCTATCGAATATCTCGAGGCTGGCTACGTTGTAATCATCGGCGGTGGAACATCTAACCCCTACTTCTCAACCGACACGGCTTCGGCTCTGCGTGGCATTGAGATTGAGGCTGAGGTGATGTTCAAGGGTACACGCGTGGATGGCGTTTATACGGCCGACCCCGAGAAGGACCCCACAGCTACCAAGTTTGACAAGATTACCTTCGATGAGGTCTATAACCGCGACCTGAAGGTTATGGATATGACCGCTTTCACACTCTGCAAGGAGAACGGGCTGGACATCATCGTATTTGATATGGATACCGAGGGAAATCTGGCAAAGGTTTTGAACGGTGAAAATATCGGAACACTTGTTTGCAAGGAGTAATTAACCACCGCGGCGCCTGCGCTGTCGGATAAAACATAAAACTATGAACATTAAATCATTCAGCCGCAAGGTATATATTGCGATGGCAGCCTGCATCGTTATGTTGGCCGCCGCACCTATGACTGCATCAGCTCAGTCGCAGGAGGACCAGATTAAGGCAACAACCCTTATCAATCAGGGCGACAAGGCTCCCGACTTCACCGTAGAGATGGTCAACGGCGAGCAGATTACCCTCTCGAAGCTCAAGGGTAAGGTTGTATTGATTAACTTCTGGGCTACGTGGTGTCCTCCCTGCCGTCAGGAGCTTACACACGTGCAGAAGGAGATTATAGACCACTTCAAGGGTCAGGAGTTTGTCTTTCTGCCCATCTCACGTGGCGAGAAGAAGAGCGTAGTAGAGGCCTTCCGTGAGAAGCAGGGCTACACCTTCCCGATGGGTCTGGACCCCAAGCAGGAGATTTACAAGAAGTACGCGTCGAACTACATCCCCCGCAACTTTGTCGTTGGCAAGGATGGTAAGGTTATTTACGTTTCAGTGGGTTTCGAGCCTGCTGAGTTCGCAAATATGATTAAGGCTATTGAGGCTGCACTTAAATAACGAACAAATAGAAAAACTACTATGGATACAAAGACTATTATCAATGGAGCAACCGACCGTATGAAGCGTACGGTGGACCACCTGGATGAGGAGTTGCTTAACATCCGTGCCGGCAAGGCATCGACCAACGTATTGAACAGCGTTTTCGTGGATTACTACGGCTCGCAGACTCCCGTATCGGGCGTGGCAAGTGTTACTGTTCCCGATGCACGCACAATCCTTATTCAGCCCTGGGATAAGAATATGATTCGTCCTATCGAGAAGGCTATTCTGGATTCAAACATCGGCCTTACACCATCGAACAACGGCGAGACTATCCGTCTGACTATTCCCCCTCTTACAGAGGAGCGCCGTAAGGAGTTGGTAAAGCAGGTTAAGGGCGTTGGCGAGAACGCACGTATCAGCTTGCGTAACGCACGCCGTGACGCCGTGGAGGCATTCAAGAAGGCTCAGAAGGAGGGTATGCCCGAGGATGAGGCTAAGGATGGCGAGACACAGGCACAGAAACTGCTCGAGAAGTTCTCAAAGCAGCTTGACGCCTTGATGGAGGCTAAGGAGAAGGAGATTATGACCGTATAAGGTCCTCCAGCCAAATAGTGATGCGGGCCGAGCGTGGCCCGCTTTTTTATAACCTAAAACAGAATTTACGATGAAACGAATTACCATCACACTGCTCTCACTCCTCTTTGCCGCAACAGCTATGGCGCAGCAAGCCACAGAGATTATGGTCATCGGCCACCGCGGCGGTCGTGCCGAGTTTGAGGAGAATACGCTCGCAGCTTTCAAGGGCTCATTCGAGAAGGGCGTGCGCGGCTACGAGACCGACATACGAATGACAGCCGACGAGGAGCTGGTCATAACACACGACGCCTCGCTGAAGCGAATGGCGGGCGTGGATTTGGATGTGGAGAAATCGACACGCAAGGAGATTAAGAAGGTTAAAACCAAGCAGGGCAACCCTATCCTCTTCCTTGACGAGTTGGTAAAGTATTTCCGTGGCAGCGACATCGCCTACATCGAGTGGGAGATGAAGTCGAACAACTACTCGGAGGAGCAGCTCAAGGTCTATTGCGACAAGGCATACAAAACGGTAATGAAGGGCAAGCCTGAGAATGCGCTCTACATCTTCTCTTCGTTCGACCACCGCTCAATACGCACAATGAAGCAGCTGCATCCCGACGCTGAGTGTATGCTCATCACGGGCGACCCCGCAAACGAGAAGACGCTCAAGACTGCCGAGGAGCTTGGCGTGAAGCGCATCGCCTGCAACGTTGACGGCACATCGCGCAAAATGGTCAAGGCGGCACATAAGGCTGGTTACAAGGTAAACCTTTGGCCGGGCACCTCGGAGGAGGATTTCCAGCTGGCCCTATCGTTGGGTGCTGATATCGCTTGTACGGACTATCCCGTAAAGATTCTGGAGTTCGTGAGGGATAAGATGTCGTGGGTGAATCCCCGAAAGGATATTAGATAAACAAGAAAGAGTGGCCAGCGAGCCACTCTTTTTGTTTATACAAATTCTATCTCATAAGCACATCCGCTATACCCCGCCGCCACTGTATATTGCATCGCGGTAGGTGAAAAACGCTCCTGATAGAACTCGTGGGTATGACCGCAAAGGATAGCCTTCAACAGCGGCTGCTCCTTGAGCCAAGCGATAAACTCCAGCGTAGGTTTATCGGCACGCTGCTGCACGCTGCGGTTACGCCACTGCTCCGAGGCGGGGCGATTGGGGTCCTGCTGATAGGTATCCGTTATATGGCGTGGCACACCTGTCATATATGCCGACTTACCCTGATTCTTCTCCAGATTCACCTTGCAATGCTCGGGGGTATAGAGCGGCACGTGGCACATCATAACAATGGGGAATCCACGCTCAACCTCGCGCTTCATACGCTCGTGTTGCTCGGCCGTAATGTTGTAATATACATCATCAATAGCCACAAAGTTTACCCCATTTATCACACGAGATGCAAAGGTTAAATCATTAGGATAGGCCCCCAGCACCTTATTATAGCTCTGTTGTTTGTATGCAGCATCCTCCTTAGCCTCACCCACATATTGCGAGAACTCGTGATTTCCCGACGAGACAAACCACGCATCACGACGAAACTCCTTGGCAACATAATCTATATTTGCCTCGCTGACGAAATCTATCAAATCGCCCGTATGCAGCAACATTAAATCTCGCTCCTGCGCATAGCGCATCGCCGCCTTAAAACATTGCTCCGCTTTAGAGAAGTGGCGAGAACGCGACTCCGCGAGTTTAATCTTTCGCTCGTCGTTGCGCGTATCGGCAAATGTTAGATGCGTATCAGAGATATGCAAAGCCGAAAAGGGTGATGTTGCACCCACATCTATCTTTATCTTGCGTACATCGCGCAACTCAGCCAAAGGTTGAGTAGAATCAATTGTGCTGGCCAGCACACTGTTTGGCAACTGAGTGGCAAGCATCATACCGCCACATAGTTTTAAAAATTCGTCTCGTCTCATATTCGGATTTTTTATTTATACACAAATATACAAAAAAGCGCAATTCCCGAAAAGGAATTGCGCCATAAAAATATCTCTGCTTAAGGCCGCAGCCTGCGAGAGAGGGTTATGCCGAAGCAGTATCCTTCTTGCGAGACTTCTTTGCTGCCAAAGCCTTGTCAACCTCAATCTCGAAGTCTGACAACACGTTCATATAGTTGATGAACGCCTCGTAAGACGAGCCATAGGGGTTGAAGTATGAGTGAACATCGCCATCAGAGAGCCACTTGGTAGCCATATAGTAGAAGTGGTCAGAGGTCTGCATAAAGTTCCAAACATACTCGTAGTCAGCACTCTTCAACGCCTTAACCTTATCCTTCAAAGCGTAGAGCTTAGAGAATGCCTCGTTCTGCAACTCGTTACCCAACCAAGCTGTTACGTCGCGCTCCTCGTCTGCCCAAGACATAACGTGCGGGCAGTGCAGTACGCCAACGGGCTGGTAAGCCTTTGCAGCTTCGCTAACAGTCTTAAAGCAGATATCGCCCTGCTTCAAAATAGCCTTAGGCATAGCCTTCATAAAGTCGAAGATACCTGTATCAGCCTTCTGGTGCTCACCGAATGTCTCGTAGTCCATAAAGAGGTTGATAACCTCGCCATTCTCCTCCTTAATCCACGATGCAAACTTATCAGCAGTCAAAGGATACTGGTCCCAACCCTGGTTAGAGAAGCGGAATGCGATATCGTCAGAGAGCTTGTAGTTACGCAACAACACGCGCAAGCTATTATCAATAGCGTTAGTGTAGATATAGTCGGGTGACTTCCAACCCATCACGTGCTTAGCACCCTCAGCCAGGATAGTCTTGAAACCGAGGCCTGCAACCATCTCGCCAATCTGGTCAGAGTAGATAAGCTCCGTGTTGCGGAATGCTACGGGCTTCTTACCGAACTCCTCCTTAATCATCTTTGAGTGGAGCTTAACCTGCTCTACGAAATCCTCCTTAGAAGAGAGGGCCGCCAAAGAGTGTGAATATGTCTCAGCCAGGAACTCTACGCAACCAGTCTCAGCCAAAGCGCGGAATGAATCCAACACCTCGGGAGCATAGATACGGAACTGCTCAACGGCTGAACCAGTGATTGAGAACGAGCACTTGAAAGCACTCTTGTTCTCCTTGATAAGCTTCAACAGCAACGCATTCATCGGCAGATAGCACTGGCGTGCAACCTTCTGCATAATAGCGCGGTTGGTAAAATCGTCGAGGTAGTTGTGGTCCTTACCGATGTTGAAAAAACGGTAAACCTTCAAACGCCACGGCTGATGCACTTGAAAATATAAGCAAACAGTTTTCATTATATTGTGTTTTTATTATTTTGCAGATTCGTTAATAGCATCTTCGTAAATGGTCTTGATCTTAGCAGCTGCATTGTTCCACTTAAGACCTGTAACCTCCTCCAGACCCTTCTCAGCGAACATCTTCGAGAGGGCAGGATACTTCACGAAGCCGTAGATGGCGTCTGCCATAGCGTCTACGTCCCAATAGTCAACCTTCACGGCGTAGTCCAATACCTCGGCAACACCACTCTGCTTAGAGATGATTGAAGGTACATTCGCACGCATAGCCTCCAACGGCGAGATACCGAACGGCTCCGATACTGAAGGCATAATATATACGTCCGACAACTGGAACATCTTATGCACATCGTCACCCTTCAAGAAACCTGTAAAGTGGAAACGGTCGGCGATACCCAAACGAGCCACACGACGGATAACGTGGTTCATCATATCACCCGAACCAGCCATCACGAAACGTACGTTAGGCACACGCTTCAATACCTTAGCCGCAGCCTCAACAAAGTAGTCGGGGCCCTTCTGGAAGGTGATACGACCCAAGAAGGTGATAATCTTATCATCCACACCGCGCTCGGGCACCTCGTTCTCCTTCTCAGCAAAGCGTACAGCGTTGTGAACCGTAACTACTCGCTCTGCGGGGATATTATACTTCTCGATAACAATATTACGAGTCAAATTCGACACCGCGATAACGCGATCAGCAGCAGCCATACCGGCACGCTCAATCTCATACACACGGGTATCGATATTGTCGCTCGATGAACGGTCAAACGATGTTGCGTGCATATGCACTACCAGGGGTTTACCCGATACGCGCTTTGCAGCAATACCAGCAAAGTAGGTAAGCCAGTCGTGGGCGTGAATTACATCGAACTGGCCCTCCAACTGACGAGCCACCTCGGCTGCAACCACTGCATAACGTGCAACCTCCTCCATAAGGTTGGCACCATACTTACCCGAGAAGGTGTAACGCTGTGTCCAGCTATCACCCTCACGCTCCCAGAACTTTTTACCCGTACGCTCATATCCCTCGCGGTAAGTTTCAAACTCCTCGGGAGAGATATAGGGAACCATATTCGAGTCGATGTGAATGAACGAAATCTTACGCATAATATCGTCAGCACCCTCGATGCTCGAGCTGCAATAGCGAGCCTCGACATCACTTGCATTAACGACCTTCACGAAACGTTCGTCCTCGTCGCCCGAAGCACGAGGCATCACAAAGATAACCTCCACATCGTTGCGCGCCAAACCTCGGGTCATACCGTAGCACGCCGTACCCAAGCCTCCGGCAATATGAGGCGGGAACTCCCAGCCAAACATTAATACTCTCATCCTATTATCGTTTTATCTATTTTTTCTTGCGTACACACTTCTTCTTGGGAGCCTCAGCCTCTGAGGTAGCTGCTACCTCAGCAACCTTCTTATCGGCAGCCTTCTTAGTTGTCTTCTTGGCAACGCTCTTCTTCTGGCCAGCAACCTCCTTGCGCCACTGCTCAACAAGAGAGCTGATATAGAGCAAACCACCTACGCTGGTAGCCTGCGACAGACAACCGTGAGCCTTGAATGGGGGATCACCCTCGAAGCACTCGCTCACTGAGCCGATACAAGATGTCTGAATCTCCTCGTCGAAACCTGCCAACAGCTCCTCAGCGTCTGACAAGAAACGCTCGCCAGCGATAGCAAAGCAGCACTTCACGTATAACATCAATGGCCATACCCAGATAGCACCATTGTGGCTGGCCAAATCCTGCGAACGCTGATCCTCAGCATACGAAGGCTGGTAGAACGGGTTACGCGGTGAGAGTGAACGGATACCACGCTTGGTCAAAAGGTGCTGACGAACAACGCCCAACACATTCATCACCTGCTCCTCGTTGAGCATAGAGTAATCCAATGCGCAAGCTACGAGCATATTTGAACGACGGAAGTCGTTAGTCTCGTAATCATTCACATAATCTGCCAAATAACCATCCTTAAGCCAGAACTTCGATATAAATGACTCTTTTGTCTTAGCAGGCTCTGCAGCCCAAGCCTCAACAAAAGCCTTATCCTTATACTTGCGAGCCAATGCCAAAGTGTAGCTTACGGCATTGTACCACAAAGCCTGAATCTCGACAGCATAACCTGCACGCTGAGCCACGGGCTTGCCATCCACCTTGGTGTTCATCCAAGTGAGGCACTCGCCATCGGCAGCAGCCCATACCAGACCGTTATCGTGCAACTTAACCTTATCGCCAAAGCCGCGACGGTAAGCCTCAAGCACAGCCTTCATAGCCTCGCCATAACGCTCCCACAGCTTCTTTGCGGTGATATGCTTCTCAAGATTCTGCAATGTCCAGAAGAACCACAGAGGTGCATCAGCAGCCACCCAAGCCGAAGCCGAGCCCGCGAAATCGCCGTTCTGCATCTGCGACACCATAGTGTCGAGAACGTCCATACAGTCCTCCTTATAGTTCTGCTCCAAAACGATACCGGGCAATGAGATAAATGTATCACGACCTACGGTACCATACCAGGGATAACCAGCAATCATCTCAGTGCGGCCACCCGGACGACGTACAACGAACTGACGTGCAGAGTGGTGCAGACAGCTCAAGAAATCAATCTTGTGAGTACGGCGTGCGATAGATGCCTCATAAATCTGAGAGATTGTCTCACCTGACGCCATCTCGTCTGTAGCAGCCGAGAAGATGATGCTCTCGCCCTTCTTGATGTTCATCTCAAAGTAACCCGTAGTCATAAGGTCCTCGTAGCCGTCATAGCCACGCTTAATCTCCTCGGGATACTCGAAACCGTAATACCAATCGGGAGCTGCCACGAACTCCGCATCAGCCTTATTGGTCTGCAGGTAGAGCCAGGGGTAACCCTCATAGAGTTTGCACTTAACACCGCCCTGAATAGGATATGAACGACCGTTAGCCTCAATGTTTGCCTTCGAAAGCGAGTGCTTGTTGCGGAAAGCAAAGAAGGGGCGCAGGCGCAAAGTTGTATCCGAATGAGCATCAACAAGTGTATAGCGAATCATAAGCTGGGTACGCTTGTGAATCCACAGCAACTCCTTACGCAGGATTACACCACCCACTCGGTAGGTGATTGTAGGAGTAGGCGTATACTCAAAATCGGTAATGTACTTATGGCCTCGAGGCTCGTATACACCCTTATAGCGATGCAAGGCCAGATTAAACGATTGGTCGTGCTGAATGATTGTCTCGTCGAGTGACGAAAGCAATACGTATGCCTCATCGGTCTCGTCAATCGGGGCCACCATCAAGCCGTGGTACTTGCGGGTATTGCAACAAACGATGGTGGTGCTCATATATCCGCCCTTACGGTCGGTGGCGAGCATCTCTCGTTGAAGCGAGTACTCCAAGTTACCCAATTCACTCTTGTCAAATGTTAGTGCCGACATATTAATATTTTTGAAAAATTATTTATCTCTTGTAAAATTAATAAAAAATTCGGGAAATAACCAAATTTTTTATCACAAATATACATAACTAGCGAAATTCACAACCAAACAGTTGTATGGGCAGGTAGTAGCCTGCCCATCAACCATATCATTATTTCGGAATTATGCCCACTTAACCAACGCGAAGTCCATACGGTGGGGCAAGCGGTCGTTCTTAGGATAAACACGCAATGCCACGTCGAATGAGCCTGTACGCGCGGGAGTGTAGTCGATTGAGAATGTAACGTCACCACCCTCAACGCTCTTAACCTCAAGAGCCTTAGTAGCAACCACGTTCACTGCCTCGCCTGCCTCAATCTGCTTAGCGACAACCAACTCAACGCCGATATCCTCGGGCTTCAAGTTAGCGATGTTAAGCGTAACCTCGTAGAGGTACTTCTTGTCAACGAAGATAGCCTCGTTGTCCAGCTCAACACGGTGAACATTCAAAATCTTAACATCGTCCCAAGCGGCTGATACCTTACGCTTCCAAGCAGCCATCTCGCGAGCCATACGATAGTTGTTCTCAACCATCTGAGCCTTGCGAACAGCCAACTTGTTGTAGAAACGATCCTCGTAATCAACCAACTGACGGTTCATTGTAAAGTTAGAAGCGATATCGGCAACGCACTTCTTAACGGCTGCAACCCAACGGTGAGGAATACCATCCTCGTCACGGTCGTAGTACAGAGGTACGATCTGGTCCTCGATAGTGTTGTAAATCATCTCGGCATCCAACTCGTTCTGGAAGTTCTGGTCGGCGAACGAACGCTCCATAGGAAGCATCCAACCAGCACCCTCCTTGTAGCCCTCTACCCACCAACCGTCGAGTACAGAGAACTGCATAACACCGTTCATAACACACTTCTCACCTGAAGTACCTGAAGCCTCCAAAGGACGTGTAGGAGTATTCAACCATACGTCAACACCCTGAACCATACGGCGAGCCAGCTCCATATCGTAGTTCTGCAAGAATACAATCTTACCCAAGAACTCAGGCATCTTAGATGCCTCAACGATACGCTTAATCAAATCCTGACCAGGTTTATCGTGCGGGTGAGCCTTACCGGCGAAGATGAACTGTACGGGACGCTCCTTATTGTTAACCAATGCAGACAAACGCTCCAGGTTGGTGAACAAGAGGTGCGCACGCTTATAGGTTGCGAAACGACGTGCGAAACCGATTGTAAGTACATCGGGACGGATGCTGTCAACAACCTTAACCATCTGACGGGGCGAGTCGAAACGAGCCTGTGAAGGATCGCTGTAACGCTTGCGGATGTGGTTGATAAGACGAGTCTTAAGAGCGATACGCTCGTTCCAAAGCTCAGCGTCATCAATCTTATGAACACCCTGCCACTCAGGAATATTATATACGTGTGAGTTGAAGCCCTTCGGGAAGTAACGCTCGTACAAGCGACGCAAGTTAGAGGCTACCCAGGTGGGGAAGTGAACACCATTGGTTACGTAACCGATGTGAAGCTCATTCTTGAAGTAGCCGGGCCACATATTACCCAAAATCTCCTTCGATACCTCACCGTGCAACCAAGATACACCGTTAACCTCCTGTGAAAGGTTACAAGCCAATACAGACATTGAGAAGCGCTCGTTCATATCGTTAGGGTTAGTCTTACCCAAGTTGATGAACTGCTCCCAAGTGATACCCAACACATCGGGGTAGTGCGACATATACTGACGCATCATTGACTCGGGGAACGCATCGTGACCAGCGGGCACGGGGGTGTGAGTAGTAAAGAGCGATGATGCACGTACAACCTCCAACGCCTCAGAGAACGACAAACGCTTCTTAGCGATAAGGTTACGGATGCGCTCGATACCGATAAATGCTGCGTGACCCTCGTTGCAGTGGTAAACCTCCTGCTTGATGCCCATCTTTGCCAATGCGCGGATACCACCTACGCCGAGCAAGAGCTCCTGCTTAAGACGGTTCTCCCAATCACCACCATAGAGGTAGTATGTAATCTGACGATCCTCGTCGCGGTTTGCCTCGTAGTCGGTGTCGAGCAAGAAGAGGTCGGTACGACCTACCTGGCACTTCCAAACACGAGCCGAGAGAGTACGACCAGGGAATGCAATCTGGATTGTAACCCAGTTACCAGCCTCGTCACGTACGGGCGAGATAGGCAACTTAGCGAAGTTCTGCGCCTCGTAAGTAGCAACCTGGCTACCCTGAGATGAGAGCTGCTGTGTGAAGTAACCGTAGCGGTACAACAGACCAACGGCAACCATAGGAACGTTCTTATCTGAAGCCTCCTTCAAATAGTCACCAGCCAAGATACCCAAACCACCAGAGTAAATCTTAAGTGATGAGTGCAAACCGTACTCCATAGAGAAGTAAGCAATCTTTGCGCTCTTGCCATCGGGCTCCTCGGTCATATATGCCTCCAACTGAGCTGCTACGCTATCCAGGCGAACCAAGAACTCCTTATCGTTCTCCAACTCGTTGATGCGCTCCAACGGAAGTTTGTCGAGCAGAGCGATAGGATTGCGCTCCACGGCGTTCCACAACTCGGGGTCGATTGACTCGAACAAGTCGCGTGCATCCTGAGTCCAGCTCCACCACAAGTTACGTGAGATAGCCTCCAAAGCGCTCAAGCGTGAAGGCAGGCGCTTCTCAACCATCATACGATGCCAAGAGGGCTTGTTAGATGTAAGCTGCTGACGAACGAAGTTCAACTGCTCGGCGAAGTTACCGCCATCCTCGGTTGTTGTGCTGTTCAGGCGTGATGCAGAGTTCTCCAAAGCCTCAGCGTATGCACGCTCATAGTGCTTGAAGAAGTTGCTCCAGAGAGCCTTCTTAGAGAGCTCGCGTGCTGCTGCACGAACGTTCTCAACCTGTGCATTCTCCAACTGCATAAAGCGCAATGTAGCGCCAACCATCTGCTCAACGGCATAAGCGTCGTTGTTATCGTCACGACGGATAACCTCAACAGCCTCGTGGTCAGCCTGTTTCATAGCCCACAAGCCGAAGCCTGAGAGGTTAGAGGTGATTGTAGGAACTGAGAATGCGATAGACTCCAGCGGAGTATATCCCCAAGGCTCATAATATGAGGGGTAAGCAGTAAGGTCCATACCTACCAACATCTCATAGTAGTTCTTGTTGAATACGCCGTCGGCAGAGTTAAGGTATGAAGGAACGAAGATAACCTTCACCTTAGAGTCTGCGCTCTCCAATACGCTGCCACGTACAGACTGTGAGATGGGGTCCCACTGGGGGTTCTCCAAGTAGTGAGTAGAGAACTTCCACTGTGCCTCGTCGATAGGCTGAGTAGCATCGGCCAAGTGGTGAACCAAGTCAGCGCGTGCGCCATTATTAGCGGCGGGAACGGTGATGTAAGCCAAAATCTCGCGGTCCAAAGCGCAAGTAGCCAAGCGCTTCAAAGACTCCATAAAGATATCGAGGCCCTTGTTGCGGAACTCATAGCGACCGCTGGTACCGATAATCAGGGGCTCCTTCTCGAACTTGTGCTGCAGGCAAGCCTCAGCAACCTCAATCATAGCCTTACGCGCCTCCTTACGCTTCTGGTTGTACTCCTCACCCTGCCATACGAAGTCGTTCTCGAAACCGTTAGGAGTGATGTGAGTAACCTCACGACCCAACAGATACTTGCTCTCGTTTGCAGTGATATCGCTAACGGTAAGGAATGCATCGTGGTATGATGCAGCCATCTTCTCGATAGAGTGCTTAGCCGTTACGTTGAAACGACGAGCCAACTCATCAGCGTTGAACTTGTGCAGGTCAGAGTAGAGCGACAAGCCATTGCCAGCGATGCAGCGTCCTGCAACCGTTGCGTGTGTTGAGAATACGGTAGCTACATAGGGAGAGTTCTTACGCAAGAAAAGACCGCCCGATGCAGTCATCCACTCGTGGAAGTGTGCTACGATGTTGTCAACCGACTTGCAGAAATTCTCCACGTATGACTTGATGACCATACCGGCTGCGTGACCGAACAATACGGGCTCAACATAATCCCACTGACCTGAGATAGAGTCTACGTGGTAGTCCTCCCACATATGCTTCAACACCTCGTCCTTCTGCGAGATGAGCGACTTGAAGTCGATAAGAATGGCGATGGGGTTACCCTCAACCTTCCAACGGCCGATACGAACGCGGATACCCTCCTCGTAGAGGCTCTCGCGCCAAGCAGCCAGCAGTGAGTCATCAGCCTCAAACTCGGGGTTCAGGCTCTCCTGCATAAGATCGGGACCGATGGTGATATAGTTATCGCCCATAAGCTTTGTCACCGTCAATGCCTTGGTGGCAATAACAGTGTGGATGCCTCCGACCTTGTTACATACTTCCCAACTCACCTCAAACAAGTGATCGGGTTTTTGATTAATGTTACTCATAAAAATATATTTGTTAGTTACAATCCTATATAATATATATATGTATATACTATGCAGAAAATGGAAAAATCGCTGCAAAGATAATACTTTATATTTATATTTCAGCAATTTATATAGACCGAAAATGAGTTAATAAAATAATTTAACAATAATTTAATATTTTTTATTAACTATACTTCAAAAAGCGACTCAATAATTGCATCAGAAATTAAGAATTTGCCGACAGGGATTCTCAATCGGCCGTCCTCGCCGACCATATCTCCAGAAGATACCCAGCGGCGGGCTCCCCGCATCACTTTTTCGTATGACGCAGCACCAAAATGTGACTTTATATACTCCAAATCCACCCCTTCAGCGCAGCGCAGATTGGTCATTACATATTCATTAAAATGGTCGCGCTCGGTCAAGACATCGACCTCATACTCGCGGGCCAAGCAGTACTCCCCCACCGTCTGCGGCGACCAGCGACGCACGCGCCCATTATATGAGTGCGCCCCAACGCCAATGCCGAGATACTGCGCACCGTGCCAATACGAAGAGTTATGGCGCGAACGGAAACCCTCGCGGGCATAGTTTGACACCTCATAATGCTCGTATCCAGCAGCGGTCAACACGCTATCAATCAATGCATATTCTCGCTCGCTGACACTCTCCGACACCTCTCGCATCTCACCGCGTTGCAGACGTCGGCCGAAAGTCGTGTTTGGCTCTATTGTCAAATGGTATGCCGAAACGTGCTGCACGCCAAGTGCCAGCACCTGCTCAAGGTTGCGGGCAACTACATCCTCGCCAAAGCCATCGACACCAAAGATAAGGTCAACCGTAATATTTGAGATACCCGCCTCCTGCAATCGGCGTACCGCATCGACAGCCCCCGCTGCCGTGTGGCGGCGATTCATAAACCGCAGCTCCGCATCATCGAATGACTGCACGCCAAGGCTGACTCTATTTACAGCCGTTTTGCGCAGCGCTGCAACATACTCATCGGTAATATCATCAGGATTTGCCTCAATCGTAACCTCCTCAACATCTGCGCAGTCCCACAACTCGGCTGCGTGGTCAACAAAAGCCTGCACCTCGGATGGAGGCAGCAACGAAGGAGTTCCACCACCGAAATAGATGGTACGAATCTTGCGATCCTCCATAAAATCGCGTTGCTCGTCCATTTCGGCGTGCATAGCCATAACGGCAGACTCCACGAGCCGCAAATCGGCCACGCGGAAGAAGTCGCAATAACCACAGATACGCTTACAGAAAGGGATATGGAGATACAATCCTGCCATCGGGGTGGGGAAACCTACAATTTGGCCTGTAAAAGGCATTTACACAAAATTGCAAATATAATTATTTTTATCCTAAAACGCAACAAAATACCCCCACAGCTTTCGCGGCAAATTTTCGTATGTTAAGAAAAAGAAAAATTTTCAAAAAATATAGTGTTAACCGTTTCACAATTCAAATTCTTTAATTATTTTTGTAGCGCTGAAAAAAGGGGCCTATCCAATTTATGGGGCGCAGGTTGCAATAGGAAAGAGTAACAGTTGTCAGAGGCAAGTGTTATTACGATAGATGCAAGCAAGTTTCAGCAGGAAGATAAACAGAGAAAGAAAGAAGTAGTTTAACTAATAATATTTATAAAATTATGGCAAAAATTGATTTGACTAAGTACGGCATCACCGGTACTACTGAGGTTGTTTACAACCCCTCTTACGATGAGTTGTTCCGCGAGGAGACTAAGCCCGGCTTGACTGGCTTCGACAAGGGCGTAGTAACTGAGATGGGTGCTGTTAACGTAATGACTGGCGTTTACACTGGCCGTTCACCTAAGGATAAGTTCTTCGTAATGGACGAGACTTCTAAGGACACTATCTGGTGGACTTCAGAGGAGTACAAGAACGACAACAAGCCTGTAACTAAGGAGGCGTGGGCTGAGTTGAAGGCGTTGGCTTCTAAGGAGCTCTCTAACAAGAAGCTTTACGTTGTTGATACTTTCTGCGGTGCTAACGAGAACAGCCGTTTGAAGATTCGCTTCATTATGGAGGTTGCTTGGCAGGCACACTTCGTTAAGAATATGTTCATCCGTCCTACTGACGCTGAGTTGGAGGTTTACGGTGAGCCCGATTTCGTAGTATTGAACGCTTCTAAGGCTAAGGTTGAGAACTACAAGGAGCTCGGTTTGAACTCTGAGACTGCTGTTGTATTCAACCTCACTGAGAAGATGCAGGTTATCATCAACACTTGGTATGGTGGTGAGATGAAGAAGGGTATGTTCTCTTATATGAACTACTTGCTTCCTTTGAAGGGTATGGCTTCAATGCACTGCTCTGCTAACACTAACGAGAAGGGTGAGACAGCTATCTTCTTCGGTTTGTCAGGTACAGGTAAGACTACTCTCTCAACTGACCCCAAGCGCCAGCTTATCGGTGACGACGAGCACGGTTGGGACGACGAGGGCGTATTCAACTTCGAGGGTGGTTGCTACGCAAAGGTTATCAACCTCTCTAAGGAGAACGAGCCCGATATCTGGAACGCTATCCGCCGCAACGCACTTTTGGAGAACGTAACTGTTGACGAGGCTACAGGTAAGATTGACTTCGCTGATAAGTCAGTAACTGAGAACACTCGTGTATCTTATCCTATCTACCACATCGACAACATCGTTAAGGGCGTATCTAAGGCTCCCGCTGCAAAGAAGGTTATCTTCTTGTCAGCTGACGCATTCGGCGTATTGCCTCCCGTATCAATCTTGACTCCCGAGCAGACTAAGTACTACTTCCTCTCTGGTTTCACCGCTAAGTTGGCTGGTACAGAGCGTGGTATCACTGAGCCTACTCCTACATTCTCAGCTTGCTTCGGTGCTGCATTCCTTTCATTGCACCCCACAAAGTACGGTGAGGAGTTGGTTAAGAAGATGGAGGCATCAGGTGCTACTGCTTACCTCGTTAACACTGGTTGGAACGGTACTGGCAAGCGTATCTCTATCAAGGATACACGTGGTATCATCGACGCTATCCTCGATGGCTCAATCGACAAGGCAGAGACTAAGCAGATTCCTATCTTCGATTTCAAGGTTCCCACAGCTCTTCCCGGCGTAGATCCCGCTATCTTGGATCCTCGCGACACTTATGCTGACGCAGCAGAGTGGAACACCAAGGCTGAGGACTTGGCTTCTCGCTTCATCAAGAACTTCGCTAAGTTCACTGGCAACGAGGAGGGTAAGTCATTGGTAGCTGCTGGTCCCCAGTTGTAATCAATAGATTTCCAAATAAGAGAGTCACCCACAAGGTGACTCTTTTTTTTGCATTTTTTCGCCCAAATATTTTGATAGCCGATATATTTTCGTATTTTTGTCTTTATGAGATAATAACACTAAAAACAACCTAACCAATGAAACGAATCTTCAATCTATTGGCGATACTACTGATATCATTTTTCGCGCTTATTTCGTGCGGCGGAAACGAATTGGTACTCCCCAATAACGAATACGAAGAACAACCCGTCCCCGAATTTGATGTGCCCGCTGGCGAGGATGGCTCACTGCCTGGCGCTATCATCGGCACAAAATATTCGGTTGACTATGGTAATGGTGATGCGCAATCAACAACCGTAAACACCAAAGCCAATGTCTTTGACCGCAAGTTCAACACATACTTTGCGTCATACGACCGTTCTATGACTTGGGTAGGTCTTGATTTGGGCGAGAAGCACGTCATAACGAAGATTGGCTACGCACCTCGCAGTGGTCAGGCGGAGCGTGTCAAGTTGGCGGTGATTGAGGGTGCTAACCGACACGATTTTGAGGATGCGGTACCCATCTACCTCATCCCCGAGGCTGGCACTCCCGGCCAGATGAATTACGCAACGGTAAACTGCTCGCGCGGATTCCGCTACGTGCGCTACGTAACACCCAACGACGAGCGTTGTAACTTGGCCGAGCTGGCATTCTACGGAACAAAGGGCAAGGGTGACGACTCGCAGTTCTTCCAGGTAACAAACCTGCCGACGGTTGTCATCAGAACAGATAAAGCGACTGAGGTCACATCAAAGGAGTATGAGATTTCAAGTACCGTTTATGTCATTAGCGACGGTGGCAAGAAGGTTCACATCGGCGAGAAAACTGGCATCCGCGGTCGTGGAAATGCGAGCTGGGGCTTTGCCCAAAAACCATATCGCATTAAGTTCGACAAGAAGGCAAAATTGCTCGATGCTCCTGCCGAAGCTAAGAAGTGGACACTCATTAGCCCTTATGGCGATAAGAGTATGATGCGCAATATCTTAGCATTTGAAATCAGCCGCCGCGTAGGTGCTAAATATACCCCCTACTGCCAGCCCGTAGATGTAATCTTCAACGGTGAGTATCGCGGTTGCTACCAGCTTTGTGACCAGATAGATATACGTGAGGGCCGAGTGGATATTACGGAGATGAAGCCCGAGGATAATACGGGCGATGCCCTTACGGGTGGTTATCTGATTGAGATTGATGCCAATGCAACTAAGGAAAAATGCTATTTCTGGTCAAACAAGGGCATTCCCGTAACAATCAAGTCTCCTGATGATGAAAAGATTACTGCGCAGCAGAAAAAGTATATCGAAGATTGCTTCAACAATGTACTGAACAAGGTCTTCTCGGATCACTTTACCCACGAGGATTGGGGATACTACCCCTATTTTGATATTGACAGCTTCCTCAAGCACTTTATCGTAGGCGAGTTGAGCGGCAATACCGACACATATTGGAGCACATATATGTATAAGGAGCGTGGCGACCAGAAGCTCTACACCGGTCCCGTATGGGATTTCGATATCGCCTTCGACAACGACTCTCGTACGCATAACGAGCTAAATAATCCCTCGGGATTCCTATACAGCTCTGGCACAGCCTCTTTTGCCGGCGGAGATAATATGCAACAGTTTGTAACTCGAATTGTTAGGATGGACCCCGTAGCAAAAGCTCGCCTTAAGGAGATGTGGAATGATTTGCGCGACAGTGGCGTGATAACCCCTGAGTCGCTGGTGCAATATGTCAATGATACGGAGCAGTATCTCGACCAATCGCAGAAATTGAACTTCACGCGTTGGAATAACCTTAACTTCGATGTAAATATGAACTACCAGCACTTGGGCTCATATCCTGCTGAGGTAGATGTGGTTAGAAAATTTATAAATAGACGAGTTACCGACCTGGACAAATTCATTAACGAGTAAAAAAGAGGTGCTAACCCAAAAGTTAGCACCTCTTTTAGCATTTACAACAAGCCCGTTTATCCCTGCGTCTTATATCGTGACGGCGACACTCCCGTTCGCTGCTTGAAGTATTTACCGAAGAACGACTGCGACACGAAGTTCAATCGCTCCGACACCTCCTGAACACTCATTCCCGTGTGCGCCAACAGCTCCTTGGCTTTGTTTACCACCGCGCCGTCAATCACCTTCGAGGCGTTTTTGCCCACCTTCTTCTTGCATATGAGCGACAGATACTTAGGCGTAATACCCAACTGTTTGGCATAATACTCCACGCTACGCTCACGCTCGCACGACGCACTCAGTTCGTCTATGAACAGACGCATCAACTCGTCGGCACGCGAGCCATCGCCACCATCCTTACTCTCCGACCTATTTTTATTTATAATCGAGGCTACGGCATAGAAGAACGAGGTCAAGAGCGAAGCCATTATCTTATTACTATAAAGCAACTCGCCTCTACCTGCAATAGAGTGTACCGCACCGGCTATATCGTGCAGGCTTGTCACCTCATCCGCCTGCGCCTCAATACAGGGCTTCAGGCTAAACATCACATCTGCCGAGAGCATATTGGATGTATCGACCTTCATTGAGTCGATGAATGCCGTCGAGTAGGTAGCAAAATATCCCGTACAAGCCTTCGTGCATTTGAACGATGTAATCTTTGACTCCTCGCGCAACAGGAACAACGAGTTGGGGCGCAGCTCAAAGGCTCGGTCATTGATAACCACCTTGGCTGTACCATTACATATCACTCCCACTGTCATTCCTTCGATTATGCGTGGCGCACCCGTCATCGTCTTGAAACGCACCATAGGCGACATCACGAAATCCTCCGAACAAAAACCCTCCTCTAAAAAATAATCTTTGAATTTTGAAACTGAAATTTTACTAACTCCCTCACTTTTAATCTTCCTCTCCATATATAATAAAATTTTCCTCTCATCAAGTGTCCTCGTGCGGACAGACGACCGTAAGCGCCCCTCGCAGACAACTGACCTTCATCGGGAACCGACCACCGCTCTGTCCATCGACATCCGTAGCCGCACTGACAGGCGAGACAAGCATCAGCTCACTCGTGCGGATATACTTCACCGCATCAGTCTTTATGCCAAGCACATACAACAACATATCGCACGCCGACTGGAATGCCGTATCTCGCTTGCGAAGGAACAGACAATCGAACGCCCCGTCACGCAGATTCGACATACGCGCCAAAGGCATACGACCCGCCGACTCACCATTGAAGACCAAGCCCATAAGCGTAGGATAATAGAAAGCCTCATCGTCGCTGGTGATGGTGAGCGGAATACCGTGCAGCTTCTTCAACTCCTTGAAGGCCTCAATCATATAGGCCGCACGGCCCATAATGTGTTTAAGCTCCTCGGGGGTATGCTGCGACGTTGTTGTAAATATACCAAAACTGAAAATATTGACAAAATAGATGGCGGGAGCATCGGGATTGCCTATCTGCTCAACCTTACCGCAATCGATGGGCTCGGGTGTGCCGTAGGCAATCTGGCGAGCAGCCTTCAGGATATTGTTCGACATACCCAACGCACCTGCAAAGTCGTTGGCCGTGCCCGCAGGCAGGATTCCCAACGTCAGCGACAGACCATTACTTAACATACTGTTAACGGCGTAGTTAAGCGTACCATCGCCACCCGCAACGACAACTAAATCGACATCCTCGTAACCCTTATACGGATTCCCGCCGAAGTCAATAGCCACCGCCTGCATATAATAATCGGCATCGCGGAAGATGGCTATAATCTTATCCAGACTACGCTCCACCGTACCACGACCGGCCTGATTATTATATAACAATATTGCTCTTTTCATAGAATCTTTGTTTCGTCCCGTAACGATGAACTTCGCCTACTTAATAACGCGAAATCCATCTGTGGTTTTAAGTGCCGGAGCCAGTTTCGAGGAGTAGTAAACATCAAACTTATCCCCCTCACCTGCTGCGATGAAATATACCATCACGCCACGCTGCTCCAACTCACGCGCGAGTTCAATGGCGCGCTCCAGACCCATAGCCATAAACATTGTACCATAGGCATCCGCCTCGGCACACGTAGGTGCTACAACCGTAGCCGACAGAAGGTCGGTTACAACGCTTTGTCCCGTATGCGGGTCTATCGTATGGGCCACCTTACGGCCCTCTGCATCAAGATAATAGCGGCGATAATTGCCCGACGTAGCCATTGCGCAATCCGTCAGCGAGATAACCTGCTGAACATATGCTCCCACGGCGTCGTTACCATCAAAAGGAGTCTCAATACCTACTCGCCACGCTCCGCCCTTGGAGTTCACGCCTCGGCATCGTACCTCACCACCAATATCGACCAGATAGCTCTCCATACCCATACGCTCCAGCTCCTGCGCGGCCATATCCACGACATAGCCTTTGGCGATAGAGTTGAAGTCAAGCCGCAAGCGGCTATCCTCTTTAACAAGACGGCCATTCTCAACGCGCACCTTATCGATTCCGACAAACTCCAGCAGTGAATCTACATTCACCTCCGCCTGACGCTCCTTGCCCGCAAAGCCATAGGCCTCGACAAGGGGTGCGATTGTGACATCATAAGCACCACCGCTAATCTGGCTGACGCCGCGCGAAAGCTCCAGGCAGTGGATAATATGCTCGTCCAGAGAGTCCGTTTCGTTACGGTTTACGCGACTCAGAAGTGAGTTCTCGTCAAAAATCGACATCGACTTCTTGGCCGCGGTGTCGATGCTCATCATCATAGCATACACCTCCGATGAAGGCTGCTCAGTGCAGGCACTCACCTGCATAAAAGTTCCGAGCATCTGCCCCTCGACACGAATATAGCTCGGCGCACTCTTATTACACGCCACAACAAGCAACGGCAACACAAAAAATGCCGTTCTAACCGCTCGGGGTAATATAGAGAAAATTCTGCGCATAGTTAAAGATAAAACCTACGGTTGCCCAACGGGAATAATCCCCTTTTAGGATTAAAACTTTCCATATTGCAACACCTCATCTGTGTGCAAATATAAGCATATTTCAGGAAAAATTAACATCCCGTAAATAAAACGAACATAAACAAACAAAAAAATAACATTTTTAACACTAAAATATTTGGCTCTTAAGCAAATTAGGAGTAATTTTGTGCACGCTCCGGCGTTATTCACGGTAAGGGGAATGCGTCGTGGAGTGGAACCAGGGCTTTTCACTGTTCCGGATGGAGGCAGTGTGGCCCATAAACTAATTAAATTTTATGGCTTATTTAACAGCAGAGAAAAAGCAAGAGCTTTTTGGTAAGTACGGCAAGTCTAACACCGACACTGGTTCTCCGGAGAGCCAGATCGCATTGTTTTCGTACCGTATCAGCCACCTTACTGAGCACCTCAAGCAGAACAAGCACGACTTCGGTACCCAGCGCTCACTGTTGCGCTTGGTAGGTAAGCGTCGCAAGTTGCTTATGTACTTGAAGGAGGTTGATATCGAGCGTTACCGCGCTATTATCAAGACTCTCAACCTCCGTAAGTAGTATTGCGAGGGTACAAATGAAGGTAACCGTGTGTTACCTTCATTTCGTATGAAATTTTATTTTTTGACGATTTATAATTTATGGAAGAAAACAAGTTGTACAACGCTGTACAAAAGACGATTACGCTCGCTGACGGTCGCCAGATTACAATCGAGACCGGTAAGTTGGCCAAGCAGGCTGACGGCTCGGTTGTAGTGAAGATGGGTGACACGATGTTGCTCGCAACCGTTGTAGCGGCAAAGGACGCAAAGGAAGGTACTGATTTTATGCCTCTTCAGGTGGAGTATAAGGAGAAGTTCGCATCGTGCGGACGCTTCCCCGGAGGCTTTATGAAACGCGAAGGCAAGGCCAGCGATGCAGAGATTTTGGTTGCTCGACTCATCGACCGCGCCCTGCGCCCGTTGTTCCCCTCGGATTACCACGCCG
The DNA here is from genome assembly GCA_015059845.1 of Rikenellaceae bacterium. Lineage (GTDB taxonomy): Bacteria > Bacteroidota > Bacteroidia > Bacteroidales > Rikenellaceae > Alistipes. Next base: position 78,866 of record SUZR01000007.1, on the reverse strand, counting down.
ATGTATTCGTTACCGTTAACCTTATCTCGGCGGACAAGGATATTCAGCCCGACGCTTTGGCAGGTTTGGCTGCATCAGCAGCTTTGGCCGTTTCGGACATTCCGTTCGGCGGTCCTATCTCTGAGGTGCGCGTAGCTCGCATCAACGGAGAGTACGTTATCAACCCCAACTTCTCACAGATGGCCGACGTAGATTTGGACATTATGGTTGGTGGTACTATCGACAACATCTTGATGGTTGAAGGTGAGATGAACGAGGTATCGGAGGATGTTATGCTCGGTGCCATCAAGTTCGCTCACGAGGAGATTAAGAAGCACTGCGCCGTTCAGATTGAGCTCTCTAAGGAGCTTGGCAAGGACGTTAAGCGTACATACTGCCACGAGAACAACGACGAGGAGCTTCGTCAGCAGATTATAGAGGAGCTCTACGACAAGGCTTACGCTATCGCTACAAGCGGCACTGCAAAGCACGAGCGTTCGGAGGCATTCGAGGCTTTGGAGGCTGAGTTCGCAGCACGCTTTACCGAGGAGGAGTTGGAGGAGAAGGCTCCCCTTATCCACAAATATTTCCACGACGATGTGCAGAAGAAGGCTATGCGCAATATGATTCTCGACGAGGGTAAGCGCTTGGATGGCCGCCGCACTGACGAGATTCGCCCCATCTGGTGCGAGGTAGGCTACCTGCCCGCAGCTCACGGTTCAGCAATCTTTACACGTGGTGAGACACAGTCACTCACAACCGTTACACTCGGAACGAAGCTCGACGAGAAGATGATTGACGAGGTATTGGTTCAGGGCTCTGAGAAGTTCACCCTGCACTACAACTTCCCTCCCTTCTCAACAGGTGAGGCTCGCCCCGCACGTGGCGTAAGCCGTCGTGAGATTGGTCACGGTCACTTGGCTTGGCGTGCATTGAAGCCTATGATTCCCACAGGCGAGGAGATGCCCTACGCGCTCCGCGTAGTTTCAGATATCCTTGAGTCTAACGGCTCATCATCAATGGCAACAGTTTGTGCTGGTACATTGGCGTTGATGGATGCAGGTGTTAAGATTAAGAAGCCCGTATCAGGTATCGCTATGGGTCTTATCTCTGATTCAGCAACAGGTCGATGGGCTGTGTTGTCAGATATCCTGGGCGATGAGGACCACTTGGGTGATATGGACTTCAAGGTTACAGGTACGGCTGATGGTATCACCGCAACACAGATGGATATCAAGGTTGACGGTCTTTCATACGAGGTATTGGCAACAGCTTTGGAGCAGGCTCGCAAGGGTCGTATGCACATCCTGGGTAAGATTACCGAGACTATCGCTGAGCCCCGCGAGGATTATCGTCCCTTCGTACCCCGCATCGTACAGATTCAGATTCCTAAGGACTTCATCGGTGCTGTTATCGGCCCCGGCGGTAAGGTTATTCAGGAGATTCAGAAGACTACAGGCACTACAATCACCATCACCGAGAACGATGAGTGCGGCGTAGTGGATATCTTCGGTGTAGATAAGGAGGCGTTGGATGGCGCACTCTCACGCATCAAGGGTATCGTAGCTGTTCCCGAGGTAGGTGAGGTTTACGACGGTACTATCAAGAGCATCGTAGCTTTTGGTGCTTTCGTTGAGATTTTGCCAGGCAAGGAGGCTCTGTTGCACATCTCGGAGATTGACTACAAGCGCTTCGAGACTATGGAGGAGACCGGCTTGAAGGAGGGTGACAAGATTGAGGTTAAGCTCATCGGCGTTGACCCCAAGACCAACAAGTACAAGCTCTCACACAAGGCTCTTATGCCTAAGCCCGAGGGTTGGGTAGAGCGCGAGCGTAAGCCCCGTCCGGAGGGTGGTCGTCCCCGTGGCGAGCGTCCCGAGCGTGGTGAGCGTCGTGGCGGTGACCGTAACAAGAAATAACAAATATCTGTTTAACAATTAATAATTCAAACTTTTATGAAAAACTTTAAGTTATTTGTAACTGTTGCTCTTGCAGCCCTCGTATTCACAGGCTGTAACTGCTTCAACCAGATGGCTAAGAACCAGGATGAGGTTACTATCACCTGCACTCCTGAGGTTTTGGCTCTCAACAACGGCAAGGTAGAGGCTGACATCACCGTTACCTTCCCCCAGTACTACTTCAACAAGAAGGCTGTTATCAAAGTTACTCCCGTAATGGTATTTGGTGGCGGTATGGTTGAGGGTGCTACTAAGTATTTCCAGGGCGCTAAGGTTAAGGAGAACTATACTGTAGTATCTTCAACTGGCGGTCAGTACACTCAGCACGTTGAGTTCCCCTACGAGGCTCGTATGGCTAACAGCGAGTTGCGTCTGTTGGTAGAGGTTAAGTGCCCGAAGGGTAAGTGCAAGACCTTTACTTTGATTAACGCTAACACTGGTGCTCTTCCCACTAAGAGCGAGGCTGCTGCTTTGGCTGCTGGTGGCAAGAACGCAGAGGCTATCAAGGCTGCTTTCGCATTGCCCGTTGCTAAGGGTGTTAACACTCTCCAGAGCGACTTGGACTATGCAGCTGCTATGAGCAACACTGCTAACAACTACAAGAACGTTACCACTGTTGTTACTAAGGCTGACATCCTCTACGCCATCAACTCTTCACGCGTAGCTAAGAAGGCTGGCGAGACTGAGGAGTTGAAGGCATTCAAGGAGAACGTTGTAGCTCAGCAGTCTAACGACCGCGCTTCACAGAAGCTCTACGTTCACGGTTACGCTTCACCCGATGGTCCCGAGAACTTCAACGACAAGCTCTCATCAGCTCGTTCTAAGTCAGGTCACGAGGTAGCAGAGAAGCTTTTGAAGGACACAGGTATGGGTCTTGACGTTGCTTCTTACGGTGAGGACTGGGAAGGCTTCAAGGAGTTGGTTGCTGCTTCTGACATCGAGGATAAGGATATCATCCTCCAGGTTTTGAGCCGCTACGACTCATCTACACAGCGTGAGGCTGAGATTAAGAATATGTCTGCTGTATTCACAGCGTTGAAGAAGGAGATTCTTCCTAAGCTTCGTCGCGCTCAGTTGGTTAACAGCACTGACATCAAGGGTAAGACTAACGACGAGATGGCTGCGCTCATCAACTCAGGTCGCTTGGAGGAGCTCACAAACGAGGAGTTGCTCTATATGGCTGAGAGCGTTATCACCGATCCTAAGGTACAGGCAACTGTTTTGGAGTACGCTGCTAAGAAGTTCAACGATGCTCGCGCATACAACAACCTCGGTGTAGCTTACGCTAAGATGGGTGAGATTAAGAAGGCTCTTGCAAGCATCGAGAAGGCTGCTCAGATGGGTCTTAACACCAACGAGATTAACAGCAACTTGGCTTTGGCTAACTTGGCTGAGGGTAACGTAGCTAAGGCTCAGCAGTACGCTTCTGCAGCTGACGCTAAGACTAAGGCTATGTTGGCTGCTGCTCAGGGTAGCTACAGCTCTGCTGCTTCTACTTTGGCTGGCTACAACGCTGCTATCGCTAACACTATGAACAACGATTTGACTGCTGCTAAGAAGGCTATCACTGCTGATGCTACTGCTAAGGCTGACTACTTGCGCGCAGTAATCGCTTCTAAGGAGGGTGACTTGGAGACTGCTAAGGCTCAGCTTAAGAGCGCAATCGCTAAGGATGCTTCATTGGCTGCTAAGGCTGCTAACGATGTAAACCTCGCTAACTTGTTCGCAAGCGGTTTCAAGCTCTAATCCGATAACCAAACGGAATAGATATGAGGGTGTCCCCAGCGGGACGCCCTCTTTTTTTTGCGAGGCACCCTCTTTTTTTTAGCGGGGCGCCCCTTCTTTTTGCGTGGTGGCCTCGTATTTGTATGCCGTGAGTGGCAAATATGAATTATTTTTGCGGGGAAGATATACCTTATATAAATATATATTCGTATATTTGCTTAAATAAAATCTTTCGACTATGGAGTATGCCAACCATCTAAACGAGTACGCCCCCGCTCCTGCGGCGGATGAGGTAGCCACAACAGTTGCTGCACTGCGCAATGCGGCCGCAGCAAACCAGAACCCCGAGGTGTATAAATTCTGCCTCTCGGCCATAGACCTCACTACCCTATCGTGCTGCGACTCGGAGGAGTCGGTTGCCGCTATGGCACGCCGCGCGGCAGAGTTTGAGATGGACTACCCGCACTTGCAGAATGTGGCATCGATTTGCGTCTATCCCCCATTTGTTGAGACCGTGGGCCTGAACATTGACGGCACGCCGCTGCGCATCACAAGCGTGGCTGGAGGCTTCCCCTCGTCGCAGACCTTCCTTGAGGTAAAGATGCTGGAGGTGGCGATGGCTATCGAGAATGGTGCCGATGAGGTGGATGTGGTACTCAATGCCGGCAAGATTCTCACAGGGGCATACGATGAGGCGGCTAACGAGATTGAGGTACTGCGCGAGGAGTCGGAGGGTGCTACGCTGAAGGTGATACTCGAGACGGGTGCTTTGAAGAGCCAGGAGCTGATATACAATGCATCGCTCTTGTCGATGGCTGCAGGTGCTGATTTCATCAAGACCTCAACGGGTAAGATTGACGTGTCGGCAACGCCCGAGGCGGCTGTTGTAATGTGCAAGGCTATTGGCGAATACTACCGCAATACGGGCCGCAAAGTTGGCTTCAAGGCGGCAGGAGGTGTTCGTACGGCAGAGGATGCTGCACTATACTACACCATCGTGAAGGAGATTTTGGGCGAGGAGTGGCTCACAACCGAACTGTTCCGCATAGGAGCATCCTCGGCAGCAAATAATATCCTCTCGGCAATCGAAGGCAAAGAGATAAAATACTTCTAACAAAGAATAAGCACAAAAAAAGGCTGTCCAACATCTGTTGCGACAGCCTTTTTTCATTTATAGTTGCTGTAAGTTATATAGCTTACTTTATTTTCACCGAATGTTTGTGAAGCACCTTACCCGCCGCATCGACAACCTCCATATCAATCTGCGATGCGGTAGCCTTGACATTCACCTTATCGTTATTTGAGTTTACGAGGATGGGGAAATTATTTCCATACGCACCCGCCTCACGATAGCTGTAACGGTGGTTATGACCACTCAGCATCACATCAATGCCCGCCTCATTAAGCAGGGGCATCAGCAAGCGCTTCAGCTCGTTCGGGCCATACCAGCCAGCCGTATTCTCAAAGGGGATATGCAGCAGGGCAATCTTCACAGGTGCTGAGCGGAACTCCTCACTCTGCGTAGCCTCCTTCAGCCAAGCGGCCATCTTCTCGCGGTAGGCATCGTAGGCAGCAGTGCCACCATACTCGATATCGCTATCGGGCTTATCCTCACCACTATCCAACACAACGAAGGCCACGGGGCCCTGACGGAATGTGAAGTAGGGGGTATTCGTAGGCGTGGGGAAGAGGTTAAGATACTCGCTGAAACCAGGGCCGCGCGTCTCGTGATTACCACGCACATACACCAAAGGCACATCGGTTGCAAAGGTCTCCGTGGCGCGTGTCATAAAGCCCTTCTCGATATCCTCTGTCGAGCCCATAAAGCTGACCATATCGCCATTGAAGACAACGAAATCGGGCTTCTGCGCTCTGATATCCTTCGTCAGCGCCAACATCATAGAGTCACGACCGTGAATATCGTTTATCATCGTGAAGGTGCAATCCTGCTTCTTGCTATTCATCGTGCGGATGGCATAAGGGTCACGCTTATAGACCGTGCTTGCACTAATATATCCGCTCGGAACGGGGTTATGGCCGCTGTCGTCAACGCCCTGCTGGTAGATACGGTAGCGATAGTTCGTGCCAGGCTTCAGGCCTGTGATGCGTACGTGATGCACATCCGACACCACGTGACGACCCATAAAATCCTCGTCATAGCGGGGGCGCTGCACAGCATAGAAGTGGCTACCATCATCGGGAGCAACCTCCACCCAGCCCATACAACGCTCCGTAGAGGTCCACACTACGGTCATCTCCGTTTCGGTAACACCCACAACCCACGGGCCGCACTTGGTCTTAGCACGCGGTGGGTCGGCAGCAAAGGCAACTGCCGTTGCCACAACGAGCATAACGCTCAAAATAAACTTCTTCATAGTCAGTAGTTTTATATTTCTTTATTCAATTTCAGGTTCCGTAGCCTCCGTTGCGACAGGCTCAACGGCAGGCGTCTGCTGCTCTACGACGGGCGTCTGCGGCTCAACCTTCTCCACACTCACCGTCGAGAAGAGCCCCTCGGGCAACATAGATTTATATGTTCCTACTCCAATAGCAGTAAAAACAATCAACACAAGAATGGCCAATGCGGCCAAAACACCTATAATCTTCTTAATCATAATTAGTTCTGTAAGGTTTCTTCATCCGACGGATGGGGGTAAGGCATCTCGCTCAGCAACTCGATAGAACGCTTTACCACCTCATCAATGGGGAAAATATTGTAATAGAATCCGTTATCCTCAAGAGCTGTATTGCGGCCGATGTAGGCTCGAAGCTGCGCCTCCATCACCTTGCGCGAGCGGTTTATGTCGCGGTAGTTGGGACGCACGCCCTGCTCGGCAGCGTAGCGCACAAAGTCATCGAACAGATGCTTGTCGCTATCCAGCAACTCGGTGAGCTCCTGAATGGTCTGCACCTTATTCAGAGCCTCACGATGGCGGTCGGCATACTCGATGGTATAACGATAGAGGATATTGCGGCCCGTAACCTCGATGTAGTACTTCGTAATGTCGGTCGTATCCATCGGGATAAATACGTCAGGCATAATACCGCCACCGCCATAGACAATCTTACCCTTGGGCGTAACGAAGCGCAACGAATCGGCAAAGTGAATGCTATCGGCCGAGAAGAACTCGTTATTCTCATAGCGGCGAATCATATCCATCTCATAATCAACCTCGTCACCATTCTTATAAGGCTTCTGGATAGAACGGCCCGTAGGTGTATAGTAGCGTGCTACGGTCAAACGCAGAGCCGAGCCATCGGCATAAGGCAACTGACTCTGCACAAGGCCCTTACCGAACGAGCGGCGACCCACAATAGTACCTCGGTCGTTGTCCTGCACCGCACCGGCCAGAATCTCGCTCGACGAAGCACTACCCTCATCAATGAGAATCACAAGAGCCAAATCCGACGACGTACCCGAGCCATCGCTGAACTCCTTAACCTGCATACCCTCGCGGTCCTCGGTATATACAATGAGTCGATTCTTTGGCAGGAACTCGTTGGCAATCATAATTGCCTGGTCGAGATAACCTCCCGAGTTATCACGCAAATCGAATATCAACTTACGCATACCCTGCCCACGCAGCTCCGCCAGCGCACGCATCAGCTCAATATATGAGGTACGGGCAAACTGCGACAATCGTATAAAGCCGATATCATCCTTAACCATAAAGGCCGACTCGATACTCTCAATAGGAATGGCATCGCGCACAACGGTGACATCCACCAAATCATCAATATTCTGACGCTTGAGCGAGAGCTTCACCTCCGTACCACGCTTTCCGCGCAGACGCTTGACAATATCGTTCTGCGGCATCTTAACGCCCGCGACAATGGTGTCGTTAATCTCGATGATACGGTCACCCGGAACAACGCCCGCCTTTGCACTCGGGCCATTGGGGATGACATTCAACACAATGACAGTATCGGTAGCCGCATTAAACACCACGCCAATACCATCGAACTCGCCCTCCAGCGGCTCGTTCACCTGCTGCATCTCGCGGGCAGGTATATATATCGAATGGGGGTCCAACTCCTTCATCATAAGCGGAATAACAAGTTCCGCCAACGAATCCATCGAGATAGAGTCAACAAACTTATGCTCCACGAGCATACACGTCTGCATAATCTTGTTGGAGGTATTCAGTCCGCCACGGCTTATGAGCGTGCGCAGCTGCGTCTCCACCTTATTGCGGCCCACGAACTGGCCGAGAAGTATTCCTAAAACAATTCCCACTGCCAGAATCAGCGGGAAAAGGATAGTATGTTTATTATTCTTATACATAAAAATCTACTAATAACAGTACTACACTGCCACGCAATCAGCATACCATTCGAGCCCCCGAATGATAAAACAATTCGCAGCGAGGAGAATTAACTCTTACTTATTCTTAAACGTATAGGTAAGACCTAAAGCCAGGAACGACTTAATCATAACGGCCGAGTTCTGCGCCTTATCGTAGTACATATTAACCGTCAGCTCCGTATCAAAATACTTTGAAGCCTTGATTCTAATCGAATTACGCCAATCCACTGTCGGGTGCAACATCTCGTGACGAGGAACTGCCGTTGGAGCCAAACCCTCGGGGCTGCCCTCTGCCTCCCACTTATCGAGAGCCACGAGGTAATCCTCATACTCACGAATCTTACCCATATTGCTTACGTTGGTAATCCAACCGTAGTAGCAATATAGGTTGGTGTCGTATGTAAACCAATTATTCTTACCCCAGCTACGCTTGAACTCCAACTTAACAGAAGAACCTCCCGTAAACAAGAAATTCTTATCGATATCCACACCAAACCAGCTTGTAGCATTCTTGTTACGATAGTAACGCTCTACGAGTTCGTTGTTTGCCACCACGCCGTTACCAGAGAGGGGGAAGAGTGAAATCTTAATCGGGAATTTCTTGTTGGCACTGGCAAAGTCCATACCGAGCGAGAAGTCCATATTACCCGGAGCAAGGAAACCCGTAATCACATCATCATCAGTCTGATGCGTACGCGAGAGGTAAGAGTTCGAGAACTGGCTCTTAAACTTGAACATCGCCGTATATGACCATCTCTCGTTCAAAGCCAACTTAGGCTGCACCTGCAACCAGAACTCATCAATATTCTTAAACCACACACCCTCGCGGTCGCCATCCTCGGTATCTACGCGCAGACGGTTATAACCGTACTTGGCACTAATCTGCGTATTGTTCGAGAAACGCTCCTTCTTATAGGTATGTACAAGGTTGAACGAGCCCAACACCGTAATGGCATTATCACCACCCTTCGTGTCCGACCACGCCTCGTTGTACGAGGTCATCGTACCCTGCAACTTAAAGGTAATCTCCAGATAGTTACGCTCCTTACGGATACGCTGACGCTCCAGTCGCGCCTTTGCCTCGCTGTAATACTCTGTGCTGACGTCTATATTCTGGAGCTGATTCTGTATAGTAACCTCACCTGCTGTCTGCTTCTTGGTGTCATCCTCAACTGTAAACTGCGCCCACGCATCGCTGACCGAGATTACAGCTATGAACATAAATATCGCAAAAAATCTCTTCATAACCATATATTTTCAAATTTGCATTTTCTTCATTTGCAAAGTTAGTATTTTTACAGAAAATAGTTACATTTGTACCTATATAATTAACCAACTTTTTCCGCTTATGAAATATTTTGGTGCACACGTGAGCGCTTCGGGCGGTGTGGACAACGCTCCACGCAATGCTGCCGAGATTGGAGCTACGGCTTTTGCGCTCTTCACAAAGAATCAGCGTCAGTGGGCTGCGCCCGCATTGACGACAGAACAGATAGACGCTTTTCGTGCCGCCTGCGAGCAGTATGGCTATACGGCAGCGCAGATTCTGCCGCACGACAGCTACCTCATAAACCTCGGCCACCCCGAACGCGAGGGCTTGGAGAAGTCGCGCGCCTCGTTCCTGCACGAGATGGAGCGTTGTCAGATGTTGGGAATGGACAGGCTGAACTTCCACCCCGGCAGCCATCTGAAGAAGATTTCCGAGGAGGAGAGCCTGGCGCTTGTGGCCGAGTCAATCAACATCGCACTCGACAAAACCGAGGGCGTGACGGCCGTTATTGAGAACACCGCAGGTCAGGGCTCGAATCTTGGCTACGCCTTCTGGCACTTGGCATATATCATTGACCGCGTGGAGGATAAGTCGCGCGTAGGTGTATGTCTGGATACCTGCCACTCGTTTGCTGCAGGTTACGACCTCTCAACCGAGGAGGGTTGTGAAAAGGTCTTTGCGGAATTTGAGCGTGAGGTGGGATTCAAATATCTGCGCGGTATGCACCTCAACGATGCGATGAAGCCGCTGGGCAGCCGTGTTGACCGCCACTCGCCTATGGGTGAGGGATATTTAGGTATTACGCCGTTCCGCTATATTGCGCGCGATGCACGCTTTGACAATATTCCGCTTATTCTCGAGACGCCCGACGAGAGCCGCTGGGCCGAGGAGATTGCAATGCTGAAGAGCTTTGCCGAAGAGTAACAAAAAAGGTGTCTAACTTTTGGGTTAGGCACCTTATTTTTCTATCCTTCTTTAGAAATTGTATAACAAGAGCTATTTTGAGGCTGGTCGCCGCCCGAGAAACCGCAGTTTGCTAGGCGCAAATGAGGATTTTGAGGGCAAGTCAGACGCCAAAAGAGCCTTGTTAGACGATTTCTATTCTCCTTTAGCTTCTAAGATGGGGAGTCCCGCCTCGGTAGGAATATAAATAACCTTATTTGCCGAAGAGTTCTGCTGGCGTACCCAAAGATATTGGATGTATGTAGGAGTGAGCGAGCCATTCTCAATCTTGATAGCCTCGGCAGCACCCTGAGCTCGCACCACCTCGGCCTGAGCGTTAAGTTTCTCAGCCTCAAGGTTAGCCTTTGCCTCCTCAATCTTAATCTGACGATTCTGCTCCGCCTGCGCCAACTCTGCACGGCCCTTCATCTCCTGCTGCCACACCTTATATCGAGGCACACCAAATAGGAAGAACGCAACGATGGCAAAACATACCAATGCAATGGATAAAACTCCTCCAGCCGTAATGACGGCGCCCTGATTTCTCTCACTCATAATTTAACAGTTTTACAAGTTGTACGAATAATTATAGTCGGTCAAGACAATTTCTTATAATTCTCACGCTGTCGCGTATCTCCTCGTCGGTAATAACCAGCGGAGCCGAGATGCGGAACGCTGTATCACAATACAGGAACCAGTCGCTCATAATACCCTCCTCGATAAAGAGGTCCATAATCTTGTAAAGTTTCTCACTCTCGCCCAGCTCTACGGCCAGCAACATACCACTGCGGCGAATCTCCTTAACGGCCGGGTGGTCCTTCAGGAGTTCCTCATAGAGTGCACCCTTACGCTCCACATCCTCAACAACTTTGTTATCCTGCAGGAATCGCATAGCCGCCAAACCCGCCGCACAGCATACAGGATGACCGCCAAAGGTGGTAATATGGCCCAAAACGGGATTATGGGTGAGCGTTGACATTATCTTCTGGCTCGAGATAAACGCTCCGAGCGGCATACCGCCACCCAAAGCCTTCGCCAGGCAGACGATATCGGGCGTAACACCATACTTCTGCATTGCGAACATCTCGCCCGTGCGACCCATACCGGTCTGTATCTCATCGAAGATGAGCAGTGCCCCCACCTCCGTGCAACGCTGACGCAGAGCCTGCAAATATCCATCCGCAGGGGGAATCACACCCGCCTCGCCCTGCACAGGCTCGCACAATACACACGCCGTACGCTCGGTGATAAGCGACAAATCCTCTATATTATTGAATCTTATAGCCTTCGTGTCGGGCAGCAGAGGACGGAATGCACACTTCCACTCCTCACCCTCGGGCTGTCCCATCATACTCATCGCTCCGTGTGTAGAGCCGTGATATGCGCGGCGCATAGATATCATCTCGGTGCGAGCAGTATAACGCTTGGCCAGCTTCAAAGCGCCCTCCACAGCCTCAGCTCCCGAATTCAGGAAATAGACTGAATCCAGAGGCTCGGGCAGGCTCTCGGCCAGCAGACGGGCAAACTCCACCTGCGGGCGCTCGACCATCTCGCCATAGACCATAATATGCATATAATCAGCTGCCTGACGCTGCACAGCCTCAACTACGGCTCGATTTCCGTGACCTACGTTATTTACCGACACGCCCGACACCAAGTCGTAATAGGGCTTACCCTCGGGCGTATAGAAGAACACACCCTCAGCACGCGCCACCTCGATAAGTTGCGGTGCGGGCGATGTTTGCGCCACGTGGCGCAAGAATTGTTTGCGAAGAATATCATTCATAACTTAACGTGCTTACGTAAAATCTGGCTCGGTTACCTGCTTATCTCTGCATACCTTGCGGACTCTGTCCGCATTTACAAATCTGACCCACCCCCAACCCCCGCCTCAGGCAGGGGCTTCGGTCGCCACAAGTGGCTCCAAAGTCGAAGTCCCGAAGGTCAATGCAGATTCTTATAGGGGAAATTGACGCTCCAAAATACGCTGCGAGTCCTTTACCGACGACATAACCCAGCGGAACAACATCTCGCGCGCATCATCCTCGCCGAGTCGCCAATCAATCGCAGGCGAGAGGCGCATACGCTGCGAGAGCATATAAATCAGAATTGCCGCCGAAGCCGACACATTCAGGCTCTCGACCATACCGCACATCGGGATGCGCAGATACTCATCCGCCGCCTCGATAATCTCATCCGTAACACCTGCGTGTTCCGTACCGAATACCAGACAGAATGGACCCTTCTCCACATCAAACGTCTCGGGCGTGCAACTCTCACGGTGGGGTGTAGTAGCCACCAGACGATAACCCGCACCCTTAAGCGTAGCGATAGCCTCGGCCGTAGAGTCGTGGCGTGTGATATCGACCCACTTATCCGTGCCACGCACGATATTTACATTGGGATTGAACTTACAGCGCGTCTCCACCGTATGCAAATCCTGCAAACCGAAAGCCTCGCAGTGGCGCACCAATGCCGACGCATTCTGCGGATGGAAGGTATTTTCCGTGAGGATAGTCATATAACGTGTGCGCTCGGCCAGAGTGCGGCGCAGAACATCCACACGCTCCTCGGTCAGAAACGACACCATATATTCTGTACGCTCGTCGTACCACTCGGCCGTGTGGCCAGCGCAATAGCTCTTCAATCTACTTGCGATACTTGTCATCTTCGTCCAAAATTTTCAGGTAACTCTCATAACGCGGATAGGCTATCTCTCCACGCTGTACAGCCTCCACCACGGCACAATGCGGCTCGTGCGTATGAGAACAATTATAGAAACGGCACTCGGGCAGGTAGCGCATCATCTCAGGGAAGTAGTGCGCCAGCTCGGCATCCTCGATATCTATCAGACCGAAACCCTTAATGCCTGGTGTATCAATTATATATCCACCCTCCGAGAGGGGGTACATTGTCGAAAAAGTTGTGGTATGCTTACCCTTATGGTGGCTCTGCGAAATCTCGCCCGTACGGATATCCAACCCCGGCTCAACAGCCGCCACGAGCGTTGATTTTCCTACGCCCGAGTTACCCGACAGCAGTGTGGTCTTGCCTCGCAACAGCTCGCGCACCTCATCCACGCCCTCACCCTCGGTAGCCGACACCTCGATGATGCGATAACCAGCACTCTCATATATGGCGTGGAACTCCTCCACCGCCTCGGGCTGCGTGCGCGCCAAATCAATCTTAGCCAGAAGAATCGTTACGGGCACCTTATACGCCTCGCACGTCACCAGAAAACGGTCAATAAACTCGGTTGCCGTCTCGGGCGAAAAGAGCGTAGCCACCAGCAACGCCTGATCCACGTTGGCTGCGATGATATGTGACTCCTTTGAGAGATTGGATGCGCGGCGGATGATATAGTTGCGACGCTGCTCGATGGCTGAGATGACATATCCGCCCTGCTCGTCCATCTCCACGCGCACAACATCGCCCACAACAACGGGATTTGTCGAGCGAACGCCCTTGAGGCGCAACTTTCCACGTATGCGGCACTGCAATCGCTCACCCTCGTGCAGCACCTCATACCAACTGCCCGTCGAACGCACGACGGTAGCAAAGAACTGCTCGGCCATAGTTAATCCATAAATTTATCTTTCAGCTCCTCGAAATAGGGCGTAAGTTTATCCGTCACACCTGCAATCGGCTCAAACCAGTGCGACTCCTCGATGGTCTGCTTTGAGGCCCACTCATAGTCCTTATTAATTGATGCGAACCACGAAAAAAGTACGCTCACGATAAGTCCCACCTTAGCCAGCGAGAACAATATTCCCAGCAGAGTATCGACCATACCCAATCCTGCAAAGCGGAACACGGCACGCAACAGATAGCCTCCCACCGATATAAGGATAAGAGCGCCAACGAAGATAATGATAAATCCCGCAACACCTGCCACGCCAACCTCCAGGCCGAGTATGCGCTCCAGCTCCGAGCCATACTGCGCCGCAAAATAGAGCGAAGCCACAACGGCAAGCAGCGACAGCATCTGCAACAGGAATCCACGACGCCAACCATTAAAGACAGCCCACGCGAGAGCGATATAAACTATAATATCAAATACATTCATAATTAGAAATAGGTCTTATTGTAGTAATCAATTTTCATTATGTGGCCAAAATATTGCACGAAGTTAGTATATTTTTTTGATAATTGCTATATTTGCAGAAAGTAAATCGGGTTATGAGGGTCACGCAGGGCCTTACCGAATGCTTTGCGCACATCCCGAAACTGCCCTTAAATCATTTTTGACTATGAAACGATACATAATGGCTATTTTGCTGTGCCTTATGGCTTTTGCAACCTCGGCACGCGAAGTATACTCGCTGAACGATAATTGGCAATTCTTCTTCAAGATGGAGACCAGTAGCGATTACGCTCGCCACATATCTCTGCCCCACACGTGGAATCTTGACGCTCTGTCGGGTCAGGGCGAGTATCTGCAGACTACGGCAAACTACTCTCGCGATATATATGTTCCCGCAGAGTGGAGCAACAAGCGTCTGTTTCTGAAATTCTACGGAGTACAGAACGTAGCCGACGTATTTGTTAACGGCCAGCACGCAGGCGAGCACCGTGGCGGATGGACGGCATTTACATTCGAGATTACCCCCTACATCGAGTTTGACAAGAATAACTCGGTGGTGGTCGTGGTGAGCAATGCCTACCAGAACGATATCCTCCCCACCTCATCGGAGGTAAATCTCTATGGCGGTATCTACCGCGATGTGGAGCTTATCGTAACCGAGCAGACAACCATCTCGCCCCTCTATTACGGTTCTGACGGAGTATTCATCCACCAGAATAATATCACCGACAACTCGGTCGAGGCTACGGCATCGGTATGGATTACAGCCCCCACCTCAACAAAGTTGTGCGACCTGGCTATCAACGTTCGCGCCCCGACGGGAGATGTGGTCTATTCTAAATATGTCAAAGGACGAGTAGAGCCAAACAAGCCCGTTGATATCCCCTTCACCCTCGAGGAGCCTCTGTTGTGGAGTCCCGAGGAGCCAAATCTCTATACCGTCACAATCGGTATAGGCACACACCACGAGGATGAGGTTACCGTAACTACAGGCTTCCGCACCATTGAGGTAACATCGAAGCAGGGTTTCAAGCTCAATGGCGAACGCATAAAGATTCAGGGTGTTACGCTCTACCACGACCGTGCGGCCATAGGCAGCGCCCTGCGCACACGCCACTACGACGAGGATTTGGAGCAGATACGCGACATCGGAGCAAATGCCATCCGTTCGGCTACGGCTCCGCACGCACAATATCTCTACGACTGCTGCGACCAGAACGGTACGCTAGTGTGGATTGACACACCCTTCACACGTGCGCCCTACCTTAGCGATGTATTCTACTACTCTACCGATAAGTTCAAGCAGAACGGATTGCAGCAGCTGCGCGAGGTTATTGCGCAGAACTACAACCACCCCTCGGTTGTGATGTGGGGCATATATTCGCTGGTGTGGATGCGTGGCGGAGGCGATGTGCTGAGCTTCATCCGCGACCTCAACAATACAGCCAAGCAGATGGACTCTTCACGTCCGACGGTGGCGTGCAGCAATCAGGATGGAGAGCTGAACTTCATCCCCGACCTTATCGTATGGCAGCAGAATCTCGGCTGGGAGCGTGGCGCAATAAACGACTTGGCAGTATGGCAGAATAAGTTGCACACCGAGTGGGGACATCTGCGTTCGGCGGTGGCTTATGGTGAGGCCGGCTCAATCGACCAGCAGGCAAACAGCAGTTTCAAGCCTATGGAGCTTGACCCGCGTTGGCAGCCCGAGCGTTGGCACACAGAGTTCCACGAGGGATATGCACGCCACCTGATGCAGGATGACCAGTTCTGGGGTATCTGGATTAATAATATGTATGAATTCGGCTCAGCACGCCACACCGATGGTATCTCTCGCACGGGTCTTGTGACCTTCGACCGTAAGGACCAGAAGGATGCATACTACCTCTACCGCGCACTGTGGAACAAGAAGAGTCCCACGCTCCACATCTCGGAGAAGCGTCGCAACATACGTCAGGACTCTATACAGCAGGTGAAGTTCTACTCATCGGCTAAGGAGGCCCCCGTGATGACGGTTAACAAGGATACCGTTAAGGTTAGAGAGTATGCCCCCTGCCAATTTATCTCAGATTCGGTGGTTATGACCAAACGCAATCACGTAGTAGTATCGGCAGGCAAGCAGAGCGACCAGCAGACGATTATAATCGGCAACGCATTAAGACAGCATCGATAGCCGAGGGGCCCTCGCAGAGCAGCAAATCCAATATGGAGAGATTCTCGGCGAAGGGCATTCTATCGGAAAATACCTGAAAATAGGGTTCGGCCACAAATGTCGAGCCCTTTTGTTTTGGACGCAGGTCAACATCGCCCTCCGTGGCACGCACGTAACACTCCGAGAGAGGCAGCTCACGACTAACGCCCAGCAGACGCAAAAGGGTCTGCGTATATTCGATATTATAATCTACCAGAAAACGCCACTCACGCTTATAGAATGGCTCCAAATAGTGCGCAAAGTGGTCGAAGTATGGCGATGACTTATAGGCCGAGAGTATCGATACCCAATGCTGGTGCTGCCAGCGCTTCGAGTAGTCAATCTTCACATCGCGCATCGGCTGACGGGGACGGTTGGCATTCTCAACGTGTACAGTGAGCTGCATAACACCATTTGCCGAGAGAATAGCGGCACGATTGCGCTCCGAACGCTTCACGTAGTTCTCGCCCAAATCAATCACGCACTCCTCGCGCAGAAGGCGTGCAACATACTCAACCGAAGGCATATAGGCTGCAGGAAGTATTACCATAGTTACATCTTTTTACAAACAACAACCATCCATCCCTCACGCTCGATGATATTCACCACCTCGAAACCCTGCTCCACGGCCGAGGCCTCGATGTAAACAACATCCTCGCGCAAAAAACCACTCATCAAAAGACGTCCACCCGAGGGCAGAGCCGCCGCAAACGAGGGCATCATCGAGATTAATATATTACGATTTATATTTGCCAGAATGAAGTCAAACTGCTCACCTGCAACAACCTGCTCGATAGAGCCACAACGCACATCCACCCACTCGGCCACGCCGCTCAGGGCGATACTGTCGCGGCAGCTGTCGCAAGCCCAATCATCAATATCCACAGCCACCATATGCTCGGCGCCACACTTCAGCGCAACGATTGCCAGCACACCCGTACCACAACCCATATCCAAACCTCGCAGCCCCTCAACGCCCTCCGAGGCGATGGTCTGCGACATCAGAGCCGTTGTGGCGTGATGACCCGTGCCGAACGACATACGCGGAGCGATGACAACATCCATAACACCCTCTTCGGCGGGCGAGTGGTGCGGCGCGCGAATACGGATAGGTTTTTCGCCCGTAACCTCCACAGGCTCAAAGCCACTCTCCCACTCGGCATTCCAATTCTGCTGCACAACCTCTATCACCTCAAATTCAACATCCTGCGACAGAAGCAGTTGCTCTACCTCCTGACTACATTCGGTGTAATCGCTATCCAGGATATATGCCTTCAGCGCACCCTCCTCCTCGGCAAAGGCCTCAAAGGGATAATCCGACAGCAGGGCCGTCAAAATCTCGGCCTGCATAGAGTCTGCGACTGCGATATTGAGTTCTACATATTTCATATTATGTAAAATTTTACTATTTTTGCTTGCACAAAGTTACGCAGAATATGGCAGAATACACGAAAAAATGGACGGAAATTTCGCGCGGATATCGTACCTATATGCGATTGGAGAAGCACCTATCGGATAACACCATCGAATCATATATGCGCGACCTGGCGCAATTCGCTCATTATGTATTGCGTATGTACGACGTTCCTCCAAAGAGGGTTGAGATGGAGATGATACGCAACTATATGAGTCGTCTATATGAGCAGGGGCGCGAAAAGAGTTCGCAGGCACGTGCCCTGAGTAGCATAAAGAGTTTTTTCAACTACCTGCTGCTCGAGGAGGTTATCGACTCCTCACCCGCCGAGCTTATCGAGGCTCCAAAATCGTCACGCCCGCTGCCCGACACGCTCTCGGTCGATGAGATAGACAGGTTAATACGTTCGATTGACGCCTCTACGACAAAGGGGCTGCGCGACCAGGCCATATTGGAGGTGTTATACTCTTGCGGACTGCGTGTCAGCGAGTTATGCGACCTGCGATTGGGTGACTTATTCTTTGGTGAGGGTTATATCCGCGTGATTGGCAAAGGCAACAAGCAACGCCTCGTGCCCGTGAGTGGTATGGCCCGCGACCGCATACAATTATATATGGAGGTGCGCAACAAGGCCCATCGCAAGGAGGAGATTCTCTTTTTGAATAACCGTGGCAAGAAACTTACGCGAGTAATGATTTTTACCATCATAAAGCAGGCGGCGCAGCGTGCAGGCATAGATAAAAAGATAAGCCCCCACACCTTCCGCCACTCCTTCGCCACGCATCTATTAGAGGGCGGTGCCAACATTCGTCAGGTGCAGGAGTTGCTTGGCCACGAGAATATTCTCACGACGGAGATTTATACCCACCTCGACAATTCGCATCTGCGACAAACGCTGGAGAAACATTTAAGTTTAGAATAATAAAAAAGGTGTCCGACGGGGGACACCTTTTTTCACAATTTCAATTTCTCAGAAATTGTATAACAAGAGCTATTTACTGTTTAGCTACTTCGAGGGCTTTGGTCGTGGTATAATATTTCGAAATCATCTGCGAGCGCTCCCACGCAGGAATCTGACCATCAACCAGATAGCCAAGATAAACCTTCATCACAGAGCTGAAGCGCTGCTCGTGAGTCTTAACGATATCGGCGGGGATTGTTACCTTCCACTCCTTATCACTCGACTTCTCAATACCCAAACCAGGATACTTATCACCAACCGACTTCAGAGCCTTGCGCAACGTAGCCTCAAATGCTGCCACATCGTCACCCTTGCAGACAACGTACAACATAGGTTTATAACCCTGCTCGGCACCCTGACGAATCTCAACATTGGCCTTCGAACCCTTAACAACCGAGTAGTGCGTATCGCCCGTACCCTCAGTGCCAACGGCCGCCATAAAATTCCACACAACGCTCACGCGGCAATTCACGCCGTTGAGTTTGTAGTTAAGCTCGCCATTTGAATATACCTGCAACGTATCGTCAACGATATCCTTCTTCAGGAATGAGGGATACTCATCCTTGCCTGTCACCAGACGATATTTATCCAGCGGAATGGGTGTTGCCCAACGCTTTGCCGAGGTGAACTCGATATCCTTCGTATAGTCAATCTCCTGCTCGGGCATAACCGTACACTGCACCAAATCAACAAGATGCGTAGTTACGTCGATAATACCCTCGCCCTGCTGCTCCACATCGAAATACCACTCGGGACGGCGCAGGGGCTGACCCGACACGTACTTAAAGAAGTGGTGAACGCTCTCCTTTGTGATGGCGGGATTCTCGGGCGTACCCTTCTCCATCTCGCCAAACAATTCGGGCATAGCAACCAGCACGCGCTGCAACTCGTTGTTTATCTCCGAGCGCTCGGTCATAATATCATAGACCATCACGCCCTTCTCAGGTGCCTCGCGCAGTGTCTGCTCCAGCATCTTAAAATTCTTCTGGTCGATAGCCATTGGTTTGTCCGACAGTACGTTAATACCGGCATCTACGGCCGCCTTAACGTAACCTGTCTTCTTGCCATTGTTACCCGCCAGCACGACAACGTTACCCTTCTTCTCTTCAATCATCTTCTCAAGGAAGTCGTCGCCCGTGTAGAGCTGCTCGTTCCACGATGTGGGGCGCTCCGAGCGCTCGTTGTAAATCTTCACGCGGTCGAGATGCATCTGTGCATCGTCACCCTCGGGAGCATAGACGTGAACCGTGGGGTCCACCTGATCGTACATATACATCTGCACCAGCGCGGCGTGGAAGTGACCCGGGTCGAGCGTAAGGAGTTTCACCTCGCCCTTTGTACCGTTAAATGTGCCCCCTTTGGGAGCCTCAGCACAGCCCGCCATTGCCAAAGCAGCAACGGCTGCCATAAAAATTGTTTTTCTCATTGTATTTTAGACTTTTAATATATTTTCTCTTCAACTTTTTAGCTCGTAAGCAGCGACAAATACAAAGATACAAGAAAAAATCACTTTTTTCGATAAAAAAAGAAGATTAAAATGTTGAAATTTACTGTTTTTGCAGTATCTTTGTCGTCGCTTTGCGCGCGTATGACGCGGGCGCGGGTATAAAACATTTATTATTAACAATTTAACGAGCGATTGTATCGCAAAACATTTTCCACGATGGAAGTATTGAACAATGTAGCAAACGAGAGTTTCGATTGGAACGCGTTTGAGAATGATTTGGATCTTTATGGCGGTCAGTCTAAGGAGCAGGTAGCTGAGGCTTATGGCCAGACTCTTTCTAACATCGCTGTAGGCGAGGTTGTTGAGGGTACCGTTAGCGAGATCAACAAGCGCGAGGTAACCGTAAACATCGGCTACAAGAGCGAGGGTATGATTCAGGCAACTGAGTTCCGTTACAACCCTGAGTTGACTGTAGGTGACAAGGTAGAGGTTTACGTAGAGTCAGTTGAGGACAAGAGCGGTGCTTTGGCACTCTCGCACAAGAAGGCTCGTCAGCTCAAGAGCTGGGATCGTGTAAACGAGGCTTTGAACAACGACGAGATCATTAAGGGTTACGTTAAGTGCCGCACTAAGGGCGGTATGATTGTTGACGTATTCGGTATCGAGGCATTCTTGCCCGGTTCGCAGATTGACGTTAAGCCTATCCGCGACTACGATATCTACGTTGACAAGACAATGGAGTTCAAGGTTGTTAAGATCAACCAGGAGTTCCGCAATGTAGTTGTATCACACAAGGCACTCATCGAGGCAGAGCTCGAGGCTCAGAAGCAGGTTATTATGTCTAAGCTCGAGAAGGGTCAGATCCTCGAGGGTACTGTTAAGAATATCACCAACTACGGTGTATTCATCGACCTCGGCGGTGTTGACGGTTTGATTCACATCACCGACCTGAGTTGGGGCCGCGTAAACAAGCCCGAGGAGTTGGTACAGTTGGATCAGAAGTTGAACGTTGTAATCATCGACTTCGACGAGCAGAAGAAGCGTATCGCTCTTGGCTTGAAGCAGCTTACTCCCCACCCCTGGGAGGCTTTGGACGCAAACCTCAAGGTTGGCGACACTGTTAAGGGTAAGGTTGTTGTTATGGCTGACTACGGCGCATTCGTTGAGATCGCTGCAGGCGTTGAGGGTCTTATCCACGTATCTGAGATGTCTTGGAGCCAGCACTTGCGTTCAGCTCAGGAGTTCTTGAAGGTAGGTGACGAGGTTGAGGCAGTTATCTTGACTCTCGACCGCGAGGAGCGCAAGATGTCACTCGGTATCAAGCAGCTTACTCCCGATCCTTGGGCAGGTATCGACGCTAAGTACCCCGTTGGCACAAAGTGCAACGCTAAGGTTCGCAACTTCACTAACTTCGGTGTATTCGTAGAGATCGAGGAGGGTATCGATGGTTTGATCCACATCTCTGACCTCTCTTGGACTAAGAAGGTTAAGCACCCCAGCGAGTTCACTCAGATTGGTGCTGAGATCGAGGTTGTAGTTCTTGAGATTGACAAGGAGAACCGCCGCTTGAGCCTTGGCCACAAGCAGTTGGAGGAGAACCCCTGGAACGAGATTGAGTCTAAGTACGCTGTTGACACTGTTCACAACGCTACTATCTCTGAGGTTAACGACAAGGGTGCTGTTGTAGTTTTGGGCGAGAACATCACTGGTTTCGTTCCTGCTAAGCAGATGGTTAAGGAGGACGGTACTACATTGAAGGCTGGCGAGACTGCTGACTTCAAGGTTATCGAGTTCTCTAAGGCTACTAAGCGCATCACTCTCTCTCACTCTCGTATTTTCGAGGAGGCAAAGCGTGCTGAGATCGCAGCTGAGAAGGCTGAGAAGCGTGCTGCTGCTGATGCAACCAAGTCTTCATTGAAGAAGGTTAACGCTTCTATCGAGAAGACCACTTTGGGTGACATCGCAGGTTTGGCAGAGTTGAAGGCTGCTATGGAGAAGAATAAGTAATCAACTACTTATAAACTCTGAATCGCTCCCGCGCCGCAAGGTGCGGGAGTTTTTTCGTGCTTTTTTACAACCAAAAATGTATATTATAAGAAACTTTTCCTAACTTTGTTATTGGATTGCGGAATACGTAGTCTTTTATAGATGGCATTTAGGGCTATTGTTTAGTTGATAAAACGACCAAATTTATACAGCGAACAAACAATAGGCACATTAAATGCTCACGCCTTATGGCGTGGGTTGTGCTTTTGTTCGCGTGGGTACTTGGTCGTCCCTTTCAACTGAAGCTATACTCACGCTTCTCTTTTTAGGTTGAACAACTGTCATTTACACATATTTGTAATTAATATTTAACATTAAATACTATAACTATGAAAAAACATTATGAATCTCCGATTGTAGAATCAATCGAAGTAGAAATTGAAAAAGGCTTTGCAAATAGCCCCTCACTTGAGAATCCCGAAGATGGTGGAACAACTGACTGGTAAAAATCTATGACTATGAGAAATTATTTCATCGCACTATGCATTTTGTTGTTCGTTGGATGCACTAAGGCTGATGTAGAATCGGTCAGCCAGCAGAAAATTAACTCGCAAAAGTTCCACGCAGAATTCGCCGAGGAGGATACGCGTA
Organism: Rikenellaceae bacterium; assembly: GCA_015059845.1. Lineage (GTDB taxonomy): Bacteria > Bacteroidota > Bacteroidia > Bacteroidales > Rikenellaceae > Alistipes. The sequence continues at coordinate 55,952 of SUZR01000007.1, read as the reverse complement.
CATTTGTGGACGAAAAAGTACGTTTACTATGGACTGAAGGTGATTTGCTAACTATCTTCACATCTACACTGAACAGAAAATATCAGCTCGATGGCGAAACGGGTGATAATAGTGGTACATTTTCGGAGATTGCAACATCTCAGTTCGGAACTGGAAATAGCATATCTGCAAACTATGCTGTTTACCCTTATTCCTCATCTAACAAAATTAGTAACGATGAGGTGATAACTCTTTCATTGCCCGCTACACAGCAATACGCAGAAAATTCGTTTGGACAAGATGCTAACACGATGGTGGCTGTAACATCTGGACCGAACGACTATTTTCTGCCGTTCAAGAATGTTGGTGGATTTTTGCGCTTGCGACTCTATGGTGAGGGTGTTACGGTTAAGAGTATTGAGTTAAAAGGAAATAACTCGGAAAAGATTGCAGGGAAGGCAACTGTTACCACCAAGTATGGCCAGAATCCCGAACTCGAGATGAGCGCAAGCGCAACAGAGAGTATCACGCTCGACTGTGGTGATGGTGTGGCATTGGGTGCAACAGCGGCTGAGGCAAAAGATTTTTGGATTGTTGTGCCTCCAACGACATTTTCCAAAGGTTTTACAATCACAATCACTGATACTACTGGTGCTACAATGGAAAAATCGACCACGAAGAACTATGTTATTGAGCGAAATGTACTAAAGTCAATGACTGCGTTTGAGGTGGAGATTTTAGACGCAAACACTCCTCCAAATAATCAGATTTGGTACACTTCAACGGATGGACAGATCGTAAACCCTTATTCAAAATCATTTGGTGCTACAATTACTAGTAATGTTTATGAAAATGGTAAAGGTATAATAACCTTTAATGGTGATGTAACCAATATTAGTTCGTTTAATGATTGTACTACACTTTTAACAATGACGATTCCCGAAAGTGTTACAAAAATTGGTGCATACTCTTTTGATGATTGCGTCAATCTGGAAAAGATAAATATCCCTAATAAAGTAAAAACAATTGGAGAAGGAGCATTTTATGATTGTGCAAGTTTAAATGAAATAAGTATTCCAAATAGTGTAACTACTATAAAATATGATGCTTTTAATGGATGTAAGAAGTTACAGACAATCAAGATTCCTAATAGTGTAACAAATATGGGCGCAGGAATTTTGTGGAATTGTGAAAACCTAACCAGTGTTACTCTATCTGAAAATATAACATCAATTGGAAATACATTCTTTCAGAATTGTAAAAGCTTGACAGAAATTACTATACCAAGCAAAGTGTCATCAATTGCTTATTATGCATTTAAGGGTTGTACTAGTTTGTCAACAATATATTGCACGAATGTAAATCCTCCAACATTAGGCATTGATGTATTCCATCAGAGCAATGCGATTAGTAAAATATATGTTCCTTCGTCATCTGTTGACGCCTATAAATCTGCAGACGGTTGGAAAGATTACGCTGACAAAATTGTAGGATATGATTTCTCAAATAAGTAATTAAATATACTATAAACAATAACAAAGGCTGCCCTAATGGACAGCCTTTTATCTTACGATATCCGCTTTGGATTACAATGCGTTAACGTGGAGTGCGAGTGAGCTCTTCAAGTTAGCAGCCTTGTTCTTGTGGATAATGTTGGTCTTAGCCAACTTATCGAGCATAGATGATACCTTGGGAAGCAATGCCTCTGCAGCGCTCTTCTCTGAAGTGTTACGCAATGCCTTTACAGCGTTACGAGCAGTCTTGTGATACAAACGGTTGTGAGCACGCTTGGTAACTGTCTGACGGATTCTCTTCTTTGATGACTTGTGATTTGCCATAATGTTTTTAAGTTTTTATTTTTTACTTTTTCTGTTTTCTGTTTCTCTGGACCGATATGTGCGTCCATCCACCACCGAGAGGCTTGCGCCTCAACGAACACCGCGTAAGTGTTCAAAAAAATTTTCACCCTGTCAAACGCCACCCTGAAGAATATTAATCGCTCACGGGGCGTCAGTCATAGTAGTCCATAGGAGAGTCGAACTCCTCTTTCAAGAATGAAAATCTTGCGTCCTAACCGATAGACGAATGGACCCTACCGCTATCATCTATGCAATAGCAAGGACTTTAGCGGTGCAAAGGTAAGAAAAAAAATATAATCCACAATAAAACATCTGAAAAAAAGTGACTGATTAACTGAATAAAACAAGTATAAGTTGCAGGTTATGACGAGAAACAATAAAAAAGAGTGTCCGATGTTATTCGGACACTCCAAGAATATAATTAAGGAATTGTATAACAATAGCTATTTTAACCCACCACAAGGGTGGCTTTTCCTCCTCGCGACTCGGCAAAATATGCAAGCACACTTTGCCCTCGCTCGCAGCGTCGGTTGAAGCTGGCCGCAGCCCGAGAAAGCGGAGTTTACACCGAGTAAATGAGCATTTTGAGGGCAAGCCAGATGCCAAAAGAGCATTGTTAGACAATTACTTGTTGGCGTCGATAGCTGCGCAGATGCGGTCGAAGACCTCGTCCATTGTACCCACACCATCGATAGCTACGTACTTACCCTGCTTTGAGTAGTGGTCGGCAACAATCTCGGTCTGCTCACGATATACCGCGATTCGGTTGCGGATAACATCCTCCGATGCGTCATCGGCACGACCTGAGTCCTTACCACGCAGAAGGATACGCTTCACGAGCTCCTCCTCGGGAACATCCATATATATCATAACGTTTACAGCCAAACCATCCTCAGCCAAGATACGGTCGAACTCCTCAGCCTGAGCTGTAGTGCGGGGGAAGCCGTCGAAGATATTACCCACGGCGTCCTTATGCTCGGCAATATAGTTGCGAATCATACCGATTACGATTGAATCGGGAGCCAGCTTACCAGCTTCGATATAACTCTGCATACTCTTGCCCAACTCCGTACCACGCGAAATCTCACCACGGATAACCTCACCTGTTGAGATGTGGTTGATGTTGTACTTCTCCTTAATACGCGCCGCCTGCGTACCCTTGCCGCATCCTGGCGCACCAAACAATATAATATTAAGCATAATGGTAGTAGTTTATAAACCTAACTGACGCCAAAATTACAAAAACTTATCCAAAAAACGTACTGCCAGAGAGAACAATTTGCCCCAAAAGTTGCATAGATATGGAAAATTATTCATAACTTTATATGATTTTCGGCTCGCGTGACGATATTTTCGTAACTTTGGGCATTAAACACGTTTCGATGAGACATATTTTTTCGATAATACTCGCCTCAATGGCTCTCTCGCTGCTATCGTGCCGACGGGCGGAGGTGGAGCCGATGATTGCTGCCGGATATATAGATGCAGCAAGCTCTGCGGAGAACATAATCATCCGAGGAGATACTATCGGCACGCGCCACTTCGCCATCGACGAGCAGACTATACTCGAGGGTGGAGAGATGGTGGAGGGAAATATTGCCGAAGTGATATATATGCCCTCGCAGGAGGAGGATGAGCTACCACTTGCCCTGACCATAACCACCGACGAGACCTATCCGAAGGCTTTGGGTCGCTGGGCGACGGAGGGTAAGGTGCCTATGGCAGTAGATATAGAGCTAAAACCTCGCGGCCGCATCACGCAATACCAGCCTCAGCAGACATTGCGATTTACAGCGTGGCAGCTCGCAGGCCGAGAGAACGAGATAATATTATATGGTATAATATCGTTGCCGCCAGAGGTAAAAAAGGCCGACAAGAAGAAGAGCGACGAGGAGCCTGTTATTCCCGCACGTCGTGAGCGCAGCTTCGGCATAACGGCCACCATTGCCAAGCAATCTGACAGCAACACCAAAAGCCGACAGGTATTGATTCTCCGCACAGAGAAGGGCCGAGAGTCAAGACTATATCTTCAGGAATAAAAAAGGTGTCCGATATTCGGACACCTTTTTTATTATACGTTACTAATATATTGCATTCACATACTCCCAGTAGTAATACGCAGCAAAGGTCATCGCCACAAATATGGCGATAGCTCCAACGACAACAAGTATCTTCTTAACCTTCTTCATAAGCCCTACTCCTTAAATCCCTGCGCACGCAGCTTAATATCGCTACCGTCGGGCGTAACCAAATATGCTCCCGTACTCTCGCGGGTGATATGGCCCACAACATCCACTACGCCCAGACGCATAACCTGCTCCTGCATAGCAAGAGGTACAGTGAACATCAACTCATAATCATTTCCGCCATTCAATGCCGCCACAACGGGGTCGGCGTGCATCTCCTCGGCCAGAGCAGAGGTCTGCTTGGCGATAGGAATACGGTCGAGATAGATACGCGCACCGCACTTCGAGGCCTTACATATCTGCAACACCTCGCTGGCCAAACCGTCCGAGATGTCAATCATCGAGGTGGGGACAATCTTCTCCTCGGCCAATAAGTCAATAATATCCTTACGCGCGCGTGGCTTCAAATAGCGCTGCAACAGATACTCATAACCTGTGAACTGCGGCTCAGGATTCTCCACGTCGCGCAACACACGCTTCTCGCGCTCCAGCAACTGCAAGCCCATATACGCCGCACCGAGGTTACCCGTAATGCAGATAAGGTCGTTAAACTGCGCCCCCGAACGGTAGCTGATGGCCTTGCGCTTGGCACGGCCAATGGTTGTGATGTTTATAACCAGACCCGTCATCGAGGCCGTGGTGTCGCCACCAACCAGGTCCACACCCAACTCCTTGCAGGCAAAATTTATACCCTCATACAAATCCTGCAACGCCTCAACGGGAATCTTTGACGAGATACCGAGCGAAATCATAATCTGCTCGGGCTGCGCATTCATCGCCAGCACATCGCTCACGCCAACGGTTACGGCCTTGTATCCGAGATGCTTCAGCGGGAAGTAGGTCAAATCGAAGTCGATGCCCTCCAGCATTGTGTCGGTCGTCACAACCATCGCATCGTCGCGCCCCGCAGCAATCACTGTAGCGTCGTCGCCCACACCCTTGAGCGTGTGCTTATTGTTGGTTGTAGCATCTTTTGTCAAACAGTCAATTAATCCAAACTCGCCCAACTCGGCAATCTCGGTACGTTTTTTCTGGCTCATAGAAATATTTTACTACATTTTATCTAAAAATCACAAGTATCCAAATAAAAATCTTCCTTACTAATTTATTACATATCATTATACGATTTGAACACATCCAATATATACTCGGCTCTTGAACTCTCAAATTGGTAGAAAGCATTCAACAGTTCAGCCATAGCCATTCTATAGGCAATTGCTTCTTCTCTATTTAGTGAATTAGCAGCAGCCTCTAAATCTTTACTCTCAACATTTCTCAATACTTGAGATAATACATTAGTAAAACCTTGAGCAGCTGCATTAAAATTTTCTTGAGCTATTAAAACCGGTGTTCCTGATTCAATTATACTACTATCTCCCGAGATCAAAGATCTTTTAAATTCTATATATTTAGTCGTATTATTATCACTTTTACTAGAGATAAAATTCTGTAAAAATAAGATATGGCTTTTGAAAGCATTAGAACTTATATCAACAGACGATTGAAGCCCCATCATTCTATATACACATTTGGTAAAATCGTCCTTACTTGTTAATTGATCTGGCTGACTTAATACATCCTCCAGTTTAATCAATTTAAGTCGAGTATCGTCGATTGCATTTTTAGCCTTTAAGACATACTCGCACTCATTATCTAGTTCTTTACAATTTTCAATTTCGTCAAAAATTCTGTTATTATGGACATTCTCAATGAGCTCAAGGATTTGAGTAGACGAATCTTTTTTTTCGCCACAACACATGAACGAAATTGCCGCGCTTAAGATAACAACTAATAAAACTTTTTTCATAATCATTCTATTTTTAAACAGTCTTTTATTTTTTTGTAAATTTCATTATCCTTCGAGAAGCCTAAATCATCATATTCCTTTTTTGCGCTACGTAAGTTCATATAATATTCTAGATTACTAGAATTACTTTCATATTTTTCAAGAGCCTCTCTCATTCTCTCTACACAGTCCTGCCTCTTTGAAAATCTAACAAAACCAAATACACCCACTATACATATAATAGCAAATAATACAAAAAAATTTCTAACTATTATTTGTTTCTGAATTCTTACTTCTTCTTTCTTTCTAGACACATACTTATCTAAAATCTTACCTATAGAATTCTTTAAATCATCATCCGAAGTATATTCCTTAAAATATTTACCGTCACTTTTAAGCTTTTCTCTTATATTTTCTATTTCTTTACTTAGACTTGATTTATGAGAAAACACTATTAAGTCAGGAGCCTTACGCTTTGACTGCAAACTTTCATATGCTACATCAAATTCCTCTCTTGTCTTTTCATTTATTCCATCATATAATACAAAAATAGCTATATCTGCTCGTTCTCGTATAAATTTATTATACTCTGGCTGACCTGTTGATTTGTCAGAAATAGCATCGTCAAAATTCTCAAATGTATAAACGTTAAATACGACATCTTTATCATTTAAATTTCGATTCGCATTCCACATCATTATCTGATTGCGAATAATATCTCGTTGCTTACTTAGCGTAGTCGAACCTGCTAAAAATATCTCCAAATTCATTGATTAACATTCTAAAGGTTACAATTAAACAAATATACTAATTTATTTTATATCCAAAATAAAAAAAACTCAAAATTATTATTACAAATCTTACTATTTTTTCATTATGCTAATCGAAAACTGGCGGTTTCTCAAAAAAAGTGAGATTGATTTCGTCTTTTTTCGTAATTTCACGTCATATAGTCAAACGCAGCGTTTGAATTATAAACTTTTACACAAAATGAAACTAAACTCAAAAACGAATATCGAACAACTCGCCGAGTGGATAGATGAGTGGCAGGAGCAACTCTTCCGCTACGCCTTCTTCCGCGTGGGTAGTCGTAGCGATGCCGAGGATGTTGTGCAGGAGGCTTTTCTAAAGGTGGCATCAGCCGCGATAAAGCCCGCCAACCCCAAAGCATACCTATTTCGCATCGTGGCAAACGGCTGCGTGGATACGCTGCGACACAAAGCCCGAATGAAACCCCTTGAGGAGCGGATGCCGGCACCATCACATAGCGATGAGTGGGAGGCCGAGCAGGAGTATAGACGTATAGAGAAACTACTCGCTCACCTTCCCGAAGCGCAATCCGAGGTGATTCGCCTGCACATACACGCAGGGCTGAAGTTCACCGAGATTGCCGAGATGCTGGAGCAGCCCGTAACCACCATCAAGAGCCGATTTACGAGCGGTATCGAGAAACTAAAACAAAAATTTATCAACTAAAAACTCTCTCAACTATGAAAACAGAATATAACAACACCGACGAGCAGATTATCTCTATGCTCACCCCGAAGGTCGAGGTGAAGCCATCGGCCGATTTACGAGAGCGCATCCTCGCGGCAGCAGCCGAGCAGACAGGAGCGTCGCAGGCAGAGGCGTCGCAGGCAGAGGTTAAACCCCACCGCAACAGAATCTCCTATTGGATTGGCGCAGCAGCTTCGGTGGCGGCCGTAGTGGCGATAGCTATCACCTTCACGCTCAACTCGCCCGCCTACGCAGCACGCAAGTACTTCTCGCAGGCGTTAATCGTGATGCAGGAGGCCAAGACGATGGTACTGAAGGGCAGTATTCGCACCAAGCCCGACGAGCCGATTGACTACATCGACCCAAGGGCAGACTTCATCCCCGCAACAATCAAGGTTATCTACGATGAGCCTATGTTGTGGTCTATCGAAAAGAAGGAGGGCCGCACCCTGCTCTACAAGGGCGGAGAGTATGTATATCAGTGGATTGGAAACAAGGATAGCAACGTAGGCTGGAAGTGTCAGCACGCAGGTTTTGTCGGAGACGACTTGGAGGTTATGCTCAACCCGCGCCTGCTGCTTGAAGCTGAGCATCGTACCGCCGAGCGCAACAAGGGTGCCAACTACGAGGTTTTGGATGTTGGCGAGCTAATTATCGTAAGGGTTACGACTAAGGCTCAGGGCAACTTCTCGGAGAGTGATTATATGCTCAACACCTCTCTGGCCGAGGCGAATACCTTTAGAGAGTACTCGTTCGCGAAGGATAGCGGTATGCTCTACAAGTTGCGCATTGCGATTATGGTTGACGACAAGCCCGTAACGATTCTTGAGAGCGAGAGTATCGACTACAACACCCCTTTGACCGCTGCCGACCTCTACGATAAGGGGCTGTTTGACAAAATATCGTTCGTCGATATGGAGCCTAACGTGGAGCCGTCATCACCACTTGTAGGCATTAAGGCCGACGAGGCTGCCGAGATTATCCTCAAGGCGATGCAGACGTGGGATAGCGAGATTCTCAACACTGCGATGTTCTATTTTAAGGGTGACTTAATGAAGGTCGTGGAGGCGAGATACAAGGGCCTGGAGGTGAAATCTATCGGCAAGCCGTTCTCATCGGGACTCTATCCGGGTAAGTTCATAAAGTGCAAGGTGACAATGCCCGACGGCAGTAAGGAGACGCTGGTTCTCGCCCTGCGTAATGACAACAAGCAGCGCGTATGGGTTGTGGATGGCGGATTGTAAATATCAACTATAATATTGGGCGGGCCGCGTGCTCGCCTTTTTTTACTATTATAACAAGAAATTATCTGTATCAGGCAGGCAGTTTGACAAAGGTAGATTCCATTCATTTTCACTTACCAACAAACTTGTATCAGGTATGTAATCCGTAGTGAAAATGTGGAATGACGTATTTATGACTTATCTTAATAGTCCAAGCTACACTCTTTATAACAAAAAAAGCAGACACCCAACGGATGTCTGCTTTAATATTATTTTGCTTGTATTAAAGTGGCTTTTCAAGGCTTCTCCTTCTACTTTCCTCAAATAAAAAATGCCCAACCCTTAGGATTGAGCATTTAATATTGAAAAATTTATATAACGGCTACTATTTTGAAACTGCGACCGAGAAAAAAGCGGAGCATACCACGCCACAAAAAAACAGACACCCAATGGATGTCTGCTTTAATATTATTTTGTTTGTATTAAAGTGGCTTTTCAAGGCTTGCGAGGATTTCAAAAGCGGAGTTTACTTGGCGTAAATGAGCATTTTGAAATCGAGCGTAACGCCGAAAAGACCTTTAAGACAACAAAATTACTCCTCAGCTACTACTGACAAAGCTACTGTAGCCTTAACCTCGCGGTGAAGCTTAACAGTTGCAGTGTACTCACCGACAGTCTTGATAGAGTCAACTGCGATAGCCTTGCGGTCAACAACGATCTCCTTAGCAGCCAAAGCCTCAGCAACGTCTGCTGAAGTTACAGCACCGAAGATCTTACCCTCCTCAGCCTTAACGGTGATAACCAAAGGCAAGTTAGCGATCTTCTCAGCCAAAGCCTGAGCGTCAGCCAAAATCTTAGCATCCTTGTGAGCGCGCTGGCGGAGGTTCTCAGCCAACACCTTCTTTGCTGAAGCAGTTGCAGCCTTAGCAAAGCCCTGAGGAATCAAGTAATTGTTTGCGTAACCGGGCTTAACGTTTACGATGTCGTTAGCATAGCCCAAGTTCTCTACGTCCTTAATAAGAATAACTTCCATATTGCTCTCCTCCTCTTAATTATTTCATACAATCGGTTACGAACGGCAGAATAGCCAAGTGACGAGCACGCTTAACAGCCTGAGCCACCTTCTTCTGGAACTTCTGTGAAGTACCGGTCAAACGACGGGGAAGAATCTTACCCTGCTCGTTGAGGAACTTCTTCAGGAACTCACCGTCCTTATAATCTACGTACTTAATACCGAGCTTCTTGAAGCGGCAGTACTTCTTCTTCTTTACATCTACTGATACGGGATTCAAATAGCGAATCTCACCGCCCTTTACATTCTCCTGTGCCATAGTTTACTCCTCCTGTGATTTGTTAGCAAGCTTTGCACGACGCTTTGCAGAGTACTCTACAGCGAACTTGTCCTGCTTGAAAGTTAAGAAACGAATGATACGCTCGTCACGACGGTAGCCAGTCTCGAGCTTGTTGATGAGTGCACCCTCACCCTCGAACTCAACGAGGAAGTAGAAGCCGGTGGTCTTCTTCTGGATGGGATAAGCGAGCTTCTTAAGGCCCCAGTTCTCCACATTCACGATCTGACCGCCGTTCTCGGTAATGATGCCCTGGAATTTGTCAGCAACCTCCTTCACCTGTGCGTCAGAGAGGACGGGAGTGACAATGAAAACGGTTTCGTAATTGTTCATAATTGAATTAATTAAATGTTGTTGTGCTATTTAGCGGTGCAAAGGTACGAATATTTTTCCGAAAACAAAATATTTCTATATTTTATTTGTAAATTTGTAATGATGTAATGTACAAATACTAACCTATTATGATTATAAACAAAGTTTTGAATGTTAATTCCATAAATCTCGAAGCCCTACCATTTGACAGAGAGTTGTTTATGGAATCGTTTTTAATCGAGAACAAAGACCTCTTAAAACTTGAGCAAATTTCTGATGACATTGAAATTATTGGGTATGAAATTCCTATTAAAGGCTGTAAGCGTTCAAATACAGACAACGGCCGAGCTGATATAATCGCAAGATATCCATCAAGCGATGGGGATACTATAGCAATTATTGAACTTAAAAAGGGGAAATTGCCTAACGATGTTATCAAAAATCAATTATCTTTATACTTAGAACATCGTCATTCTATAAATATCTCCAAGTATAATGAAGTATTAAAAAATGCAAAAAAGTGGATAGGAATAATTGTTGGAGAAGATATTAGTATAGACCTTGCTAAAGAAATTGTAGATTCATCATCAAATAGCGACATTCTATATGGAGCTCTAACATTAAAGCGTTATAGGGGTAACGATGGAATATATGTAATATGCGACTCATATTTTCCAGAATCTATTAAAACGCGAAAATTATTTGAAATAACATATGAGGATGGAACAATCGAACAAGGTATTCCGACAGAAATGTATATCAAATTAATCAAATACATAGGTATAGAAAAAATATATAACGAGTGTAATATTTATTGTAATAAAAAACAGGGACACAAGATAATCTCAACAGAAAAATACGCTAATACAACTGGGCATAGATTGATTGACAATAAATGGTGGATATATACACACGGGAGTAATTCTGATAAAATTTTATGGTCAAAAAAATTAATAAAACATTTTCCTAGTTGTAAAATTAAAGACATTAAAATTATCTAAATTATTAAATACCCCCTCCATTAGATATCTACCTAATGGGGGGGGGTAATTTTAATCAATTAGTGTTTTTACAAAATCACCCTTAAAATCGGGTTCGTATATTCCACGGCACTCCTGAGAGTGAATCTTTACGTGGGGTGTGGCGTTGTGCTGGCGGTGTGCCTCCTCGGTAGTCCAAATCTCGTAGATAAAGAAGATTGTGGGGTCCTCACACGACTGATAAATCTCATATCGCTCGCAACCAGGCTCCTTCAATGTCTCTACGCGGCACTTGAGGAACGAGTCGCGCAGCGTTGTCACGTGCTCGGGCTTCACCTTGCGCACTATGTTGAGCAGAAGTCTCTTACCCTCGGGCTGCTGGGCCTCGGCAACATTGGTAAATGCAAAGAGCGCAATGGCGCACACTAAAATCTTAAAAAGTCTTTTCATTGTTGTTATGTTTTAGGTATTAGTTCTCCTTGAGTTTGAATCCCAGAGCCTCCACAGCACCACGCACCTGCTCCGCACTCACGCTACCGCGCACCGTAGCACGCCCCGTAGGCAAATCGACCTCGGCACTCTCCACGCCCTCCAACTGAGCGATGGCCTTCTCGGCATTGGCGCGGCAATGGTTACAACGCAGCCCCTCGATATAATAGACCTGCTCACGGCACTCGCACGCCTGCTCTGCACACGGCTCCTTATGGGTGAATCTGCGCACCAGAGCATTTACAAGCAACAGAGCCAGCACCACCGAACAGATTATATTGAAATAGGAGTCGCCGTGCGCTCCGCAGCTATGGATACTATCTATGGCAACGGTAAACCACTCGCGTGGCAGGAGGTAATCCACACCCAAACCAAAAGCCATAGCACCTCCAACTATCGAGGCCAGATAGAGCAACAGAGTACGACGTCCCAGCACCTTGCCCACAACCAACATCGAAGCAGCATTAACGGCAGGGCCTGCCATCAGCAGCACCAGCGCCGTACCAGGCGAAAGGCCCTTCATCATCAGCGCCACAGCGATAGGAATGGAGCCCGTAGCACAGAGGTACATCGGCATAGCAAACAACAGCACGATAACCATACTGAGCAGCGAATTATCGGCAAAGAGTGCGAAAAACGAATCGGGCACAAAGACCGTAATAAGCCCCGCCACGACAAGACCCACAACCAGCCAGCGACCTATATCCTGCATCATATCGACAAAGGCATAACGCAGGGCGGCGACAATCTTCTGCGAGAAAGTGAGCCTCTTTTCTTCGGCTGGTGCGAGCTCGCCCACCGACTCCGTATCCTTCTTGTCGAAGATATTTACCACCTCACCGCCTATCAGTGCCGTCACAAAGGCCACCACGGGACGCAGCAATGCAAACGGCAGTCCCATCAGCGAGTAGGTTGCAATAATCGAATCGACACCCGTCTGCGGCGTAGCAATCAGGAACGACACGGCCGCACCCTTCGATGCGCCCTCCTTGCGTAGCGACATAGCCGTAGGAATCACTCCGCACGAGCACAACGGCAGAGGCACACCCAGCAACGCTGCATTCACAACCGAGCTAAACGACGAGCCACCCAAATAACGGCGATAGAGTCTGCTCGGCACAAAGGCGTGCATCACGCCCGCCAACAAAAAGCCCAACAGCAGGTAGGGCGACATCTTATTTATCAAATCCAGTATTTCACTCATAACTATCATTTTTCGTACTGCAAAGATAGGGATTTTGCCCGAGGCGAAGGTACCTATTTATACTTATTTTTCCCACTTTCAATCATTCGGCCAAATTTGGGCTATGCTATTTTGAATTTTGAACGTCAAAATAGTTATCTTTGCGACATTATAATAATTAAGAGAAGATGTTTCCCAAGATAATAACCATCGTGGCTCTCTATGTCATCACGCTCCTGCTGATGGCCTTGCAGAAGCCTATATTCCTGATGTGGTATGCCGAGCGTGCCGCCGAGGCCTCAGCATCCGACCTATGGGGTGTGGTGTGGAATGGCCTGCTGCTCGACTCCACAACGGCAGGATATATCGCCGTTCTGCCGTGGCTTGCGATGCTCATTGCCGTGTGGGTGAAGATTCCCGAGCGTGTGATGCAACGCCTGCTGACAATCTACTTCGCCATTATAGCCTTCGCGGTGGCTCTTATCGTTGCGGTGGATATGGGTCTGTTCCGCCATTGGGATTTCCGCCTCGACAGCACCATCATACCCTACCTGCGCACGCCAAAGGAGGCTGCCGCCAGCGTAACGTGGGGTGACCTATGGCCAACATTAATTCTATTCTGCCTATATGGCGCGCTGCTTTTCGCTGCGTGGCGACCCGTCGCAAAGATATACCGAGTGGTAAAGCAGAGCCTTAAGCAACGCATCGCATCCACTTTCGCAATGATTCTTTTGGGCGGATTCATATTCTTGGCCATTCGTGGTGGCGTTGACACCGCTCCTGCCAATGTGAGCAAGGTCTATTTCAGCGATAATATGTTCCTGAATCAGGCGGCGACAAACCCCGTATTCTCGTTTCTCTCATCGGCCGCCCGCTCCGAGCTGAAGGATAGCGACTACCGCTACTACTCCGACCAGGAGTGTGCCGAGATATTTTCCGCACTTACTAAGAAGGGAGAGCCCTCCGAGATGGTGTTAAATACCGAGCGTCCCAATGTGGTGCTGATTATGCTTGAGAGTCTGGGTCGCACGGTTACGGATGAGGTGGTTGAAGGTCGGGCCGTAGCTCCACGCCTGCAGGAGATAAAGGCTGAGGGTATATGGTTTGAGAATATGTACGCCAACTCCTACCGCACCGACCGAGGTACGGTGGCCGTGATGAGCGGCTATGCTGCTCACCCTGTGGTTTCGGTTATGAAGTACCCCAAAAAGGCACACACCCTGCCCGCCATAGCTCGCTCGCTGCGTGATGCGGGTTATGCCACAAGTTTTATGTATGGCGGCGATGCAAACTTCACAAATACCATATCATACCTCTACGGTACGGGCGTGGAGAAGATTGTCGATAAAGCGCAGATGTCGTTCGACGCCACAACCAACGAGTGGGGTTATCAGGATGGCGTGGTATGTCCCTACTTCGCTGACGAGGTGATTCGCCTTTCGCAAGAGGGCAGGCCATTCTTCGCCACGCTGCTGACGCTCTCATCACACGAGCCTTTTGATGTGCCGCACGCGGCATTCGAGAATAAGATTCTCAACTCGGTAAACTACACCGACCAGCACGTGGGAGCAATGATTGACAGATGGCGCCAATCCGAGGCGTGGGATAATATGCTTGTAGTGCTGATTGCCGACCACGGTATGCCCTACCCCGAGGAGCTTACAACCGGCTCGCTGGAGCGTCAGCGCATACCGATGATATGGACGGGAGGAGCAATATCGAAGGCCGGTATGAAGGTAGATACCTTCTGCTCGCAGGCCGACCTTGCGGCGACACTGCTCTCTCAGATGGGCATTGCGCACGATGAGTTTACCTTCAGCCACGATATCTTCAATACGCAGACGCCCCACTACGCCTTCTGGAGCTACAACAACGCCTTCGGGGTGGTTGACGCCGAGGGGCACACGATATTTGACTGCACACGCAACGCCGTAATAGATAGCAGTGCAGAGGCTGCTGCCGCGGAGCGACAGACACGCGACGGCAAGGCCATAGTACAGAGTATTCACCAGGATATACGCAAACGATAGAATGAATCGCATAGTAACATACCTCCTCGCACTCGCAATCTGTATGGGTTGCGCTGCAAACACAACGCCGTTCGATGCGGCCCTCTTCACCGAGGTTATTTACACGCCTAAGCACGCCTCGGGATTCGAGATAAGGGGCTGCAAGGAGGATAACTCAACCCTGATAACGGTAAAGAATCCGTGGCAGGGCGCTCAGGATGTGGAGCAGATGTTGTTAATCGACCGCAGCGGCCGATTCAAGGCTGAAGGTACGAACATACAACGCATCGAGAAGGAGGCCAGACGTATTATCTGTATGTCATCGAGCTATGTGGCTATGCTCTCGGCCATCGACAAGCAGGAGTGCATTGCGGGTGTGTCGGGAATAGATTTTATCTCGGACGAATATGTGGTTACGAATCGCCAGAGCATAGGCGATGTGGGTTACGACAACAATATAAACTACGAATTGGTCCTGGCCCTTGACCCCGACCTTGTGTTGCTCTATGGTGTGATGGGCGCAAGTGGTATGGAGTCCAAATTGCGCGAGCTGGGTATTCCGTACCTCTACCTTGGCGAGTATGTTGAGTCCTCACCGTTGGGTAAAGCCGAGTGGATGGTGGCAATGGGTGAGATTACAGGCGCACGCCAAAAGGCCGAGGAGCAGTTTGCATCTATCGCCGAGCGCTACACCACGCTGGCCAAGGAGGTAAACCTACCCGATGAGCAGCGCAAGCAGGTTATGCTCAACACGCCCTACCGCGACTCGTGGTTCATACCCTCCGAGCAGAACTATATGGCACGCCTTATACGCGATGCGGGAGGTAAGCCATTTACCATTGAAGGGCCTGGCAACTCCTCGCAGCCTGTGGATATGGAGCAGGCCTACATTTGGGCATCGGAGGCCGACGTGTGGCTCAATGTCGGAGGATGCAACTCGCTGGAGGAGCTTACACGCCAGAATCCCAAATTTGCCGACGTAAAGGCCGTGCGCGAGATGCAGGTCTATAACAATAACGGCCGCCAGACACCGCAGGGAGGCTCCGACTTCTGGGAGTCGGGCGTGGTGCGACCCGATGTGATATTGCAGGACCTTGCGACAATACTGCAAGGCCGCAATGAGGATTTATACTACTACAAACAACTGAAATAGAGATGAAAAGAGGTTCCGCAATACTCTTCGCCATACTTACCATCCTGGCCCTACTGCTCTTCGCCATCGATATGATGGTCGGCTCGGTCGGCATTGCCGCACGTGACGTATGGGCTGCCTTGACGGGAGGAGAGTGTGACCCCGTAACGAGAAAAATTATTCTCGACATACGTCTGATGAAGGCTACGATGGCTATCCTTGCAGGTGCGGCTCTGTCGGTCAGTGGTCTGCAGATGCAGACGCTCTTCCGCAACCCGCTGGCAGGACCTTACGTGTTGGGCGTGAGCTCGGGTGCGAGTCTTGGCGTGGCACTATTTATCTTAGGCGCTCCGCTACTCGGCGCGGGAGGAGGTGCTATGATGACTACGCTCGGTACGGCTGGCGCAGCCTGGATTGGTGCGGCGGCGATATTGGTTATCGTGGCGAGTGTCAGCAAGCGGATAAAGGATATTATGGTGATACTGATTCTGGGTATTATGATAGACTCGGGCGTGAGTGCCATCGTGCAGATTCTGCAATACCTGAGTAACGAGGAGGCTCTCAAGAGCTTCGTTATCTGGACAATGGGCTCGCTGGGCGATGTAACCACGTCGCAACTTGCGTTGGTCGCTCCGGTAATAGTTGCAGGCCTTGCAATCTCGATAAGCGTCATCAAACCCCTAAACCTGTTGCTTCTGGGTGAGTCGTACGCCCGCACGATGGGACTCAACATCGGCAGAACACGCCTGCTCATCCTGCTCTCGACAACACTTCTTGCAGGTACGGTCACAGCATTTTGTGGACCTATAGGTTTTATCGGTCTGGCCATACCTCACGTGGCACGCATACTCTTCAGCGACGCCGACCACCGCACGCTGATGCCTGCAACAGCACTGACGGGAGCCGTGGCGCTGCTGATGTGCGATATAATATCGAAACTACTTACGCTGCCTGTAAATACCATAACGGCCCTGATGGGTATTCCGATTGTTATATGGGTGGTAATACGTAATAAAAATATTGTATAACGATGATACGATTCAACAATCTCACGTTAGGATATGGACTCCGCACGCTAATCGACTCGCTCACGGGCGAGGTGCGATGTGGGGAGCTGACGGCACTTGTGGGGCGCAACGGTACGGGAAAGAGTACGCTGCTACGCGCCATAGCGCAATTAGGCGAGATTCATAGCGGAGATATTTTTCTGAATGACAAACCTATTGGTGATATATCGCCCGCCGAGTTATCCACGTTGGTAGCCTTCGTCACCACCGACAAGGTGCGTATCGCCAACCTGCGTTGTCGTGATGTGGTGGCACTTGGTCGCGCGCCATACACCAACTGGATTGGACGTATGCAGCAGCAGGACAACGAGATTGTTGAGCAGGCATTAGCCTCGGTAGGGATGAGCGACTACGCCGACAAGACGATGGACAGGATGTCGGACGGAGAGTGCCAGCGCATAATGATTGCCCGCGCATTGGCTCAGCAGACACCCATAATCCTGCTGGACGAGCCTACGGCATTCCTCGATATGCCCAACAGATACGAGCTTTGCACGCTACTACGCAAGTTGGCACACGAAGAGAACAAATGTATCTTCTTCTCTACGCACGAGTTGGATATTGCCCTTGAGTTGTGCGACTCCATAGCACTCATATCACCTCCGCAACTCCACATCCTCCCCACCGAGGAGATGGTGCGCAGCGGACATATTGAACGGTTGTTCACAACGGGTATCGTCAGTTTCAACCCCGCAACTCGCTCGGTCAGCATAAAGGAGAAATAAAAATAAACACCCATACTTTTCAAGAAAATCGCCATAATAACCCACGCTGATAAGGTTAAAAGACTCATTGATAGAAATTATTTCCGTCGCAATTCGCAACACATTGATTATCTACATATAAGCCGATAGAAGAAAACCCTTTTGATAGATTATAGGAGGGTGAAAATATCGCAATAAACTTACATTCGCACTACCTTTGTCATAACAAGAAACCTAAAACAAGAATGATTATGAAAGTCGAAAAGATTTTGAATGTAGTGCGAAAATTTACTTTTATACGCCTGCGCTGTTTTAATATCAAGTTGTGGGGAGACAAGCGTATAGGTCTTTTCCGTGAATTTTCCGCAGACGAGGTTGTTACTCTTATAAAAGATTTCAAACAGTTGTCAGCTCATAACGAGAGTAACACGCCAACACCGAATATCGAGGAGGAGTTATTCCGTGCGGGCAGTAATTATGCTATCCTCTCTCGCCTATGCGAGCAATACTACATCTACGAGGGTAGTGATAAGTTTCAGAAGAAAATAATCGCCGAGGTTGAAGAGATTATAAATGAATTGCGCTACGACGATGAGGCAAATGCCGATTTTGAGGCACTACTAAACAGTCGCCATAACAACATTATGTGTCGTTTTCGCAAAGAACACCCGACCTTGAAAGAGAAAGATTACAGGCTATACTCATACCTTGCGGCTGGACTATCGGCTACAACAATTGCCGTTCTATTAGGAAAGGATAAATCGGTAGTTTACAACCGTATTTCCCGACTAAAAAAGGTTATAAAAGAGGAGTTTCGTTAACGTAAAAAAGGCGTATAGGCTGAATCAGCTTATACGCCTTTTTTTACAATATGATACTCTACAGTTTCTCTCCAAATGCCAAATCGCCCGCATCGCCAATACCCGGAACGATATACGAACGCGATGTAAGCTCTGCATCAACAGCTCCGACCCACAACGTCGTTGAACGCGACGGCAGGTTACGCATTGCGTAATCCACGCCCTGCTCACTGGCGATAACCGACGCGATGTGAGTGTGTTCAGGCTCACCACCCTTAGCAATTAGCGCCTCGTAGGCCAACACCAACGATGTGCCCGTCGCCAACATCGGGTCAACGAGAATCAACGTCTTGCCCTCCAAATCACAGTTCGACACATACTCCACCTTCACCTTGAACGAGCCATCCTTCGAGCTCTTACGATATGCCGACACAAAGACACTCTCGGCATCGTCAAAGTAATTCAAGAAACCTTGATGCAGCGGAAGACCTGCACGCAGAATGGTTGCTACGACAATCTTATCGCTAATCATCTCCACGGCAGCCTCTCCGAGTGGCGTCTCAACAATCTGTGTTTTATAGTCGAGCACACGCGAAATCTCGTAACTCATAACCTCGCCTACACGCTCAAGATTACGACGAAAACGCATCGAGTCACGCTGCACCTCGCGGTCACGAATCTGCGCAATAAACTTGTTGAGAATCGTATTCTCCTTGTTTAGAATGTGAATCATAGCGACTAAATTTAAGGTTGCTAATAGAGAAAATTATTAAATGGGTAACGACCTGCGTGTATCTCACGAACCATACCATAAAGGTCCGTACGCAACTTTTCGATATTCAAGCGCTCCACGGCCGAGATGAAGATACAAGGCGTATTGGCCTTGGCAATCCAGCTCTTCTTCATATCCTCCAACGACATATTCTTGCGCGTTGCGGGCGTGAGGTCATCCTCGTCCTTCTTCTCGTATGTATAAGCATCAATCTTATTAAAGACCAGATATACAGGCTTATCACCCGCGCCAATATCTTGCAGAGTCTGCTTCACAACGGCTATCTGCTCCTCAAAATTGGGATGCGAGATATCCACCACGTGAATCAGCAAATCGGCCTCGCGCACCTCGTCAAGCGTAGATTTGAACGACTCGATAAGCTGCGTAGGCAACTTACGGATAAAACCTACGGTATCCGACAACAGGAAAGGCAGATTATCGAAAACCACCTTGCGTACCGTGGTATCCAGCGTCGCAAAGAGCTTATTCTCGGCAAACACCTCACTCTTCGACACAAGGTTCATCAGTGTCGACTTACCCACGTTGGTATATCCCACCAACGCCACGCGTACCATCGAGCCACGATTCGAGCGCTGCACTGCCATCTGGCGGTCAATCTTCGAGAGCTCCTCCTTGAGCTTCGAGATACGGTTGCGGACGATACGGCGGTCGGTCTCAATCTCTCGCTCACCGGCACCACCACGTGTTCCCGTACCTCCTCGCTGACGCTCAAGGTGTGTCCACATACCTGCCAGGCGGGGCAACATATACTCATACTGAGCGAGTTGCACCTGCGTCTTTGCATATGCCGTGCGAGCGCGCGACATAAAGATGTCGAGAATCAAACGCGTACGGTCGAGGATACGGCAGGGCATCTCCTTCTCGATATTGCGAGTCTGCGAGGGCGAAAGTTCATCGTCGAAGATAACCACATCAATCTCGTTCTCCTCACAATACTTAGCAATCTCCTCCAGCTTACCGGGGCCAACATATATACGTGATGAGGGCTGTGGCAAGCGCTGGGTGAAGCGACGCACGGTAACGATATCGGCCGTCTCAGCCAGAAACTCCAGCTCGCCCAAAAACTCCTCTGCCTGCTCCACGGGCTGGCCATCACGGATTACGGCCACAACGACAGCACGCTCGCGCAAATCCTGCTGCTCCTCCGACTGCGGAGTGATATTTTCTTTGGTTTTTCCCATCCAAATAGATAAAAAAAAGCATCCCGAAACAATATAGTCGCGGGATACCTTATATTAAATATTACGCATTAGTTCTGAATCTGGAACACAACGGGCAAGGTGTACTTTACACGTACAGCCTGGTTACGCTGCATACCCGGCTCCCACTTCGGAGAACTCTTAACCACGCGAGTTGCCTCCTCTGACAAAGAACGGTCGGGGCTCTGAAGAATCTCGATGTTGGTAAGTGTACCGTCACGCTCGATAACGAATGACATAATTACACGACCAGAGATACCATTCTCCTGAGCAATCTGGGGATAGCGAAGCTTACCCTGTACCCAGTTACGGAACTGATTCAAGTCACCACCGCGGAATGTAGGCATCTTCTCTACCTTGATGAAGGGCTGATCCTCCTCGATCTCCTCCTCCTCAACCTCAACTACGGTTGTCTCAATCTCCATACCCTCCTCGAACTCGTCGAACGAAATCTCGGTGGTAATCTTGGTATCGTTGGTTACGATATCAAGGATGTCGTTGAGGACCTTGATCTCAACCTTCTTAGGAGCCTCAGGTGGCTTCTGCTCGTTACGAGTAATCTCGGTGATCTCCTCCTCAATAGGACCATAGTTCAAATCGACCTGCTCAATACGATACTCCTTCGGAGCGTAGAGGAACGCACCAATAGTGATCAGCAAAGCGATAATCAAGCCGATCTCAAGGAACAGACCCTTCTTATTCTGAAGGTCTGCCTTAGGTGATTTTTTAATCTGCATAACGTTAATTTTTATTTTTCAATTTAATTTGTTCGTTCGTTTTAAGTTGGGTCTGCACGCTAACGCTTTACACGACAACACCTTAACCGACCTCGCCATCTCCTCCACTCCTCATTTTTGGCAAAGTCATTTAACGGTTATCCACGTCTCCGCACCAAATTTTCAGTAGTCCTCAACCACCAAAAAACCGCTCTGGAAACGGATGTACGCGCAGTTCTTTTGGCAAATATAATCATAAAAATCCAAAAAATACCGTATAGTGAAGAAAAATCTACAAAAAATTTTTACTTTTGTTCCCGTAGTAAATATTTCGCTATGTCACAAACCCAAAAACAGAGCCTTTTTGGCCTCACACTCACCCAGCTTCAGGCACTCTGCACGGAGCTTGCTTTGCCACGCTTTGCAGCAAAGCAGATTGCCCGTTGGCTATATGTTCGACGTGTGGAATCCATCGAACAGATGACCGATTTGTCGAAGGCGGCACGTGCTGCGTTGGAGGAGCGTTACGAATTAGGGTTGTCGGCACCGCTGAAGGAGAGCTGCTCGGTGGATGGTACGAAGAAGTATCTCTTCCGCACTTCGCAGGGCGAGTATATCGAGTCGGCATACATCCCCGATGGCGAGCGTGCCACGCTGTGCGTATCTTCGCAGGCTGGCTGCCGTATGGGTTGTCGTTTCTGCGCCACAGGCCGTCAAGGGTTGCAGCACTCGCTCTCCACAACGGAGATTATAAACCAGATTTTCTCCATACCTGAGAGTGAACGCCTCACAAATCTCGTTTTTATGGGTATGGGCGAGCCGCTCGACAATATGGAAAATGTCTTGGCTGCGCTGGAGATTATCACCGCCCCGTGGGGTATGGCGTGGTCACCCACGCGCGTGACGCTCTCAACGGCTGGCGTGGGACGCGAGTTGGAGCGATTCCTTAACGAAACGAAAGTGCATCTGGCTGTGAGTCTGCACAATCCCTTCCACGAGGAGCGTACGGAGCTTATGCCCATCGAGAATGCCTACCCCATACGCGAGATATGCAACATACTACGCCGATACGACTTTACGGGGCAACGCCGCGTGTCGTTCGAGTATATCGTAATGGAGGGGCTGAACGACTCGCCCGCACATATCAAGGAGCTGTGTCGCCTGCTCGACGGCATAAAGTGCAGAATCAACCTTATTCGTTTCCATAAGATTCCCGATTCGCCCTACTTCTCGCCCTCGGACGAGCGTATGCGCAAGTTCCGTGACACACTGACAGCCAAAGGAATACAGACAACGATTCGTGCCTCACGCGGAGAGGATATCAAGGCCGCCTGCGGTCTGCTCTCAACGGCCGAAAGAAAATAAAAACCTAACGAGATGATTTCTATTATAGAAAAATATTTCCCCACGCTCACCGAGCCACAGAAGGAGCAATATCGCGCCCTCTACGACCTCTATGCCGACTGGAATGCGAAGATAAATGTCGTATCGCGCAAGGATTTTGACCAACTCTACGTGCGCCACATACTGCACTCGCTAGCCATCGCTAAGGTGTGCCAATTTGAGGCGGGCGCAAGGGTATTGGATGTAGGTTGCGGAGGCGGTTTTCCGAGCGTGCCGCTGGCGATTATGTTTCCCGACGTGCAGTTCGTATCGGCGGACTCCATCGGTAAGAAGATTACCGTAGTGAAGGGAGTATGCGAGGGGGCAGGTATCACCAATATAGACGCGCGTAATGTGCGCGTGGAGCAGATTCCCGAAAAATTTGACTACGTGGTATCGCGTGCTGTTACGGAGATGCCGCAGTTTGTAAAATGGATTTGGACGAAGATTGAGCGCGGGCAGCACGGCACGCTTCCCAACGGAATCCTCTACCTGAAGGGTGGCGATTTGACCGAGGAGCTGGCTGCCACGAAGATGAGGTGGCAGGAGTTTCAGATTGCCGATTTCTTCGAGGAGGAGTTTTTTGAGACTAAGAAGGTGGTTTACACTGCAAAATAAATAAAAAATAGGTTGCCCGCGTTGGGCAACCTATTTTTTTACTTGCACATATTAGAAATTGTATAGCAATAGCTATTTTGAAGCTGGTCGCAGACCGAGAAAGCGCAGTTTACTCTTCGTAAATGAGCATTTCGAGGGCAAGCCAGATGCCGAAAGAGCATTGCTATACAATTTCTCGTTTAGCTATTTTATATTCTTTAACTGCTCCATCATCCACTTCGAGCGAGCAGTCTGCTGCTCAGGATAAGTCCAGTGCTCAATCTCGGGAACAATCCAACGCTCCTTATCAGCCGTAGGAATAGCATTGTAGGCTGCCGTTGTCGAGGTAGGACAGCAGGTCATATCGTTGAAGCCGTATGAGTAGAAGACAGGCACATTAACCTTGCGAGCGAAGTTTGCCACATCATAATAACGCGAAGTCTCGATACGCTCCTTGGTGGCCATATAACCATCGCGGAAGGCGTGAGGCCAGCCACCACCACGGCCATACAGATAACCTGTCATATCGGCCAATGCGGGATAGAAGGCTGCCAAGCACTTCACCTTAGGATTCAAAACGGCTGTGGTGATAGACAACGCTCCACCCTGCGAGCCGCCCGTCACACCAATACGATTCTCGTCAACGAAATCCAATCCAGCTAGGAAATCTACGGCGCGAGCGCAACCTACATATATACCTTTATAGACATATTTATCCTTGTCGTCCATATTGTAGAACTGGTACTCGTTCATCATTCCCGCCTTGAGCTGGGCGTAAATCTCGTCACCCATAACGGTAGGAATATGGTTGATACCCAACTCCAGCGTAACAAATCCCTGCTCCGCCTCGGTGTAGAAACCTGTACGGGCACGACAACCAGCACCCGGCACAATCAGAATGGCGGGGAGCTTGTCACCCTCCTTCATTGTGGCAGGCACGCACATCGTTCCATACATACGGCAACCGTTGCGCAGATTCTGGAAACTTGCCGAATAGACCTTCACCTTCGGAGTACATTTCTCGGGCACGAGCTCCAGCTCGGGCAACATCTCCAACTTATTATTGTCGGCCAACGCCTTAGCCCAAAACTCATCGAAATCCTTGGGCGCAGAGGTTGTAGGCTCAATCTTATCGATATCGAAGCCCGCCGTTGCCGTGCCGACATAGCGGATACCCTCGTGCGTAGCCCACACTCTCAGGCGCAGGAAACCGGGGCGCTTCATCGAGCCTGCGTTAATCTTCATCGTGCCATCCTCAAGCGTAAGGTTGCCCTTTTTATGGGGCTTCTGCATATCCTCCGAAATCTCGTAATAGATGGTAGCATCCTTCAATGGGATTCCAGCCTTATTAACTGCGAGCGAGAATGTTACATCATCTCCGCACTCATACTGCCAATCGGTATTCTCAGGTGCTACCGCAACCGAGATGATTGTCTGCTTGGGTTGTGCGTAGATATTGATTGTTGCAACTATGGCAACCAACAATAATAAAAAGCGTCTCATCGTAGTAATATTTTTAGGTTATTTATTGAGTTTTGCTGCTACTATGGCCTCGGCCAGCAGGAAATCGTCGGGATTATCTATATCCATACTCTCTATGCGGTCGGTAACGGCCGTATAAGGTCGCTCACCAATGCGGCGATGCAGCGTGCGCCACACCTCCTTGCGGAAGATGAAGAAAGCCGAGGTTTCGACATACACAGGCTCCAAATCCTGTGTGCGGGGGATATGCTCAAGCGAGTAGTTCAGCGGCTTACCCTCCCACCAGGCGAAGGTCTGCACACGCTCAGCGCTGAAGGCTGAGTCGTACTCGCCACTCTCCACACGCGCTACGGCATCCTCGATGGTGGCAGTGCGGATAAAAGGCGATGTTGCGTGCGCAAGGATATATACATCGGCCTCAACCTGCGCGGTGAAGGCGTCGTAAATCTCCTCGCCGAGCGTAGTATTAGAGTCCAGGCGCTCATCGCGCTGCAAGAACTCGACACCCTCGGGCAGATACTCACAAATAGCTGGATTACTGCAATATACATAAACCTTGTCGATATTCTTCGCGGCGACAAGGCTCCCGAGCAGGTAGGTCATCAGCGGACGACCTCCCAGCAGACGCAGGTTCTTGCCCTCGACACGCTGGCTATTAAGCCTGATTGGCACAAATGCTACTTTTTTCATCCTACTGCACTAAAAGATTACAACCTCTGATATCGGCGCCCGACAGACGTCCCTCGATGGTGAATGAGCCATCCTCGAAGGTGCGTCCCACATCCTGCGTAGCTATAAAAGCACAAGACGAGATGTTTGCTAAATCGATGATACTCACCGCTCCACGCGAGCCTGCGAGCAAAATCTTCAACGGATTATTCACATCGCGTGTCAGCACACGCATCCACTTCGGAGCACGAAAAACACCATCACCCGACGAGTAGGCCTGCGATGTTAGCTCCGCCATACCATACTCCGAGTGAATCTTCTCCACGCCAAAAGCCTCGGTGAGAATCCTATGAAACGCCGCCTTCGGCAGCTCCTCACGCTGACCCTTCATACCGCCCGTCTCCATAACGATGGTATTCTCCAGCTTGGGGGCATACTGCTCGGCCAAATCCCACAGAGCGTAGCTTACGCCAAGCAGAATCTTCGGCTTCACATCGGCAGCCATATCAGCGATAAGTTTCTCGTATTCATCAAGATAGAAGCCCCCCGACCCGCAACGCTCAATCAACCTATCGACCATATAGACCAGCGATGAGCCCTCGCGTTGCAGATAATTCGGCAGAAGGCCATAGATACTCCACCCCTCTGCTGCACCGTAAAACTGCTCGAAGGCTGCCGTAAAGGCCCTCTCGTACATCGCAAGGCTCTGCATCATATGACGTGAGGCGACAGTGCCACCCGTATTGCTTGAGGTAAAGACCTTCTCAGGCTTGCCCTCACCGCAATAGACATCCCGCCACTTGAAAAACTCAATCGGCAGAAACGGGATATTCTCAATGCGCGTAACGGACTGCGCATCTACGCCAAGCAACTCCACATACTCCCTATATGGAGGGCACGTGGCAGCCTGCACGCGGAACAACTCCAGCGCCGCAGCCTCGAACTCGACATCCGCAGAGATAGAAAATATCTTATCCGAAAAATTCATATATAAGCAAAAATCCGATTCGGAGGTCGGCACTCCGACCCCCGAAAACGGATAAAAATATTGGTTAGCCTCTACTTCTTGCTTTTGGGGGCAAGAATCATATTCATCTTCTTACCATCGAGCTTAGGCATAAGCTCCACCTTTGCGATCTCCTCCAAATCGGTAGCGAAACGCAACAATAGAATCTCGCCCTGCTCCTTGAAGACGATAGAACGACCGCGGAAGAATACCGAAGCCTTAACCTTAGCACCCTCCTTGATGAAGTTCTCGGCGTGCTTGAGTTTGAAGTTGTAGTCGTGGTCGTCGGTCTGCGGACCAAAACGAATCTCCTTAACAACAACCTTCACCTGCTTAGCCTTAATCTCCTTAGCCTTACGCTTCTGCTGGTAGAGGAACTTCTGATAGTCGGCAATGCGGCATACGGGCGGCTCGGCATTGGGAGAGATTTCAATGAGGTCCAACTCCATCTCATCTGCCATAGCGAGTGCCTGCTTGATGGGCACCACCAAATTGGGCTCTACGTTCTCACCAACGATACGCACCATAGGTGCCGTAATCTCGTTGTTGATACGGTTGGGATTCTCTTTCTCTACGCGTCGGCCTCGCATTCCCTGCTGCTGAGGCTTGTTACCGCCGTTCATCGGACGTGGCGGAAACGGTTTTTGTGTAATTGCCAAATTAATTAGTTGTTTGTTTAACTTATGTTAGTTGCGGAGTATTACTCCATTTTGTTTGCTTCAATCTCAGCCTCAACGAGTGATGTGATGTGTGCTGCGAACTCCTCGACGGTCATAGCACCCTTATCACCCTCGCCCTGAACGCGAACTGACACCTTGCCCTCGGCGGCCTCCTTCTCACCTACAATCAACAAGAAGGGGATACGCTTCAACTCGTTGTCACGAATCTTACGGCCAATCTTCTCGTTACGCTCGTCAACCTGAACGCGCACGTCAGACTTCGCAAGACGCTTAGCTACGTCGTTAGCGTAGTCGTTAAACTTCTCCGAGATGGGCAGGATAACTGCCTGGTCGGGAGTGAGCCACAAGGGGAACTTACCTGCGGTGTGCTCCAACAATACGGCTACGAAACGCTCCATAGAGCCGAACGGTGCGCGGTGAATCATAATCGGGCGATGCAACTTATCGTCGTTGCCCTTATATGTAAGGTCGAAACGCTCAGGAAGGTTGTAGTCAACCTGAATTGTACCCAACTGCCAGCTACGGCCCAGAGCATCCTTAACCATAAAGTCCAGCTTAGGACCATAGAACGCAGCCTCACCAAGCTCAACGGTGGTGTTCAAGCCCTTCTCCTTACAAGCCTGAATGATAGCGCCCTCGGCCTTCTCCCAATTCTCGTCCGAGCCGATATACTTCTCGGTGTTGTTGGGGTCACGCAATGAAATCTGTGCTGTATAGTTGTCGAACTTCAACGTGCGGAAGATGTAGAGCACGATGTCGATAACCTTCTCGAACTCCTCCAACAGCTGGTCGGGGCGTACGAAGAGGTGAGCATCGTCCTGTGTAAAGCTACGCACACGTGTCAGGCCGTGCAACTCACCCGACTGCTCGTAACGATATACGGTACCGAACTCCGCCAAACGAACGGGGAGGTCCTTATATGAGCGGGGCTTTGAACGGTAAATCTCGCAGTGGTGTGGGCAGTTCATAGGCTTGAGCAAGTACTCCTCACCCTCGAACGGCGTGTGGATAGGCTGGAACGAGTCCTTGCCATACTTTGCGTAGTGGCCAGAGGTAACGTACAAATCCTTGTTACCGATGTGCGGAGTGATAACCTGCTGATAGCCGTAATCCTTCTGAATCTGGCGCAAGAAACGCTCCAGACGGTCGCGCAACTCGGCACCCTTCGGCAACCACATAGGCAGACCCTGACCTACGCGCTGTGAGAACATAAACAACTCCAAATCCTTACCCAACTTACGGTGGTCACGCTTCTTAGCCTCCTCAATCATAGCCAGATACTCGTCGAGCATAGACTTCTTGGGGAACGATACGCCGTAGATACGGGTAAGCATCTTGTTCTTCTCATTACCGCGCCAGTAAGCACCTGCAACAGATGTAAGCTTAACAGCCTTGATAACACCTGTATTGGGGATATGCGGACCGCGGCAAAGGTCGGTGAAATCGCCATTTGTATAGAATGAGATGGTGCCATCCTCCAAATCCTGGATAAGCTCCACCTTGTACTGGTCGCCCTTCTCGGTAAAGGTCTTAAGCGCCTCGGCCTTAGAGACCTCCGAACGCACCAACTCCTCCTTTCCACGAGCCAGCTCCTGCATCTTCTTCTCGATAACGGGCAGGTCAGCCTCGGTGATGGGGGTGGGAGAATCTACGTCATAGTAGAAACCATTCTCAATAGCGGGACCGATACCGAACTTAATGCCCGGATAGAGGCTCTGCAAGGCCTCGGCCAAAAGGTGTGATGATGTGTGCCAGAAGGCGTGCTTGCCCTCGGCGTCGTCCCACTTGAAGAACTTAATTGTTGCGTCCTCTTCGATTGCACGGCCCATATCGACCGTTGCATCATTTACCGAAGCGGCCAGACAGTCGGCAGCTAAACGAGGGCTGATGCTCTCGGCTACTTGGTAAGCTGTTGTTCCCTTGGCAAACTCCTTAACATTGCCATCAGGAAAAGTGATTTTAATCATAATTGTTATTTAAATTTTATATTTGAGCCTCGTGACGCTTCCACAATTACGAGACGGAATACGGCCGTCGGCCCGGTTAATATTTACTCCTCTTTACTAATTTCGCGCTTGGCATTTCTAATACTAAAGATTGAACTGAATATCATAACAATACCCAAACTGGCATAAAACCAGTCAATCTCTCGATAGTTGATATAATCGTATAGGTTAAAACCTACAATAATAATGGCCAATATCAGCACAAGATAATTCAACGCGATGTTGAGTTTCCACACTTTTTTCTTCTCCATAACACTCCCGTTTTATGCGTTACTCCTCTTTTTCTTCACGCGCCTTGCGCTTTTTACGGATATTCTCAAAGATAAACAATCCCGCCGCCAGGAGGCACACCACCTCGGCAATGGTCGAGGGCCACTCCAACGGCTCACCCGTGTTTGCCTTGTAAACATTTGCACCGAGGCCCAAAACCGACAACACGGCAACCGATATCCACAGTGCCATATTTGTTCGCGTATTTTGCGGTCTTCCTTGCTCTAACATAATTCTTTCAAATCGTTTCTTAATTTCATTAATATTTAAATCCTTTCATCCGTTATTTGGGGGATGGGCAAACTAAATAGTTTAACTATTAACAAGTTTAACGATATAAATATACTATTTTTTTTGTCGTAATAATAACCGCTATTATCAATATTATTAAGGTAAAAATATTTGCCTCTAAACCAAACCCTTCTGTTAAAGAATTCGGAACAATATCAAAATCAAACAATGATACGTTTGCTTGAATTCCACTTATTGGTAATCCTAGAATCTTCCCCTGCGTAAAGTTCCACATAGTATGAATAGCAGCAACAATCCATATATTCTTGAATATTAAGAATATTTCTGACAGAAGCACACTAAACAACATTAGATTCAAAATCGATAATGCCGTTACATTTGCATTCCCAAGGTGTATTACCCCAAATATCACAGAACCTACGACAATCGCTCGAATCGGATTCTCAGTACTATATGGCGTTGTCAAAAACCATCCTCTAAAAATAACCTCCTCTCTAATATTAATAATTGACAAAAGCAAAGCAGCCATAAATGGCATTAATGAGAATGATTTATTTATACTATTATACTCTATCTCTCCAAATATAGCAGACAAAAATGCAACACACGAAATCAATAATATTCCCATTATTGCACCTTGCATATACGATTTCATCCATCCAGAGGTAGAAAATCCCATCGAGGTTATATTCCGACGTTCTCCGTATTTAACATATAATAACACAATCAATGTGGATACAATATAACTTGATAACAATTGAAAGAATTTAGCCACATTTCCATATTGCGCGCATTCACATAAGTACATAATACTCAAGCGAGCATACTTTGTAATAAGCACAAGACCAAACAATTCAATTATAGTCGTCCACAAGTTATTACGAACCACATTATTTTGATCCATCCCTAAAAAATATTTGAAAAAGAAGAATATTTATAACTCCTCGTCCTGCTCAGGCAGCTTCAAATCCTTCACCGATACATCGCGGCCCTTGTCGCGCTCGAAACGCTGCAACGGGTTGGCGGTCCACTCGGCCCACTCCTCGCGGTTGCGAACGATGTCGATTGCGGTATATATAGCATTTCGCATCGACTGCGCATCTGCTATGCCCTTGCCTGCGATGTCGTACGCCGTGCCGTGGTCGGGCGAGGTACGCACAGCCGAGAGGCCTGCGGTAAAATTCACACCATCGGGAGAGAGAGTCTTGAACGGCGTCAAGCCCTGGTCGTGGTACATAGCCAACACTGCATCGTACTTGGCATATCCGCCACCTGCAAACAGACCATCTGCGGGGAAGGGACCAAATGCCAACGTACCCTCATTGAAGGCCTCCTCAATGGCGGGCTTGATAATCTCCTGCTCCTCCGTGCCGAGCATACCACCCTCACCTGCGTGAGGATTAAGTGCCAAAACGGCAATACGGGGCTCCACGATACCGAAATCCTCCTTGAGTGTCTGGCGCAACGTGGCGAGCGAAGACAAAATCTTCTCCTTCGAGATGCTGCGGCTCACCTCCGCCACGGGGATATGGATAGTAACCAAACCCACTCGCAGGCGGTCGCTGCACATAATCATCATCGGCTCACCTTCCAGATGCGCGGCCATAAACTCGGTGTGGCCCGTATATTTGAACGTCTCGTTCTGCGCCATCTCCTTGTCAATCGGAGCGGTCACCATAGCATCAATTGCACCCTCCTTCAGGTCGGCAACAGCGGCCTCCAAAGCCTGTACTGCAGCCTTACCGCCTTCGGCTGAGGGGATACCCGGCTGGGGCTCCACGTCGCCCGTATCTACAAGATTGACCTTGCCACGGCGAGCCTCATCGGACGTAGCCACCACATTAAACTGCACTCCGTAATCCTCCTCATCGAGCATCGCCATATAGGCCTCGGCGGCCTTCTGCGAGCCATAGATGACGGGGGTAAAAAGCTCCGTCATACGCTGGTCGGCGAAAGTGCGGAGAATCACCTCCCAACCTACTCCGTTGGTGTCGCCTTGCGTAATTCCTATCTTGAGTCTATTATCTGACATAACTATATTTCAATGTTTTCAATCAGCAAATATACTAATAATTTTCAATTATTAGCTGATTCTGACGATTTTGATACCCTCGGCACAAAAAAAACGGCCCAAAAGAGCCGTTTTTTAATTGTTTTATAGCTTTTGCAGTCGTTATCAACCCCTTACACGGCGTCTGAACTCCGCGCAGACAATACCCGTAGCCATCGCAACGTTGAGCGACTCGGAGCCCTGACGCTCGGGCGGATAGGCGGGAATCAGGAGTTTATGCGTGAAGTTATCGGCACACGCCGCACTCACACCCTTGCCCTCGTTACCCATAACCACAACGCCGCCCTGCTTGAGCTCTGCATCGTAGATATTATCACCATCGAGCATTGTGCCATAAACGACCACCCCGCTCGCAGCCGTGCGCCTCAGAAACTCGGCCAGCGGCAGGTAATGCACCCTCACACGCAGAATAGCTCCCATCGTGGCCTGCACAACCTTCGGATTAAAGCAGTCGGCCGTATCCTCCGAGCAGAAGATATCCTCCACGCCAAACCAATCGGCAAGGCGGATGATAGTACCCAGATTACCCGGATTTTGCACGCCATCCAACGCTAAAGTCAGTCGGTCGGCAGGGGCTTTCGCGGGCGTTTTATGGCGTGGCTGCTCCACAACGGCAAGCGACGTAGAGGCTGTTTTGAGTTGCGAGATGCGCTCCATCTCCTTTGCCGTAACGCGCTCGGCACGACCCTCGAAGTGTCCCTCCAAGGCGTAGATATTTTTCACGCGCAGAGAGGATTGCAGAATCTCGCCAATGAGTTTATCCCCCTCGGCCACGAACAATCGCTCAGCATCACGCACACGCTTATCTGCCAGAGAACGAACAAATTGTATTTCAGCCTTCGTCATTGTTTCTGTGCTTTAGGTTCAATAAAAAATGTTTCTCGCTCGCGTGCTATATCCGTTGCGGGAAATATCTCGCGTGCTTCAGCGAGCAGCTGCTCCAAATCCTTATATCGTGACGAAAAGTGCCCGATAAGCAGTCGCCCTGCACCAGCCATCTGTGCCACCTTGGCGGCATCCTCCGTTGTGGCGTGTCCGCGCTCCTTAGCTGTCTTGCGCATATCGGCGGCATAGGTCGCTTCGTGGTAGAGCATATCCACGCCCTCGACCATCTTGGCCAATCGCGCCGAGTAGTTCGTATCGGAACAATAGGCATACGACAGCGTACCATAGGGGCGATAAGTTATCGCCTCATTTTGCAGTACCTCGCCCGAATCCAGCACCACATCCTCACCACGCTTGGCCTGCACAATCTGCGGCACGGTCAAGCCATAACGCTCTATGGCATATTTCTTTACATTCAGCGCAGGCTCCTTCTGTCGGAACAGATATCCCGCCGTGGGAACACGATGTCTGAGTGGCAGCGACCACACCTCGGTGGTGTCGTTCTCGAAGATTATCTGGTGCTTGGTAGTATCCACCTCGACCCACTCTATCTGGTATGGCAAATCGCTCTCGCACAGACGCTGGAAGCACTCCAACATCTCCCCGAAAGGTCGTGGAGCATAGACGCGAAGCGATGTGCGGCGGCCATACAATCCCAGCGTCGAGAGCAGCGGAAACAACCCGAAGAAGTGGTCGCCGTGCAGGTGCGAGATAAAGACCGCACGCAACTTCAGTGCGGAGATTCCGCACCGTGCCATCTGGCGTTGCACACCCTCGCCCGCATCAACCAAGAAGAGCTGCTCGTTGATGTTCACCACCTGCGCCGAGGGGTGTCCCGTAGCGGTCGGTTTGGCCGACGAGTTGCCGAGTATGGTTACTGCAATAGACATTACTTGCTCAACAGATAACGCTCACAATCCAACGCTGCAATGCAACCCGAGCCGGCAGCCGTAATAGCCTGACGGTAGTGGGGGTCCTTCACATCGCCAGCGGCGAAAACGCCCTCGATATTGGTCTTTGATGTGCCGGGGATAGTCTTGATGTAACCCTCCTCGTCCAGCTCCAGCTTACCCTTAAAGAGCTCAGTATTAGGATGGTGACCGATAGCCAGGAAGAAACCTGTGATATCAATCGTACACTCCTCGCCCGATGAGTGACGAAGGCGTGCGCCCGTAACGCCATCCTCATCGCCCAGAACCTCTACGGTGTTATACTCGAACATAACCTTGATGTTGGGCGTATTGAACACGCGCTCCTGCATAGCCTTCGATGCACGCAGGAAAGGTTTTCTGACAATCAGATAGACCTGCTTACAAATTGATGCCAAGTATGTTGCCTCCTCGCACGCAGTATCGCCACCGCCCACAACGGCAACATCCTGCTTACGGTAGAAGAAGCCATCACACGTAGCACAAGCACTCACGCCCTGACCACGGTACTTCATCTCCGACTCTAGGCCGAGATACTTCGCCGATGCGCCCGTAGCAACGATAAGTGCGTCAGCCTCAATCTTTTTCTCGCCATCGATAGTCGCAACAAAGGGACGAGCGTCGAAGTCGATATCGGTCACAATACCAAAGCGAACATCAGCACCGAAACGCTGCGCTTGCTGCTTAAGCTGCGCCATCATCTCCGTGCCACTGATACCCTCGGGATAGCCGGGGAAGTTCTCAATCTCAGTTGTGGTAGTCAGCTGACCACCAGGCTCGATACCCTCATAAACGATGGGCGAAAGATTTGCTCGTGAAGCATAGATGGCAGCCGTGAATCCTGCAGGACCGCTACCGATAATAAGGCATTTAGTCTTTTCCATAATTTTCTGTATATTTCTATTATTTTATTGTCTATCAAACTATTTCGCACTCCAGCTTCGGGGGGGGGTAAACGGAAATATCCTGCTCGCACTCCAACGGCTGCAGCTGCACTCCCTCATAATCGAACACCATCCAACCCTCCTGGCCAAGTACCTGCGAGCAACCGCTAACGGCGTCATACTCAACAATCTTATATCGCGGCAGAATGATATACTCCCCGTGCTTATCTATAAGGCCCATACCTTCGGCAGTCTGCACCTCGGCACGACCCTCACGGAAGTCGCTCACCCACTCATACTTAGGCTCCACGACAATACGATTATCGCTATCCACAAAGCCCCAACCCGTAACATCCTCCACAGCGGCCAGACCCTCACGCATAAGACGTACCGAGAGGTGGCCATCCAGAGGTTGTGCAACATTGTAACCATCGAAATCGGGCTCACGCAGAGCCATACCCTCGCACTTAGCCGCAACCTTTCCACGCAACGCATCGAATGCCGCAGCATCTCCTCCAGCGCCATCGGTGGCGTAGTACCAGCGCACAAGCCAGAGGCGGTAATCTTCGCCCACAACGATATTCTCCTCACGGATATTATTGTGCGACACATCGGCACGAAGCAGACGCGCCTGCAACTCATCCAACGCATCCATAATCTGCGCAGCCTCCTCGTCATCGGCTATGGTCGCCAACGCATCCGCAAAAGGCAGGCCAGCGGGCAGCGGCTCACAAAGGATATCGCACGCCGTCGTGCGACCAACGGCATCAACCCATCGCATCTCCTCACGCAACAGCGTAAGATGTGGCACAACGGGGTCGGCAAGGTGACGCTTGAGCGGCAGAAAGCGCTCCGCACGTCTAAGCGACACAGCCGACAAAGGCATATAGATTAGCATCTTACGCCCGTCACACTCCACCTTCATCTCGGCAAAATATGTCGAACGCAGAATCCTCTCCTCAAGGCAAGAAATACCTGCCAACGCCGAGAAATAGCTGCGTGGAGCAGACAGGGCTGTGCGAAATGATGAGATTGTTGCCATACTACTCCATATTCATTATGCTACGCGAGCCAATATTTATAATCGACAACAACTCAATGACCGAGGCGTTGTATCCCATACCGTAGAATGGCGGAACGGCACCCATACCCTTCATCTCGACTATCACATCGTCAAAGGCCGCGGGCATTACGCTCGAACACTCGGCCAGCGTGCGGGCCTGACGCCCCGCACCCATCAACTCATCAGGCATAGGAAAGACCACCGACGGCAGAGTCCAATCGGTGCAGATGTGGACATTCAACAGAAGCGTCTGACCATCCTCGGTGGCAATGCGGCGCACCTGAGAGCAGATATCCCGTAGCTCGTTATCGTCACAATCGGTCGGCTCGCCATCAGTTATATTAATCACAATAGGAGGGAAACTCTCCCTATTTTCGGGCTTGGCACACCACTGCTCAACCATATCGCGCACCTGCATCATAGCCTCATACATAGGCGTCGTGCCCTCGGCGTGGGCCTCAACCCAACAGGGGCGGCCGTGCTCGACCATTGCGGCAGTGCCATCGGGCAACTCCTCCTCAAAGGCCACACGCCCTATCTTTGGCGTGCGCTTTGAGAGCGCCTCAACACTCACAAAACCATCCTCCGAGAGCAGTTGCTCTACCCTATCGTTGCCGTAACCCACCACTGCCACATCGAAGTAGTTTCTTAAGGCATCCGTGCGACGACAGCGGTCCATAAGCTCCGTAACCAGCATATTCGCCGTCATAGCCACCGCCTCGGCCTTAGAGGTTATCATACGGCCGAAACGCACCCGGCCCTGCATCGAAGCAGAGCGGTCGAGCATAAGCACAATGGCGGCACGATGGCGGCGTGTTATCTCCTGCGAATACATTGAAAATGGTTTTATCTTACAAAGATAGATTTTTTCCCAGAATTTATCAACTCCTCACGCGTGATTACTCTCTCCGAGCCATCGGCCATACGCATTCGTGTGACGCCATCACGCAAAGGAGCGACATTGGAATCCTTATCAAAGCTGGCCACAACAGCCCCATCCTCCAACGAAACAAAGTGACGATAGCCATCCAACTCCAGCAGAATCATCCCCTCCGAGGGCTCGAAACCTCCGCTATACAGTGGCGGAAGAATCCACTCCTCGCCACTCTTGCAGCCCCACCAGCCGTGCGGACCATACTCAAGCGAGGGGCTCTCGCCACCCGCAAACGGCAGCTGCGAAAACTCCATAACGCGCTTCAAATCCGACAGATAGGGCGTAGCTGAGGATAA
The DNA here is from genome assembly GCA_015059845.1 of Rikenellaceae bacterium. Classification (GTDB taxonomy): domain Bacteria; phylum Bacteroidota; class Bacteroidia; order Bacteroidales; family Rikenellaceae; genus Alistipes. The sequence goes on along the minus strand of SUZR01000007.1, from coordinate 19,282 downwards.
CATCTGCGCCACACGATACTCTCGCGCCATACCCTTGCGGGCAAACACCTCGAGAATATGCGCCAAGGTAGGCGTTGTGTGCCAACCGTGAGGATTGATAAACTCGCGCGGCATATATCGCGGCTCGTGATGCAGACGATAATGCTCCGCCGAGGCGGCATCCACCACCATAAGATGCAGAAGCGTAGAGATAAAGGCGATAGAGTAATCATCCACGTGCTTATCGTACATCTCCGCTCGGCGTTCGGGGTGCTGATATGCTGCCGTGCCAATCTCTGGCGAGCGGCGGTCAGCAAGCGCAGGCACATAGGCATTATCCCAATCAATGGCCACCATCACACCATCCTCGCGCACGATAATATTTTCGGGCTTCAGGTCGCCGTGTGCCCGCTCCTGCGCAAGCAGTTCACACGCCATTCTATCGAAGCTATCGGCCAGAGCCAAACGCTCTTTCTCGGTGGAGGCCAGACAGATAGCCTCATCGAGCGTTCTGCCCTCAACATAATCCATCAGCAGACAATCCACCCAGCGATGACGCCCCACAATATCCACCACGCATAGCTCCTGCGGCCGAAAAGCCTCGCCGTAGATGGCCCTCAGGTTTTCATTGGTGCGGATGTAGCATTTGAGCATCTTACGCTCGCCGCGATACTGCACACGAAACGACACAGCGGCATTGCCCGCAACGTATGCGGGACGACCGTCACACATCTCGGGAAGTATGCCGTGCAGCGTGCGCCATACCGAGAACGGGAAGGCTACGGCATTGACTATGTCGGCTATTGAAAGCATTGTGTATCAACTAAAAAGGCGCCACGTATGCGGCGCCTAAAATATTCTGTATTATAAGATTAGCAACCGCAACCCTCTACGTTGTCACCGCAGTGGCCACCCTCGCAACCGCTCTCGCAATCGCCGTGGCAACCGCAGTTGCAACCGCCCTGAGAAGCCAAATCCTCGGGTGTTACGTCACGTACCTCAACAACCTCAACGTCAAAGTTCAAGGTCTTGCCGGCCATCGGGTGGTTGAAGTCCATCTTTACAGTCTCCTCTGCTACCTCCTTAACGGTGCCGAGCATACGGTTACCCTGAGCGTCGCTCATAGGAATCTGGTTGCCGATAGTGAGCAACTCCTCAGCTACCTTGCCATCAATCATAAAGATTGACTTGGGAAGGTCAACCACAGCCTCGGGGATAATCTCGCCGTAGCCGTCAGCGGGAGCGAGTGTGAACGATACCTTCTCACCAGGCTCCTTGCCGATGATAGCACCCTCGAACTTGGGCAGGAGCATACCTGTACCGCAGATAAACTGCAAGGGCTGACCCTCGCGTGACTGGTCTGCAATCTGTCCATCAACTGTCAGCGTGTAGTGCACTGACACCATCTTTGCGTTTTCTACTTTCATATCTTTTTGTTTTTAGTTTTATCTTTTTGTTTGAAGCACACAAAGATATACACTTCACGGCGAAGTGCCAAATTTCAAAAAGAAAAATTTAATTCTTTATCTTTTTACCTTGTTGTTTGCAATTAAATTTATCATCATATGTGGCTTAGCGTAGTAGTCAAAATGCAGTATCACAGAAAAACATACATTACAAAAAAAAGTGTTGTATATTCAACATTTTTATAATATTTTTGTGCGACTACTCGTTGTGTAGTAAACAGAACTTAACTAATTACAATTATTACAATGAAAAAGCTAATCTTTATTTTGGCAACGATGTTGCCGTTACTATTTATTGCGTGTAGCGACAAAGACGAAACAACTCCCCAGAATGAAATTGTCGGTCTGTGGGAATTAAGCAAAAAGTATATCCCTGAAGATAATCGTTGGTATTACGCCGAGGAAAATATAGACGAGCTACACGAGGTAGAGTTCTACGATGATGGCTCGGGACAATTCAACAACTATTATAAATCAGGTATCGCAATCATACCATTCTATTGGGTTGTAGCCGATAAACAACTCCGATTGGTATTGAGTGAAAATAACGAGAGCTATGAGGCTTATTGGTTAGAGTCTTTAAGTGGCAACGAATTGATACTTACAGATGCTGACAACGCAACATCTTATTACAAGCGGAGAAAGTAATCAATTTCCAATCTCAAATAAACAACAGCCTGCCCCTTGCGGAGCAGGCTGTTGTTTATTATACTACAACCAAAAATTTGTTTGACGAGGCTAATTTGAGGCTGGTCGCAGTGACGCAAAGCGGAGCATACCCGTAGTATGTGAGCATTTGCGGCGCAAGCCAGACGCCAAAAGAGCCCGTCAGGCAAATTTTTAATCTACATTGCAGCAAACAAGATTACGGTCACCATAGCCGTTGTCAATCTTGGTTACATAGGGGAAGAACTTCGCACACTTAACCCACTCCAGCGGGAAGGCGGCCTCCATACGAGAGTAGGGATGTGACCACTCGCCCGCAAGCTCAACGGCTGTATGGGGAGCATTCACCACTACGTTATCCTTCTCGCCCGATGCGGCTGCAGCCTCGCACTCGCGCTTAATCTGTACCAGCGCCTCCATAAAGCGGTCCATCTCAGCCTTAGGCTCCGACTCGGTAGGCTCAACCATCAACGTCTCGTGTACGGGGAACGAGAGCGTAGGTGCGTGGAAACCATAATCCATCAGGCGATGTGCAATATCGCCACAGTCGATACCGTAATCCTTCTTGAAATTCGTGAGGTCGAGAATCATCTCGTGACCCACACGGCCTGTCTCACCCGAATAGTATGTACGATACTCGCTCTTCAAAGCTGACGACATATAGTTAGCATTCACGATAGCCATCTCGGTTGCGTGGCGCAAGCCCTCCTCACCCAGCATCTTGATATAGCCGTAGGTGATGGGCAGCAGCATAGCCGAGCCCCAAGGAGATGAAGCGACTGCTGTGATACCATCCTCGCCACCCGTAGTCATCACAGAGTGTGAGGGGAGGAACGGTGTGAGATGCTCCGCAACGCAGATAGGACCTACACCCGGACCACCACCGCCGTGAGGCATAGCAAAGGTCTTGTGAAGGTTCAGGTGGCATACGTCAGCACCAATGTAGCCAGGGTTGGTCAAGCCAACCTGTGCGTTCATATTTGCACCATCCATATATACCTGACCACCAGCATCGTGTACAGCATCCACAATCTCGCGGATGCGGCTCTCGAACACGCCGTGTGTCGAGGGGTAAGTAACCATCAAGCCGCACAACTCAGATGAGTACTCCTCGGCCTTTGCCTTCAAATCCTCAACGTCGATATTTCCGTTCTCGTCGCACTTTACGGTCACAATCTTCATACCTGCCATAGCAGCCGATGCGGGGTTAGTACCGTGAGCCGATGCGGGGATAAGGATGATGTTACGGTAGCCCTGACCGCGACTCTGGTGATATGCACGGATAACCATCAAGCCTGTGTACTCGCCCGCAGCACCCGAATTGGGCTGAAGTGAGCAGCCTGCAAAGCCTGTAATCTTTGCCAAATCGCCCTCCAGCTCCGAGATAAGCTCGGCATAACCCTCAGCCTGGTCGGCAGGCGCGAAGGGGTGCATATTCTGGAAGCCAGCGAGTGAGAGAGGCTGCATAATAGCCGCTGCATTGAGCTTCATTGTACAAGAACCCAACGAAATCATTGAGTTTGCCAAAGAGATATCGCGCAGCTCCAACTGCTTGATATAACGCATCATATCACTCTCCGAGTGATACTTATTGAATACAGGCTCAGCCAAGATAGCCGACTCGCGCACCAACTCTGCGGGCAGCTTAACCTCATCCGAAATCTTCACAGCCTTAGCCTTGCGGCCCTTTGCCTCGGCGAAGATTGCCACGATAGCCTCAACCTCCTCAGCGGTTGTAACCTCATCGGTTGAGAGGCGTACCAGACCCTCCGAGGGGTAGTAGAAGTTGATGCCTGCCGCCAAAGCGATATCCTGTACAACGGCAGCCTCGGCCTCAACCTCCACGGTATCAAATATATTCTGGTTTGTAACCTTATAGCCCAAAGCCTCCAGCGCCTCCTTAACGGCTACGGCCGAAGTGTGAGCCGTCATAGCGGCACGCTTCAAACCCTCGGGGCCGTTGTAGATACAGTAGAAACCAGCCATCGAGGCCATCAAAGCCGATGCGGTACAGATATTCGATGTAGCCTTCTCGCGTTTGATATGCTGCTCGCGCATCTGCAACGACATACGCAGAGCCTTATTGCCCAATCTATCAACCGACACACCGATGATACGGCCGGGGATGTTACGCTTGTAAGCTTCGCGGCACGCCATATAACCTGCACTCGGGCCTCCGTAACCCATCGGGCAACCCAAACGCTGTGTAGAGCCTACGGCGATATCGGCGCCCCACTCTGCGGGAGGTGTCAAGAGTGCCAATGACAGGATGTCGGCATCGGCAGCCACCAAAGCACCTGCGGCGTGAGCCTTCTCGGCAAAAGCGGCGTAGTTACGCACCTCGCCCGAAGCTGATGGATACTGCACAAGTGCGCCAAACTCCATACCGTTAAACTCGTATGTAGAGAAGTCATCCACGATAAGTTCAATGCCGAATGGCTCGCTACGAGTCAAAAGCACATCCAAAGTCTGCGGGAAGATATCCTTATCGACAAAAATCTGGTTGCGACCCTGCTTAACGGCCTCGCGTGAACGCAGAGCATACATCATAAGCATAGCCTCAGCTGCGGCGGTAGCCTCGTCCAAAAGTGAGCAGTTGGCAATCTGCATACCCGTAAGCGAGAGGATAGCGGTCTGATAGTTCAAGAGCGCCTCCAGACGTCCCTGCGAAATCTCTGCCTGATAAGGAGTATATGAGGTGTACCACGCGGGATTCTCAAATACGTTACGACTCACAACGGCAGGCACAGCCGTAGGATAGTAACCCATACCGATGAACGAGCGCAGCTGGCGGTTCTTGGCAGCCAGAGCAGCCACGTGTGCCGCAAACTCATACTCGCTCATACCCTCGGTGGGCAGAGCAATAGGAGTCTTCAGACGGATAGAGGCGGGAATAACCTGCGAGATAAGCTCCTCGACAGACTCCACACCAATGACCTTCAACATCTCGCTGAGGTCGCTTGAGGAAGTGACGCCAATATGGCGATTCATAAATTTGTCGAACATTTTTCAGTAGTTTTATTTTTGTTTCTTTGTTATTTTTCTCCTTAACTTTTGCTGCCCCGACTAATACTTAAAGCTGCTGCCGCCGATAAACTCGCGCAGGATAGAGGTCGGGGGAATCTCCTCGGTCTGGATGGGGATGAAGTTATCCAAGAACTTCAGCAGGCGCTTAGCCTCACCATACTCAGGCTCCGTGTCGGGTACCTCGCGCAGGATAGGCTCAATCTTGGGACGCAGAACAAGAATCTCGTAAAAGAGCGAGGTATTGAATATCACATCGGCATTCTCCTGATAGGGGAAGATATGCTTCTCCTCGCCACGACGCACGCTCGGCCAGCGCTGCAACGTAGCCAGAGCGTTTGCTCCGCGTGTAGCGTAGTCGCGTGTAATGCGGCGCAACATACGGTTATCGGTAGTAGCAATGCGAGAGAGGTTATCCATCGCAACCGAGGTCAGGCACGAAGCGTAGATGCAGAACTTCTGCTCGCGGGGAATACTTGGTGTAAGACGCGGATTAAGACCGTGGATGCCCTCCATAATAAGGATTGAGCGGTCGGTGAGCTTCAGCGGCGTGTCGTGCCACTGGCGTGTGCCCGTAATAAAATCGTAACGTGGCACTTCGACACTCTCACCCGCCATCAGACGCTGAAGGTCGCTGTTGAGCAGCTCCAAATCGATAGCCTCCAGAGCCTCGAAGTCGTAGTCGCCATTCTCATCCTTGGGGGTACGCTCTCTATCCACGAAGTAATCGTCCAACGAAATAAGCACAGGGTCAAGGCCCAAGATACGCAGCTGGATACCCAGACGCTTTGCCGTTGTGGTCTTTCCACTCGACGAGGGGCCCGAGATTAGCACCACACGTGTGCCGTGCGTGCGGTTGGCCTCGTCAATCTGGTCGGCCATAGCGGCAATCTTCTTCTCGTGGAAGGCCTCGGCAACCTTTATAAGTTCGCTCACATCGCCATCCAGCACCTTACGGTTGAGCATACCGACGGTAGGCACGCCCATAATATCCACCCAGCGGTGATACTCGCGGAAGACATCGAACATCTTTGCCCAATGTACATTCATATCGAGCTTCGAGGGGTCGGTGCGCGTAGGCAGAGCTATATAGAATCCGTTGTAGTAACGGCGTATGTCGAACAGATGTATATATCCCGAATCGGGCGTCAGAGCGCCATAGAAGTAGCCGACGATATCGTCCATACGGTAGATGTCGCTATACAGACGCGGGCGGGTGTTGAGCAGCGCCACCTTATCGTCAAAGCCGAAGCGCTCGTAGATGCCGTTTATCTCCGAGGTGAGCAGACGCATACGATTTATCGTGTAGCGGCTATCGATAATGGCCTGCATACGCTCACGCAGAGCCTCAATCTCCTCATCCGTTATCGGGTTGCCATCGTCAAACTCGCAGTAAAAACCTCGTCCCAGCGAGTGACGGATATAGAACTTGCGGTCGCGGTAGAGGTCCCACACCGCCTTGTGCAGAATAAACGAAATGGTGCGCTGATAGACACGATAACCCTCAAAGTGAGTGATATCGATAAATCGCACCACGGCGGGTTTGAACAGGCGGCTATTCAACTCCTTTAGGCGGTTATTCACATAGGCCGCCAGGATGGGATATTCACCCTTGATATTCAATCGCGCGAGCAGCTCACCGAGCGTAATACCCATCTCTACCTCCACCTCAACCGAGGTGTTCTGACACAAAACTTTGACTCTATCCAACATATCAAATTCATTAGGTGTGTAAAGATAATCATTTTTTCATTACCACACACACGCCCAAAAGATATTTTACTATCTCCCTGGTTGCAGATATTGGCAGTTTTCGCCTTTTGGCTACTCCTTATTCTTCTCCAGCCACTCCAGACGACGCTGGTCGGGCAGATGCTTAATCTTGAAGTTCTCGAACGTAGCCTTAAAGCCGTTGCCATCGGGGCAGGCAGCCATCACACCCACCATTACGGGCGTATTATCCTCCAGCCAGCAGTTGCGCATCATCGTGTAGGTTACATCGTCAAACGAGTAGAAAATCTCCACTGCATCCAGTCTGCGTACCGCCTTAATCCAGATGTAATCAACAGGTTTATCCAGCTCTATAACACTCCAGTCGCTGGTGTGGTGCGTTACCACAGCACTCAGGTTGTATTTGCCATCGACATACTCAATGCCCGTCTTGATATAGTTCTCCTTATCGATGCGAATCATCAGACCCGCCTGGTCGAAGCGCACCTTATAGTCGCCCGAAATCTTCACCTTAACCTCAAATTCGCCACCGCGTGTGGTGTAGAGGAAGGGGGCGTCGTCAACCGTAAAACCGTAATGCGAGATACGCCAATAGTCGCTCTGCGGCGTGACATCCATCGTAAGGCGGCCATCCTCGACGCTCCAATTCTCAGGCTCGTTAAACCACTGCATTCTGTCAAGCGTCTGCGCCGAAGCAGCCATCGCAGCGCACGCAAACAATAGGGTAAAAATTAGTTGTTTCATCGTTTTATTTATGTTTATCGGTTTCGTTGTAAATGCCACATCTGATGGCCGAAAAATATCCGCCTACCTACGCGCTCAAAGCCGAGTGCCGAGTACAAATTCTCGGCCTGCGGGTTGTCATTATCGACAATAAGTCCCACGCACGCGTGCCCCTCGGCATAAGCATTTTCGCAGAAGGCAGCAATCAACGCACCTCCTACGCCGTGGCCTCGGAACTTGGGCAGCACACCCACCGAGTCGAGATAATACTCGCCCGCCTCTGTTTCATCAGCAATCTGCGGCACACGCCCAACGCACTCACGCAGAACAGCAAACGTTCCCTCGCGCAACTCACCTAACCGCGCGCCATCATAACCCACAATGGCACCCGCAACCTCACCTGCAACCTCCGCCACAAAGGCGTATTGCCAACTATACTGCGTGGCCTCCCGTCGGGCAACCTCGGTCAGAACGGCAAGATAATCATCGCCACAATATGCCCGCAGAGCCTGCTCATCGCCAATAGCCATTGCCACCACGCGAGCAATAACATCCGCATCCTCACGTCGTGCTGCCCGCACTACAATCCTAACGGGGGAAAGATTCGTGGCCATTGTTTAGTTCTCGTTTATTCCAAGTTGATACTTATAGTTGGCGATATCCTCCCTTGCGCCGATTGCCTTACTCGCAACGTCACTCAGTTTCACGCAGCCATACACAGGCTGACGCTCGTTGATACGGCACTCTTTCAACTTCATAACGATATTCATCGGGCGAACACCTGGGATATCGCACGTGAGGTTAGTGCCAATGCCGAATGTCACCTTGATACGGCCAGCAAAATACTCCTTGATATCGGCAGCTGCCTCAAAATCAAGACCATCCGAGAAGACTATCGTCTTGCTCAGGGGGTCAATGCCATACGACTCGTATTTTTTGATTATTCTGTCGCCAAACAATTTTGGGTCACCGCTATCGTGGCGCACGCCATCATACAGCTTCGCAAGTTTCATCGAGAAGTTGCGCAGGAAGGCATCGACGGTGTAGGTGTCGGTGAGCACCGTACCCAGATTGCCATCGTAAACATCCACCCAGCGCTCCATAACCTCATAGTTGGCCTCCTTGGGAGTGTGTACAGCCGCCTGAAACATAAAACACTCGTGCGCCATCGTGCCGATAGGTCGGATGTTGTACTTCATAGCAAGGGCAACGGTCGAAGTACCCGCAAAGGTGGGACAATGCTCCTTCATATACTCGATAACAAGCTCCTCGGAGTGGGTGCTGAAGCGGCGGCGCATACCGAAATCGGCAAAATAGAGATTATGCTTTGCAGCAAGTGCCGCTTTATGTTCCATACGGGGTGTCATAACCTCGGCCAGCTCGGCACGGGTCTGGGAGCCATCGCCAATATAGCGGTGATAAAGCTCGGAGACCATCGCCAGAATAGGAATCTCGTAGAAGGTGACCTTATACATCAAATCGGCAACCTCTATATGCAGATGGCGCTCCTCATCCAGCCAGATATTAATTTTCTCGGGCTCAAATCTAAATTGGCTGAGCCACTCCCAGAAGCATTGAGGAATATAGTTGATGGTCTTTACCGCCCACGTAAACTCCGAGCGCTGCAGCGAAAGCGTAGCAAGATTTGCAAACTCCTCCTTCAGAGCAGCCACGAACTCCTCGGTATATTGGGTGTTGTTGCGGTCGTGGAAGGTAAATGCACCCCACGCATTGGGATAATGCACCTGGTAGTAGTATGACATCGAAAATTTATAGAGGTCATTCTCGAGAATTGAGCGAATTATCATATTCCTGTTTTTATCGTGTTATCTCTCCGTTTATTCTTCGGCGAACCACCGAGAAGGCCTTCTGATATAGCGCCGAGTCGGGCATTGTCGTCAGCATCTCCTTAAAGCGGCTCATTGGCACGGCAAAGGTCAGCTCGTTCTTCGGAACAAGAGGTCGTGCCGAAGGATCGAACATTCCGAGGAAACAACGGCGGCCACCCTTGCGATTCTCCACCGTAGCGAATGAAACCGTTGCAGCACATCCCGATGCAAACTTCGTCAGAATAGCATCCTCAGCGTCATTGTCGTAGAATACCCAGGTGCAGAGCCCCGACAAAACGTCGGGCGTAGCAAAGAAAACAATCGCCTCGACACCATCCCAACTCGTGAGCTTATCAACACGTAGAAAGTTAAGATAAGGCTTCTGGGTAATCTCTATTTCGAGACTCTCAACATAAGCACGCACCTGCTCGGGCGTCTGCTTGTAATGCTCCGTTTCCGACACAAACATCGGTACAGGCTCGGGCATAGGCTGAAATGCGGTATAGAGCGCACCGCCTCCGCACTGCACATTCTCAGCAGTGAGTGTCAGGGCATTACCCTCGCACACCTTGCGAATTGCACCAATCATACATCGTGGCACACGGCTCTCGGCATTTACGGCTGTGTCGCCATACCAAAACGCAATCGGCAACGGCGCAGCCTCGCCAAACGCCTCACGAAACTTTTCGATAAACTCTATCGGTGTCATAGTGGTCGGTATTAATTCTTCTACAAAGTTAATAATTTTTCTATATAACGCATAACTACTCCCTATCCCACGATTTCTGCTTGTCTTCGTCGGTGATTGGGCGCAGAACACGACAGGGATTGCCCACCGCCACCACATTCGATGGAATATCCTTGACCACCACCGAGCCTCCGCCAATCACGACATTCGAGCCAATCGTAACACCCGGCATTACCTGCACGCCCGCACCAATCCACACATTGTCGCCCACCGTAATGGGATAAGCGTACTCCAAACCTCTGTTTCTGCGCTCGGCATCGATGGGGTGTCCCGCAGTGTGAAAGCCGCAGTTAGGTGCTATGAAGACATTGTTGCCGAACGTCACCTTCGCGCCGTCCAAAATCACCGTGTTGTGGTTAGCAAAGAAGTTCTCGCCAATCTCAATATTGTAGCCGTAATCGCACCAAAAAGGGGCTACGATGCAGAAGCTATTGCCCGCAGTCTTGCCCAACAGCTGGCGCATAATTCGCTGTTGTCCAGCAGTATCAGATGGGCGCAGATGGTTGAAATCGTAGCAAAGGTCTTTGGCCACCTTACGCTCCTCGATAAGGTCCGTATCGTTGTTTGCATCATACAACACCTGACGCAACATCTTCTCTTTTTCGGTCATTTCTAAAGGTTTTATTGCAATAAATCTACCCCAAAGGTAACGAATTTCGACATAGCGCCCAAGACTATATAAAGAAAAAAGGGGTTTAAACCCCTTTTCCCATTTCGTATGCCTCGCGCATTGCTGGATGATTTTCGATTTCACCCTTCTCGTAAACTCCCTTGCCGTAAATTACACCCCGTTCCACCGAGCCCTCCAGGCACTCGGCCAAGCCGCGCATACACTCCAGCGTGCAATCCATAACGGTATCACTATCCTCCGCAGCTGTCATAATGTAATAAAACTCCTTGTCGCGGAACTCCAGCCAGCGAGCCACCGTGCGGTCAATAACAGCCTTGAGCTGCGCCGAAATCGAATAGAAATAGACGGGCGACGATAGTACCAGCACATCGGCCGCAAGCATCTTATCCAAAACCTCCTTCATATCATCCTTAATGGCGCACTCGCCCGCGTGGTCTTTGCAATAGTAACACGCAAGACACGGAGCAATCTTCTTACCCTGCACCCAAATCTTCTCAACCTCGTGCCCTGCCTCCGCAGCACCCTTAGCGAACTGCTCGCACAATGTATCAGAATTACCGCCCTTGCGCGGTGACCCCGATAAAATCAAAACTCTCTTTGCCATAGTTATATAATTTACCTACACAAAGTTAATATTTTTTGCATTAAAATCTTTCACCCGTCAAATATTATGCAACGAGGAGTATTAAGATGGGAGTGCCGATAACGCGAACTATATTTACACCCCCTGCCCCTGAAAGGGACGTGTGGGGTCGCTCCTTCGAACCTAATTATCCTAAAATCAAAAAGGCTGGCTAAATACCAACCTTTTGATTTTGAGCGGAAAACGAGACTCGAGCCCACGCTTCGCATAGGCAATTCTCGCGAACTATATTTACACCCCCTAACCCCCTGACAGGGGGCAACTTGGGGTCGCTTCGGGCGAGTTATCGTGTCAAACGAAAAAAGCAGCCCGTTTGGACTGCTTCTTCGTTTGAGCGGAAAACGAGAGTCTGTCCATCTGCTCCCCGCTCTGTATATCAAGCAATTGCCTTTGCCCAGTACTATACTCCCAATTCGAGGGACACTTGGGTTGTTTCAAGGTGTCGTTTTCGAGTCCGACTTTTGCCATACAAGCTTCAGAACTACAGTTGCTTACGACAAATTTACGAATAATTTTTGAATTGACAAAATCGAAGAGAGATGGCCTCTATTTGTAGCCACCTCTCTTCGGTTTACTGAACATTAGCACTCGCCTTCGCTTTGCTATTTCGCTTATGGGCGATTAGGTTTTGCAGCATCTCCTCGCTACTTTTGATTGTGTGAGCACGCAGGCAACGCTTAATTTCGGCAATCTGATAGTAATACTTGTTGCCTATGGTGCTGTAAGTAATTTTGCCGGCACTGCGTAGGCGTTGCAAGGTTTTGTCGCAGATGCAGAGATACTCGCATACCGCCTGCCCATCAACCCAATCATCGTCGAGGGAACTTTGCTGCTCTAACTTGGCTTTGCGGATGAACTCATCCATTGCATCAATTTTGCTAATCAGCTGCTGAAAGGCGCTGTGTTCGATTGTTAATACTTCCATAGTTCTTGGTTTTATTGGTTAAACATAAGTTTATATCTGTGCGATTGAGGTCGCTTCATTGAAAGAGTAGGGACTTGCGTCCGAAAAGGTTGGACAACGACACAAAAAAGCAGAGGTGTTGCCTCTGCTTGGTATCGGTTATGATGATATTATAGGTATTGTGTGGTTGTCCTCGTTTTATTCCTGAACTTCTGTTCAGAAAAGCGATAACCAGTTTTGTGTGCAAAATCGTTTCACTTTTATTTGTGTATCGTGTTGATGTGTCGAGTGTTACAAATGTTTGTACTGTACTTTTCCCAAAGAGGATAGTCCGCTTGGGCCGTATGCTTTTTATTTAGCAGCGTGTTTTGAAATGCCTCGGTTTTACCGCAAATACAAAACTTGTATAACAATCAATTTTAACCTCTTATTCTAGATTTAGAATGGAAATGGCTGTGGAGATTCCTTCCAAAAGAGCAGAAGCTGTTTTTTCATAGATATTTATTTGCCCAGGTTCAGGACGTTTACCAAAACAAAGACCGTCTTGGTTCATTAATTCATTACAAAATTTCACGAATTCTTTCTGTCTAGTAACAGCAGAGTTTGATAGGCGAACGACATGCTCATTAACACTTCTACCTCCGTAAAATAAATTATCAAATAAAATAAGAAGGTCGGAATCACAATCATTAAGATATTGTAATATGGGTGATATTTGTTTATTATTTAAACTATTAAATAAGGTTTCAATTGTAAATGCCCTTTCCGACTCTTTCTTAGATTCGATTTCCAAAATAGATATAAAGTTTATTATTTCTTGACGATATTTTTCATAGATACCAAGATATATATCAAGCTCTTCAGAAGATGCGGTATCTGTCATTTGATTAGATAAGTCATAATTCAATTGTCTTAGCGAGTCACAGAGGTCATTCATACGCTCCCCGAAATTAATAAAGTCAAAATGAGATTCTTGTTCTTTGTTAACCTTTAGATTCTTTTCAATAGGATACCGCATTATCATTGAATCTGGATCAAAAGCATTTATTGACTTTATATAGTGTTCTATTGTGGTTAGATCAACTTCGCTTCCTACATGTTTTACACCCTTAATCAAAAAAGGCCGTAATATGCCCCACAAATTCTCTAGATTATGTCCTACTTTCAAAAAATTTTGTCGAGCCTCTTCTGTTTGATTCCCATAACTAAAATATAGCGCTTTTAGCATGGTCTCAACAGAGTGTCTATAATTGAAAAATAGAGGATATATAAGAGAATCTACTAATGCAAAATTGCCAGAGTCATTGATCATAGTAATCAATATGATTTTTGCAGATTCCCAATACCCATCAGAAATACACATAAATGAGAATTCTTTTCCTCCTTCCCAGCCGAAGTGCGCAAATGGCTTTCCAGCCGATATTTCATCTGATGTAAGTTCGTGCAATATTATATCTTTATTTGTCATCTCCTCCTAATTTTTATTTGATGTCTATGATAATAGTTGTGTGGTTATCTCATCAGGGTTATTTTGGGGTTGTCGAGATTCTATTAGTAATTTATCTTTCAGATATCTCATTTTATTACCCCATTCCACCTCTAATATATCGGACCATTTTCTAACATAAATCTTAATCTTGCCATCCTTTACATTATGGCATAGACCACGATCTTTCTCTCCGTGATTTTTTGCAGAATCGATCTTGTCGGCAACGTGTTGATCATAATCCTTGCCTATTAGATAAAATTCCCAATATTGGTTTTCTCCATTACACATACTTTCAGCTTTTATACGCTCCATATAACCTTCGATTTGATCATATTCTGCTTTCTTTAGAGTTTTGGAAGCCCTCTTAATTTCTACGATTATATTGCGCTGCAGACATTCACCGCACCATTCACTTTTTGTTAAAAACAAATCAACCTCACCTGTCGGACTGTTAGATAATTCAGGGTCCTCAATTTCTAGTATTTCCCTAGCATACGATAATAAAACATTTTTCAACGAGCCTTCAGTTGAACTAAACAGTCTAAATTGCTCGCCAAATATCCAAAAATTTTCGTCAAGTATTTTTTGGATATGTTTTACTTCCAATGTTTCTTTCTCATATTCAGATATCAGAAGTTTAAGTTTATCAATTACCTCAAGACGATGATCTACCTCTTTGATTGTCTTAATGATATTCGATAAAGATGTCCTATTTAGTATATCTAATAAATCCTTTTTCTCATCCTCCGTCAATTCTTGCATTTGCTCTAATATAACTTGGATGATATTACTGTCTTGGGAAGAAAGAAGGCCAGCAAAAGTGGAGCATATAAACTTCTTGTCAGAGGCACTCTTTCCGGTAAATAGTGAGGGTGTAATTGTATAAACTGTTTTAATTAGCTCTTCATACGCTTCTGCATCATATATACCGTAATCCTCTAATATTGGAATTATATTACTATCCTGCAAGTCCTGGTACAATTGATTTGACTGAACTTTAAGATATGGTTTTCTTATATCTACTAATCTTGTTCTCAAGTAATTTATGATCTGATTTCGCGTCCGTCTTGCATGTTTAACATCAAACTCTAGTTCTGGGTTATCGCTACCTTCTTCCATAATAATGTCAGAACTATTTGAAAACAATGAAGAAGAAATATATACAGAATGCCAAAAATCATCTCCCTTTTTATTTAGTCCAGTATTCCGTTTTGCGATCTCCCGTCCAGTTCCATCGATAAAATAAAACTTTGAAAATTCTGATGGTTTCTGATTCCAAACAATAATTCTTGCATAAAAATCACTTTCAAATCTGCCTCTAATTTCGTCAGATAGATCGGCATAATGAATTTCAATAGATTCTTTGATCAAAGAGCCTGCATCTAATAGTGTGTCATTTATGTAAATCTTGAAATTATTATTTTCAAGTAATAGCCATCCAAATTCAAGCAGAATACTTAATGGTAAATCGCAAGATAAAAGAGTATCCGAGAAAGCTGTTGTAATATTAATAAAACAAACTTCAGTACCATTGATCTCTCTATCACTATTATTCTTTTGTATCTCGGTATTATGGTTTAAAATCAATTGTTTGGATTTACTAAACACGCACAATTGTTCAGCGATCCATATAAACGCATATCTACCTCTACCATAGTGACCTTTTGGGAATGTGTGGTCAGCTCTTGGTTGCTTTACAGAAGACATGAAGTTGTTAGTTGTTGCATCATCATCAAAATCCCAACCATCGCCATTATCAGTCAATTTAACATTGCATGCCATGCCAATCCCTTCTGCCGGGATATCAAAACTCAATTTAACTTCTGTCGCATTTGCATCAAAAGAATTCCAAATATATTCAAAAAGACAATCGAGAGGCTTGTTCTTATATGAGGATAATTCCGTCCTAATAGATTGGGCGTTAATTTTAAGGTTAGTGCTCATGGTTTATAGGTTTTATATATGTAGAAGCATATTATCTTTGATATCATCAATCATACTTTGTGGTACATCACACTCTTTCGCCATTATTGGCCATTGTGAAGCAATCTCGCATACCTCATCGATTATTAGCGAGGCATTCTTTATATTGTTTTTTGCACCACATTCGAGAAGGTCTTTTCGAGTAATGTCGTCAAATTTTCCATTGATAGACATCTGGTGAGTTGCAGTCCAACCGCCATTAGGATTATATGAATATCCCATATCATAGGCCGGCGAGAGTCGCCAAACGCCATCTTCTCCCATCAAGAAGGATATATTTTTGGTATGATCATCTTGATTTCGCACAATAACATTGAAAACCATTCGGCGGAACATCTCCTGCGCTTGCGAATAAGGCAGTTTGAGAGCTCGCATTACATTGAATGCTTGTTCATATGAGTATGCACGATGCAGGCGGTAGTCGTAATGTGCAATACCACACAGCGTCTGCATATGAACCTTTTTGCCATTCTCACGGTCGAAACGTTTAGTAAGGAAATGTGCTCTACCATTCTCCTCTATAAGTGAGCATTCAGACATATCTATTCCACAAGCCTTAACCAACTTATAGAACGAGTACTCCAAACGACCATAATTCTCAGTCTCACGGAATCCAGTTGTTGCCGAGACGCCATCTAATTTAATAATGTAGTAATCAAAACCATCAGGCACATCAGTTTGCCCGGAGCGAACCTCGCCAGTCGTTTTATTGTACGCTATTATAGCCTTTGCTCTTTGACCTCCGGCAGATGTTCCCAATTGGAGGATTTCTGCAATGGCAGCTTTTTTGTCGTCGTTGATATTGACGCCAAAATTCTCTTTATTCAATAAAGCCTCTCGTGCAACTTCAACCAGTGAGTCAATGGCAATCTTTGAGTCCAGGTTGTAATCGACATCTATTGCAGGCTCAAATTCTAATGCCCCCATACATCGTTTCCCTAAGAAACAAAGAGTCTCCACGATGTTGCTGCTTGTACGCCCCGTTAGAGTAAGCCACCTATCAAATAAGGCGCGACCATAGGTGTCAGGTAATGAGTCGGCAAGTAGTCCCGGGAGCCCCTTAAAGGTCTCTCGTCCGATGTCTCCAAACGAATAGATACGACCGGACTGTACCGGCATCATCAGAGGAGACGGTTCCAGCCCTCGCCCTATAAAATCTTTGTTGTACTCAAACTGTACAATGTCATAACGACTATCCCAACGGAATACACCTATTGGATTGCCAAACATTTTTACTATTGCAACATCTACCATTCTGATTCCTCCTTTTTGTTAGCATTTATTTTGCCTACGGCTCGCTTACGTGTTACCTTTTTGGTTGAGTTTACTAACTCGTAATATTCACTTGGGCTTAGCTGCTCTTCATCAACCACCGACTGGAATATATCCAATTTGCCTAATACTCGTAGCACGCGTAATAATGAATCAAATGACTTTATCTCCCCACTCTCAATCTTTTTAACGGAAGATAGTGATATATTGGCAGATATAGCAAGGCTCTCCTGTGTGATATTTTGTTTCAGGCGAGAACTCTTAATTCTGGCACCAAGTTTGGCGAGGATTGTTGCATCTGATAACATATAAATATTCTCCATACGGCTTTATTTAGAACTATTACACTGCAAATATAGTTATAATAGTTTAATTTGCAACTATTATGCAGTAATTATTTATTAAGGCTTGCAGCTCCGGAATTTCGGTTGAGGGTGAAATAGGGCGAAGAAATATTGCGTAACGATGATAAACGGTGATAAATGGTTTAATCACTATACACAAAAAAAGCACTCCAAACGAGCCTTTGTGATAAAATGTTTTATCATCGTTTATCGTTAGTATACAATTTTGCTTGCCGATGCAGAATGTAAAAGTTATTGATAATAAGAGCCTTACAAAGTTGAGGTTCAAATAAGGCCCAAATATTTGATTAACAGCGATAAACGATGATAGCTGATGATAATCAAGTCGCAATAGGCGTAATCTTTGCGGATTGATTAGGGAGAGCAAATAGTTGTCAACCAAAAGCCGAAAATACTCCTACTCCATTAATAGTCTAAACTATTAAATCACATCGCAAATGAGAAGAAGTAAATTTAGAAGGCCGTGCAAAGTGCTTATATTCAATGGAGCAAGGGTGTTGGTGGCAATTGTTCGGTCGCTGCACTGTGCTGCGGAATTGACGCACGAAAACAAATCGGCAATACATAATTGTTGCACCGGTAAATCAGTTCGCTCGGGAATCTATTATTACCGACAACTACATCCGGATATTCTATTGGAGATGGACGATTTGGACAATCTGACACTCAAAGAGTATGACGACTTGTGTGGCATCAAGCGAAAGTACATCTCCACCCGTAAGATGGCACATATTCGCCAGAGGGTAAAGGACAGGCAAAGAGTGAAGATTGCCACCTCCCACCAGGAAATGAACTAACAACGGCAACCCTCAAAGCATCAGGCGGTTGCAACGATGCGCAAAATAAATGCCCACTCTATTGCCCTTCACTCATCTCGCTATTCTTCGGTATTTTTCCAAGTCTGCGAGGTGGGCATTTAATTTTAGTGGTTGCCACGGGACTCACTTGGAGAAAATATCACTAACTTTGTGGGAGAATTAAAACCACCCAATATGTCAGAAAAACAACCACAGATACTAATATTCAATGCCGCCGGAGAGTTAGTGGCAATTGCGAGATCTATCCGCTCCGCTGCTGAACTTACAAAAGTTGATGAGAACGATATCAAACTATGTTGCGAGAATCGACAAAACATAACCGAGCAATATTGTTTTAGATACAATGTCAAGCCATTAATTGCAGATGATACACTCGATAAACTGAATATTGAAGAGTACGACAGGCTCTGTGATTGTAAATAACAAGAAGCATCCGGCAAAGGTGTAAAATTTAATACACCTATACCAGACAGGGATGTTTTTCACATCCTCATTAATAATATCCGTCATTCTCTCCGCCTTCCCATAGTACATCATTTGTATTTACACTTTTTGTAATAACAATTTGTGTAATTACATATTTTGTACTATATTGCAAAAACATACAAAAGCTGATTATGGAGGCTCCTTTTATCTATGGCAGAATAGCAACCGATGAGAATTTCATAGACCGAGAGGTGGAAACAACCAACTTGGTTTGGAATTTTGTGTCGCTTAGCAATACAATCATTATCTCGCCCCGTGGTTGGGGCAAGAGCTCACTTGTAAACAAAGCCGCAAAGTTAGCGATGGAGCAGGATAACAAGTTGCGTATCTGTCATATCGACCTCTTTAATGTGCGTAATGAGGAGCACTTCTATTCGTTGCTTGCGCAGAAGGTTATCGCTGCGACATCGACCAAGTGGGAGGAGGCCGTAGAGAACGCAAAAAGCTTTTTCTCGCACCTTGTGCCAAAGATTTCTATTGGCACTGATCCTACAAATGAGGTGGCGATCGATTTCGATTGGGACG
>SUZR01000013.1 GCA_015059845.1 Rikenellaceae bacterium | reverse complement strand
AGGTTTTAAAGATGCTTTGATTTTAGAAACAATTTTACAACATAAAAAAGAAACTGAAAATATATGTGTCCTTATATCTTCCGACAAGGATTTTGCAGGTATAACGGATATAACAATTTGTTCTAATATTGAATCATTTAGAGAGAGTATTGATACAATATTAGGTATCCAGAATATTGACACCGTAAGAGCTCGCTTAAATGATGAATATATCAAAGAAACCATTATAGCAGCAACAGAAAATGCGTATGATGAGTCAGTTTCTTCGTTTGATATTGTGGACATCGCACCTATTGCAGAGGAAGATGATTTATTTGATATAACTATCAAGACTACTATAAACGAAGCTGAATATAATATAAAGTGTCAATACGAGATGTCATCAAATAATGTTGAGGTCCTGGATTATCACATTGAAAATGAGTAATCTATGATGTGGAAGAAGCATAAATTATCAGAAATTGGGACGGTTGTTGGTGGAGCAACCCCATCAACTACCGTAGAGAGATTCTATGGTGGAGATATTCCGTGGCTTACACCAAAGGATTTATCTAATTTTCAAGATAGGTATATTGAAAGGGGTGAGCGTAATATAACGCAAGAGGGTTTGGATAGTTGTTCAGCTCAACTCTTACCTGCAAACAGTGTACTGTTTTCATCTCGTGCTCCAATAGGCTATGTTGCTATTGCAAAAAATCCGATAGCTACTAATCAGGGTTTTAAGAGCATAATCCCAAATGAAAAAGTAGATAGTCTTTTCTTATATTATATATTAAAGTATAATAAGGACAAAATCGAAGCAATGGGTAGCGGTACAACCTTTAAAGAGGTATCAGGTGCTGTGATGAAAAATGTGGAAATCTCTTTGCCGTCGTTGGAGGAGCAGCGGAGGATTGTGGGGATATTGGGTGCGATAGATGATAAAATCGAGAATAATCGCCGCATAAACACCAACCTCGAACTCCAAGCCCAAGCACTCTTTGATAGAATGTTTTTTGAAAACAACAAAAAAGAGCGTGCCCTATTAAGTTTATATGCTGATATAAACCCAACTCGCACATTGCGTCAGGGTATAAATGCTCGATATATTGAGATGGCAAACTTACCAACAAAAGGTTCATTCCCTACTGATTGGACTTTTAAGCCTTTTAATGGTGGTGTGAAGTTTACGAATGGCGATACCATAATGGCCCGTATCACTCCTTGTTTGGAAAATGGCAAGACTGCATATATTGACTTTTTAGAGAGTGAAGAAGTGGCGTTTGGCTCTACGGAGTATATTGTTATCAGCGCAAAAGATGGTTATTGCCCTGCTTTATTCTATTTTCTTGCGAGAAATAAAGAATTTGTCGATTATGCAGTAGGTCATATGAATGGTAGTAGCGGTCGCCAAAGAGTTAGTGGTGCAGACATCGCAAATTTCCCGATGCCGAATATATCAATAGAAGAATCTAATGATTTTGCACAGGTTGCAATGCCCGTTATGGATATTATTAGACGCAACTCATTAGAGAATCACACCCTCGCCATTCTCCGCGATACCTTATTGCCTAAATTGATGAATGGCGAAATAAAAATTGACGAATAAATTATTAACTTTGAACAACCTAAAACTTAAAAGATATGAATGAGATTTTAACACCTTGCATTTTGCAAACAATTATCATTTGTTGTACAATTGTAATATTGAGTATAGTAGCAGTTTCTGCATATAGAATCAAAAAAGTTCAAAAGCGTTCTTGGGGATCGTATATTTTTTCAGCAAGCATATTAATAATATTGGCAATTGCTATATTCTCGTTCTGTTTCTGCGGTAATAGAAATGTTCTTGATTTTATATCATTGGCGTCTGCTTTGGTGTCAATTATTCTTGCAGTAATTACCATTGTTTATTCTTTCGTTATAAATAGTCAGACTTCAGGACAAGTTGATAAATTAACTACAGCATCTAATAATCTCCAAGAGGCTACTGGTAAATCTATAGAATCTATTCAAGAGATGAAAACGGCAGCGCAGCAAGTTATCAAAGCTAGTAATGCATATGATACTTCTGCAAGAATTCTAGATAAGAATATCGAAGAAATTTTAAGATGTATTAGAGGTATTAGTCATAAGGTTGGAGCAGATACAGATTATGAAACAGTTGGAGACTTAAGAGATAGTGATGAACTTGATGATTTTAAGGATGTCATTCTTTCTGGATTCAATGACGAAAACTCAAATGCGGGAGCAATTCTGATATACTTATGTTCAAAGGTTAAAGAGACAGAAAAGACTTGCGACTTAAAAGACTTTTTTGGGGAAGATACAATTATGTATTATTTGGGTTATATAATAGCATTAAATGCTGTTGGATTTACAGCCATAGATATAGAGTTTACATCAAAAACTATAAAATCAGCTGATATTGTGGAAGATATAATAAAGGGCGCAAAGCAGCGTTTAGAAAGAGAATCTGATAATAAATTTATCAAAGAAAATAGACAAAAAATAGATGACTATTTTTCAGCCAAAGATGATGAAGAAATTGATACAGAAAAGACGGAGTAATTGACCATTATGCACTTTACCGAGGCACATTTTGAGAATGCGATATTGGAGTTGATGCGTGATACGCTGGGCTACGACTATATCTATGGTCCAAGCGTGGAGCGCGAATACACCGAGCCGTTGCACATCGACCTTGTGCAGCAGTCGCTCTATGCCATAAACCCTGCGCTCCCAGCCGAGGCAGTGGAGGAGGCAATCGCGAAGATTCGCACCATCGAGAGTGGCTCGCTTGTGCAGCGCAACGAGGTGTTCCACGACTATCTGCAAAATGGTGTCGAGGTCAACTATTTTGACGGTAAGGAGCAACGCTCAACGCGCGTAAAACTCATAGACTACGACACGCCCCTGCGCAACAACTTTACGGTAGCCAACCAATGGAGCGTAGAGGAGCGTTCAGTGCGCCGTGCCGACATCGTAGTATTTGTAAATGGTCTACCGTTGGTGGTTGTGGAGCTGAAATCGCCATCGCGTGAGGATACCGATGTGTCGGAGGCATACGCCCAGTTACGCAACTATATGATTGAGATACCGTCGCTTTTTGTCTATAACGCATTCTGCGTAATGAGCGATATGGCGACCTCCAAAGCGGGCACGATAACCGCTGGCGAGGACCGCTTTATGGAGTGGAAAACCGTTGACGGTGCAAGCGAGATACACCGCTATGCAGCCTTCGATGTGCTCTTCTCGGGGATGTTCGACAAGGCACGCCTGATAGAGATTTTGCGCGGGTTTATCTGCTTCTCGAAAGAGGAAAAGCGGAGCGCAAAGATACTCGCCGGTTATCATCAGTTCTTCGCGGTGCGCAAGGCGGTAAACTCGGTGGCCGAGGCGACGCAGACCGATGGCAAGGGTGGTGTATTTTGGCACACGCAGGGCTCGGGCAAGTCGCTCTCGATGGTATTCTTCGCCAAGCGTTTGCAAGAGGCGGTATCGTCGCCTACAATCGTTATCCTCACCGACCGCAACGACCTCGACGGGCAGCTATACCGTCAGTTTGCCAAGTGCGCCGACTTTCTGCGCCAAACGCCGATTCAGGCCGAGAGCCGCAAGCACCTCGGCGACCTGCTGCGTGAAAGAGAGGCAAATGGCATATTCTTTACCACGATGCAGAAGTTCGAGGAGAGCGAAGAGCCCCTCTCGACACGCCGAAATATAGTCGTAATTGCCGACGAGGCGCACCGCAGCCAGTACGGTCTGACCGAGAAAATCGATAGCGAGGGCCGAGTAAAGGTGGGAGCAGCACGCCGAGTGCGTAACTCGCTGCCAAATGCCACATACATAGGCTTTACGGGTACGCCGATTTCGCAGAAAGACCGCTCGACGCGCGAGGTGTTCGGCGACTACATAGATGTTTACGATATGACGCAGGCGGTGGCCGATGGTGCTACACGCCCTGTGTTCTACGAGAGCCGTGTGATAAATCTGCACCTCGACGAGGCAACGCTCCGCCGCATAGATGACGAGTACGAGGCGATGGCCAGTGAGGCGGAGGAGTATGCAATCGAAAAGAGCAAGCGAGAGTTAGGGCGTCTTGACTCCATCCTCGGAGCCGACGAGACGATAGATTCGCTCGTGGGCGATATTCTCGACCACTACGAGAACTACCGCCAATATGAGCAGACGGGTAAGGCGATGATTGTTGCCTACTCACGCCCGATAGCGATGAAAATTTACCGTCGCATCTTGGAGTTGCGCCCCGCGTGGAGCGAAAAACTCGCAGTGGTGATGACATCGGGCAACAAAGATCCCGAGGAGTGGCGCGAGATAATCGGCAACGATGCCCACAAAAAGGAGCTTGAAAAGCGATTTAAGGATAACGACAGTCCGCTGAAAGTGGTGATTGTGGTGGATATGTGGCTCACGGGATTTGATGTGCCGTCACTCTCGACGATGTATGTCTATAAGCCGATGTCGGGGCACAACCTGATGCAGGCAATAGCGCGTGTAAACCGCGTATTCGGCGACAAGCAAGGTGGTTTGGTGGTTGATTATGTGGGCATTGCCTCGGCACTCAAACAGGCGATGAACGACTACACCATTCGTGACCGCAAGAACTACGGCGATACCGATATTTCAAAGACTGCATATCCCGAATTTCAGAAGAAGTTGGAGGTGTGTCGCGACCTGTTGCACGGCTTCGACTACTCGGCATTCTACGGCGAGTCGGATATGGCTCGCGCTGCGGCGATTGCAGGCGGTGTCGATTTCCTGCAAGCCCCAGAGCGAGAAGAAACAAAGAAACTATACATCAAAGAGGCGTTGTTGCTTCGTCAGTCGTTGTCGCTCTGCCAGAGCCTTTTGCAGCGTGAGGAGCGATTGGAGGCTGCCTACTTTGAGGCGGTTCGCACCCTGCTGACGCGCGTGGAGGGCAAGGGTAAGATCTCGTTCCGCGAGATTAACGAACGCATAAACGAACTGCTCAAACAGAGCATCAAGAGCGAGGGCGTGATAAACCTCTTCTCGGATATCAAAGAGGAGTTTTCGATTTTCGACCCGAAATTCTTGGAGGAGATAGCGCAGATGAAGCAGAAAAACTTCGCTGTGGAGTTGCTACGCAAGCTGATTGCCGAGCAGATAAGGGTTTATCAGCGTACCAACACCGTGCGTGCCGAGAAGTTCTCCGAGATTTTGGCAAATGCGATGAGTAACTACCTCAAAGGAATGCTAACGAACGAGGAGGTTATCGAGGAGTTGTTGAAGACTGCACGAGCCATCGTCAATGGCGAGGAGGAGAGCAAGAAACTCAACCTCTCGACCGAGGAGTTGGCATTCTACGATGCTATAACCAAGCCCGAGGCGGTGCAGGATTTCTATACCAACGAGCAACTTATCGCCATTACGCGCGAACTGACCGATGCACTCCGCACAAATAAGACCATAGACTGGACGATGAAGGAGAGTGCCCGTGCCGGTATGCGCCGCATTGTGAAACGACTGCTCAAAAAATATAAATATCCGCCAGAAGGACAGGAGGCAGCACTCGAAACTATTATGACGCAGTGCGAAATGTGGAGTGAAAATGAGTTTAAGTAGCAGCGTAACATGTACTGTGCTGATATAAGATATTAAAACGACAAGGTGTCCAGCATTTGCCGGGCACCTTGTGTATTTCTGTTATTCTGTTGAGGCAACCGTTTCCCCTACCTCGCTATCCCCGCCGTTGAGGCTAAAACTCGTACCACTTAACGCTGCTGATAACTTGTCCATCTCTCGGCTGACCGTTTGATCCACGATGCGGGCGTAGATTTGCGTGGTGGCGAGTTTGGTGTGGCCTAGCATCTTGCTGATCGACTCAATCGACACGCCATTTGCGTAGGTTACGGTCGTTGCGAATGTGTGGCGGGCCAGGTGCGAGGTTACGCGTTTTTGGATGCCCAATGTGGCGGCTATCTCTTTGAGGTAGAGGTTGTATTTGGCGTTGCTCAACACGGGCAGGAGATAGCCGTTAATGCGTGTTGGCTCGTACTTTTTCAGGATTGAAAGCGGTATGTCGAGCAACTTTACTTTTGATGCGACACCGGTCTTAACTCGGTGCGTCTCAATCCACATAGAGCCGTCGTCTGCCAAAACAAGGTTTTGTTCGGTCAGCGATGCAGTAGTCGAATAGTCGAAGCCAGTGAAACAACAAAACACGAACACATCACGTGCCTTCTCCAATCTCTTCTTTATTGGTTTATAGTTGAGGATTAGCTCCAATTCGTGGCGAGTTAGGTAGCCTCTATCCTTCTTGACCTTCTTCAATCGCACATCGCAAAATGGGTCTTTCGTCATCAGTCCGCTTTTGAAACACATCGTGGTAATACGCTTGAAGATACGCATCAACTTCTCGGCAGAGTTGGCTTGCAGGTGGTAATCGACCTTCAAATAGGCCTCAAAGTCGAGCACAAAATCTCTATCGACCAACGATACGGGAATGTCCGGACGATTGCGTTTCACTCGCAGGAACTCCTCCAATCTGCGAAATGTTAAGTCAAACTTGTTGAATGTCGATTGCGTAATATCCACGCCAATAAGATTCTCTTGCCTATCGTTGAACTCGGCGAATACCGAAAGTAGTGTCTTGCTTGGTGCTTTCACGCCGAGGAACTCATCGCGTACCATTTGAGCCGTCACAGCCTCGCTCTGCTCGCATAGGCGATAATATATGGTATTGATGCGTGTAACGACACTATCGAGGTAGCGGTTGGCTTGCAGTGCCTCGTGGCTATGCCCTATGGCACGACCACTCTTGGCGTCCCAGATTTTCTCTGACACACGGATTTTAAGGCTGAAACGCGCCTTTGTGCCATTGATTGTAATGCGAACATAGATTGGGAGCATCTTTGCCTCGTCGCTTGCCTCCCACTTTGCGTAGAATAGGATTCTGAATGTACTTTTCATCTGACTGTTTTTATTAAAGCGTAGGCAACTGCCAGTCTGAAAAGTTTACTGATGGTCAAAAATTTTTACCCAAAAGCCCAAAGTGTCCCCTCATTTCGGAGTAAGTGTCCCTTATTTTCACGGTGGATATTCGGAGGGACACTTCGAGGTTCTGGCTATGTCGGGTAGGGGCTCCTTGAAGTCGGAGCGATACCAACCGACAACAAATGAAAAACCCTCTGAAACGATGTTTCAAAGGGTTTTGCTTGATTTTGTCCTCAAAATTTTTGGACTTGGAGCGGAAAACGAGACTCGAACTCGCGACCCCAACCTTGGCAAGGTTGTGCTCTACCAACTGAGCTATTTCCGCAAATATTTTTGTGGAGTGTTTTTCAACACTTTGAGCGGAAAACGAGACTCGAACTCGCGACCCCAACCTTGGCAAGGTTGTGCTCTACCAACTGAGCTATTTCCGCAGAATGTTTTGAACTCTGCAACCTATGTTACCATCAGATTGCGGGTGCAAAGATAGGGTAAAAATTTTATTCTCCAAAACTTTTCTTAAAAAAAATACAAAAATTATCGTCGTCGTAGGCAAAACCCTACCAACAACATAACTATCAACAGCATAGCACAAATCATAAAAATCACGAAAAATCACCCTCGAGCCACCGCTCTACCCGCCCAAACAAGCACAACACCCAAAATAAGCGTCAGACCAGCATAAAAAATCAGCGTCACCCAATTACGATTCTGCAACAAAAGGAAGATATCGTTGGCAAACGACGAAAAAGTTGTGAAACCTCCACAAAAACCCGTGATGAGCAGTGCGCTCACCGCAGGCGTAACGGTATGAGTACGCTCGGCCACCCCGAAAAGCAGACCGATAATAAAACTACCTATAATATTCACGACAAATGTCGCCAAAGGGAAACTCCCAACGACAAGCAGATGGCACAACTTGCCGGTGAGATAGCGCAGGCACGTGCCGACAAATCCACCTACGCCCGCCAGTAACATCATTTTCAACATAACACTTTTTTCTGGCGGATAACTCAAAATTAGTGCCACGCGCTCTCATTGCCGCCGCACATCGCCCTTCGATGTGGCATATTTTTTGCCTACGTAGTCGTAAATTTCTAAAATCACACGATTATGCATTTAACTCCAAGAGAGATTGATAAACTGATGCTGTTGTCGCTCGGTATGATTGCTGAGCGTCGGCTCAAAAAGGGCCTTAAGCTAAACTACCCTGAGGCGGTAGCCTACATCACATCTGCCGCGCTTGAGGACGCCCGCGCAGGCAAAACCGTCGAGCAGGTTATGGCCAATGCCGCCTCCGTACTGCGTCGAGATGATGTTATGGAGGGCGTGGCCGATATGATTACACTGCTGCAGGTCGAGGCCGTATTCACCGATGGCTCGCGCCTGATAAGTATCCACCATCCGATTAAATAACACTTCACGATATGAAAAAACAGACATCTGCCGATGCGCACGTCACATCGGCCACACACCAACCACTCTACCCCGACAAGGCAGGATTCACGCCCAAGAAGGCCTTCGGGGTCGGGGCCGTCATCCCCTGCCAGAAGGATATAGAGTACAACTGCAATCGAAAAGCGACGAAAATAACCGTTCGCAATACGGGCGACAGGCCCATTCAGGTCGGCTCGCACTTCCACTTCTTCGAGGTGAATCGCTATCTGGAGTTCGACCGCACGCTGGCCTTCGGCTGCCACCTCAATATACCAGCTACCACCGCCATACGCTTCGAGCCAGGCGATAGTAAGGATGTGGAGGTTGTTCCGTTTGGTGGTAAGCAGCGTATAATAGGTTTTAATTCGCTCGTTGATGGCTACACAGGTTGCGAGGATACCCCAACCTACTACCCCACACGCCATCACGCCATACGAAAGATGAAACACCGCGGATTCAAATCCTCCGAGCAGCAGGCAGAAGCCCCTTTCGAGAGACATAACAAACAGAGTAAAAAACCAAACGATAAAGAGTAACAGCGATGGCAACAATTTCAAGACAGGATTACATCAACCTTTTTGGTCCCACCGTAGGCGACAAGATACGTCTGGGCGACACGGACCTATACATCGAAATAGAGCGCGATATGCGCTACGACTATGGCGACGAGGTTGTATATGGCGGCGGCAAGACCCTGCGCGACGGTATGGCGCTGGCCAATACGATTACCTCCGAGCAGGGTGCGCTCGATATGGTTATCACCAATGTTACCGTCATCGACCCGACAATAGGCGTTGTCAAGGCCGACGTGGGCATTAAGGATGGTAAGATTGCAGGCATAGGCAAGTCGGGCAATCCCAATACGATGTATGGCGTCAGTCCCAACCTTGTAACGGGAGCGGCTACGGACGCCATCTCGGGCGAGCATCTCATTCTCACGGCTGGCGGCATTGATGGCCACGTTCACTTTATCGCGCCACAGCAGGCCGAGGCGGCACTGAGCAACGGCATAACAACACTCATCGGCGGCGGTGTAGGCCCGAGTGACGGCTCAAACGGCACGACCATAACCTCGGGGGTGTGGAACATCGAGCAGATGCTGAAATCCATCGAGGAGATGCCCGTAAACATAGGCCTTTTGGGCAAGGGAAATTGCGCCTGCGAAGAGTCCGCCGAGGAGCAGATTGTGGCGGGAGCCTGCGGACTGAAGGTTCACGAGGATTGGGGCTCCACGCCCGCAGCCATACGCACCTCGCTCGATGTTGCCGACCGCTACGATGTGCAGGTGGCCATCCACACCGACACGCTCAACGAAAGCGGCTACGTGGAGGATACCATCGCCGCCATTGACGGCCGCACGATTCACACCTACCACAGCGAGGGTGCTGGCGGTGGCCACGCCCCCGATTTGCTGAAGGTGGCCTCTATGCCCTTCGTTCTACCCTCCTCGACCAATCCCACGCTCCCCTTTGGCGTGAATTCGCAGGCCGAGCTTTTCGATATGATTATGGTGTGTCACAACCTCAACCCGCAAATCCCCTCCGACGTAGCCTTTGCCGAGAGCCGCGTGCGACCCGAGACGCAGGCTGCGGAGAATCTGCTGCACGACTTGGGCGTACTGTCGATGGTGACCTCCGACTCGCAGGCGATGGGGCGTGTCGGCGAATCGTTCCTGCGCACCTTCCAGATGGCCTCCTATATGAAAAATGCCTGCGGGCGACTAAAGGAGGATTGCGAGGGCAACGACAACTTCCGCGTTCTGCGCTATTTGGCAAAAATCACCATCAACCCCGCCGTGGCCTTCGGAATGTCCGACTACATCGGCTCCATCGAGAAGGGTAAGGTCGCCGACCTTGTGCTGTGGGAGCCGCAATTCTTTGCCGCCAAGCCCAAAATGGTTATCAAGAGCGGCGTTATCAGCTGGGCAAATATGGGCGACCCGAACGCCTCGCTCCCCACGCCACAACCCTGCTACTATCGCCCTATGTTCGGGGCTTTTGGTCGCACGCTGCGTGAGACCTGCATATCGTTCGTGTCGCAGGCGGCATTCCAGAACGACATAAAGCATCGTCTGCACCTGAAACGTATGGTCTGCCCCGTGTGCCGCACACGCCAGCTGACGAAGGATGATATGCTCCTCAACAGCGCAAATCCGCATATTGAGGTTAACGCCGAGAACTTCGATGTCAGAATCGACGGCCAGCGCATAGATATAAAGCCGGCCGAGAGTTTCTCACTCGGACAGCTCTATTGGTTCAGTTAAACTCCGCGTTATGAAGATATACAACCACATTGTCGGCAACATTGCCGATGAGGAGTGGCGCACTCGCTGCTCCGAGATAGACGTTGATTACATCGACCTCGACCAGTGGACCGCGCAGAAGAGTCGTTTTGTAGTACGTGGTCGTGGCGGCAAGGAGTACGCCGTGGCCCTGAAACGGCACACACAACTGCACGATGGGGATATACTCCACTACGACGAGAAGAGCCGCCAGATGGTCGTTCTGCGGCTGCGGCTGAGCGATATTATGGTTATAGACCTCGGGGCATTGGTGCGCGAAGAGCCACAAACCATTATTCACACATCGGTAGAGCTGGGTCACGCCATCGGCAACCAGCATTGGCCGGCCGTAGTGCGTGGCACGAAGATATATGTGCCGCTGACGGTTGACCGCAAGGTGATGGAGAGCGTTATGCGCACCCACAACATCGAACATATAGCCATCTCGTTCCGTGCTGCCGAGCAGATTATCCCATACCTGTCGCCACACGAGGTGCGGCGGCTGCTTGGCGGGGCAACAACCGAAGAGCATCACCACTATGCACAATAACTCGCTCCGCAGCCTTATGCACGTGATGCAGTTCTCGGACTCGGCTCTGCCCGTGGGTGGTTTTTCGTTCTCGAATACATTGGAGAGTGCTATTGATGTCGGACTCGTTCACGACTACGCCACGCTCAACGAGATCTCCGAAAGCCTCCTACGCCAGGCCGCCACAACCGACTGCATAGCGGCCCTGAACGCACACCGTGCCACAATTAGGGGCGACTACAACGCCATAATTCGTTGCGACAAGGCTCTGCTTGCACGCAAAGCCAACACCGAGCAACGCCTGATGAGCCAACGTATGGGGCGTAAGATGGCGGAGCTATGTGCCGAGATGACCAGCGACAAATCGCTCCTCCGCCTAACCGATGATATTGCCACATCGCGCACCTCGGGGTGCTATGCCGTTGTGCAGGGTGTGGTGTTTGCTATCTGCGGAATCGGCGAACGGGAGTTATTCGCAGCCATCTGCTACGGCACGGCGGCGATGGTGCTGAATGCTGCCCTGCGCACGATGCGCATCACCCACCGCCAGACGCAGAGGATTCTCTACACGCTGGCCGAGCGGATAGAGTCTATATATGATGATATCCGCGAACTTGATATTGACCAGATGCACTCCTTCTCGCCACAGGTGGATATCCTTGCCGCCATACACGAGAAGGGTGCGAAACGATTGTTTATGAACTAAGAAATGGCAGAAAATAGTTGCAGAATAGGAATCGGCGGACCCGTAGGCTCGGGCAAGACCGCCATCATCGAGGCCATCACGCCTCGGCTGCTGAAACTGGGGCATAAGGTGCTGATTATCACCAACGACGTGGTGACAACCGAGGATGCCGAACACGTGCGGCGTATGCTTAAAGGGGTGCTGGTCGAGGAGCGTATCATTGGCGTGGAGACGGGCGCCTGCCCCCATACGGCCGTCAGGGAGGACCCCTCAATGAACATTGCGGCCGTAGAGGAGATGGAGGCCCGTTTTCCCGATGGGGATGTAGTACTCATCGAATCGGGCGGCGACAACCTCACGCTCACGTTCAGCCCCGCGCTGGTCGATTTTTTTATCTACGTGATAGATGTTGCTGCGGGCGACAAGATTCCCCGCAAGGATGGACCGGGCATATCGCACTCGGATATATTGGTGATAAACAAGACCGACCTTGCCCCATACGTTCACGCCGACTTGGAGGTTATGCGGCGCGACTCGCAGCTTATGCGTGGCGACAAGCCCTTCATCTTCACCAACTGCTTCACGGGCGAGGGTATTGATGCCTTAGTTACGGCCATCTGCGAGATGGCGCTCTTCGACCACTCAAAGGCTCAATCACGATGACAACACCTCCCGAGATACTCCCTTACGCCACGCCGCCACGTATGGCCATCGGCACGCCGGGCAAGAGCGGTTATCTGCGTCTGGGTTTTGAGTTGGACTCCGAGCAGCGGAGTGTGATGCGCCACTGGGAGCGTCGCGCACCGCTTATCGTGCAGCAGGAGCTATATTTCGACAACGCGTGGCCCGAACTGCCGTGCGTATATATCCTCTCATCGGGAGGGCCTAATGTCGAGGGTGACCGCTACCGCCAGCACTTCTCGGTGGGAGCCAATGCCTACGCACATATCGCCACGGGAGCAGCCACGAAGCTGGCCTCGATGCGTAATAATTACTCCTCGATGGAGCAACGCTTTGAGCTTGACTCGGAGGCCTATCTCGAATACTTGCCTGAGCCGATAATCCCCTCTCGCCACGCACGTTACATCTCAAACAGTGAGATTGTTATCGCCCCTTCGGCCACACTCTTCTACGCCGAGACATATCTCTGCGGGCGAAAACACTATGGCGAGATGTTCGACTACGATATTCTTTCGCTGCGCACCAGCGCCCGCAGAGTCGATGGCGAGGAGCTCTTCTGCGAGAAGATGATTCTTGAGCCTTCGCGCCGTCCAATAACGGGCATCGGAATAATGGGCAACTACGAGATATTTGCCACCGCACTCATCCTCACACCACCCCTCTTTGCCGAGAGGATTTACAAAAGAATCGAGGCCAGAATCGACCCCGCCACAGCCGTCGGCATCTCCCACCTGCCGAACGATTGCGGGCTTATCTGCCGCATACTGGGGAGTGACAGCGGCCACGTAAAACGGCTTCTAAGAGGGGTATGCTCAACGGTAAGGGAGGAGGTCAAGCAACGACCCCTGCCCGCCGACTTCCCGTGGCGATAACAACTTAAAATCACAAAACAATGAAAACAGATTCTCTTACGAAGATTTTTGATTATGGAATCTTCGGATTCATAAAGCTCAATCTGCGCGGAGCTGCGCAGGTTATGTTTCAGGCAAACACCTGGACGGGGCTGCTCTTTCTTGTCGGAATATTCTGGGGAGCATACTCTACCGGCTACAACACTATGGCTTGGGGCGCACTACTGGGGCTGCTGATATCGACCATCACGGGATTTATCCTCAACCTCGACATTGAGGATGGCTATCAGGGATTGTGGGGATTCAACGGCATACTTGTCGGCTGCGCCTTCCCCGCCTTTATGGGCAATTCGATTGCAATGTGGCTCTCGCTCTGCCTATGTGCCGCCTTTACCACGTGGCTGCGCACGGGCCTAAACAACGTTATGCGACCGTGGAAAATAAACTCGCTCACCTTTTCGTTTGTTCTCTCGACGTGGTTTTTCCTGCTCGCAGCACAGCTTATGCACGGACTCTCACCGCTCTACCATCCGCACATCTTAAAGCACCACGCCGTGCATCACACAATGGGTTTGAACAGCATCTGGGAGATGGTGGAGGCGTGGCTGAATGGCATCTCGCAGGTCTTTCTCATCGAATCGTGGGTAACGGGGGCGTTGTTTCTCATCGGAGTTGCACTATGCAGCCGCTGGGCAGCATTGTGGGCCGCCATAGGCTCGGCACTCTCGATATTGACGGCATATATTATGGGGCTCTCGTCACTCCATATCTCCGAGGGACTATACAGTTACAGCGCCGTACTTACGGCCATCGCCCTCGCCACCACCTTCTACCGCCCCGCGTGGCGTTCGGCACTATGGGCGTTGTTGGGTATCATCATAACCGTCTTCGTTCAGGCGGCAATGAATGTATGGATACACCCCTACTCGATTGCCTCGCTCACCGCCCCGTTCTGCGTCACCACGTGGCTAATGCTTCTGCCAAAGCTAAAATTAGAGAAGTCACAACCCGACCACACAGCATAAGTGCCATAAAAAAAACCGCCCGTAAAGGCGGTTTTTCTATTGTTCAGGCAGCAGCTCCTGCCCTAAAGCCTTTGTGATTACAGCCCCCACAACCAGCAAGGCGGCCGTCACCGCAAGAGCTAAGGTCACACCACCCCACTTCATCAGTATCGGCATAAAGAGTACTCCCAGCACCGCACCCGCCTTACCAAAGGCCGCAGCTACACCCGCACCCGTGCCACGGTCGGCCACGGGAAAAATCTGTGCGGGCAGAATAAAGGTTATAAGGTGCGGACCAGCATTTAGAGCCAGCTCAAAGAGTACAAATCCCGCGAACATAATCCACGCAGGCAGATGCAGCCGATAAGCCACCAGCAACAAAGCAATCCCTGCCACGCTCCCCACAAAGCCCCACACCTGCTGTCGCACGTGCCACAGGCGATTAACGATAGCCAAGCCCACCGTAAAACCTATGGCGACAAAGAT
Source organism: Rikenellaceae bacterium (assembly GCA_015059845.1). Taxonomy (GTDB): domain Bacteria; phylum Bacteroidota; class Bacteroidia; order Bacteroidales; family Rikenellaceae; genus Alistipes. Next base: position 34,327 of record SUZR01000013.1, on the reverse strand, counting down.
ATTTATATAGACCGACATCTCCACCGAAGAGGTAACGTGCGCAACGCCTTCACCGCCACGCCCCAACCCCAAGGCCATAATAAGTATCGGCATAAACACCCCCACGCCATAAACGGCAAAACCCTCGCAAGCCCACGGCACACCGCTGAATATTACGCGCCGCAGGTTATCCCTGCCAATCGCCGTACCACGTGCCTGCGCGGGTGTAGGTCGCAAGGCGAGCTCCCCGATAGCCACATCGCTACCCAGAAAGTAACGCACCGCCCGCTCAGCCTCCTCCCTGCGTCCGTGAGCCATCAACCACCCTGGGCTCTGCGCAAAACGCACGCTGCAAAGCAGCATCACGATGGCCAGCAGTGCCACCAGCAGGAACAGACCGCTCCAGTGGTCTGCCGAGGTCCAATTCTTCAGAATATAGAAACAGATGAAGGCCATAACAACATTTCCCACAGCCGACGAGGCCTTCGCCACGCCAACCATAAAGAGCCGCCAACGGCGAGGCATAATTTCCGAGATATAGTCCGAATCGAGGCTATAACCTCCACCCACACCGAAGCCCATTATAAAGAGTGCAAACATCAACGCCCCCACGCTCGTAGAGAACATTGCCACGATAGCTCCAAGCAGAATAATTGCAGGCGAGAGTCTGAAATATAGAAGGTATCCGTGCCTATCGCTCCACTCGCCAATAAACACCGAGCCAACCATTATTCCCACCAGACTCATCGAGGCCAGCAGGCCCTGCACCAGTGGCGAGAGGTGCATATTTCCGAGGATGTGAATCAGCGGCAGCACAACACCCACCAGCGTTGACAACGCACCACCCGTAAGTTGCCCCAACGACGTGACCATCAGCACCCTGATGTGCCCCCAGCGCAGCGGCATACTATCCATATCGACCATCTGCCCCTCCTCGCCACGACCGAGGTGCAGCAGCCGCTGACGCAAATCATTCCAGCGCTCAATAGACCAGCGCAGCAGCAGTCCGACACCCACGCCCACGGCCGACTCAAAGAATCGGAGCGAGCAGTTGACCAGCGGGTCGCTCTCGGGCGACATCTGCGACACGAGCATAATGATAACCAGAGTGATAGTTGCGATGCGGCCCTTATTATAGATATCGAGAATCATACACAACATCTCCAACACAAAGACCGTCAGCAACATACCCACCACCGAGAAAGGCAACATCTTAAGATAGACGTAGGCAAGTAACGCCCCCAGAAATGTTCCCAGCACGCGCATAAGACTCGGCCCGACGGACTCCTTGTAGCTCGGCATCTGCAATACGGTTATCAGCGACGTACACGACAGCATAGCACCCATCCACCGCGAGGCGGAGTGGAACGAGCCTGTGGCATACATACCCGTAAGGTAGCCAAGCCATATTCCGAAACACGACACCAACAGCACAAAGGGATGCACGCGCGAGAGTGCCCGACTCAGTTGTTCATAAACGCGCGTCAGGGCACGCGCCAACGAAGAATTATTTTCCATAACAAGAGTTTTTGCAATAGAAAACAATAAGCGCGCCGAAACAGAAAGAGGGTGTCTAACAATTCAAGTTAGCACCCTCTTATTTTGGACATTGTATAACAAGAGCCTTGTTAGACCGCTTCCTTTATAGTAATTTCTTCACCAGTCCCCACATCTTATAGGGCATATAACGGAATGGCAAATCGAGCCACGTGGGCGTGACAACCACCGCGCGATAGTGCGAAAAAGCATCGTAGCTCAGGCGGCCGTGATATGAACCCATACCCGAATTACCCACGCCACCGAAGGGGAGTCGCTCGTTTGCGATGTGCATAATCGTATCGTTTATGCAGGCTCCGCCAGATGTTGTGTGACGCAGTATCTTCCAGCCCTTCTCCTCCTTACCAAAGTAGTAGAACGCCAGCGGTTTCTCGCGCTCATTCACGAAACACTCCACCTCCTCGCGCTTATCGAAGGTAATCATAGGCAACACAGGGCCAAAAATCTCCTCCTGCATAACGGGCGACGAAGGCTTCACATCAGATAGCAACGTAGGCTCGATGTATCGCTCCTCACGCACCGTTGCACCTCCCGCCACAATGCGGCCATCCTTGAGATACGAGGCCACGCGGTCGAAGGCACGCTCATTTACCATACGCACAAAGTGCTTGCTCTGGCGCACATCCTCGCCGTGCAGACGCTTTACGGCGAGCTTAAACTCCTCGATAAATTGCTGCTGCTTGGAGTGGTGAATCAAAAGATAGTCGGGCGCAATGCAGGTCTGACCAGCATTCAGCGTCTTACCCCACGCTATGCGCTGCGCGGCAATCTTCACATCAGCACTCTTATCCACAATGCAGGGGCTCTTACCACCCAGCTCCAGCACCACGGGCGTGAGCGTCTTTGCCGCAGCGCTCATCACTATGCGACCCAGCGAGGGGCTACCCGTAAAGAAGATTATATCGTAACGCTGCTCCAGCAAAGCTGTATTCACATCGCGGTTGCCCTGCGCTACGGCGATATACTTCTCGTCGAAGGTCTCACGAATCATCTTCTCGATTGTCATTGACACATTGGGCACATAGGGCGAGGGCTTCAGCACGGCCGTACAACCTGCCGAGATAGCACCCACCAACGGATTGAGCAGCAGCTGTACGGGGTAGTTCCACGGCGAGATGATAAGCGACAAGCCCAACGGCTCGCTCACAACACGTGAGCGCGAGGGCATCATCTTGAGCGGCGTAGAGCAACGCTTAGGCTTCATCCAGCCCTTCAGGTGGTGCAGATGATTCTTTATCTCCCCCTTAACGATGCTCAGCTCGGTCATAACGGCCTCCTGCTCCGATTTATGCAAATCCTGCCACAACGCCTCGCACAACGTCGCAGACCACTTCTCGAGTGCCTCCTGCAAGCGGTGTAGCTGCTTCTTACGAAAGTCACGCTTGCGCGTAACACCCGTCTGGAAGAATTCGCGTTGCGCCTTGACGATGGCCGCAATGCGGTCGTTGGGGGTATTCTCTATCTTCATAGCTCTATTCTTTACTCTTTAATTCAATCAATGTAATCTCAGGCACAGCACCTATGCGCGCCTTGAAAAGAGTCTGTCCAAGACCCCTATTCACATACAGTGCCTGCTCGCCCTCACGATACAGACCACCCCACTCATCGTAGATAAGTGACGAGGGCGACCAACCCAGAAATCCCATCTGCATAGCGTGCGTATGGCCCGCCAGCGTGAGGTCTATATCGCTCTGGCCGACAACATCCTTGCGCCAATGCGTGGGGTCGTGACTCAGCAGAATCTTATACTCGCCATCCACGCCCTCCGAGGCCTTCGCCATATCGCCGTACGTTCTAAAATGTCTATCACCCGAGATATTCTCCACGCCGATGATAGATATCTTCTCCTCTCCACGTGCGATGGTGCGGTTTTCGTTAAGTAGCAGCTGCCAGCCCATATCCCTCTGGCGACGCTTCAGAATCTCCAGCGCCTCGGCACGCTCCTGCTGCGAGGGCCAGCGATGATACTCGCTATAATCGTGGTTGCCAAGAACGGAATAGACGCCATCCTTCGCCTTCACTTCCTCCAGAATATCCTGCAAGCCATCCAGCTCCCAATGGCCATACGAAACCAAATCACCCGTAAAGACCACCACATCAGGATTCAAGGCATTTATCTTATCCACAGCGCGTTGCAGAGCACGACCACGCCCCTCAAACGACTTTAGATGCATATCCGAGATATGTACCACGCGGTAGCCATCAAAGGCTGCGGGCAGACGACTGCTCTCCACCTCAACGCGTTTTACGCTGAAGCAGTTACGTTCAACAACGGTGCCATACACCCACGCCACCCACGGCAGCAACAAGAGCCACAAGCCCTTAACAAAGACGGCTTTGAATGTAGCACCAAACACCACAGCGACACCCGCCACGGCCAAATCCAAAAGAAGGATTGCGCCCGAGGCGAGCAGCAGTGCTATTATGTTGAATGACATCTCCATATTACTTCTTACGACCCGTAAAGTTATCCATCGCAGAGTAGATTCCCAACCAATTTCCTACAATCGTATCGAACCACGACACGGGCAGCAGGCCCTGACACAAGCGGAAGAAGTGGTAACTCCACGGCAGGCCACGGAAATCGGTATTGCGCTCGATGGCACGCAAAATATTGCGCGAGGTCTTCTCAGGCTCAAGGATAGAGAAGAAGCTCGACTTCACGCCATCGAACATTCCCGTATTGATAAAATAGGGCGCTACGGTGGTTACACGCACCTTGCTACGGCGCTGATGCAACTCAATACGCAGCGAATCCGACCAGCCAATCACAGCCCACTTACTTGCGGCATAGACCGACATCTTGGGGTTGGAAATCATACCTGCCGCCGAGGCGATATTACAGATATGGCCGTGGTCGCGCTCAAGCATACCACCCAGCACCTGCAAGGCCACCAGCATCGGGGCTTTGGCGTTGATGTTCATCGTGCGCTCGATATCCGACACGCTCTGCTGCTCGAAGGTCTTGTTTCCCGTTACGATTCCTGCGCAGTTAATCAAAATATCCACCTCGCCACACTCCTTGCGCGTCTGCGCGTAGGCCGCCTCAACAGCCTCAGCATCCGATACATCCACACGGTAACCCTTAACCTTGCCCAGCTTCGAGAACTCGGCCTCGGTAGTGGCAATATTCTGCTCGTTGATATCCCAAATAACCAACTGACGCGCACCCTTCTCCAAAGACATACGGCCCATAATGCGGCCAATGCCTGATGCACCACCTGTGATAAGGACACAGTTATCCTTAATTTTTGTCATAAAAAACCTAATTTAACCTAACCTATTCAAAAACACCTATTTCAAGATTGCATCTGCCAAAGCCTCCAATGCCGCGCGGTCGCTCTGCTTCATACGCGAGAGGATTGTAACCATCGGCTCGACAATCTCCACATCCTTCATCTGCTCCAGCATACCACGCATCACACGACCTGCGCAGGGTGCCCACGAGCCATTCTCGATAATACCCACGCGGCGTTTCTGGTAAGCCTTAATCTGCAAGTGGTGCAGGAAGTCGTGCATAACGGGGAAGACACCACCATCGTACGACGCAGCAGCCACAATCATCTTATCCATACGGAAAGCATCCTCGATAGCCTCGGCCATATCGTCGCGGCTAAGGTCTGCAACAGAGACCTTCTTTGCGCCCTTCTCGCGCAAAATCTCAGCCATCACATTGGCTACGGCAGCCGTACCACCGTGAATCGATGCGTAGGCGATAAATACCCCCTCGGTCTCAACATCGTACTTGCTCCACGCATCATAGAGGCCGATGTAATATCCCAAATTCTCCTTCAAGATAGGGCCGTGCAACGGGCAGATGCACTCCACGTCGAGCGTTGCGAGCTTCTTCAGCAGCGCCTGCACAGGACCGCCATACTTTCCGCAGATATTGAAGTAATAACGGCGTGCCTCGCAAGCCCAATCCTCCTCGTGGCTCAGAGCGCCGAACTTACCAAAGCCATCGGCCGAGAAGACAACCTTATCTTTCTTATCGTATGTCACCATCACCTCGGGCCAATGCACCATCGGCGCCATAAAGAACTGCAAGGTGTGCTCACCCAGCGATAATGTATCACCCTCCTTAACAGCAATGGCGTTCTGCGAGAAATCCTTGCCCTCGAAGAACTGCGGCATCATCTGAATAGCGCGTGCCGAAGCTACGATTTTGATTGCGGGGTACTCCTCCAGAATCTCGGCGATGCAACCAGCGTGGTCGGGCTCCATATGCTGCACCACGAGATAGTCGGGCGTGCAGCCATCGAGTGCCGTACGAAGGTTTCCCAGCCACTCGTCAATCTTGCGGTTATCGGCCGTATCCATTATGGCAATCTTCTCGTCCTTAATCAGATACGAGTTGTATGAAATACCGTTCGGGATTATATACTGGCTCTCAAAGAGGTCTAAGTCGGTGTCATCAACGCCGATATAGGCGATGTCACGTGTTATCATTTTATCCATAATATTTCGAAATTTAGGTAGTGCAAATATAGAAAAAATCCTACATTTTTTTATTCATATTTCCAATACGGTGCCACATAGTGACGAAATAGCACATATAGGTACAAAAAATGTTGCCACCCGCGGGTGACAACATTTTTATTTTTCTACAACGTAAAGGCTGCTCGCAGGGGGAAACCGCAGTTTACTGGGTAAATGAGGATTTTCCGAGCAAGGCAGACGCCAAAATAACCGTGTTAGAGTCTTTTTACAACGCCTCGAGCATACGCTTAAGTACTACCGTCGCCGAAATCTCACGATTCGCCGCCTCGGGAATCACGAGCGAACGGGGAGACTCAATCACATCGTCAGTTACAATCATATTACGACGCACGGGCAGGCAGTGCATAAAGTGCGCATTGTTGGTCACGGCCATCTGCCTATCGCTCACGGTCCAGCTCATATCCTTCGACAGAATCTTACCGTAATCTGCGGGGTTTGTCACGCCCGGGCAGCTCCAGTTCTTGGCATAGATAAAGTCCGCGCCCTCAAAGGCCTTCATCTGGTCGTACTCCACCTTCGCATCGCCCACAAACTGCGGGTCGAGCTCATACCCCTCGGGGTGTGTCACCACGAAATCCACATCTGCAGCATTCATCCACTCGGCAAACGAGTTGGGCACGGCCTGCGGCAGAGCCTTCGGGTGGGGCGCCCACGTAAGGACAACCTTCGGACGCTTGCGCTCCTTGTACTCCTCGATAGTGATTAGGTCGGCAAACGACTGCAAGGGGTGAACCGTAGCACTCTCCATAAAGAATACGGGCTTTCCAGAGTACTGGATAAACTGCTCCAGAATCTTCTCCTGATAGTCATCCTCGCGGCTCTCAAAGCGGGCAAACGAGCGCACGCCGATAATATCGCAGTAGCTCGCCATCACGGGAATGGCCTCCAGCAGATGCTCGCTCTTGTCGCCATCCATCACAACGCCACGCTCGGTTTCGAGCTTCCACGCGCCCTGATTCACATCCAGCACGATGACGTTCATACCCAGGTTCATCGCCGCCTTCTGTGTCGAGAGACGCGTACGCAGACTGTTATTAAAGAATATCAGCAGCGCAGTCTTATTCTTACCCAGCTCCTGATACTTATAACGGTCGGCCTTAATCTCCATAGCCTCCTTCAGCGCCACGTCCAACGGCCCGAGGTCCTTAACACTTCTAAATACTCTCATAATTGCATCAACATTTTGTAGCCCCACCGCGACTCGAACGCGAATTTAAGGTTTAGGAAACCTTCGTTCTATCCCTTGAACTATGGAGCCAAACTGCTACCCCTCAGGCAGCGACTACAAATATACACATTTTTTATCTATTTCTTCCCGTACGCTCGAAATTCTTGGCTTGATTAACGATATAGACACCGCCAAAAACCAGCGCCATAGAGATTAGCTCCCTCCACCCGAATCGCCCCACGCCGATGGCAACGGCAAGAATTGTGGCAACGATGGGCTGCACGTAGTTATACATACCGACGATGGTGGGCGTAAGCACCTGCTGGCCATAGGTAAAGCAGACATACGAGAGGAATGTGCCGCAGAAGACAATAAAGATAATCTCCGCCCACGCCACAAGAGGCAGTGATGCGTAGTCGATGGCCACGATATGCGGCCAGGTGAGAATCGTCACGACGATAGCCGAGAAGAGGAACATCCACTTCATCAGCGTAAAGACGCTGTAACGGTGAATCATAGAGCTGAAAATCACCATATAAAGGCCAATGCAGGTCTGCGCCGTGAGGCACATCAAGTCCCCCTTCAGGCCGCCACCGCCAACACCCTTTCCGCTGCCCAGGACCAGCAGCAACGCACCCGTCAAGCCGATGACAAGACCCACAACTTTCGGTAGTGTGATGCGCTCCTTGATAATCAGTGCCGAGAAAATCATCGCAATGATTGGCAACATCGTAGCCACGATGGTGGCATTTACGGGCGAGGTGTAGGATATTCCGACGGTAAAAAGCACCTGATTAAAGACGATGCTCAGCATACTTGCGATAAAAAACTTACCGATAACGGGCCACGTAACGGGCTCCTTCTCAGGCTTTACCACAAACGAGGCCAGCCAGAAGGCGACAGCCGCACCCACCGAGCGGAAGTCAGCCACAGCGACAGCCGACACGCCGTGCTCGGCCAAATCCTTGACCATAGGCGCGTTGCCGCCAAAGAATGCGGCCGCTATGAACAACAGCACGTGCCCCCAAATGGGATTTGAAAAATTTATCTTTTTTGTCGTCATCTCGTCTGCTTAAAAACGGTGCAAAGATACATATTCATTTCAAAAATTCTCCTCCCAAAGCATCCAAACAGCATAAAAAAGAGGGAATCCTTTCGGAACCCCTCTTTAATTATAGAGCTTTCTATTCTGAAACCTTACTCTGCCTGAGCCAAGCCCTCGACATCAGACTTCAAGCCTACGATAAGGTTATCGTAGTCGCGAAGACCTGTACCACCAGGAATCAGGTGACCGCAGATGACATTCTCCTTAAGATTTGCCAACGGGTCAATCTTACCCTGGATAGCTGCCTCGTTCAAGACCTTAGTAGTCTCCTGGAACGATGCTGCCGAGATAAAGCTTGAGGTCTGCAATGCAGCACGTGTAATACCCTGAAGCACCTGGTTAGAGGTTGCGGGAACGATATCACGAACCTTAACGAGCTTCATATCACGACGCTTGAGTGATGAGTTCTCGTCACGCAGCTTGCGCAGAGAGATAATCTGACCTGGCTGAACATTCTGAGAGTCACCAGCATCCTCAACAACTACCTTGTCGTAGAGCTCGTCGTTTACATCCATAAACTCCCACTTGTCAACCACCTGATCCTCGAAGAAGCGAGAATCACCCGGATCCTCAATCTTCACCTTGCTCATCATCTGGCGTACGATAACCTCGAAGTGCTTGTCGTTAATCTTCACACCCTGCATACGGTACACCTCCTGAACCTCGTTCACGATGTACTCCTGAACCTTGGTAGGTCCGAGGATACGCAAGATATCGCTCGGCGTGATAGCGCCGTCTGACAACGGCATACCTGCCTTAACGTAGTCGTTCTCCTGAACAACAATCTGGCGTGACAGGGGCACGAGGTAACGCATCACATCGCCCTGCTTAGAGGTGATTACAATCTCACGATTACCACGCTTGATCTTGCCGAATGTTACCTCACCGTCAATCTCCGATACGATAGCGGGGTTAGAGGGGTTACGAGCCTCGAAGAGCTCGGTTACACGCGGAAGACCTCCGGTGATATCGCCACCACCCTTACCTACGGCACGAGGAATCTTGATAAGGATGTCGCCAGCCTTAATCTTGGCGTTATCCTTAACGATGATGTGAGCCGTAACGGGCAAGTTGTAAGCCTTAACGTCCTCACCCTCCTTATTCACGATGTGGATAACGGGGCTCTTGGTACGGTCCTTAGACTCGACAACAACCTTCTCTGAAAGACCTGTCTGCTCATCGCGTTCCTCACGGTAGGTAACACCCTCGATAATGTTCTCGAATGATACCTTACCATCGGTCTCGGCGATGATAACGGCGTTATAGGGATCCCACTCGCAAACCAAATCGCCCTTCTTTACCATAGCGCCATCGGCCATATAAAGAGTTGACGCATAAGGCAATGCGTGAGTGTAGAGTGTAATATCGGTCTTGGGGTCAACGATACGGAACTCTGACTGGCGTGAGATAACGATATCGATAGCCTCACCTGCGGCGTTCTTACCCTTGATAGTACGCAACTCGTCAATCTCCAGACGACCCTCGTACTTAGATACTACGTTGGTCTCAACCGTAGAGCCACCCGCAACACCACCGACGTGGAAGGTACGAAGTGTAAGCTGGGTACCCGGCTCACCGATAGACTGTGCAGCGATAACGCCGACAACCTCACCCTTCTGTACCATACGAGCCGTAGCAAGGTTACGTCCGTAGCACTTAGCGCAGACACCGTGACGTGCCTCACAAGTAAGTACTGAACGAATCTCAACAGACTCCAGCGGTGACTTGTCGATAGCCTCAGCAATCTGCTCGGTAATCTCCTCGCCAGCCTTGCAGATAATCTCGCCCGTGATGGGGTGGATTACATCGTTCAAAGCTGTACGGCCGAGGATACGGTCATACAAGGTCTGTACAACGTCATCGTTACGCTTGATAGCCGTAGCTGTCAAACCACGCAATGTACCGCAGTCGTCCTCATTGATGATAACATCTTGAGCAACATCCACCAGACGACGGGTCAAGTAACCTGCATCGGCAGTCTTCAACGCGGTATCCGCCAAACCCTTACGCGCACCGTGCGTAGAGATAAAGTACTCAAGCACTGAAAGACCCTCCTTAAAGTTCGAGAGAATCGGGTTCTCGATAACCTGCTGACCACCCTCAACACCTGACTTCTGCGGCTTGGCCATCAAACCACGCATACCAGAGAGCTGACGAATCTGCTCCTTAGAACCACGGGCTCCAGAGTCAAGCATCATATATACAGGGTTGAAACCATCCTGGTCCTTAATCAACGTATCGATTACCTGCTTAGTAAGCTTGTTGTTAATATTTGTCCAAACGTCGATAATCTGGTTGTAACGCTCGTTGTTGGTGATAAGACCCATATTATAGTCCTCCATAATAGCGTCTGCCTTATCGTAACCCTCCTGTACCAATGCCTGCTTAGTTTCAGGAATCAACACAGCGTCGAGGTTAAACGACAAACCACCCTGGAACGCCTGACGGTAACCCATATTCTTAATATCATCCAAGAACTTAGCTACCTTATCGGCACCAGCCTTCTTAAGCACTACTGAGATAATGTCACGCAACGACTTCTTTGTCAGGATAGTGTTGATATATCCAACCTCCTCGGGAACATACTGGTTGAAGAGGATACGACCGATAGTGGTCTCCTTCAACTCCTCAAACTCATTACCATTCTCGTCAACGTCGCGTACCACACACTTAACAGTTGCGTGCAGCGCAGCACGCTTCTCATTGTAGGCGATAATTGCCTCCTCCGGTCCGTAGAATACCAGACCCTCACCCTTAGCACCGGGACGGGGCTTAGTGATATAGTACAGACCCAAGACCATATCCTGCGAAGGTACGGTGATAGGCGCACCGTTAGCGGGGTTAAGGACGTTGTGCGAGCCGAGCATCAAAATCTGAGCCTCCAGGATTGCGGCGTTGCCTAAGGGCAAGTGTACCGCCATCTGGTCACCGTCGAAGTCGGCGTTGAACGCCGTACAAGCCAACGGGTGCAACTGCATTGCCTTACCCTCGATGAGCTTAGGCTGGAAGGCCTGAATACCCAAACGGTGAAGGGTCGGAGCACGGTTCATCAATACGGGGTGACCCTTGATAACGTTCTCCAGAATACCCCAGATTACGGGGTCCTTGCGGTCGATTATCTTCTTTGCTGACTTAACAGTCTTAACGATTCCGCGCTCGATGAGCTTACGGATAACGAACGGCTTGTAAAGCTCGGCCGCCATATCCTTCGGAATACCCATCTCGTGCATCTTAAGCTCGGGACCTACGACAATTACCGAACGAGCCGAGTAGTCAACACGCTTACCCAAAAGGTTCTGACGGAAGCGACCCTGCTTACCCTTGAGTGAGTCTGACAACGACTTCAACGGGCGGTTGCTCTCGTTCTTAACGGCGTTGCTCTTGCGTGAGTTGTCGAAGAGTGAATCCACAGCCTCCTGCAACATACGCTTCTCGTTACGAAGGATAACCTCGGGAGCCTTAATCTCGATGAGGCGCTTCAGACGATTGTTACGGATAATCACGCGACGATACAAGTCATTCAAATCCGATGTTGCGAAACGACCACCATCCAGCGGCACCAAGGGACGCAACTCGGGAGGAATAACGGGGATGACGTTCAACACCATCCACTCGGGCTTGTTCTTACCGTTCGATGCGCGGAACGACTCGATTACGTTCAACTGCTTCAAAGCCTCGCTCTTACGCTGCTGTGAGGTCTCGGTAGAGGCCTTGTGACGCAGGGCGTATGACATAGAGTCGAGGTCAACCTTCTGCAAGAGCTCGTAGATAGCCTCACCACCCATCTTGGCAACGAACTTGTTCGGATCGTCATCCGACAGAGCCTGATTGCCGGCGGGAAGAGCCGCCAATACATCCAGATACTCCTTCTCTGAGAGGATATCCAACTTATTGACGTTCTGGCCGTTGTTGATAGTAACCTCCGAGGCAGCACCTACGTTGAGCACAACATAGCGCTCGTAGTAGATGATTGACTCCAACTTCTTTGTAGGAATACCGAGCAGGTAACCAATCTTTGAGGGGAGTGAACGGAAGTACCAGATGTGAACCACGGGCACAACCAATGAGATGTGACCCATACGCTCACGACGTACCTTCTTCTCCGTAACCTCCACACCGCATCGGTCGCAGACGATACCCTTATAACGGATACGCTTGTACTTACCGCAGTGGCACTCGTAGTCCTTCACAGGACCGAAGATGCGCTCGCAGAAAAGACCGTCACGCTCGGGCTTGTAGGTACGATAGTTGATCGTTTCCGGCTTCAACACCTCACCACTCGACTGCGCCAGAATCTCCTCGGGAGAGGCCAAGCCGATTGAAATGTGGCTGTAACCGTGTTGCTTATTATTATCTTTTATTGCCATATTACAAATCTCTTTATTTATTATACCTACTTAATTATTCGAGTTTAACCGACAAAGCCAAACCGCGCAACTCGTGCAGCAATACGTTCATAGCCTCAGGCACACCGGGACGGGGCAGGTTATCACCCTTAACGATAGCCTCGTAAGCCTTAGCACGACCCATCACGTCATCAGACTTGATGGTAAGAATCTCCTGGAGGATATTAGCGGCACCGAAGCCCTCCAATGCCCAAACCTCCATCTCTCCGAATCGCTGACCACCAAACTGAGCCTTACCACCCAATGGCTGCTGCGTGATGAGAGAGTAGGGACCGATAGAACGCGCGTGCATCTTATCGTCGATCATATGACCCAACTTAAGCATATAGATCACACCCACGGTTGCGGGCTGGTCGAACATCTCGCCCGTACCGCCGTCGTACAAATATGTACGGCCGCTGCGGGGAACGCCTGCCTGAGCTGTGTACTCGTTGATCTGCTCGAGTGAAGCACCGTCGAAGATAGGTGTTGCGAACTTCAAGCCCAACTCGCGGCCTGCCCAACCAAGAACGGTCTCGTAAATCTGACCGAGGTTCATTCGTGAGGGCACACCCAACGGGTTCAAGCAGATATCCACAATGGTACCATCCTCCAAGAAGGGCATATCCTCATCGCGAACAATCTTCGCAACGATACCCTTGTTACCGTGACGACCCGCCATCTTATCACCAACCTTAAGCTTACGCTTCTTAGCGATATAGACCTTAGCCATCTGGATAACGCCCGATGTGGGAAGCTCGTCACCATTGGTGAAGTTGTACTTCTCACGCTTGATGCGGGCATCAGCCTTCTTCCACTCGATAGTATAATTATTAATAGTAGCCTCAATGAGTGAGTCAAGGTGCTCATCACCTGTCCACTTGCAAGAGCCGAGGTTCAGGTAACCAGCCACAACGCCACTCTTGTCGTCAATATCGCGTGTTGCGATATCCTCCAACATCTTGATTGTGAACTTCGAACCCGGAGCGTAGAGCTCAACGCCGAAGTAATCAGATACGTTGGCAACAACCTTACCCTCAACCAACTGCCAGAGCTTCGATACCAATACCTTGGTAAGCTCGGCAACCTCCTTAGCGAACTTCTGGTCAATCTGCTCGAGCTGTGCGCGCTCGGCAGCCTTGCTCTTCTTACCCTCCTTCTGTGCGTGGCTATAGAGCTTAGTGTCGATTACAACACCGTGCAATGAAGGCTGAGCCTTGAGCGAAGCATCCTTAACATCACCAGCCTTATCACCGAAGATGGCACGCAGAAGCTTCTCCTCGGGTGAGGGATCGCTCTCGCCCTTCGGCGTAATCTTACCGATAAGGATGTCACCAGGGTGAACCTGGGCACCGATACGGATGATACCGTTGGCATCCAAATCCTTAGTTGCATCCTCGCTAACGTTAGGAATATCAGAGGTAAGCTCCTCGACACCGCGCTTGGTGTCACGAACCTCCATAATATACTCGTCAACGTGTACAGACGTGAAGATATCCTCACGCTGGATACGCTCCGAGATAACGATAGCATCCTCGAAGTTGTAACCCTTCCAGGGCATAAATGCCACCTTAAGGTTACGACCCAAAGCCAACTCACCGTTCTGTGTTGAGTAGCCCTCGGTAAGAATCTGACCCTTCGTTACGTGGTCGCCTGTAAGAACTGTCGGCTTCAACGTAACGGTAGTATTCTGGTTTGTACGGCGGAAGCGAGGCAACTCATAAGTTGTAATCTCCGGCTGGAATGAGCAGATGATCTCCTCGCGTGTGCGCTCGTACTTAATCTGAATCTTGGTAGCATCGGCAAATACAACCTCACCATCACCCTCAGCAACAACCTGAATACGGCTGTCGGTAATCATATCCTTCTCGATACCAGTACCTACGATAGGTGACTCGCAAGTGATAAGAGGTACAGCCTGGCGCATCATATTCGAGCCCATCAACGCACGGTTAGCATCATCGTGCTCAAGGAAGGGAATCAAACTTGCTGCGATAGATGCAATCTGGTTGGGCGCAACGTCCATCAGCGTTACATCGTCAGCTGTAATTACGGGGAAGTCAGCACCCTCACGTGCCTTGATACGGTCGGGATTGAGGAAGTTACCCTCATCGTCAACCGGCTCATTAGACTGTGCTACGATGTGACCATCCTCAGCCTCAGCCGAGTAGTAAGAGATATGAGAGTTATCCATATCCACCTTACCATTCTCAACCTTGCGGTAGGGAGTCTCAATGAATCCCATATCTGAGATCTTTGCATATACGCAGAGTGACGAAATAAGACCGATGTTCGGACCCTCAGGTGACTCAATCGGACAAAGACGACCATAGTGCGTATAGTGAACGTCACGAACCTCGAAACCTGCGCGGTCACGTGACAGACCACCGGGACCCAAAGCCGACAAACGACGCTTGTGGGTAATCTCAGCAAGGGGGTTGATCTGGTCCATAAACTGCGAGAGCTGGCTGGTTCCGAAGAACGAGTTAACAACGCTCGACAGAGTCTTGGCATTAATCAAATCAACGGGTGTAAACACCTCATTATCACGAACGTTCATACGCTCGCGGATAGTGCGGGCCATACGTACGAAGCCCACAGAGAACTGATTTGCCAACTGCTCGCCCACGGTACGAACACGACGGTTCGAGAGGTGGTCGATATCATCTACCTCGGCCTTCGAGTTGATGAGCTGGATCAGATACTTGATAATCTCGATGATATCCTCGCGAGTAAGGATGCGGGTAGCGGGGTCAATGTCAAGGCTGAGCTTGGTATTGATACGGTAGCGACCCACCTGTCCCAAATCGTAACGCTTATCCGAGAAGAAGAGCTTGTCGATTACGTCGCGAGCCGTAGCCTCATCAGGTGGCTCCGAGGCGCGCAACTGCCTGTAGATATATACGACAGCCTCTTTTTCGGAGTTACAGGGATCCTTCTGCAAGGTGTTATAGATAATAGAGAAGTCGATACCAGAGGCATTCTCCTTGTGAAGAAGAATAGTCTTGGCACCACTCTCGATGATAGCGTCAATGTGATCCTCGGTGAGCTCCACCTCGCGGTCAACGATAACGTTGTTACGCTCGATAGATACAACCTCACCCGTATCCTCATCCACGAAGTCCTCAACCCAGCTTGAGAGAACACGTGCAGCCAACTTGCGGCCCACAGCCTTCTTGAGGTTGGTCTTGGTAACCTTAACCTCGTCTGCCAAATCGAAGATCTCGAGAATCTGCTGGTCGGTCTCGTAACCGATAGCACGCAACAGAGTAGTTACGGGCAACTTCTTCTTACGGTCGATGTAAGCATACATCACATTGTTGATGTCGGTAGCGAACTCAATCCACGAACCCTTGAAGGGGATGATACGTGCTGAGTAGAGTTTTGTACCGTTGGTGTGCATACTCTGGCCGAAGAATACACCGGGTGAACGGTGCAACTGTGATACCACAACGCGCTCCGCACCGTTGAAGACGAAGGTACCACGGTCGGTCATATAGGGGATAGTACCGAAGTACACATCCTGAACTACGACGCCGAAATCCTCGTGCTCATCGTCTGTACAGTAGAGCTTGAGCTTCGCCTTCAAAGGCACGCTATACGTCAAACCGCGCTCCAAGCACTCCTCGATAGAGTAGCGGGGCGGATCGATGTAGTAGTCGATAAACTCAAGTACGAAATTGTTGCGAGTATCAGTAATGGGGAAATTCTCCTGGAACACTTTGTAGAGGCCCTCGTTCTTACGATTCTCGGCCGTAGTGTCCATCTGGAAGAAATCGCGGAATGATTTAAGCTGTACCTCCAGCAAGTCGGGGTAAGGAACCCTGTTCTTCACTGTAGAGAAGCTAATTCTTTGTTGTTTTGTTGATGCGGACATCTTAAATCAGTTTTGATGAAGTGTGAGTACTCACGGGGTGCGCACCCCAAAAAAGCCGGCATAATCTATCCGGCTAATGCCCTCAGCGTAAATAACATACACATTGAGAGCATCAAAAATTACTAAACGTTGGGCACAGCTCTGCGGCACTCCCAACCTTTAGACCAGAAAAGGTATAGAGCTTACACCGGTGTAAACTCTATACCTGAGTTGTCTGAAAATCTATAAGTATGACTACTTAATCTCAACCTCAGCACCTGCATCCTCCAAAGAAGCCTTGAGTGCCTCAGCCTCCTCCTTAGATACACCCTCCTTAACAGCCTTGGGAGCAGCATCAACCAATGCCTTTGCATCACCCAAAGAGAGACCAGCAGCCTCCTTAACGGCCTTAATAACCTGAAGCTTAGCCTGACCTGCGCTCTTAAGAATTACGTCGAATGAAGTCTTCTCAGCAGCAGCAGCCTCACCTGCAGCAGCAGGAGCAGCAACTGCAACAGCTGCAGCAGCGGGCTCAATACCATACTCCTCCTTGAGGATAGTAGCCAACTCGTTTACCTCCTTAACAGTCAAGTTTACCAACTCCTCTGCTAATACCTTTACATCTGCCATAGTTGTATAATTTTTTTAAGTTTTTTTGTTTTTGTTTTGATTAGTTGTTTCTTTCTTCGAGTGCCTTCACTAAGCCGGCAATCTTCTGACCTGCATTACCCTGCAATGCAGAAATAACGTTCTTGGCCGGTGACTGAAGCAATGCGACGATATCGCCGATAAGCTCCTCGCGGCTCTTGATGTTGCAAAGCGCCTCCAACTGGTTGTCGCCTACGTAAACACAGCCCTCAACATACGCAGCCTTCAAAACAGGCTTGTCGCAAGACTTGCGGAACTCCTTGATTACAACGGCGGGTGCCTTACCCGTCTCAGCGAACATAATAGAGGTAGAACCCTCCAATACTTTTACCAAATCAGCATCAGCCTTCTCAACCTTCTCCAATGCCTTACCGAACAACGTATTCTTAACTACTACGAGCTTGATGTTGTTCTCAAAGCACTTGCGACGCAACTTAGCAGTCTGCTCGGCGTTCAAAGCCTCGATGTTGGTAATATAGAAGTGAGGGTACGCGTTGAGCTGCTCTGCAAGACCGTTGATAACGGCCAATTTCTCTTCTCTTGTCATCTCTTATATCCTCCTTCTTTTACTTCGTTTCTACTGATTTGGGATCAACCTGAATACCCGGGCTCATAGTTGTAGAGAGATAAATGCTCAATACATAAGTACCCTTAGCTGCCGAAGGCTTCAACTTGATGATAGTGTTTACAACCTCCTTAGCATTGTCGATAATCTGCTCGGGAGTGAAAGATACCTTACCTACAGAAGTGTGGATAATACCGTACTTGTCAACCTTGAAGTCGATCTTACCGGCCTTAACCTCTGTAACGGCCTTAGCGATATCCATAGTTACAGTACCTGTCTTGGGGTTTGGCATCAAACCACGGGGACCGAGGATACGACCGAGCGCACCTACCTTACCCATAACGTTAGGAGTACAGATGATAACATCTACGTCGGTCCAGCCGGCCTTGATCTTATCTACATACTCATCCAAACCTACATAGTCAGCACCTGCCGCCTGAGCCTCAGCCTCCTTGTCGGGTGTACACAATACCAACACACGAACAGTCTTACCTGTACCGTGGGGCAATGTTACCACGCCACGAACCATCTGGTTCGCCTTACGGGGGTCAACGCCCAAACGCACGTCAATGTCTACAGAAGCATCAAATTTCGTAAAGGTAATTTCCTTCAGAAGAGATGCTGCCTCAGACAATTTGTATGCCTTGTGTGGCTCAACCTTGGCGTAGGCTGCCTTTTGATTTTTTGTCAACTTACTCATTCTGGTAATACTAATTACATGTTAGGAAATTCACCAACTACGTTGATACCCATACTGCGTGCAGTACCAGCAATCATACGCATAGCAGCTTCAACGGTAAAGCAGTTCATGTCGGGCATCTTGTCCTCGGCAATAGCCTTAACCTGCTCCCAAGTCACCTCACCTACCTTTGAACGGTTGGGCTGTGCAGAACCGGTCTTAACCTTAGCTGCTTCCTTAAGCTGAATGGCTACTGGTGGCTGTTTAACAACAAAGTCAAACGACTTATCTGTATAAACTGTAATGATGACTGGAAGAACCTTACCCGCCTTATCCTGGGTGCGTGCGTTGAACTGCTTACAGAAGTCCATAATGTTGACTCCCTTAGAACCCAACGCGGGACCCACGGGGGGTGAAGGATTGGCAGCACCACCTTTGATCTGCAATTTAATAAATGCAGCAACCTCTTTTGCCATAGTTTTCCTTGGTTAATTATTCTTTTTCAACTTGTGTAAAGCTCAACTCCATAGGAGTCTTGCGACCAAAAATTTTCACAGAGACTGTAAGTTTCTTGCGCTCGTTATCGACTGTCTCAATAGTACCTTGGAAGCTTGAGAAAGGACCGTCTGTAACCTTGACGATCTCGCCAACAACGAAAGGAACCTCGTGCTCTTCCTCCTGTACGCTCAGTTCATCAACACGGCCTAAGATTCGGCTAACCTCTTGTGGACGTAACGGTGTAGCTTTCATCTGACGGCTGTCCTCCTTGGTGTCACCCAAGAAACCGAGTACATTTGGTGTATTGCGAATAATGATTGGAATCTGACCTACGAAAGCCGCCTCCACCAAAACGTAACCAGGGTAAGAAACCTTCTCTTTTGAGATCTTCTTACCGTTACGGATGGTGTAGACTTTCTCTGTGGGAATAAGGACCTGTGAAATGTAATCCTCGAGGTGGTTATGACGAATCTCGGCCTCGATATACTCCTTGACCTTCTGCTCCTTACCGCCTATTGCGCGGACTACATACCACTCCTTCTTAATTTCGCTCATCGTCTTATATTAACAACAATTAACGACCAAGATTACCCAACGTCTTATATATTGCGGCCATGATGTTCTCAAATGAAATGTCCATCAACAACACCACAATAGCAAAAATCGCCGAAGCGACCATCACGACTACTGTCGAACTCTGCAACTGCGGGAAAGAGGGCCAAGCCACCTTATGAACAAGCTCGTTATAGGATTCTTTTACGTAATTAAACATAACTACTTTATCTATTTTTAATTTGGCAGGAGCAGAGAGATTCGAACTCCCATCAACGGTTTTGGAGACCGCTATTCTACCCTTGAACTATGCTCCTAGAAATGAGAGGGGAAACTTAGGGGTTACCCCTCTCTATTGTTGTGTAGTAATTACTCAACGATTGCGAGTACCTGACCTGCACCTACTGTACGACCACCCTCACGGATTGCGAAACGAAGACCCTCGTTCAACGCTACGGGATAGATCAAAGTTACAGTGATAGTCACGTGGTCACCAGGCATTACCATATCTACGCCATCGGGAAGAGCGATCTCACCGGTAACGTCCATAGTACGCAAGTAGAACTGGGGACGGTACTTGTTGTGGAACGGAGTGTGACGGCCACCCTCCTCCTTCTTCAGGATATACACCTCTGCTGTGAACTTAGTGTGGGGCTTGATAGAACCGGGCTTAGCAACAACCATACCGCGCTTAACCTCCTTCTTATCGATACCACGCATCAAAAGACCTACGTTATCACCAGCCTCACCCTCATCGAGGAGCTTACGGAACATCTCAACACCAGTACAAGTAGAAGTCAAAGTCTTCTCACCCAAACCGATGATCTCAACGGGGTCACCTACGTGGATAATACCAGTCTCGATACGGCCAGTTACTACTGTACCACGACCTGTGATTGAGAATACGTCCTCAACAGGCATCAAGAAAGGCTTCTCGTTCTCACGGGGAGGAATGGGCACGTACTCGTCAACTGAGTTCATCAACTCCATAATCTTCTCCTCCCACTGGGGCTCACCGTTCAAGCCACCGAGTGCAGAACCACGGATGATGGGGCAATCCTCATCGAAGTCATACTTAGCCAAAAGATCGCGAACCTCCATCTCAACGAGGTCAAGCATCTCAGCATCGTCAACCATATCGCACTTGTTCAAGAATACTACGATACGGGGAACGTTTACCTGCTTTGCAAGAAGAACGTGCTCGTTAGTCTGGGGCATAGGACCGTCAGTAGCAGCAACTACCAAGATAGCACCATCCATCTGAGCAGCACCAGTTACCATGTTCTTTACGTAGTCGGCGTGACCCGGGCAGTCAACGTGTGCATAGTGACGTGAAGCTGTCTGATACTCTACGTGAGCAGTGTTAATGGTGATACCACGCTCCTTCTCCTCGGGTGCGTTGTCGATTGAATCGAATGAACGAAGCTCTGACAAACCGTTCTTAGCAAGAACAGTAGTAATAGCAGCAGTAAGAGTAGTCTTACCGTGGTCAACGTGTCCGATAGTACCGATGTTTACGTGCGGTTTCGAACGGTCAAATTTTTCTTTTGCCATAGTATTATAAGTATTAAGTTTTTTAAAAATTTCTTTACAAAAAGTCTTTTAACATACAAACGAGTAACACTTGTTCCCATCGCTCTGCTGAGCAAATCCAGAAACCGTGTTACCGTCTTAGAGCGGAAGACGAGGCTCAAACTCGCGACCCTTAGCTTGGAAGGCTAATGCTCTATCAACTGAGCTACTTCCGCAAAAACAAACCGCATCAAGGCAGCTTATCAATGTCCTCATCAGACGCTTGCAACCCCGACCGGTTTCGTAAGTGGGAAGAGATGGATTCGAACCACCGAAGGCGTACGCCAGCAGATTTACAGTCTGCCCCATTTGGCCACTCTGGTATCTTCCCAATATTTTCACAGTTGTTGTATCCTCCTCCAGAACTCTGGAGCCGATGGAGGGATTCGAACCCACGACCCCGAGATTACAAATCACGTGCTCTGGCCAACTGAGCTACATCGGCATTCAACCGTTACGGGATGCAAAGGTAGGGATATTTTTTATGTTTGCAAATTTTTTCAGAAGTTTTTTTTCAAAATTCTTATTTTTTTGCTTTCAACAGCCCTACTTAGCACGTTCAAAGAACTCCCGACCCCCGACTTGTACTACTTTGTCGGAAAATCGAGTGCAAATATAATTACTCTTTCCCTAATTAAAAAACAATTGAATGTTTTTTTTGCAAAAAAGTTAAAAAAATATCATTTTGCGATACACTTATATTTATATATAATAGTTTTTTGGCTGCTTAGGCCCGTAATTCACCTTTGCGGCTGGCGATTCTTGTCCCAAGGCGGAATCCGACCACAAAAAAAAGAATCTCGCAAGGGCATAAACAAAAAAAACGTCCGACCGTTAGGGTCGAACGTTTCAAAGTAGACATCTTAAGACTACTTGTTCTTCTTATCGTAGCGCTTTGCGTAGCGGCTCATAAACTTATCCACACGACCTGCGGTATCAACCAACTTCATCTTACCTGTGTAGAAGGGGTGAGATGTGTTAGAGATTTCCATCTTGTATACAGGATAGGTTTCGCCGTTCACTTCGATGGTCTCCTTTGTCGAAACGGCGGACCGGCACAAAAACACGTGGTCGTTCGACATATCCTTGAACGCCACCAAACGATAATTTTCGGGGTGAATACCTTTCTTCATTGCTTGTAATGTTTTTGAATTAAATGCTTTTAGCGCGACAAAGGTAAGCATTTTTTTTCATTGAGCAAACTTTCCTTTGAATAAAATGTAAATTAATTGCTTTTTACAGTTGGAGTCACTCCAGATTGAATACTCCAGGTTTGATAATTTACACCTTCAGCAATATATATGGTTGTAAGATTAGTATTTCCATCACAATCTACATATTTTAGATTAGGATTATTCGAGAGGTCTAACTCGGTTAAACCACAATTGTAGCAATACAACCATTCCAAAGATGTATTATTACTAACATCAATAGAGGCTACGGGGCAAGCACTTACTTTGAGATATGTTAATTTTGTATTTTTTGACACATCAATAGAAGTTAATGATGTGTGGCTATCAAGATTAATACCCTGCAAATTGACAAAATACTCTATCCCTTTTACATTTGTAAAACTAGTTTGAGTTATCTCTTGCCCTTTAGCTGCGTTCAAAAATAATACAGCCTCAGCCTCTTCTTTACTTATTTTCCCATCTCCGTTAGCATCTACTTTACCATCAGGCTCTTGATTAAAATTGAAGGTTGCATATTTGTCTGCATTTAATAAAAAGGCTTTAAACGCAGGGTCTGGAAAAGATAATGCATTTGACATTGTTCCAGAGTGGTCATCGCCATCATCCCAAGGCTCTATCGTAGTAGTTGATAAAGTCATCTCAGGAGATTCCCAAGTGTTGATAGCAAGATTAAATTGATACTGATAACCCGCCGCAAAATTTACATTAGTTGTATATGAGAAGATTTCCCCATCCAATTCCATATAAAATGTAACCGCTCCAGATTGAGGATAAACAATAGCTGAGTAGTCCTTGCCGTTACTCTCGAGCGGAGTGATTGTAGCCTTAGTTGTACCAGCGGTAGCCTTACTTGTTGCAAGATTGATTGTGCCACCAGTAACCAAACCGCCAATTGTAAAAGACTTCTCTGCGGCTGCTAACTCATCCGCAGTAATACCTTTTCCTGCCACCAAAGAGACATTTATCTTACTCAAAGAGTGCTGAAATGTAAGAGAAACGGGAGCCTCTTGAGGTGCAATATTTTCAGCTTTAGCTGCAATGAAATCACTATTGTAAAAATTTTCCGACTCCGATTGATTAGTCTCTACAGAGAACTCGTAAGCCGAATTATCCTCTACGGTCGCAGAATACGGATAATAGGCATATATAGACAAGCGAGTATCTTCTGAATCCCAATACACCTTGCCATCCTCGGGAGCAACAAGGTCTCCATTAGAATAAGAATAAGCTATATTATCGAGAACATTGCCTTGCGATGCGAGAGAACTCGTTGATGATACATAAACTCCTACTTTATCAGATGTTTCAAAACCATTCACATCTACACGAGTTCTTGACATTGGAGTTTGAATCTCTCCTTTAAGTTTGAGTTCCACAGCAGAACTAATCTCGCCAGACGGCTCATTAGAGCATCCCTGCATCGACACAACAAAGGCCGATGCCATCAGAAATTGAAAAAAGCGTTTCATTTTAGTTAGTGATTTATGCGACTGCCACCTGCTCTACTACGAACACAAAGTGTGAACAAACTTGCCCAACTCTGCGGTCGTAGGAAACCGGTACAAACAGACAAGGATGCCCACACATAGCGGGCATTCGCATAATCTGTTCCGATTTGCACTTTTGAAATTTCCTACGTTTCAGAGTTCTGGAACAAATAGCAAACGCTAATTAATAATATGTTACAAGATGGCACACCATCTCACTACAAAATTACAAAATCAAATTGAAATTTCAAAATGATTATTCAAAACTATATTTTCGCTAAGGTACGAATTTTGCATCGCTACACTCAGCGATAACATTTAAGTTTGGATATTATGTATTGGTTATGGTATTTACTCATTGGCTTGGTCGCAGGATGGCTGGCCAACCTTATCGTCAGGGGCAGTGGCTCGGGACTTATTGTTAATTTGATTGTTGGTATCATCGGTGGATTCTTGGGTGGCTGGCTCGTAGGGCTTATGGGCTGGATACCTACGGGGACCTTCGGCACGCTTATAGCCTCGGTGGTGGGAGCTATCGTTCTGCTGCTCATCGTATCGCTCTTCACGCGCCGCAAACCCTCAAACCAGTAGCCGAGCAAGGGTATAGAGTCTGCCAAATATTTCAGGCAGACTTTTTTATTTCTGTGGAGTCCAAATCGGCAACGAGATGCTCTTTGGAGGCATAAATAGGGAATTTTTGCACCGATAGTTTCATTTTATAAAATTTTATCCTATCTTTGCATCGCAAAATGTGTCACCTCGCAAGGCGCACATTGGACGGACCCATAGCTCAGTTGGTTAGAGCAGCGGACTCATAATCCGAAGGTCGTGGGATCATGCCCCTCTGGGTCCACAGCTTTTATAACGACAATTCACTCTTAAAGGTCTCGACTTTGGTCGGGACTTTTTTGTTTCTCGGCAGATTCTTACTCAATTATTTCCCCGCAGGCTTTGAAGTTCGCAATTTTATCGCTTACTTTGTATAAATATATTCCTAAAACTATGCAAAAATCTAAAGTATACTTCACCGACTTCCGCACCAAGGCTCGCGGTGACGGAATGCCCACCAAACTCAAGAAACTCGTTTTGAAGGCTGGCATTGGCGACATTGATATGGATGGCAAGTTTGTAGCCATCAAACTTCACTTCGGCGAGCTGGGTAACATCAGCTACCTGCGCCCCAACTACGCACGTGCATTGGTAGATGTTATCAAGGAGCTGGGCGGAAAGCCTTTCCTCACCGACTGTAACACGATGTATCCCGGTAGCCGCAAGAATGCCATCGAGCATCTCTACTGCGCGTGGGAGAATGGTTTCACGCCGCTGACAGTGGGTTGCCCCATCATCATTGGTGACGGACTGAAGGGTACGGACGACATAGAGGTTCCCGTCAAGGGCGGCGAGTACGTGAAGGCTGCGAAGATTGGTCGCGCCATTATGGATGCCGATGTATTCATCAGCCTGAGCCACTTCAAGGGCCACGAGATGACAGGCTTTGGCGGTACTATTAAGAATATAGGTATGGGTTGCGGCTCACGCGCCGGCAAGACCGAGCAGCATAGTGGCGGACAGCCCCGTATCAGTGAGAAGCGTTGCCGCGGATGTAAGGTTTGTATGACGCAGTGCGCCAACAATGGCCTTGTATTTGACGAGCAGACTCGCAAGATGAGTGTCGATACAAAGAATTGCGTTGGTTGCGGCCGCTGCCTGGGAGCTTGTAACTTCGACGCCATCAGCTTCGTGAATGAGCAGGCACCCGCAATGCTCAACCGCCGTATGGCCGAGTACACGAAGGCTGTGGTTGATGGTCGTCCGCAGTTCCACATCTCTCTTATCGTGGATGTATCGCCCTACTGCGACTGCCACGCCGAGAACGACGCCCCCATTCTGCCCAATATCGGAATGTTCGCATCGAAGGACCCGCTGGCTCTTGACCAGGCGTGTGTGGATGCCTGCTTGGCTGCTACGCCGCTGCCGGGTAGCCACCTGCACGACCGTATGCACGCGCACGACTTCTGCGACCATCACGACCACTTCAAGAACTCGACTCCCGAGTCGGAGTGGCGCTCGTGTCTGGAGCACGCCGAGAAGATTGGCCTCGGTAGCAGAGAGTATGAGTTGATAAAGTAACAAAAAAGGCTATCCGATTTGGATAGCCTTTTTATTTCGAAAACGTGCTAAATGCAGAGAGAGCCACGCAAGATAACTTTTACTTTATGTTTACCATATTTATTATCGAACGCTCCGCCGCCTTGCGTGTCGGCTCATCAATCTCCACTGCGGGCGACTCATTCTCAAGACACGAGAGAATATTCTCCAGCGTCACCATCTTCATATAGCGACACTCGTTGCAACCGCAGGTCGAATCCATCGGCGGCGCGGGGATAAATCTCTTCGCAGGATAACGCTTGCGCATCTCAGCCAGAATACCCGACTCGGTCACCACGATAAACTCCTCAGCCTCCGACTCGCCGCAGTAATCCAAAATACCCGCCGTAGAGCCAACATAGTCGGCAACCTCAATGATATACGCTTTGCACTCAGGATGCACCACAACCTTCGCTGCGGGGTGTGCGGCCTTCAACTCCAGAATCTTCTCCAACGAAAACTCCTCGTGTACGGTGCAGGCTCCATCCCACAAAACCATATTATCACGTCCCGTAAGTTTTTGAATATAAGAGCCTAAGTTGCGGTCAGGTGCAAAGATTATAGGCTGCTCGCGCGGAATACTCTCCACCACCTTCAGTGCATTTGTCGAGGTACAGCAGACATCCGTCAGCGCCTTCACGCCCACCGACGTATTAACATACGACACAACCTTATGGTCGGGATACTTAGCCTTGAACTCGGCAAAAGCAGCCGCCTCGCACGACTCGGCCAGCGAGCAACCAGCCTCGGGTACGGGCAGAAGCACCTTCTTGTCGGGCGAGAGCACCTTGGCCGTCTCGGCCATAAAATTCACTCCCGCAAAGAGGATTATAGGGGTGTCAATATCGCGTGCCTTAACCGACAGAGCAAGCGAGTCACCCAAAAAATCAGCCACCTCCTGCACATCATCCGAAGTATAGTAATGAGCCAAAATAACGGCCCCTTTCTCGCGTTTGAGCTGCTCGATACGCTGCTTGAGTTCAACCTTTGTCATAGTAAATCTTTTTCGTTACTCGACCTCGATATTCATACTGATATCCATACCCTTAACCGTGTGGGTCAGGGCTCCTACGCTGATGTAATCAACACCCGTCGAAGCCACCTCCTTCAAGCGAGGGATATTCATATTACCCGACGCCTCGGTCTTGATACCCTTATCGGCCGCCTTGATAATAGAAACGGCCTCGGTCATAGTTTTAGTATCCATATTATCGAGCATAATGATATCGGCACCCGCCTCGATGGCCTGATGCACCTCGTCGAGATTTGTGGTCTCCACCTCAATCTTTATACCCTCGGCAATACGCGCACGCACCTGCTCAACGGCCTTTGCAATGCCGCCAGCCATCTTGATATGGTTATCCTTAATCATCGCCATATCGTACAGACCCATACGGTGGTTTGTGCCGCCGCCGTGCTTCACGGCCATCTTATCCAACACGCGAAGGCCAGGTGCGGTCTTACGTGTATCGAGCAGCTCGGTGTGGGTGTCGGCCAGCTCCTTTACATACTTTGCCGTCTCGGTTGCGATACCGCACATACGCTGAAATATGTTCAACGAGAGACGCTCACCGCGCAGCAGTGTGGGATAGGTGGCCTCCACCTTGAGGATAACATCTCCCTTCTTCACCGAATCGCCATCCTTGAAGTAGGGAGTAAAGACCACATCCTGCTGGAAACGGTCATAGACCATCTTCACAATCTCCAGACCAGAGATAACACCATCCTGCTTGGCGGTCATCGTAGCCGCAGCGTTCATCGACTCAGGGATGATAGACTCGGTGGTGATATCACCTGTGTTGATATCCTCCTCGATACCGAGGTCGAGGAGCTTGTTGATTAAGTTCTCGTACTGCATATTTCGCTTAAAAATTAAAATAGTTACTATTTACGGGTGCGGTTGTAATCTGCTCGCCACGACGCTGCACCGAGTGCAGAGCAAAAGCCTCGTCAGCGCAGGGGAAATCCTCGCGGTAGTGACCGCCACGGCTCTCCTCGCGCAGCAACGCAGGCGACATAATCAGGCGTGCAACGCACAACAGACGACGCGACGCCTCGAGGTAATACTCTCTATTCTGCTCACCACCGCGCTCATCCTGCTTCTGTTTGATTACGTTTCTCAGCTGCTCAATCTTCTGCAGGCCCTGCTTCAAGCCCTCCTCGCTACGGATAATGCCTGCGTGGGCGTTCATAATATCCGACACCTGCTGCTTCAGCTCTGCATAGAGTTGCGCATTATCGTTATCGCGGCTATACTGCTTCGCAAAGTCGGGGAACTCCTTTACGGCTCCCACCTTAACGGTATCCTCCACAGCGCGGTTTGCAAAGACCAAGCACTCAATCAACGAATTAGAAGCCAAACGATTAGCTCCCATAATACCCGTTGCTGCCACCTCGCCACACACATACAGGCGCTTGACATCCGTGCGGCCGTTGCTATTCGACAAAACACCTCCCACCGAGTAGTGAGCCGCAGGTGCTACGGGAATCTCTTGCGTAAGGTCGTAGCCAAACTCCTTGCACTGGGCATATATACCGGGGAAGCGCTTTACAATCATCTCGGGATCGAGGTGCTTGAGCGACAGAGTAACATAGGGCATATCATCGGCCTTCATCTGCTTGTAAATCGAGCGGGCTACAATATCGCGCGGAGCAAGCTCTGCAAGTTCGTGGATGGGCACCATAAAACGCTTGCCATCCTTGCCTAAGAGGTGGGCACGCTCGCCACGCACCGCCTCGCTGATGAGGAAGGCTCGCGGAGAGTCCTTCAGATACAACCCCGAGGGGTGGAACTGTATGAACTCCATATCTATGATGCGGCAACCAGCCTTATAGGCGATAGCCACACCGTCACCGATTGTTGTCTGGGGATTTGTCGTGCGGGCATATACGGCCGAAGCGCCTCCCGATGTTAGGAATACGTGGTTGGCGAAGAGCATAACCTCGCTGCCATCGCTCTCGGCCTGCAACTCGTCGTTCTCGCTCCAGCAGCGCACACCATAGCACGTGCCATCCTTGACGAGCAGGTCAAGCAGCAGAGTATTCTCGAAAATCTTGATGTTATCGCGCTCCAAGACCTTTGAGATAGCGAACTCCGTTATCCAACGTCCCGTAGCATCGCCACCCGCGTGCAGGATACGGCGCTTATGATGTCCGCCCTCAAGGCCTAAGGCCAGAGAGCCATTCTCGGTATCGAACTTCATACCGTCGGCGATAATCTCGTCAATACGGTCGGGGCCCTCATTTACAAGGATATCCACAGCGCCCTCCTCGCAGAGGCCGCGGCCTGCGATAAGCGTATCCGACTTATGAATCTCAGGATTATCGTCATTAGATGTCACAGCGGCAATTCCGCCCTGAGCGTTGAACGAGTTACTCTCGCGCAGGAACGACTTGGTTATCACTGCCACACTGCCCTTCATTGATGCCTTATAAGCGGCATATAAACCAGCGAGTCCGCTACCAACGATTATATAATCAAATTTATACATCTTGTTTGGGTAATGATAATGCAAATATCATCAAAAATCTTTAGAAATACTACCATTTTTACGAAAAAATAGTGCATTTAGTTATTATTTATCCTCCTTTGAGCCGCAAGCAACACCACAACGACCGAAAACAAATGAGTCTGCCAAGGCCAAAACCCAGGCAGACTCAATATCATATTCTGCAAACTACTGCTTATTTACATTCGTCAACGGCTTACCCTCGTACTCACCCGTAAGCGTGTTCAGGAAGGCTACAATGTCAGCCGTCTGCTGCTCGGTAAGCTCCACACCAGACTGGTAGGTACCCATATCGCGTACAGCCTCCTCCAGCGTAGCGCGTGTACCATCGTGGTAGTAAGGCCACGTGAGGGCCACATTACGCAAGCCCGGCACCTTGAAACGATGGCGGTCACGCTCCTGCTGCGTCTGCTTGTAACGGCCGTTATCCTCCTCGGTCAGAGCCAAACCGCGTGCCTCAAAGTAGTGGTCACGCAGGCCCATCAGCTCATACGACTCACCACCCAGATTAGGACCTACGTGGCACGTAGCACAGTTATACTCCTTGAAGAGCTCGTAGCCTCGTTTAGCCTCAGCCGAAATGGCCGCATCGTCTCCGCGCAAGTACTTATCAAACGGAGCGTTAGGCGTTGTGAGTGTCATCTCGAACTCCTCGATGGCATCGGTGATGTTTGCCTCGGTGATTCCATCGGGATAAATCTCCTTGAACGCCTCGACGTATGCCTTATCCTTCTCCAATTTTGCGATAATCTCGTCAAACGACTGCGAAGCCATCTCCACGGGATTCAACGGAGGTCCTGCCGCCTGGTCAGCAAGCGTTGCAGCACGACCATCCCAGAACTGCACGAAATTATATACAGCATTATATACGGTCGGAGCATTCACGCCACCCTTCTGGCCACCTACGCCCTCCGAGTACTGCTTGTTATCCACACCTGCCGTCTCCAGACCGTGGCACGAAGCGCACGAGATGGTGTTGTCGGCCGAAAGACGTACATCGTGATAGAGTTCTCTACCCAACTTCGCCTTGCGCTCGTCAACATCAACCGTCAATGCAATAGGACGCACGGGCTCACCCGCGTGCTTATCCACAAGGCCATCGTTATAGTGTGCCATACGATACGCCTGCGCCCACATCGTGATGATATCGCGCTTGGCGGCGGTCATCTGGCTACCCCAATGCATCAGATAATACTTAGCCATAGGCATACGCTGATCACGCGCAACCTTCTCGACCTTAGCCACATCCACAGGATTGGGCTCCGAGCCGCTGCTCAAGGCCGACATCAGAGGAGTTATATCGTACGCACGATAACCCTCCGCCACATCCTTCTGCACCAAATCACCTGCAATGGGCATCTTGGCATAGAACGGAAGCACGGGGTCTGACGAGTGGCAACTGATACAACCGCCCTCTTCAAGAATCTGCAACGTCTGCTCGCTGAGGCTCAAATCGGCTGCGGGCGGACGGTTCATAACGGTGTAGATAGTCGCCACAGCAACCGCCACCGTAAGCATCAAAATTCCGACTGTACTCTTCTTCATAGCTTCGTATTTTTTGATTTAGGATTTTCTTCTGTAAATATACCACAAAAAATCAGTTTCCACCAACTATTTTCTATAAGAAAAAATTATCCTACTATAAGATAAACCACTACCGAGCAGGCCGTAAGTACCAGACCCACCAGCGACTCGTAGGGGATGAGCTTCAGGCGTTCCTTGATTCCCATCTCGACAGCACCTCCCGTAGCGTGGAAGAATGAGCCGTGCGGCAGGTGGTCCAGAACCGTTGCTCCCACATTCACCAGCGCAGCACCCCACACGGCCGACATACCCGACGCCAAGATGGCCTGCGAGAATGAGGCTGAGGCAATGGTAGCACCCGCCGTCGTAGAGGCCGTTGCGGCCGACATTATAGCTCCCGACAGTGGAGCCAACAAAACTCGCGCCGAAGAGCCATCGCCAAGCATTGCGATAAGCGCATCGGTCAAGGTCGAGGCCTTTATGATTCCTGCAATAGCACCCGTACTTACCAACAGCACAGCCACCACCGACATCTTTTCCAGACCATAGCTCACGCTCTCGACCGTCAGCTGCCACTTACGCGTAGCGCATATTCCAACCACGCCACCGATGGGCAGGGCAATCAGCGGGTCAATGGCAATACCCGCCACAGGGCGCAACATCAACAGCACCATAACCACAACCGGACCCGAGATACTTGCCCAGAACGATGGCAGCGACTCATCCTTTACGCTCTGCGCAGCCACTTGCTCACTCCCGCTCCTATCGCGGCGAGCAAGCAACGGCAGGATAACATATACCGTAATGATAAGTCCCACAACCGCCGCCACGACGTTGGCCAACATAACCGACGACAAGGGCGCACCGAAATTCTCGGCAGCGATAATCGTATTGGGGTTGGGTGAGATAATATTTCCGCACTTTCCGCCGCCAATCATAGCCAGCAGGATGCCGAACTTACCTATGCCCAAGCGCTCGGAGATGATTATAGCGATGGGTGCCACGGTGATAACCGCCACATCAACAAAGACGCCTACGGCCGTCAGCAACATCGTAGAGAGAGCCAGAGCGAGATATACGTGCTTGTCGCCCAGACGATTCACGATAGTATGCGAGATAGAGGCTGCCGCGCCCGTCTTGATAAGCACGCCCGACAGAACGCCTGCAGCGATGATTCTGATGATGGCGGGGGTTATATCCTTCACGCCCGAAATCATATTTCCGACCGTACCATCCAATCCCATACCGCCCAGCAGGCCACCCACAACAGCACCCAACAGCAGGCTATACACGGGCGAAAATCGGCGGATAATCAGCACAATGGCCAACACAAGGCCAATGATTGCTCCCAAAGCTGTATTCATAACTCCTTATATATTCAAATTCAACAACTTCACTATCTGCTCGGCCGTGCGCTCCACATTAGCCTCAGCCACCTCACGCTGCATAGCCTGCTCCAACGGCATAGGGCCCGACACAATAGGCAGAATGGCCGCAAAGCCACTCTCTTCAAGCTCCTTACACTGCGCCACAGCGCCACCAATGGCCACGCAAGGGATATTATGTCGCTGCGCTGCACGCAGCACGCCGCTCGGCGTCTTACCCATAACCGTCTGAGCATCAAGGCGTCCCTCGCCCGTTATCACGATGTCGCAGTCGGCAATAATATCATCGAAGTGTATAGCTCCAAGCACCATCTCAACACCTCGCTCCAGACGCGCCCCAAGCAGGGCCTTGAATCCTCCGCCCAAGCCGCCAGCAGCACCTGCCCCCGGCAGAGCCGAGATATCCTCGCCATTATATCGTTTGACAGCCTCGGCAAAATTCTTCAGTCCGCCATCCAGGCGCTCCACCATTGCCTCGTCGGCACCCTTCTGCGGAGCAAAGACATAGGCCGCACCACGCGGGCCATAGAGCGGATTAGTCACATCGCACGCAACCGTGAAGGTCGCCTCGCGCAGCTCCCTGAGCGCAGCACTATCGTCAATGGTGTCTATTCGTTCCAATATCTCACCGCCGCCAACAAGTTCCTGCCCCTTAGAGTCGAGGAAACGAAATCCCAGCGCACGCAACATTCCCACGCCCGCATCGTTGGTAGCACTGCCGCCGATTCCAATCAGGAATTTACGGCAGCCGCGCCTCAACGCATCGGCAATCATCTCGCCCGTGCCATACGTGGTCGTCTTAAGCGGATTACGCTCCTCAGGCTTAAGCAGCGGCAGGCCACTCGCGGCCGACATCTCCATCACAGCCACACGCCCACCATCAACAATGCCATACCGCGCCTCGATTGGACGCATCAGCGGGTCGGCAACAACAAGTGTAACATATTCGCCATCGAGCATCTGCACAAGGGCATCGACCGTGCCCTCGCCGCCATCAGCCACACTCACCTTTCGCACCTCGCAGTGCGGCAGCACTCGCTTCGCACCCACCTCAAAGGCATCGGCCACCTCCTGCGACGAGAGCGAGCCCTTGAAGGAATCAACAGCTACGGTTATCTTCTTCATAAAACCTCACGATTATTATATAATAAAAGGTCTAATAAAACCTCCGCATTCCCAAATATAAAAAAATTTTTCCACATCGCAAAATCTCCCCTACCCGTCGTCAAAGAATCACACTCACCACACAACTCTCCACATACAGGGCGATTCACCCGCCGATTTATCCGCTTCACCCCGAATTTTTATGCAAAAACCTCTTATTTTGCATAGAACGGTCCTCCAATCGAAAAAAAATTGCTCGAAATGAAAAAATTTTTTTTGCGAAAAATCGCCACTCACAAAACTGCACAAAAAGAGCCGTAAAAACACGCACATCAGGCTCCAGCTTTTCTTATTTTTCACTATCGCCGCCCGCAAGTTCAAATTCAGGTTAAAACCGAGAACATCATCCCGACAATAAGCCTGCATATATAAGCCACCATACAGTTCATTTATTTAACTTCAACAATCCGCTACCCGAACATTTATTTCAACCCACAGAGCCACTGTAAGAGTTTTGTTTTTAGGCTTATTTTCTTAATTTTCAATACTATAGAAATATAGACCAAATTAGTTCTAAATCTCGCATCGACGGAAGAAAAACCATCCGCCGCGAAGGTTAAAAAATTTGGTTGGCTACTTTTTTTTATATAAATTCGCTTTGTGATTGACTGACCAAAGAACAACCTGACCAATGAACTTTAACAGCAAATCACCCCTTGCAAAACGGAGCTGACCCCTCTGTTTTGCTACTGACCAATTTTGAAAACCACTTATTTTTTTATTAACCCTAAAATCCGCAGATAATTTTTCGAGTGTCAGATTTAGCCCTTGCTTGTGACGATTGTGTCTGACTCTAGGCTTAGAAACGCTTGACATGACTTGTATGCAGACACCTTCCCCTTACCCCGTAAGG
>SUZR01000006.1 GCA_015059845.1 Rikenellaceae bacterium | reverse complement strand
ATATGAAAGACACATATACGCATCTTTTCGCTGCTTAATCCAAAATATAACCAAAATTATCGCTCGTTTATCTCAATCTTATACAAACTCCCAAAAGGAGCCTGCCTAACATTTTGCATTGTTAGACAGGCTCTTGTTCGTATATTAAAACATTGGTATTATCCAGATTACAATAAAATACTATTGCTTTTTCTATTATATAATATTTAGATGAGAAAATAATCTTTTAAAGATTTTGTGGATTATAAAAAGAATACTATCTTTGTACGAGGGTATATATTAGGGTTTATGTGTTGGTATTATGAATGTCGAAATACCATTGAATTCCTTTAATAGAATAATAAGTTATGGTTGTTAAGGGGAGGCTTTAATATATAAATTATTTTATGCGAACTTCTGATAGTTTTACTGCAACTGCTTGATAGCGTATGTGTTATGCGTCTTTGCAGGAATAGAGAATATGTAACTAATAGAATGATGGGCAACTTGAAAGCTAATCATATTGACCTCAATAAACGTTGGTATGCGATGCGGGACTTAAAAAGGAGTAATGCTCTTTTGCCAGCATATAAGCAGTTATCGGAAATGGGGATACAAGTCTTTACGCCAATGGTTTCTCGATTATTCGTGCGAAATGGTAAGAGAATTAGACGTGAAGTGCCTTTTATTCAAGATTTGTTGTTTGTTAACGATTTTCGTCAAAACCTAGATCCGATTGTTGCCAAAATTCCGACTCTTCAATATAGGTTTAAGAAAGGTGGTAAGTTCTGTGAGCCTATTGTGGTTCGAGATGAGGATATGTCGAAATTTATAAGTGCAGTACAATCTTCTGATAATCCTAAGTTTTACTCTTTCGATGAGATCTCTGCCTTGAAGTGTGGAAGTAATATCCGTATGATTGGAGGAGTATTAGATGGTTGTGAAGGTAAATTAAAGAGCGTAAGGGGTTCTAAGAAAAAATCTTTAATTATTGGACTCCCGTCCTTTTTGGCGGTTAGTGTAGAGATAAATGATGAGTTTATAGAGTTACTATAGTTTTTAATTGTTTATTCTAATATTTAATTTAATCATCTGCTAAATCATAAAGTTTTATATGTAATGAGAATTTGATAATATTGAAATGATTATAATACGAAAAACAAAATTTTGAGATAATTTACCTAACTATCCATAAGCTTACATAATATGAATACGGATTTAATCTTTTTTAATGAAAAGCAGAACAATTGTTCGACCATTCATTTGCATTTTAATGAGGAAATGCACTCTTGGATTGCATATGGTCATTCTGCTTATTCTCTTCGCCTATTGATAAAATCAAGAGGTATTGATAGTATTCGAGGTTTCTCGACTACAATGCATATGCCATATACGGTTGTTAATAAAGATATATTGCAGCATTTATGCGATAACAATAAAGTAGTTAAAGGAGAGGTTAGTGAGCATTATATCGTATATGTAGACAACGAGTTTGACCATAATGATTATACTCGCTGGGTAAATAAATTACAAGAGGAGCTTAAATCGAATGGAGGGTTTAATACTCAAACACACATTAGCCATCTTGTCCCAAAGGATAAATATATCAAAGATGGAATGAGTGCGTTTGAGCGCAATTCAAAGCGACTTATTGATATGATAGCCTCTATGATTGTAATGATAGTCTTCTCTCCACTTTTTATTGTTTGTTATATTTTGGTTCGACGCGAAGATGGAGGTCCTGCTATTTACAAGCAGGAGCGTATCGGTCGTTTCGGCCGACCATTCAATATTTACAAGTTTCGCACAATGAGGTTAGATGCAGAGGCAATGGGACCTCAGTTAAGTCACGGCGGTGGAGATAACGACCCTCGTCTTACGAAGATTGGTAAATTTTTACGCGCTCATCACCTTGATGAGTTACCTCAGTTGTGGAATGTATTTGTTGGGGATATGGCATTAGTGGGTCATCGTCCCGAGCGTAAATTCTACATTGATCAGATTCTGGAGCACGACAAGAGATATGAATATCTTTATCAAATACGCCCAGGCGTAACCTCATATGCCACATTCTACAATGGTTATACAGATACGATGGAAAAGATGCT
Organism: Rikenellaceae bacterium; assembly: GCA_015059845.1. Taxonomy (GTDB): domain Bacteria; phylum Bacteroidota; class Bacteroidia; order Bacteroidales; family Rikenellaceae; genus Alistipes. Next base: position 167,135 of record SUZR01000006.1, on the reverse strand, counting down.
TCGTCGATTGGAATATGATCTCTATTACCTTGGGCATCGTTCGTGGATATTTGATGTTAAAATCTTGTTAAAGACATTCTTTGGCATTATTTTCGGCAAAAAATTTTAATTGTTATGAAAATTGCAGTAGCTGGTACGGGATATGTTGGACTATCAATTGCAACGCTTTTAGCGCAGCACAATGAGGTTGTGGCAGTAGATGTTGTTCCGGAGAAAGTTACAGCTATCAATGCTCGGAAATCTCCAATTAGAGATGAGTATATTGAGCGTTATTTCAGAGAGAAAGAACTTAATTTAAGGGCCACATTAGATGCGGAGGAGGCTTATAGTAATGCTGATTATATCATAATAGCGGTTCCGACTAATTATGATAGCCAGAAGAATTTTTTTGATACTTCTGCCGTGGAATGTGTCTTAAATGTGGTGGCCAAAATCAATACAGAGGCTTTTGTTGTCATTAAGTCAACAATACCGGTCGGATATACGGAAGATATTAGAGAAAGGTTAGGCTTAAAGAATATTCTATTCTCTCCAGAGTTTTTGAGAGAGAGTAAGGCTCTGTACGATAATTTATATCCAAGTAGAATTATAGTAGGCCGAGATGAAACAGACGAAAAACTTGTGAATGCCGCTAAGACGTTTGCCGGACTACTTCAGCAAGGTGCATTAAAGGAGGATATCGAAACTTTATTTATGGGTTTGAGTGAGGCAGAGGCTGTAAAGTTATTTGCAAATACTTTTTTGGCTCTTCGCATAAGCTATTTTAATGAGTTAGATACCTATGCGGAGACTAAGGGGCTAAATACCAAAGATATCATAAATGGAGTTTGTTCTGATTCTCGCATAGGGGCATATTATAATAACCCCTCATTTGGATATGGTGGCTATTGTCTGCCGAAGGATACAAAGCAGATGTTGGCAAACTATGATGATGTGCCGCAAAATATGATGACTGCTATCGTGGAGAGTAATCGTACAAGAAAGGATTTTATTGCAGATCAAGTCCTAACGAAGGCTGGGTATTACTCTTATAGCGAGTTGAACGGCTATGATGAATCTGTGGAGCGAGATTGTGTTGTAGGAGTTTATCGCCTAACGATGAAATCAAATAGTGATAATTTCCGTCAAAGCGCTATACAGGGAGTTATGAAGCGAATAAAAGCCAAAGGGGCAAGAGTGATAGTATATGAACCTACTTTGGACGACGGTAATTCGTTTTTTGGTAGTGAGATAGTAAATGATATAACTCAATTTAAGGCTCGGTCGCATATAATTATTGCCAACCGCTACGATTCGATACTCGACGATGTAAAATATAAAGTATATACTCGAGATATATTTGGTAGAGATTAAAAATTTAGGCTGTTACAAAACCGTTAAGTTTAATATTGCGATTTGAATAATAAATTTAGATTGGATAATAAGTAAAGAAAGATATGCAAGCAATAATATTAGCCGCAGGAATGGGGCGTAGATTAGGAGAATTAACCGGTGACAACACAAAGTGTATGTTAGAGGTTAATGGAGTGCGCCTTATAGACAGAACATTGGAATGCCTCAATGAGGTTGGGGTGACAAAACTAATAATGGTGGTTGGTTATAAGGCTCAGAATGTGATTAATTATGTCGGCAGTAATTATAAGGGAATTAATATTGAATATGTCGAGAATCCGATCTATGATAAAACAAATAACATTTATTCGTTATATTTAGCAAAGGATTATTTATTGGCCGAGGATACCATTTTATTGGAGTCTGACTTAATATATGAAACAGCTGTTATTCGACGATTGGTGGATAGCGACTATCCTAACCTGGCTCTTGTTGATAAATATGAGAGTTGGATGGATGGAACGGTTGTTACGTTAGATGGCGAGAATAGAATAAATAATTTTATATCTAAAGCGCACTTTAAATATTCCGATATAGATCAATATTACAAAACTGTTAATATCTATAAGTTTAGCAAAGAGTTTTCTGCTACACATTATGTGCCATTCCTAAAGGCATATTGTCAGGCATTAGGTAATAATGAGTATTATGAACAAGTACTTCGTGTTATTACATTATTGGATGAATCTCCTTTAAGAGCATTGCCATTAAATGGGGAAAAGTGGTATGAGATTGATGATATTCAAGATTTGGATATTGCCTCAAGTATGTTTGAGGAGAGTGACGAAAAACGATTCAAAGCAATATCTTCTCGTTTTGGAGGCTATTGGAGATATCCTCATCTCTTGGATTTTTGTTATTTGGTAAATCCATATTTCCCGCCTCAGCAGATGATTGATGAAATTAAGGCAAGTTTTGAGACTCTTATGCGAGAGTATCCTTCTGGAATGCGAGTTAATAGTCTGTTGGCTGCAAAATATTTCTCGGTCAAACAAGACTATATTGTTGTGGGAAATGGTGCTGCAGAGCTTATAAAAACGTATGTTGAAAATCATACGACTAAAATAGGTGTAATATATCCGACATTTGAAGAATATCCCAATAGAAGTATTAAGGAAAACGTTGTATCATATCTGCCATCTAATGCGGATATGCATTATGATGCAAATGATATAATTGACTTCTATGATGGAAAAGAAATAGACACTTTGTTATTGATTAATCCAGATAATCCATCCGGTAATTATATACCATATAAGGACTTATTGCGTTTAATAGAGTGGACAAAGAATAAGTCTATAAAGTTTATTGTAGATGAGTCGTTCGTTGATTTTGTTGATGTAGATGGAGAGTTCTCGCTTTTGCATAACGATGCCCTTTCTGTCAATCCTCATCTAGTTGTAGTTAAGAGTATATCTAAATCATACGGAGTTCCTGGATTCCGTCTTGGAATTCTTGCAAGTGGTGATACGGAGATAATTGCAAGACTGAAAAAGGAGGTTGCTATATGGAATATCAATTCATACGGTGAGTTCTATATGCAGATATATGAGAAATATCATAAAGATTATCTTAAGGCGTGTGCGTTATTCCGAGAAGAACGAGAGCTATTTTTCAGAGAATTACAAGATATTGATTTTCTGAGAGTAGTTCCATCGCAAGCAAATTATTTTTTGTGTGAACTAACTACTGATAAGTTTACATCAACACAACTTGCAGTCAAACTCCTCGCAGAACACGATATTTTAATAAAGGATTGTTCGGGGAAATCAGCGTTTAGTAGAGGTAATTATATAAGGATTGCCATTCGTAATAGAAGGGATAATCACAAGTTAGTTGAAGCATTAAAAATATGTAATTAATATACATATATGAAACTAATTACAAATAAAGATATTGCATCTTTGAATATATCTCCGATTGACTGTATTAATTGGGTGCGCGAAGCATTCGAAATGAAAAGTGAATGTCAACTTCCTGCGAAGATGTCTGTACATCCGACAGGAAATGATTTTTTTACAACAATGCCTTGTCTTCTGCCTAAAAATATAGGAAGATTCGGATGTAAAGTCGTATCACGCATTGTCGGGCGACTTCCCTCTCTCAAAAGCGATTTGATGCTGTTTGATTCCACAACGGGGGAGTTATTGTCCATCGTTAATTGTGATTGGATTACCGCTATGCGTACTGGTGCGGTTGCTGCATTGGCTATAAAGACTTTTAGAAATTCTCAGGCATCAAACTATGCTTTTATTGGCCTTGGAAGCACGGCGCGAGCAACGTTGACTTGTTTGTTGGAGAGTTGTGCGGATGAGCATCTGGATATAAGATTATTCAAGTACAAGGATCAAGCGGAGAAAATAGTTGCAGAATATTCGCACTATTCAAATGTATCATTTAAGATCATTGATAATATCGCAGATCTCGTGAATAATGCAGATGTTGTTGTTTCTTGCATCACTGATGCCAATGGGTTGCTAGTTGAGGATGAGAATCTCTTCAAACCAGGAGTTCTTATAGTCCCCGTTCATACCCGCGGTTTCCAAAATTGTGATACGACTTTTGATAAGGTCTTTGCTGACGATACTGACCACGTGAAGGGTTTTAAGTATTTCTCGGAATTCAAGGAATTCCATCAGATTGAAGAGGTTCTAAAGGGTGAAGTTATAGGTCGTACAAGTGATTCCGAACGAATCCTATCATATAATATTGGGTTAGGTCTTCATGATGTATTATATGCATCTCGTATCTATGATATGTTAAAATAATGGCAGAAGCAAGTCTTAAAACCAAGACCCTATCGGGAATGATTTGGAGTTTTGTGCAACGTTTTGGCACAATGGCTATATCATTCGTGTCGAATATTATTTTGGCTCGACTTCTTAGCCCCGATGACTATGGTATTATAGGTATGTTGATGATCTTCATCGCAGTTGCCAATACATTTGTCGATGGCGGTTTTGGCTCGGCGCTGATTCAAAAGAAAGAACCTACCCGAGAGGACTATTCTACAATTTTTTGGTGGAATATGTTCCTGTCTTTGGTTCTCTATGGTGTGTTGTATATGAGTGCTCCCGCGGTGGCACGGTTCTACGATTTGCCACTTCTTTCACAGGTGTTACGAGTTCAGGGCTTTGTGCTAATACTCAACGCATTGAGCATTATTCAGCAAAACCAACTACGCAAACAGCTGAAGTTCAAACGCCTCGCATCAGTAACGGTGGCCTCGGCAGTTCTGTCTGCTGTTATAGCTATCGTTCTTGCCTATTTGGGTTGGGGTGTATGGGCTCTGGTGGCGCAACAACTTATGTTAAGCGGCTTTACGGCTATACTATTATGGGTGTTGAATAAGTGGTATCCACTACTCTCTTTCTCGAAAGAATCATTTAAGCAATTGTTTGGTTTTGGTGGATTTATGCTCTTGTCAAGCTTAATAAATACCATTTTTAACAATATTAATAGTTTGATAATTGGAAAATTATTTTCGGCATCTACAATGGGTTATTTCTCTCAAGCAAAAAAAATTGAGGATGCTACTGCAATGAGTGTTACGAGTGTGGTGGAACAGGTAACTTATCCTATTTTGTCAGAACATCAAAACGACAAAAATAAGATGCGAAGTATTCTCAAACGATTTAATACCTGTACCTTTTTTATTGTTACACCGATGATGCTCTTAATATGCCTATTTGCAGAACCAATTGTAGTCTTTTTGTTTACCGAGAAATGGCTACCTGTTGCACCTTACCTTAAAATTTTAGCACTACATGGTATTCCAATGGGGCTGCAAGGTGTTAATTATAATGCTATTGCAGCTATAGGTAAGAGCAAAACAATATTTGCTACAACAATTATTAAAAGAATAATGACTATTTCTCTTATGCTTATAGGTGTATATATCGCAGATGTTGAGGGCCTTTTGTGGGGTATGGTCGTATCATCCAGTCTAATCATACTTTATAACATGATATTGGTATCAAAATATCTAGATTATAGGGTTATAACACAAATAAAAGAATTAAGCGGGATTGCCTTTGTTTCAGCATGTTCTTTTCTGATTGTTCTATGTTTTCAGAATTGGGCTACAATAAACAACTTGATTTTAGTAATTATTTTCATTGCTACTTATACAGCACTTTCGTATACACTAAAGATAGAGGTGTTGAGGAATATTGCTAGTTTGTTGACTGATAGAATAAGAAAGTAATAGATTTAGTTATGATAAATATTATTGGAGTTGGAGATATAATGCCTGGTGGCATCTTGGCAGGCGTAGAGCAAGGCTATGTTTCAGAAGGTATTTTGGCAATGTTGAGTCAGGCCGACATTCGAGTTGGCACGCTTGAAACAGCGATAGGCAATGCTCCACACTTTTACAAGGAGAAGATGTCTAGGAAGGCCGATGTTATCTACGCATTAGATAAAGATATCTCCAAGTTATTACTTCTCAACATTAATATAGTATCATTAGCAAATAACCATTTCTTTGATTTAGGTATAGAAGGAGCAAATCACACTATTGACTTGTTAGACCACAATGGAATAGAGCATATTGGTGCAGGTCGAAATATAGAAGAAGCAAGCAGAGCAATTATAAAATATATAAATGGAGAAAGTGTTGCATTCATTGCATTTTGTGATTGGAGAGACGATACAGTAGGTTGGTGTCCTTTTGCAACAGAAACAAATCCTGGTGTCAACCCAATGTTTGATAATTATGTAAAGACTGAAATCAAAAAATATAAGTCAAAATATGACTATGTGGTAGTAATGCCACATTGGGGTAGAGAACACACCTATATGACAACAAATCATGTGTACAGAATGGCAAGACTAATGATTAAAGCTGGAGCCGATCTGATATTGGGAAGCCATCCACACCGCGTACAACCTGTTGTTAATTATAAAAAATCATCTGTAGCATATAGTATGGGTAATTTTTTATTTCCTAATAGATTAATCGTACCTCCTAGATCTACATATTATAGTAATAATTTAGTTAATATTCATGAATTACCTGTTACTGATGGATATCCTTTCGTTGAAGAGTTGACATATAAAAAATGGAAACCACAAGCCCTTATTGGTATGATTGTGTGTGCGCGATTCTTTGATAAACGAGTATATTCAACATACAACCTTACTGAAATGGACGAATGTGGACGTATCACACTATATGATAATCCTAAAGTTGACAAGGTGTTATATTTTATAAAATTCCTATTAAAGTCAACACCATATGCTATAACCTATTTTATATATAAAGTCATAAGAGCTGTTAAACACAAAAGTATGCGATTGTTATATAAAGTAATTGAATTTGTAAGAAACTTGTAAAAAATATACTATTAGTTTTATAATAATGTTAAATAAATTATGTAACTTAGTAAATGGTTTAATATACATAGCTGTAACTAATTTGTATTCTAAGCCTAAAGCCATTTTAAAACTTCTTTTTCATCCGACCGCCATTTATGGCGTAAACTATTATCCTGAAAAAGAAGAAAAAAGTAAATTTCATATTTTATGGGATCAGTGTGTCAATATTTTTAGATATGGATATGTAGATGAGTTTTACTATCTATATGGTTTAAATATTAAGAATTTCAGGAAAAAAGAAGATTATTTGGTGTATGGGGAATTTATGCGAAGAAGAGATAAACTTAATCTCTCAACACACCACAATAGCTCTTGTATTCTTCGAAATAAGTTGTATTTTGGAGTGTTTGCTGCAGCTTTTGGAGTTGATACACCTGAAAATATAGCATATATTCGTAATGGCGATATTTTACTTTTAGGTAAAGGGGAGCATACTTCAATAGAACTATTTATATCAACATACGAAGGTACCTTCTTCTGTAAACCGATGGACGGAGAGTGCGGAATGGGAGTATTCAAATTAGAAATTAATAGTGGATGTCTTAAAATTAACAACGATAATTCGGATATATCCACATTGATAAAAATGCTGGATGGTGTAGATTTCCTTATTCAACGATGCATTACTCAGCATTCAGTACTATCTAAGTTGCATCCATCATCAATTAATTCGATGCGATTGGTGACAGTCCGTTCGTTGAAGGATAATAAAATTTATGTGCTTCCCTCAATCTTACGAATCGGTACTAATGGGAGTATCGTAGATAATACATCACAAGGTGGTGTTGCTGTAGGATTTAATCTTACAACGGGTAGACTCAATGAATACGGTTTACAAAAACCACAATTCGGATTACGCATTGATACGCACCCAAATTCAAAAATCAAGTTCGCAGATTACACTATCCCGTTCATTAAGGAAACAATCGAGCAAGCTAAATATTTTCATTCGTTCCTTAATTTACACTCAATCGGTTGGGATGTAGCGATTGGCGAGAATGGCCCTATTTTCATCGAAGGTAATGATAATTGGGAGATCAATGGTCCTCAGAGCTGCAATTGCGGTCTCGTAAAATATTTTAAGGAGTATTTTTATAGATAATATATGATCGATTCACAACTTCAGCAAGAACTTAGAGAGCGGTTCAACCCAGATGGGTCGATGCTTCGTAAACAACAACTTCGTATGTTGGAGATATTGTTGTATATAGATAAAGTTTGTAAGGATAATAATATTAACTATTGGCTTAGTTCGGGAACATTATTAGGGGCTGTTAGACACGGAGGCTTCATCCCGTGGGATGATGATCTTGATATAGAGATGATGAGAGAGGACTATGTTAAGTTCGTTAAGTTATTCCCTAATAATAGTAAATATGCACTTCAGACATATGATACAGATGAAAATTACTTTCGCACCTTTGCAAAAGTAAGAGATCTAAATAGTCAAATAAGTGAATTTGAGTTAGATAAATATTACAAATATAGGGGATTATATGTAGATGTGTTTAGTATTGAGAGAGTTCCACGTTGCATTTGTCGATTATACGGTGGAGTATTTGAGGTAATTGGACGATGGAGACGTAAGTGTAGTAATAGTAAATTTCTTTGGTATGCAATTAAATGTTTCCAGAAACTTTCATTGTGGACTATACCTATAGCTCGGCCGATTTTTAGGATGTTTACTAAAGAACTACATCATTCTTATGGTAGTGGTTTCTTGAAAGAACGATATATAGAGGATATATATCCATTAACTAATATCCAATTTGAAGGTCGAGTATTTCCTGCTCCCAAAAATGTTGATAATTACCTGAAAAATATATACGGAGATTATATGAGATTACCTAGTATAGATTCTATTACTTTACATACATCGTCTTGTATTTTTAAGGATTAATGTAAAATGATTAAAAAGATTATAAATAAGCTTTTGTATTGCGTTTCTTTACTTAGGAATAAATGGTATATAAAATATTTGAGAAATAAAGGTATTTGTATCGGTAGTGGGTGTGTATTTAGGAATAGGGGAACGATTAGGGTTGACACGACTCGCCCAAGTTTGGTTACTATAGGAAATAATGTCGATTTTAATAGAAATTTTCAATTGCTAACCCATGATTATACGACGAGTGTATTCGTGCGAAAATATTACAGTTTTATTAATTCATCAGGACGAGTTAACATTGGTAATAACATTGTGTTTGGAACAGATGTAATAGTATTAAAGGGTGTTACAATAGGTGATAATTGTATTATTGGTGCAGGTTCAATAGTTTCTAAAAGCATACCAAGTAATTCCGTGGCTGTTGGAAGGCCAGCAAAAGTTATATGTTCGGTTGATGATTTTTATGAACGTAGAAAAACCGAGTGTATTAATGAAGCTTTTGAATACGTTAATAGTATAATAGAACGATATGATCGAGAGCCTTATTACGAAGAGTTTTATGAGGAATTTCATTTATTTGTAGATAAAAGTAATATACATAAATACCCCAAACTTCCAATATCCAACCAATTAGGTGCTGGATATGTTAGTTGGCTTGAAAATCATAAAGCTATGTTTGATGATTTTGAAATGTTTGTAGAGGAAGCAAAGCGACATAAAGTTCATTAATACAATGTTATATATTATAAACCTTATATTCTCCTGTCTATATTTATCCCAAATCAAAGAAAACAAGACCTCTGTTTTCTTGATTAAGATTATGCCAGTAATATTGTTATGGATATTTATTGTTGGAGGACAATTTGAAATTGGTGCAGATTACGAGAATTATAAGAGTTTCTTCTCGCATCCTCATCGAGGTACCCGTTTTGAACCGCTATTTACCTGGGTGTCTAGAATTGCTTATGATTGTGGTTTTGTTGGACAAGGTCAGTTTTTTATATATGCATTAATTAATGTCGTTGTTATTTTTATAGCATCACATAAATTGGGGGTTAAAAATTGGGGAATATTTTATTTCTTGCTAATAACGGTATCTACGTTTTTTAACAATCAAATGAATGGTATTCGCCAATGTACTGCAGTCGTATTCGTATATTGGGCTTTTGTGGAATTGTATACTAAGAAATTTAAAGGAGTATCTCTTGTCATATTAGCAGGAGGATTTCACTTTTCAGCTCTTATATGTGTTTTATTTGCATATATAGAAAAAATTACGACATTCTTAACAAAATATCCTAGGATACTATTGATAGCATCTTGTTTAATTTCTCTCATTCCTGCAGATGAATATATTAACCAAAGTTTGATTGGCTTCTTGCCCGAAGAAGTACGAGAAGAAACACATTATGAGAGAATGTATGCAAATGAAGAGAGTACGAGTGCATCTACGGGAATCATATATAAACTTTCTAAGTTGTTGTTGCTTCCTTTATACTTATATTCTCTACGGCTGCTTAAATTTGGAAACTTGTCTAAAAAAGAGAATCTGTTTTTCAGATTTGGTATACTATCATATTCATTTAGATGTGCACTTTTAATTAATAACCTTATAGGTAGATTCTCATATTACTTTTGGATACCGTCTATTATGCCGTTGTATTATTTGTTCGTGAATTTGTATAGGCGTGGTCGATACGCAGATATGGCTATATGGATGTTTTATGCATCATTTATATACTTTATAAAAGTATTTATGGGCACTGCAGAATACAAATCGTCTTTCATATATTTTCAGTGACGATATTAACATTTCTTAAGTTCAATGGTATAATAATTAAAATTATCAAAAATTAGCTAGAATGGTTGTATCTTTTATTATCCCAATCTACAAAGTCGAACGATATTTAGAACAGTGTGTAAACTCTATTTTGTCTCAGACCTATCGTAATATAGAAGTTATTTTGGTAGATGACGGGTCTCCAGATAATTGCCCTTCTATGTGTGATAAATTTGCAGAGCATGATATGCGAGTAAAAGTTATACACAAACCGAATGGAGGACTATCCGATGCTCGCAATGTGGGATTACAGCACGCTACGGGAGATTATGTCGTATTCGTTGATAGTGATGACTATTGGGCAAATACTGATGATTTAGAAAGATTAGTTAAAGAAGTAATTAAGACTCCAGACTGTGATTTCATTGGCTTTAATTGCTCATATTATTATGAAGAGAGTGGTAAGGTTATTCCTTGGGTAAAATATAATGATGACATCCTGAAAACAGTTCATACAATTAAGTGTATTGATAATTTAGTAGTTTCAGGAACATTCCCTATGAGTGCTTGTATGAAGATTATTAAGAGAGATTGCTTGCAGGGAAAGATTGAGTTCATTAAGGGTATTTATAGTGAGGATATTCCGTGGTTTATAGAGTTGTTAAAGAGAAGCAATAAGTGCAGATTTATAAATCAGTATATATATATGTATAGAAAAGGAGTCTCTACATCGATTAGCTCGTCCTTTTCATATAAGAAATATAGTGACTTATTTCGCTTATTAAGGGATGGAGTCGAAATAAATAAAAAGGATTGTGAAGGCCAAGTAAGAGATGCTTTATACTCATTTTGGGCGTATCAACTTTGTATATTGAGGGCTATGACTGGTTTTATGGATCAAGAGCAACGAAAAGAAGAATTAAGGGAACTGTATAAGTATAATTGGTTATTAGAGTACCGCTTGCATCCTAAAGTTAGAAAGGTTGCGTTGGTACAGAAGTATCTTGGACGGAAAATTACTGATTATATATTGCATCAATATTTAAAAACAAGACTTGCATAATATAAATTAACAAATATAATATGCTTAGCCAAATGAATATTTTTGTAGTGGCCATATTATATCGTTAATAAAAATATAAAAAGAGTATGAAGATTCTTCAAGTCATTACTCAATCGGAATTGGGTGGCGCACAAACCGTAGTTGTGCAATTGGCGAATAATCTGAGCAAAAAGCACGAGGTCATTTTGGCTGCTGGTCAAGGTGATGGTAAAATGTGGGATATGGTAAGCAATCGGGTTATCAAAGAAGATTGCCACCACCTACAACGTTCTATATCATTAAAAAATGATTTGTTAGCAGCTTTTGAACTGAGAAGATTATACAAGAAGTATACACCCGATATTATTCATTTACATTCTTCTAAGGCGGGAACATTAGGCCGTATTGTGTTCCCGACAAAAAAGACTGTATATACAGTTCACGGTTTTGATTCTATTCGATTGGCATTCAGGAAGTTTTTACCCATTGAGAGATGTTTACAGCATTTCTGTAAAGCTATCGTAGGAGTTAGTAAGTATGATGAAATAAATTTACTGAGCGAGAAGATAAACAGAAATATATTCACCGTTTATAATGGCATATCTACCCCCTGCACTAATGATATAGCCGAGATTTCTCAATTTAACACGAATAAACCAATAGTGTTATCTATAGCGCGAGTAGCTGCCCCCAAACGAGTTGACCTATTTGTCGATACTGCAAAACGTTTGCCCAATTATGAGTTTATATGGGTCGGAAACCAACGTGATATAACAGAGTTTGGTATATTGCCACCTAATTGTCATTTTGTGGGTAATATTCGTAATGCAGGAGCTTTATGTTCAAAAGCAGATGTGTTAATGCTGTCTTCAGATTTTGAGGGCTTGCCGATGGTTATTCTCGAAGCAATGAGTTTTGGTAAACCGGTGGTCGCATCAAATGTTGGAGGTATAAGAGAGATAGTGCAAAATAATATCAATGGTTTTACCGTAGAAAATAACGCTCAAATATTTGCGGATAAAATACAGTATATTCTGGGAAATAAAGATATATATAATAAATTTAGCCAAAATGCGTTAGCTTTATTTAATGATAATCTAACAGTTGAAAAGATGGTTCAGGGCTATTTAGAAATATACTGCAAAGATAAATAGTATGATAAATAATGATGATATAATAATATTAACACAATTAATAGGTGTTGGGTTAAAACTCAGAGATAATGCTCCTGCGTGTACGAATGTAATAATTTCAAAATACAATTAATATTATTGCCTATAATAATAGAACGAAATGGTAAAATGTGAAACGATAGTTTTTTATCTTTTATCTTGTGGTATCAATAATACTAAGGTAGATTGGAGATTGTTTAATAATTTTTTGCCTAAAGATTGGGCGCAATTATATATATTTTCAAAAAAACAAGGTATTGTTGCCATAATATTTGATTTGATTAAGAGTGTTCCCAAAGAATTGGCTCCTCCCAAAGATATTGCTCTAAAATGGCTTTCTCATACGTATTCTATAGAAATACAAATGAAACAGAAAGAGGCTGTAGCAATTGAATTTGCTGAAAAATTATCAGAGAAAGGTATTCAAACTGCAGTTCTTAAGGGAATATCATACGCACTCTATTTTCCTAATTCATATTATCGTGAGTCTGGGGATTTAGACTGTTTTCTTATGGGGAAAAAAGAAGAAGGAGATCAAACCGTAATTGAGATTGGTGGTATGATGGAAGATGCAGGATATAAGCATTCTCATTTATATTATAAGAGCCTTACCATTGAAAACCATAAATTTATTACAAGTTTTGATAATACGAAATTAGGTATTAGGGTAGAACAAATACTTCAAGAACAGATAAGGATTGGTTGTAGATATATTGGAAATACAAAATTATTGAATCCTTCTGTGGATTTTAATGCTCTATTTATTATTAAGCATGCTCAACGTCATTTTATTCAAGAGGGTATTCGCATAAGACATATACTTGATTGGGCTTTTTTCCTAAATGCAGAATCAAGTAATGTAAACTGGGCTAAAGTTATACCGATTATGGATGAATGTAAAATCCTAAAATTTGCTCAAGTACTTACGTCAATATGTGTTGAAAAATTAGGGATGTCTATTAACATTGAAGGTTTGAATGTAAATAATAATATTTCAGATATAGTATTAATGGATATTATAAGTGACCAGCCAGACTTGTTTCACGAGAATTTTTTTCAAAAAATTAGACGAATTATTCGTCGTTTTTACCGTATGTGGAAATTTCGTTCGTTGGCTGATGAGGGTTATCTTAGATTAGTATGGAATACTTTCGCATTCAGTTCATATCTTAATAGAAGGCCACAACTTCCTAAATAGTAGTTATGTGGTAATTATTAACATAAAAGAGTCTTGAGAATATATTTATTGTCCGTATCCAAAATAGTGATAAAATGTGAATCCAGGATTCAGATATTTCTTCCTATATCTGGAACGGAATTAACAAAATCTTCTCCTGATTTTAATACACATTTCTTAGTAGAGGGAATTAAATTAAGGCACGTATGTGATTGGGCTTTATTACTGCATAACGAACAAGATAAAATTAATTGGAAGGAATTCTATCAATGGACTGATGAACTGCATTACACAAAATTTGCAGATGCATTGACGTCAATATCTATGCAGTATTTTGGCCTTAAACTTCATAATAGAGATATTCGTTATGAAACTGTACATTGTGATTCTATAATTGATGATATGTTTTATGAGGAATCTATTTTTAATAAGGGTTATGGTGTATGTAAGAGCCGAATCATAAGTATTACGAATAGATTAAAGTCCTTATGGAAATTCAAAAGAATATATCAGCGTTCTGCAGTGGTGGTAATATTTGAACAGGTGAAGTGTTTCTTATTTGATAGAAAACCATCTATTTAGTTATTTTTATATGAAAGGCATAGTCTTAGCCGGTGGTAGTGGAACAAGGTTGTATCCTATCACAAAGGGGGTGAGCAAGCAGTTGTTACCCATTTACGATAAGCCGATGGTATATTATCCCATCTCGGTTTTGATGTTGGCAGGTATTCGTGAGATTTTGATTATCTCTACGCCACAGGATTTGCCTGGCTTCAAGCGCTTGTTGGGTGATGGGTCGGACTATGGTGTACATTTTGAGTATGCCGAGCAGCCCTCACCAGATGGACTTGCGCAGGCGTTTATTATCGGAGAGGAGTTCATCGGCGATGACTCGGCTTGCCTTGTCTTGGGTGATAATATCTTCCACGGTGCAGGCCTCTCTAAGTTGTTGAAGGAGGCTGTCCTCACGGCCGAGGAGGAGCAGAAGGCTACCGTCTTCGGATATTGGGTGGATGACCCCGAGCGTTATGGAGTGGCGGAGTTTGATGAGCAGGGCAACTGCCTGAGCATTGAGGAGAAACCGCAGAATCCAAAGTCTAACTACGCCGTCGTAGGCCTATATTTCTATCCCAACAAGGTTGTTGAGGTTGCAAAAAATATAAAACCATCAGCTCGTGGTGAGCTTGAGATTACGACCGTGAATCAGCAATTCCTGAATGATGGCGAGCTGAAGGTGCAGACCCTTGAGCGCGGCTTTGCGTGGCTCGATACCGGTACGCACGACTCGCTCGCTGAGGCTTCTATATTCGTGGAGGTTATCGAGAAGCGTCAAGGCTTGAAGATTGCCTGCCTGGAGGGAATAGCCTATCGCAATGGTTGGATTTCGGAGGAGAAGATGACTGAGTTGGCGCAGCCGATGATTAAGAATCAGTATGGCCAGTATCTGTTGAAGGTTGTTGACGAGCTCAAGCGTAAGAGAAAGGAGGTCAAGTAATGAAAGTCATAAAGACCGCCATTGAGGATGTTGTCATCATCGAACCTGACGTATTTGGTGATGCTCGTGGTTATTTCTTCGAGAGTTATTCACAGAAAAAGTTTGATGAGCAGGTGCGCCCCGTAAAATTTGTGCAGGATAACGAGAGTAAGTCGAAGTATGGCGTGCTGCGTGGCCTTCACTACCAGAAAGGCAAGGATGCGCAGTCGAAGTTGGTGCGTGTAGTGAAGGGACGTGTATTGGATGTTGCGGTAGATATTCGTAAGGGTTCGCCTACGTTTGGCAAGTATGTAGCCGTGGAGCTTACCGAGGATAATCATCGTCAGCTCTTTGTCCCCAGAGGTTTTGCACACGGTTTTTCGGTATTGAGCGAGGAGGCTATATTCCAATATAAGTGTGACAATCTGTACGCTCCGCAGTCGGAGGGTGCTATCGCGTGGAACGACCCCGATATAGATATTGATTGGCTGTTACCTGCCGAGGATGTATTACTTTCGGCCAAGGATGCAGCGCATCCTCAACTGAAGGATGCAACGGATTTGTTTGATTATAATGTAGATTATTATGCAGAGTAAACGAATTCTTGTAACGGGAGCTAATGGCCAGTTAGGCAATGAGATGCGTAAGCTCGGAGCTGTTTCGCCAAATGAATATATCTTCACCGATGTTGCCGAGTTGGATATTACGGACCGCGATGCGGTAATGGCCTTCACGCAGGAGAACGACATAAAGATTATTGTAAACTGCGCTGCATATACAAATGTGGATAAGGCCGAGGACGACGAGGCTACGGCCGAGCTTATCAACGCTACGGCAGTACGAAATCTTGCCGAGGCGATGAAGGCGGCCGATGGCACACTCTTCCACGTATCAACAGACTATGTGTTTGGTACAGACGGTAATACACCACGTACAGAAGAGATGCCCACGAATCCTCTCGGAGCCTATGGCCGCACGAAGTTACACGGCGAGCAGGCCATCGCGGAGGTGGGTACAAAGGCAATCATCATCCGCACGGCGTGGCTTTATTCGGAGTTTGGTAATAACTTTTTGAAGACAATGCTTCGCCTGACGGCCGAGAAGGAGAATCTGAATGTCGTTTTTGACCAGGTTGGTACCCCCACCTATGCTGGCGACTTGGCATTGGCAATCTTTTCTATTATTGAGGGCGACTACTATGCAGGAAATGAGGGTATTTACCACTTCTCGAATGAGGGTGTATGCTCGTGGTACGACTTCGCACAGGAGATAGCAACGGCTATGCGTCACGACAAATGCAAGATTAACCCCTGCCACTCTAACGAGTTCTCATCAAAGGTTACGCGACCGCCATTCTCTGTATTGGATAAGACAAAGATCAAGCAAACATTCGGTATAGAGATTCCGCATTGGCGCGAATCGATGATATATTGCCTGAAGCGCATCATTATGCAGCAGCAGGCGGAAAAATAATTATTAATCAAGCATATATATACAATGAAAAATATACTTATCACAGGTGGTGCAGGTTTTATCGGTAGCCACGTAGTACGTCTTTTTGTAAAGAAGTATCCCGAATATCATATCATTAACCTTGACAAGTTGACCTATGCGGGCAATTTGGCCAATCTTAAAGATATTGAGAATGAGCCTAATTATACATTCGTAAAGGCGGATATCTGCGACTACGAGCGTATGACAGAGCTTTTCCAGCAGTACGACATTGATGGTGTTATCCATCTCGCAGCCGAGAGTCACGTGGACCGCTCTATCAAGGACCCATTTACCTTTGCGCGTACCAATGTGATGGGTACATTGTCGCTGTTGCAGGCTGCGAAGCTACATTGGAATGGCGATTGGAACGGTAAGCGTTTCTATCATATCTCTACCGATGAGGTTTACGGCGCATTGGAGCTCACCAACCCCGAAGGAATTGAGCCTCCGTTTACTACAACAGCATCGTCAGGCGAGCACCATTTGGCGTATGGCGCAGATTTCTTCTACGAAACAACAAAGTATGATCCTCACTCGCCGTACTCGGCATCGAAGGCCTCGTCAGACCATTTCGTGAGAGCATATCACGATACATACGGTATGCCGACAATCATTACAAACTGCTCGAATAACTACGGTCCATATCAGTTTCCCGAGAAGTTGATTCCGTTGTTTATCAACAATATACGTCAGCAAAAGCCTCTACCCGTTTATGGTAAGGGCGAGAACGTGCGCGACTGGCTTTATGTTGAGGATCACGCACGCGCTATCGACGTTATCTTCCATAATGGAAAGGTTGCGGATACGTATAATATCGGTGGCTTCAACGAGTGGAAGAATATAGATTTGATAAAGGTGATTATCAAGACCGTTGATCGCCTGCTTGGCAACCCCGAGGGTCACTCTTTGGGCTTGATAACCTATGTAACCGATCGCGCTGGCCACGACCTGCGCTACGCTATCGACTCAACAAAACTGCAACGCGAACTTGGCTGGGAGCCTTCACTCCAATTCGAGGAGGGCATCGAAAAGACGGTGCGCTGGTACCTCGACAACCAGGAGTGGATGGACAACATCACCTCGGGCGAGTATGAAAAGTATTATGAAGAGATGTATAAGGTTCAAATATAGTTGTAATGAAACGAATTAGGTTAATATTAAAGATAATCTTTGTATTTATATGTATATCTGGTTGTGGTAAGATTGAAAATATTCCGACATCATTTACGGAAGATGATATCTTGAAAGATGATTCGGAATATATATTAGTTTTGGGCGACATTCAGGAATATACAGATAAAGAGGCGTATTATCCATATTTTGAGGCTACAATGAATTGGATGTCAGCTCAATTGAAGTATGGGAAAAATATAAAGTGTATTTTACAAACTGGGGATATTACTTGGGCAAATCAACATTATCAATATAATATTTTTTATAATTATACATATCCCGTTTCCTTGGAGGTACCATATATTGCCTGCCCTGGAAATCACGATTATAGTTATAGTGGAGGTTATATTAAAGATCGTTATTCGACTCATTTCTCTCAGTATACATCCTTTGATAATGTTAATCAATTGGTCGTTGATAGATATGAAGAGGGACGTATGGAAAATATTATTGTAAAAAACGAGATAAATGGAGAGCGCATTGATATAGTATCATTAGAATATGGCGCTAGAACAGAGGTGATTGAGTGGGCGAATCAACATATAAGGAATCATCCAGATATTCGATATATTATATTGACTCACGAATTCTTATCATCTAAAGGTAATATAGTACAAGATAACGATTCATATGCTTATACAGATTTCTCAAAGGGCGAGTCAACATATAGTGGCCCTGTGTATATATGGAATAATCTAATAAAAGATAATAATAATATTATTTGTGTATTGTGTGGGCATAATGGATTCTCAGCTCATTTATTTACAAAAAATTCTTATAATAGAGAGGTTGCTCAGATCCTGTTTAATCTTCAATATCAGGATCATGGAGGTGACGGATGGATACAAGTCTGGGAATTCCCCAAGGATAGTGATTATGTAAATGTTAGTACATACAATACTATAACAAATAAATATCATAAGGATAGTAATCACTCTTTTAAATTCTTGTATAGATATTAAAAAAGAGCCTGTCTAACAAGTTTTTTTAACTCTCTGAGAATTGCATATTTGAAAAAGTTCTCAGATAGCTACCCGAATAAAAAAAGCCTGTCCACGACTTGTTGGACAGGCTTTTTTGTATATATATAAAAATTTCTATATTTGTACAAATCTAAATGTTGTGCTATGAGAAGATATGCCCTACTCCTTGCCTTTCTGCTTTTTATAGGTGTCTGCTATGCGCAAAAGCCGACACGAGAGGTGCGCCGTATAGAGATTGAGCCAAGCATCGGCTGGAATAATATTATCGTACTCGGTGCAGAGGCTCGCTATAACTTTTGTCGCCCGTGGGATATAGGCGTAAAGGTCTCTATGGACTGGGATGGCAACCAGTGCTGTGTAGTTAGCGACTACAATATCGAGATAGGCCAAGCCGCCACCATCTTCTGTGGTGCGGGAGTTGGAGCTGCCCACGTAACCAACTTAGACGAGAGGGAGGTCGATGATGGGTGTCTGCTTGAGTCACAATCGTGCCTATACTTTATGCCACGAGTAGGTTTGGAGTTTTTCCGCCACGTGCGCCTAACCGTTTCGTGTAACGCCTACAATTTCAAGGCCTACGTTCCAACCATCACACTCGGCGTAGCTATCGGTGGCGGCAAGAAAAAGCCTAAAGAGTAACAACGAATACCACATTGGCGTGGTATTTTTTTTATCCAAAAAGTTTACAAATCACAGCAAGAGGCGAAACCTCATAAAGTATTATTGGTCAATATGTAACAAACAGCATAAAAAGGCAAAATTAGATGCAAGGTTTTCGATGTGCGTGCGTTTAATAGATGTGTACACAGCAAACATAAACAACCAAAATTTTTAATCTATGAAACGTATGTTAATCCTAACGGCAATAATTTTTGCTATTGTAGCTCTTTTCGCGTGCAAAGAGAACGACAAAACCGAGATTCCCGAATCGCTGGAGAAGAGCACGTGGTGCAGCATTATTGACACGGAGAACTTAGAGCAGATAAAAATCGAATTCACCTCGGCAAGCGATGCGACATATTCTGTCATCACGCGCGGCTACGGCGCAGATGCCGTAAAATTGCAGGTTGAGTATAGCTACAGCTACAATCAGCCCAATATCATCCTCACGCCGAAGCATAACAATGCACCCACGCTTACGGGTTACATCCAGAACTTGGGCGAAGACTACAACACACTAAATCTCGAATCAACAGATGGCGCAGTTTTACTGAATCTAACCAAACAGGCAGATAAAGACCAGACCATTTGGCAATAAACGCCCTTTCTAACCGATGTTTTTACCCATACATTTGTATGGGTATTTTTTTATGGCTATATTTGTCGGTTAAATAATACATTTTGACTAAAACAATGCACAAGGCAGGATTTGTAAACATCATCGGCAACCCCAACGTGGGTAAATCTACACTTATGAACGCTCTGGTGGGCGAGAAACTATCTATCATCACCTCGAAGGCTCAGACCACACGTCACCGCATTATGGGAATTGTGAATGGCGAGGATTTTCAGATTGTGTACTCCGACACGCCGGGTATTCTGAAGCCCGCATACAAGTTGCAGGAGTCGATGATGAATTTCGTTCACGGCGCCGTAGATGATGCCGACGTTATTCTCTACGTCACCGATACTGTTGAGCAGAGCGATAGGTCGGAGTCTATTGTCGAGCGTATAAATCGTAGCGGTATTCCCGCCATCGTAGTCATCAACAAGATTGACCTCACAACTCCCGAGGCTCTGGAGATTTTGGTTGAGCAGTGGCAGCAGAAGATGCCCGAGGCGGTTATCATCCCCGTATCGGCCAAGGAGCAGGTGGGAATGGCTGGCGTGCTGGATGCCATTCTGGAGCGTCTGCCCGAGGGCGAGCCCTTCTACCCGAAGGATACGCTTACAGATAAGACCCTGCGTTTCTTCGCCTCGGAGATTATCCGCGAGAAGATTCTTTTGAACTACGACAAGGAGATACCCTACTGCTGCGAGATTGAGATTGACACCTACAAGGAGGAGCCCACAATCGACCGCATATCGGCTACGATATATGTTGCCCGCCAGTCGCAGAAGGGCATTGTCATCGGCCACAAGGGCGAGCGCCTGAAGCGCGTAGGTCAGCAGGCACGCGAGGATATGGAGCGATTCTTAGACAAGAAGGTCTTTTTACAGCTCTTCGTCAAGGTGCAGGAGGATTGGCGCAACAGCGAGCGACAGCTGCGTCGTTTCGGATACGACCTGCAATAAATAAGAAAACGCAACGTTTTATTACAAATATATCTCTAAGAAAATGCGTCGAAGCATAAAAAGAACAATACTCACCCTGGCCATCATTCTTTGTGCGTGGTGTGCCAGCACACAATACAACAAGCAGTATTTCTACTGGATGGGCCGTCAGTCGATGATGAATGACAACTACCAGGAGGCGATACGTATCTTGAATGTATTGTTGCGCTTCGACAACGATGCCCACGAGGGATACTTCCTGCGAGGCATTGCCAAGTACAACCTTGACGACCTACTGGGTGCCGATACCGATTTCTCAATTGCTATCGAGAAGAATCCCGTCTTCACCAATGCCTACACATACCGAGCTATTACACGCTCACGTTTAGGCAATTACGACGACGCGCTGAATGACTTTCACGAGGCTATAGAGCTGCGCCCCGACCTGCCGGGCCCATATTACAGCCGCGGTGTCACACGCCTGCTGAATCAGCAGTTCAAGGAGGCAATCACCGACTTCGATATGTTTATCCGTCAGGAGAAAAAGGTGGCCGATGCGTATATAAACCGTGGTGTTTGCTACCTCTACCTGAAGGATACATTGCAGGCTTACGAAAATTTCAACACTGCAATCCGTACCAACCGCGAGGACCCGAACGGCTACAACCGTCGCGGAGCGTTGCTTATGCAGCAGGAGCGATTCAAGGAGGCGGAGGAGGATTTCGATACGGCCATCAAGCACGACTCGTCGTATCTTCTCTCGTTCTTCAACCGCGCATTGGTCTATTCGGACACCAACCGCCCGATGCTGGCATTGAGCGATTTTGACCGAGTAATCGAACTCGACTCCACAAACTCGCTCACATACTTCAACCGCGCCATCGTGCGCTCGCAGATTGGCGATTACAACCGCGCGCTGGAGGATTACAATCGTGTTGCGAAGTACTCGCCCGACAATGTGTTGGTATATTACAATCGTGCAGGATTATACTCACAGATTGGCGACGTAAAGAGTGCCATTGCGGACTACACACACGCCATAAAGCTCTACCCCGACTTTGCCAACGCCTACCTTAACCGCAGCTACCTGCGTGCAATGATGGGCGACCCAAAGGGCGCGCGTCAGGATAGGCAGACAGCCGAGAAGAAAATTGCGGAGTACAAGTCACGTCTGAGCGATTCGACCTACTCTATCTATGCCGACACAACGCAGAAGTTCGACAAGTTGCTCTCGTTCGATGCCAAGCTGTCGGGAAGTAGCTTCGAGAGTGCCGCGGTGAGCAGCACAACCACGCAGGATGTAAATATGAAGCTCATCCCGCTCTTCAAGTTCACGCTTATGAATCCCGACTCGGCAATGGTAGCTCGCTCACGCCTCTACCACGCACAACGTCTTGAGGATTTCAAGCGAATGGTTGGCAACCCGCGTCTTATGCTCTCGCACGAGCAGAGCAACATCTCCCCCGACTCGCTCATTATGATGGATAGAGGGTGGATGGAGGTTATGCGCCGCGAGGAGCCCACGTGGATTATGCTCTTTGAGAGGGGTGTTACGCAGTCGCTCATCAAGCAGTACACCAATGCCGTAAGCACGCTTTCGTCAGCTATTGCCGCCAATCCGTCAAACCCGTTCCTCTACATAAATCGCTCGACGACACGTGCCGAGATGATTGACTTCATATCGTCGATTGATAACTCCTACCAGCGTATCACCATCGACACAGACCCCGCGAATCGTCTGCTCAACCGAGGCTCACGCACATACAACTACGACGATGCCATAGAGGATATAAACAAGGCGATTAAGCTATACCCTAACTTCGCGTACAGCTATTACAACCGTGCCAACCTGCACGCCATCTCGAACAAGCTACCCGAGGCCTATGACGACTACACGAAGGCCATAGAGCTGAACCCCAACTTCGGTGAGGCCTATTACAACCGTGGCTTGGTGCAGATATTTATGAAGGATACACGCAAGGGCTGCCTCGATTTATCAAAGGCTGGTGAGCTGGGTGTAAAAAATGCCTATGAGGCACTGAAATACTACACCGCCGCAAGCGAGTAATAAAGACCAAACACGATGGTTAAACTACGAAATAATCCAATAAAACTTAAATAAAACATTATGACACAAACAATTCGCAAAAATCTTAACGACCACGCGTGGGCACGTTGGAGTGCGATGCTCTTCATTGCACTTATGATGCTCTTTGCCCATATGTTCGTGGATGTTATCTCTCCGCTCAAGGAGCTTATTCAGCTTCAGCGAGGCTGGACCTCTGACGTCTTCGGCACATACGCTGGCTCGGAGTATCTGCTCAACGTGTGGGGCTTCCTGATTGTTGCAGGTATCATCCTCGACAAGATGGGTATCCGCTTTACGGGTGAGCTCTCGGCTATTATTATGCTTGCAGGTGCCTGCATTAAGTATTACGCCGTAAGCGATGCATTCGTAGGCACAGGTCTGGAAGCTTGGCTTAACTCTTGGTGGGTGGCTATGCCCGGTAGTGCTAAGCTCGCATCGTTGGGCTTTATGATTTTCGGCTGCGGCTGCGAGATGGCAGGTATCACCGCATCGAAGGCATTGGCTAAGTGGTTCGAGGGCAAGGAGATGGCTCTGGCTATGGGTCTTGAGATGGCTCTGGCACGTGTGGGTGTATTCTTCATCTTCACTATCTCACCCCGTATCGCAGGTATTGGCGGCGCAGACCCTTCAGTTGTTCGCCCCGTGGCATTCTGTACAGCACTGTTGCTCATCGGCCTTATCTGCTACACCATCTTCTGCTTGATGGATAAGAAGCTCGACAAACAGCTCGGCGAGGTGGCAACAGGTGAGCCCGAGGAGGAGTTCAAGATTGGCGATATTGGTAAGATTTTCAGCAGCCGTCTGTTCTGGATTGTGGCTATGTTGTGTGTACTCTACTACTCAGCTATCTTCCCATTCCAGAAGTTTGCTGCAAATATGTTGCAGAGTAACCTCGGTATCTCGGCTACTGCTGCTTCCGACATTTTCCGCTGGTTCCCCATCGGTGCAGCCTTCATCACACCGTTCCTCGGCTGGTTCCTCGACCGTAAGGGTAAGGGTGCTACGATGCTTATCCTCGGCTCGCTGCTGATGATTATCTGCCACACTACATTTGCGTTGGTATTGCCCGCATTCCCCAGCAAGATGATTGCATTCTCGGCTATCATTCTGCTCGGTATCTCATTCTCATTAGTACCCGCAGCTTTGTGGCCCTCAATTCCCAAGATTATGGATAAGCGTTACTTGGGTAGTGCTTACTCGCTCATCTTCTGGGTGCAGAACTTCGGTTTGAGCGGCACGCCTATCATCATCGGTTATGCTCTGGAGAAGACCAACCCCGGCGTTGCTGAGCAGATTGCAGCAGGTGTAGAGGGTGCAACATACAACTACACTGTACCTATGCTGCTTTTCGCATCACTCGGTGTATTGGCACTGTTGTTCGCCCTGTGGCTCAAGGCTGACGATGCACGCAACCACTACGGTTTGGAGCAGCCTAACATCAAGAAGTAATAGTATGAAAAATATTATTATAAAATTATTATTCATAGTGGGCATTTCGATGCCCACTATGCTTTCAGCACAAAGCATAGAGCAGATAACCGACATCTTCTGGAACAAGACATCGTGCCGCGAACTCACCACTGAGCGACGCGATGCTATGGCCAAAATGCAGACCTATGCCGACACCTTTACACATACGCTTTTTAACGAGTATATGGCAACTCCTGTGGGCACGGAGAAGGAGCAAGGTATCGAGCAGTGGGGATTGATGCAGTACTACAATATGGCTCTCGATAAGTTGCTTGCGGAGATTCCCGCTACGAAGGTTCGCAAGGGCGAGGTTGTGGTGTGGCAGCTATACAATATGGGCTACGTGATAAAGACACAGACCCAGTGTTTTGGCATCGACCTCTACCATAAGCACGCCGAGCGTCTTGCGCCTATGATTGACTTTATGCTCATCACGCACAACCACGGCGACCACTACTCAAAGGCACTCGTTGCCGAGTTGGAGCGTCAGGGCAAGGCCGTATATTCAAACTTCTTGAATAATGGTCACAAAGTCACTACTGGTGACGAGTTTACGGTTGGGAATATCTGCGTAAAGGTCACTACTGTTGACCATAACAAGACACTTCTTAATTACGTCAATACGTACGAAGTGAACTGCTATGCGAAGAAGGGAAAGGATTATGTTATGTTCTTCACGGGCGACGCTCACAACTACGAGCAGCTTAACCCGTCGGGCAAGGTTGATGTCTTTATCCCCCACTTGGCTGTAGGTCTTAATATGAAGGAGGCTGTCAAGAAGATTAACCCTACGGAGGTATTGATGTCACACATCCTGGAGCTGGGTCACGCCATCACCAAGTGGCGCTGGTCATACCAGTACGGCATTAACGAATGTGAGAAACTCCAGCGCAAGGGCGTATACCTACCTGTTTGGGGTGAGAAGATTGTGCTGAAACGCAAATAAAATCACATTGCAGGATACGCCCGATTTGTCAGAAGTTGTATAACAAGAGCTAATTTTAGGCTTGCGAAGGCCGAGAAACCGCAGCATACTTAGCGTATGTGAGGATTTTGAGGGCAAGCATAACGACAAAGTAGCCTTGTTAGACAGCTTCTTTTTTTGTCATATTATATACCTCCTCCAACTTATCACACATCGCTGCCCACGAAAATCGCTTACGCTCCTCGGTAAAGTTTTCTCGCAGGCGTTGCAACTCGCCTTCAACATATATCTTTTGTAATGCATCAGCTATTGCCTCCACCGTAGGCTCGCAGACCAAGCCTACACGACCATCAGGGACTATTTCGGGCAGGCCTCCCACGCGCGTCACAATCATCGGCATAGAGAAATTATACGCAATTTGCGTAACACCGCTCTGCGTCGCTGTGCGATACGGCAGCACCAAGCAGTCGGCCGTCGAGAAGTAATAACGCACATCCTCATCCGCCACAAAATGGTCGTGCAGCATTACCCTATCCTGCAAACCCAAACGCTCAATAAGCGCAATATACTTCTCACGCGAGGCGTAGAACTCGCCCGCAATAAGCAGTTTACGACCTTCTGGCTTCCACTTCGCCCACGCCTCAAGCAACAGATCCAGCCCCTTATAATCGCGTATCAGGCCAAAAAAGAGAGTGTAGTTCACCTTCGGGTCAATGCCAATCTTTCGGCACGCCTCATCACGCTCTACAGCCTTGCCGAAATTCTCAAACATTGGGTGTGGCGAAAAGATAGCTGGAGCCGAGGTATAGGCCTTCAGCTCTCCGTGTACCTGCTCGGACATATATACAAAGCCATCCACGGCGCCCAAATAGTAGTGATTGCAGGGCTTATCTATAATATGGTGTTCGTGCGGCTCCACATTGTCAATCTGACATACGACCTTCGTTATGCCATTAGTTCGGGCAATGCGGGCAATCGTACCGAAGCAGGGCGCCATAAACGGAGTCCAATACTTCATCAGCACCATATCGGGCTTCTCGCGCTTTAGGCGTAGGCCGAGGCGAACCCAATTCAGAGGATTAACCGTATTCATCACTCGCTCAATATGCAAATCCTCAGGTGCTGGCGTTGTGACATACTGCGTCTTACCAGGAAAGAGCAACGAGGGATACTGCACCGTAAAGGTATAGATACGCACCTCGTGGCCACGGCTCTGGTATTCGCGAGCCATCGTCTCCATTATTGATGCCAAGCCACCACGATAGGGATGCGCCGGACCGAGAAGAGTGATTTTCATACGCTATTTCATTATTTTACGCTTATTCAGCTCCGCCTGATATGCTCGCGCATTAGCCAAATGCTGCGAGTAGTTCTTTGCAAAGTTGTGATATCCGTCAAATGTAGGACGTGCGCAGAAGAAGAGATAATCGTGTTTCTCGAAGTTCAGCACAGCATCAATGGCCTGGATACTCGGCATACAGATAGGTGAAGGGGGCAGGCCTTTATTAATATATGTATTGTATGGCGAGTCGTACTTCAAATAGCTCTTCAGAATGCGACGCAGGCCAAAATTCTGCATAGCATACTTAATCGTAGGGTCAGCCTGCAAAGGCATACCCGTACGCAGACGATTCATATAGACACCCGCCACACGCGGCATCTCATCCACCTTGCGAGTCTCCTCATACACGATAGATGCAAGCGTAGCAACCTCCACACGGTTTAGGCCCGTGCGCTTACGTTTCTCATCTCGCGCACCCTCCCAGAAGCGTTTATACTCCTTATACATTCGCTCCACGAACTCCTCGGGCTTCACCGTCCAGTAGAACTCGTATGTATTGGGCAAAAATATCGAGAACATAGTAAGCGGTGACTCGAAGCCCATCTTTTTAGCCAAAGCCTTATCCGTAAAGACCTTAACCAACTCCACCGAATCAGCCTCCAGCTGCGTAGCCAGCTTACCCGCCAACTGAGCGGGAATCTTCACGTTATTCATCGTCACGTTCACCGGGGTCTGCAAGCCGAGCTTGAGCATACGCACAATCTCGATGACATTCATACCATCCCTGACAACGTAGTGTCCTACCTTGAACGACTCCTTCAGATTCAGTCGCTCAGCATAGAGGTCAAAAGCAAAGTGATGCTTGATATTTGGCTTTAGCGAATCCACAAGAGCAGCGTAGTCCGTATGGCGAGATACGAATAGTTCTTTCTCCTGCTTCACAGCATTACCCTTAAACGAAATTATACCCCACGTAGCCACAGCGGCACCTACAACAATAGCCGCAAGAAATATCCATAAAAGTGCTTTTTTCATCTTCTCAATATTTAACCGAGTACAAATATACGATTTACGCGCCAAACTGCAAAACCTACCACAGTGATAAACGCCAACGAAAGAAAATTGATTATGGTTATATTAGAAGAACAATCAATTAAAATCAAAAAACTATGACAACCATTAATTTAAGTTTCAGTCCATTGAGAAACGGCAAAGAGAACGCCCGTTACCAGGCAACACCCCAGAGAATCAAACGCTCAACAAAACAGACAAGCGCACACGGCAATAAGGCCACCGATGGCAATATTGCGGAGCAAGCGAAGAGGTGCAAGAATGAGGGTCATTCATTGGCAGAGTTTACAAGAGAAATAATCCTTCAGCTCACGCAAAGCAACCATATTCGCACGAGTGAAACGTACCGCACAACCCTAAGGTGTTTCGAGCGATTCAAGCAGGGAGTTATGCTCGAGGAGATAGACTCCAATATGATGATATCTTTCGAGGCGTGGATGCTCAACCGAGGACTTACAAAGAATACGACGTCGTTCTATATGCGCATACTACGTGCCATACATAATCGCGCCATAGAGTGCGGATTAATCGAATATAGCAGGCCTTTTCGACACGTATATACTGGCATTGACAAGACCGTTAAGCGAGCCATAAGCATCAATTCAATACGCGAACTCAAGAGCCTTGATTTGACCAACAATCCTTCTCTTGCCCTGGCCCGTGATATCTTTCTTTTCAGTTTTTACACGCGCGGGATGTCGTTTGTCGATATTGCATATCTTCGTAAGAGAGATTTAACAGGCAACCTCCTCAAGTATCGCCGCCGCAAAACAGACCAGCTGCTTGTAATTGGCTGGGAGAGATGTATGCAGGAGATAATAAATCGCTATGACACTACCTCCTCGCCATACCTTCTGCCCATAATCACGAAGTCGGGCAACGAACGTATGCAATATCTGCTTGCGGCCCACAGGATAAATCGTAATCTAAAGATTATCGGCAAGATGATTAATTTATCGACCTCACTTACGATGTACGTCGCACGCCACTCCTGGGCGAGCATCGCCCGCGATAAAAATATCCCGTTATCCATTATCAGCGAGAGTATGGGGCACGAATCCGAAATGACCACCCGCATCTATCTCTCCACGATTGACCACCACGAGATAGACCGCGCCAATCGTATTATTTTACAGTCTATTTAGAAGTTCATACAACAGAGGACGTCAAATAAAACTATTGACGTCCTCACTTTTTTTGTTTTTTAAGCGCGAGATTTTGTTAGTTATTAAAATTTTTCTACCTTTGTGCCTGGGTAAGTCTTATACGACCAGCTCCCTGAGAATCCCCCAGGTGTGGAAGCAAGCAAGGGTATTAGGTTGTAGCGGTGCGATATAAGTAGCTTACCCCTTTTTTATTCCTATTTCTTATACGTTGGCCAGCGGCCGCCGAGGTTGTAGGTTTGGTTATTCTTTAGGCCTTGTTTTCCTGCGCCCTTCTGCATTAAGGTTTTCAGTTCATCAAGATGTGAGAGATAGATATCGCGCGGCAATGCATCATATTTATCACATAGTGACGCAGCCATACCAACCACCTCGCCCATCATTCCCGTAGTTCTCATAACGCGAACCGTTCCCAAACCGATATGCGATACGCTTATATCGCGTCCCGCCATAAACAGATTCTGCACATTACGCGAATAGAGGCAACGGTACGGCACTGCATACGGATTCACAGCCCCGTGCTCGCATATTGATTTGAACTCTCCGCCAGGGAAGTGCTTTGTATTCTCTGGGTCGGGATAATGAAGGTCGATACTCCACGTCGTGGTAAATGAAGCATCAGGATACTGCACCTCATTTACAAGGTCATTCTCCGTAAGCACGTGGTCGCCCAGCAGACGTCGTGACTCGCGTTTTCCAGCGATATATGCTACCCAACCGAGCGTACGATTATGGTACTTTTCATTATTCTCAAGTCTATTCTTCAAAAAACTCCAATTAGAATATACCACCATCAAACCGTAATCGCGTATATACTCAAACTCCTCACACTGGTCGAAGTTCATACCCGTCTCCCAGGTCCACTCGCCCATCGTAACACGCTGGCAACTCTCGGCGTTAAAATCAAGTCCATACTCGAATACGGGGAACGTCTGCGGCTTATCCTCCTCCACCGAATACCACTGAACAGATGCGCCCATCGTCATCTTATCACCTTCGGCAGGAGCCGACGGCTCGCCATAGACATCACGACCCTCGCGTCCCATAGAGTAATCCGCACCAGCAAGATAGCCGACCGTTCCATCGCCCGTACAATCCGAGAAAATGGAAGCTACAAACTTTATCTCCTCACCCGTCTCGATATGTTTGGCATATACGGCTTTTATCTTATTGCCGCTCTTATCAACCTTATACACCTTATACGAGGGGTAGAGCGAGAGATTCTCCTCCGCCTCAAGGAAGGCGCGTTTCTTCTCATCCTCATAGAACTCCGCGGGCTGCGCATTACCACCGCGCAGAGGGCCAAACTCCTTTATCATATTGCCGAGATTGGTATATGGAGCCATCTCGATATGGCCACCCAGGTGCACACGCGTCTCGGAGCTATTACAACCGCCCCACAACGGACGGTCGTTTATCAGCACAACCTTTGTTCCCAGTCGTGCAGCAGCCACGGCTGCACACATACCCGCAACACCACCACCGACAACGACAAAATCACTCTTCACGACCGCAGCCTTATGGGGATTATAGTTACGGCGAAATGCGGCTAAAGCCTCCATCTCGGCGGGTGGAACATCACCCTTCTTGGTGGTAAAATAGATTGCATCACAGCGGCCATCAAAGCCCGTCATATCGTGCAACACAACACGTTGCACACCGCTTTGGGGAATATCTACCGAGCCGGCATACTGCCACTCCCAGCTCTCTCCCGTAGTGCCTAAATTATCGTTTACGCGCTTATCTCCGACACTAATTGCAAAACGGCCCGGACCCTGCTTCTCCGACCACGGAGAGGTCCAGTTGTAGCATCGCACATATATATGATACTCACCCTTCTTAACGAAATCGACATCCGTAGATGCATCCCCCACGCTTTGGCCCATACCGTGTGCTATGAGATATGGGGAGCCCATCTCAAAAACGAACTGCTGGTCAACACTCCAACCGCCCTTATTTGTAAAACTTTCAGCCTCAACCAATATCCCCGATGCGGCAGCACTATGGCTGCCGACCGAAAGGATAATGGCTACGATGATTGCCGATACAACTCTTTTCATATAACTAATATTTAAGTGTTACGGGGCCCATCAAGCCTGTATCTCGAAACTTGGCGGTTGCTTTGGGGCCGTTTATAGTCCACGTTTTACGCTCTACCTCGGGTTGCGATGCATCGAAAACAAGGCGGTTAAACCACGTGCTTGTAACCTTCACCTGCAATGTATTCTCACCCTGGGACACATACTCAGCAATATCGGCAGCATAGGGCTGACACCACATCGGGCGGAGAGTATGGCCATTTACGGTAACCTCGGCAATCATATCCACATCGCCCAAGTCGAGCAACAAGTTATCGTAATCGCCCTGCAACTCGAATGTAGTAGAATAGGTAACACTACCCGAGAATGCCTTACCCTCGTCCGTAAGAGGTAACTCGCACCACGGCTTTAACTCCGTTATCTTCATCTCGGCAGGCGCACCCCAACCATCGGGGAACTGCAAGTTCCACTCGCCATCGATTGCTTGTGCGGTGTGATAATGCGGTGTATCAGCACTCTGCTGCTTACCCTTATGGTTAAATACCACAAAGCAAGAGCCCGCCTGCGGCATATCAAGATTCACAACAGCATACTCGCCACGACGCTCCACATTCAGCGGAGTAGCCTCGCCCGTTACAGGATTCCACAACTCGGCAGCACCCTCGGCACGGAACTCCACCTCACCGCTAAACGATGCACGCTTCTCGGGAGTCACGAAGTACCAGTCAGCACCCTTCACCTGACGATGCAGCCAACGTACATTGCCTCGTACATCCTGCTTAACATCAAGCATCTGCAACGCCTGCTCGATGGTTACGCCACTCAGCAAGCGGCCCTGACCGACAGCAGTTATCTTACCATCCTCGGCATTGCCCCAAATAGCCTCAACAGCCTTATCGAAACGCTGCTGCGCCTGCTCGCCACCAACCAACGTTGCAATTGAACGAGGTGCCGAAGCAACAACGGTAGCACCCTGCTCAATCAACGCGTAAAGGCGCTCCAGAGTCTCGGGCTTCATACGCTTATTTTCGGGAATCCAGATAAAACGATACTCCAAACCCTCAGGAGTTACCACCTTTCCATCCTTGACACTCAGGCGGTTAAGCAGCACATCGGGGTTGCAATAGTCATATTTATATCCTGCGGGGAAGGCAAACTCCTGGTCGGGCTTATGGCTAATCTCGTCACCCAGATACCACAACACATCCGACACTGAACGGCCACGCTCCAACATATAACTGCATCGAGCCAGATAGGTGGTAAACTCGCGCATATATGGCCACCACGTCTGGCCTCGCAGGAACGGTGTACCGATAGCCGAGCCCATAGATGTTCCAGGGGGCAGGAATCCAATCTGCGGGTTGTGCGTATAGGTATGGAATACGTTATGTGTTACGCCCTCCACAAAGTGATAGTCGGCATACTCCTTAAGCATCTCCAGATGCTCATCCCACGTCAGAGAGAACGAGGTAAACGACTCGGCTGCCACGCGCGGCTTGCCATACATACGAGCCGCAGATGCCGTAGGCTTTATGGGCTTAAAGTTGAGCGAGCCTACATAACCCGTGCTATATGGATGCCAAAACTCACACATCGGCACATCAGCATACTTGAAATACTCCATAATATCGGCCGGGAAGACATCACCCGCAGCCGTCTCATAAATCACATCCAGCCCCTGCTCGTGACCCAGCTCGGCCATACGGCGGTAGAACTTATTGGCAAACAAATCA
This sequence comes from Rikenellaceae bacterium, assembly GCA_015059845.1. Lineage (GTDB taxonomy): Bacteria > Bacteroidota > Bacteroidia > Bacteroidales > Rikenellaceae > Alistipes. Next base: position 134,195 of record SUZR01000006.1, on the reverse strand, counting down.
CCCACAACACCACGCCAATCAAGCAGGAAGCGTGTGGTTGTCTCGGGATTATCCATCGTATAACCCAACAGCGCAGGCATCCAACGGCGCAATTCATATCCCTTGCGCTCCGAGAACTCCTGCTCCATCTTCATAGTCCACATCTGCGTACGGCACTCCCAACTATCGAGCAACAAACTATTGAGTTTACCACCCTGCAGCACGCCACTCGTCAAGCGGCCAATATAACCTGCATAGTGTACCTCGGGACCCTCGGTAGATAGCTTATCACACTCCCAACCTGTTCCCTCTTTGGGTGCAGGGCCATTCTCCTCGCCTGCATTCACATTACCAATACGCAGAATGGTCCACTTACCACTCTCGGGTGCACTCCACGCGAGAGTTCCATCGGCACTCATATGTTGTGTGATGTCCAAAACCTTATCGACTGCGATGTATGCCTTCGGATTGTGTACAACATCATCTGCCGTACGCTCAAAGCTACGCAGCGTCCAACCAGCCTCCGACTCCCAGCTATTTTTGCGAGCTGCCGACCAAATCTTCATTTGGCCGAGATTCATATTATATTTGTTTGACAACTCCACACGACAACCGACAGCCTCGCCCACCTCCGGGCAGGCGAATGTTATAGGCTTATTATCCTGCCAGTTGCTCTGCGGCAGGTCGGCATCAACAATCTTCTTCATCGAGCCATCCTTCAGAACGGCATATGCCGTAATGTGAATATTCGGCTCGAACGACATATTATGATTGAGCGTCTGCACCGAGGGCATCTCGACAGCGCGTACAACCGCGGGCTTATCAAAGCGCATCTCCACCCAATGCGGGCCATCCGATGCGGGGCGGAAGTTTATCCTACCCGTTTTTCCCGTCATTAAATCGCGCCAAGCGTAATCGCCACTGCCTCTCACGCTCCGAAGTTCCAATGGTTTACCCGTATCACCCTCAGCCGTAGGAAATGTCAGCACTGCGATATCGCGGTAATCACGCCACTCCTCCTTACTCGGCTGCGGCATAGGAAGCAAGGTCTTGATATCTTTCCCATCGACATCCGTACGGCTATGCACCAATGTTCGCATAGCATTCTCAGGCTTAATCCACGGACCGCCCGACATAGCCCAACCAGCACAGTTCTGCATCGAGAATCTCAATCCCAGGCGGCGGCACTCCTCGGCTGTATGCTTTACGGCCTCGTCCCAGTTCTCGCTCAAACACTCAATATTCTCGGTCGTTGCAGGCCACTGACCACCAAACTGACCGTGAAAGAGCTGAACGCCCGAGATGCCAGCCCCGGCGATAGCCTCCAAGTCGGCCGTAATACCCTCGTGCGATACGTTTCCACCGATATAATGAAACCACGTCTGGGGGTAGTGTACTTTATCTGGCGCGAAGAATGCCTTGCGGTCGTGCTTACCAAACGGGCGTTGCATCTTCTCCTGCGAGGGCACAACATCTACAATCGTGCTATCATCACCACTCTGGCACGATGTAAACATCACGGCCAAAGCTGCCAATGCAAGAATAAACCTCTTCATATTTATACTATTTATTAATCACAATCTGATACGCTCCGCTATTGAGCTTCAGCATATTATCGGTCAACTTAACACTTTGGCCATCTACCACGCACTCCGCAGCCGCTGCGGGAGCATAGAACGTAGCGGTAGCATTTGCGGGAATCTCAACATCGAAAATCATCTTATCACCCTCAACACGCCACTCCGAACGCACCTTACCATAGGGAGTCTGCTTAGATGTCTTAACCCACTCCACGCCTTGTGGCAACTGCGGACGAAGGATTACGTGCTTGAAGCCTGGAGCAGCCGCATCGGGAAGAATACCTCCTGCAGCCTGAATAAACCACGAACCAACACCATTGAAGCAGTTGTGGATACGGCTACGACCACCATACCAATACTCCCACGTAGTGGTAGCACCGTTGTCAATCATATATAGGTAACCGGGGTGCTCGCGCTTCTTGAGCATTGAGTACATAAGTTCGGTCTGCTGATTATCCGTAGCCCAATCCGTAACGATTGTAACACCTACCAAACCTGCTCCGAGGTGACCATTATACTCCTCAATACCCTTATACAGAGCCTGCTTAACACGCTCGGCAACCTCACCCTCGGCAACGCCCACGGTCAACGGATAGGTCATATCAATCTGCGAGCCCGTAGCGTAGGTGGCTGTCTTCTCGTTAAAGAAGGTCTTATGGATAAGCTTATTCAGCTCTGCGCGGCGTGCCACATACTGCTCAGCCTCGGCAGGCTTACCCAGCACGGTTGCAATCTTCGACATAATATCGAGGCTCTGGCTTACGACGCAGTTGCTAACCAAATCAACCGATGTAGTGTTCTTGTAATCAACACCATCGGGAGCAATCCAATCGCCCAGATACCAGTGACGATACCACTCATTGGGCCAGGGACGCAACAAGCCATCAACGGTATAGGCATCCACATACTCAAACCACTTCTTCATCAGCGGATAATAGCGCTCCAGCAGGCGGCTGTCGCCATAGTTGAGGTATGTCTGCCACGGAGCCATAACCACAAACGAACACCAGTATGGGCCACCACCCGTTCTGTAAGGGTTGGGCACGGCGTGCGGCAAGCTACCACCCTCGCGCATATCGTCCTCCCACATCTCCATCCAGTTATAGTACAGAGGCGCACCCTGATACATCGTCTGGAACGTACGGCACGAGCCGTTACCATCGCCACCATAGCCCATACGCTCAATATGGGGACAATCGACGATATATCCACCCCACGAAATAGCATTGAAGGTGTACTCAATCATAGAATATATAGCCTTCAAATCCTTATCCGAAGAGTCAAACTCCGATGATTTCTTGAAATTATGGCTTAATAGATAGGCCGTAACCTTCTCGGGTGCAGACTTAAGATTTGATATACGCACGTATTGAAACGCGTGATTATTAAATTTATTACGGAAAATCTCCTCTCCTGCGCCTGCTGCGACGTATTCATCGGCAAATTTATGATTACCCTTAATAGGTTGAAAGTTACCATTCTCATCGAGTTGGTCTGAATACTCCATCATCACTCTCTGGCCTGCCTCCATCATAGGAAAATCGACCTCCAGCCAGCCATTGAGGCACTTACCCATATCAACAAACCATACACCATCGCCCAAATCCTTAATCTGCTTGGGCGTAATAGCCTCCTTCAAGATATTACCCTCGCACATCTGCGGCGACACCTTATGCTTAGGCACATTTGCAACCCACGCATCCTGCCACTCGACACCATCCAGAGTCTTGCTCTTCAAATCAGGCAACACCTTTGCACCATCAAGGACATCACCACCAAACTCATACGGGCGCCAAGTTCCTGTACCATACTCGCTATACTCGCTCTGGCGTACCTTCCACGATGCATCTGTAACAAGCACAACCTCAGCCTTGCCATCCTTTACGGCATCCAACTCAACCTTTACCAGCGGGCCCTTATTTACCACTACATCGGGATAGAGAGCATCACGATACCAACCGCGACCAAGCCACAGCATCAAATCATTCTTTCCGCGCTTGAGGTAATCGGTTAAATCATAAGTCACAGACAATGAATGTTTTGCCATCTCCGATACGGCGGGAGCCAAGACATTATCCGTAACCTTCTCACCATTGAGGTAAACCTCGTGGTAACCGAGTGAATTAACGTGCAACATATAGGTAGCACTCTTATCCTTAAGCTCAAACTGCTGGCGCACCTGCGGCACGGTACAATCCTTCATACCGATATACTCACCCTGCCACTCCTCAGCCGAGAGAATACCCACGCCAAAACGTTGCACATCGCTCCACGGCGACACATTGCCGTGATTATCCCACACACGCACTCTCCAATATGCCAGCACGCGTGACGACAATGCCTCTCCTGCATATGGTACCATCACCGACTCATCCGATGCGACCTCTCCCGAAGACCACAGGTCGGCCTCGCCACACTGCAACGCCTTCGGCGATGTTGCAACCTGAATCTCATAGTGAGTCTGCGCAGTTGCTTTAGCCTCGGCCGCTATCTTCCACGAGAAATGGGGATTAGCAGAATCAATAGCCGTAGGATTTGTCAAATCCTCACATCGCAAATCATAAACACTCAATGGCTCAACGGTATCACACGCAACAAAAGCCATCAACGCCACGACAATAAATAGCAATCGTTTCATAACTTAATAATTTTATATTTTTATTATTCAAATCCATTATTTACTCTGCTTATCCATAATAACCGCCACGGTAACATCGCCCGTAACATTTACCGCCGTGCGAAGCATATCCAGCGGGCGGTCAATACCGATAATCAGAGCCAGGCTCTCGGCAGGAATACCCACCGACGTGAGGACCATAGCCAATATCACATAACTACCGCCAGGAATAGCCGGAGTGCCGATACTCGACAGCGTGGTCATTGCGATGATTGTCAGCAGCTGTGTTATGGTCAAATCAATTCCGAGTGCTTGGGCTATAAACAGAGTTGCTATGGTCTGGTAACAAGAAGTTCCATCCATATTAATCGTTGTGCCTATTGGCAAGACAAACGATGACACCTCACGAGATACACCCATCTTACCCTGCGTAGTGGCAAATGTAAAGGGGAGAGATGCTGCGCTGCTACTTGTTGAGAAAGCAAACAGCTGCAACGGATAGAGGCTCTTTATAAAATGGCCATACCCTACGCCGCCGAAGAAATGCGCAATGGTGGGATAAAACACCAACAGCAAAAACACAAGGCCCGCAATCACATTCACGGCATAAACACCGAGTGCCGCAAATACAGACCCATCGCCATTAAAGTCAACGACCAATCCCGCCATCAGAGCCGCCACTCCAACAGGAGCGCACGCAATGACATAGCCGACAATACGCATAATAGCCTCGTTGAGCGAATCAATCAAAACAACCAACGGTCGCTTCTTCTCATACGGAATAGATAGCACCGCCACGCCAAAGACAAGCGCAAAGAAAATGATTTGCAACATCTTACCATTATCCGACAGCGACTGGAAGATATTCGACGGTACTATATCGTCCAGAAATCTCAATGGCCCGCCGTCAACCGTATCGGCCTGCTTTTGCTGAATGGAGAGTGCCGCTTCTCCATATTTTTGACCCATATCAGCCACCAGGTGGTCATCAACCATCTCGCCCGGGCGTATCAAAAGAGCCAATCCCATACCTATCAGCACCGCAAATATGGTTGTAGTGATATAAATCATTATCGTGCGGCCACCCAAACGCGAAAGTGAGGAGGTATCCTTAAGGTCGATAATACCCTTCATCAGGGTGATAAACACCAGCGGCACAGCAATCAACACCAGCGCTTTGATAAATAGTTTTCCAAAAGGACGAATCCAATCGTTGATAAATCCCTCTGCACCAAAACCAATGGCCACAAAGCCTATCGCCACACCAATGGCCATACCAATAAGTATCTGAATATAAAAAGGAATCTTGACTCTCTTCATATGCTATTTTTACGATTTATTATAGATTACGAAACTACAAAAAAAATTGCAAAAAATGGCTATAAATACAATGAAAAGGTCGAATATTTTATTTTCTGCGATTGGATTTTGTATCAATATACCGCAATACGAGGGTAAAAAAGATTATTTTCTTGTATATCGTTGCTTTATCTTGCAGTTTTTTGTATTTTTAGTGCAAATTTGGGATAGTATCCACCCTAAAACCTACGAATATAAAACAACAATAGATATGAAACGAAGAGACCTACACCTTATGCTTCTTGCGGCTGCAATGTCGCTATGCGGCTGCAGTCAAGTGGCCAACAAATCATACGAACGTTCCGACTACTACACGCGCGGAATAGGAGTATATCCTGGAGCCCCCGCCGAGGACCCATCGCCGGAGCTAAAACCAGATGACACATATCGTAACATCGCTCACCTGCGTACGGCATACCACTCATCAAGTTACGACTACAACCTCACGGCACAACTCGTAACGGATGGTATCATCAGCGATAAAGAGCCCGCATATCTCGACTTCACGACACACGAAGGCGAGGTTCGTCTGCGCGAGAGAGAGTGGACATTGGATAATGGTCCATACTCGAAGAACACGCTCAAGGGTGATGATGTATTTATCAACTATGGGCTGAAAAACTGGAGCGAGACTGCCGATGAGATTACCCTCACAGGAACTGTTGCATACAAGGACAAGGAGGCCACCAAGGGGTATGAAATCACAATTCTGGGCTCGAAAGATGGCTCGCAGTGGAGCGAGTTAGGCAATCTTTCAGGCCGAGGTCTTCCCGGCAAGGAGGGACGTCACGTAATACAGACCGACCCCAACAAGCAGACCGAAAAGATTGAGTATCACACTCGTTCTCTTAACGAAAGCATCAGACTTAGCAATACGGACAGCTACTCGCACTATCGCGTCAAGATGAAGATGGCGGGTGCTGTTGAGTGGTCATACACTGCAATAAACTTCTACAACAACGGCCAGCAGGTAGATATGCTCCCCTCAAAGCATTTCAACAGCACTTGGATGAGTGCTGGCGCAGGTGAGGAGTGGATATATATTGACTTGGGCAGCCACTCTACATTCGATAAGGTAAAGCTCCATTGGATAAACAAGGCCGCCGAGGGCGAGATACAGGTTTCGGATGATGCAACAAATTGGAAGGCCATCGCATCGCTCCCAGGTGGAGATGCCGCAACAGATGAGATTGCCTGCAAGGGCAAGGCTCGCTACGTGCGTATATTGATGCAGAAGCCAGCCAACAACCACAACTATCTCCTGAGCGAGGTGGAGGTTATGGGTCGCGGAGGCCTTGTACCCTACCATAAGGTTCAGCCAACGGTCGAGGGTAAGAAGTATGCTCTGGCGGGTGGAAACTGGACTTTGCAACGAGCATCGGAGGTGGCAGCTACGGGTGAAAATATCTCGAAGGCCGATTACGATGCAAGCAACTGGGTTGTAGCCACAGTTCCAGGCACGGTATTGACAAGTTATAAGAACATTGGAGCAGTGCCCAACCCCAACTATGCAGATAATATCTTCCAGATATCGGAGTCGTTCTTCAACTCAAATTTCTGGTATCGCAACGAATTTGACCTGCCCGCCGATTTCAAGCAGGAGCGCCTGTTCCTCAACCTTGACGGCATTAACTGGAAGGTAAATATCTACCTCAATGGCAACAAGATAGGTCGTATGGAGGGTGCGTTCATCCGCGGTATGTACGATATCACCGACATCGCCGTAGAGGGCAAGAACGTGCTGGCTATAGAGATTGAGAAGAATGCCCACATCGGAGCCATCAAGGAGAAATACGAGGTGAATACCGACTTCAACGGCGGTATTCTCGGTGCGGACAACCCTACCTTCCACGCCTCGATTGGCTGGGATTGGATTTCGACTATTCGTGGCCGTAACATCGGTATCTACAACGATGTATATCTCACCACTTCGGGCAAGGTGACCATCCAAGACCCATTTGTACAGAGCAAACTCGCCCTGCCTGCAACAACGGCAACACTAACCCCTGAGGTGATTGTTAAGAATCATACCGACAAGGCGGTTAAGGGAGTGTTGAGTGGCAAGATAGGTGATATCGCATTTGAGCAGGAGGTGGAGCTCGCCGCAGGAGAGCAGAAGAGAGCCATCTTCGACCCGCAGAGATTCAATCAGCTCAAGGAGCAGAATCTTAAGCTCTGGTGGCCAAAGGGTTATGGCGAACCATACCTGTACGATGCCAACTTCACGTTCAACGTAGATGGCAAGGCTTCCGACTCAAAGGATTTCAAGGTCGGCATACGCCAGATGGATTTCAACGAGGATAACGGGATTCTCTCGCTATACATCAACGGCCGCCGCTTCGTTGGTCGCGGTGGTAACTGGGGCTTTGGCGAGAACAACCTCAACTACCGCGGACGCGAATACGACATAGCTGTTGCACATCACGCCAATATGAACTTCACGATGATGCGTAACTGGGTAGGCCAAATTGGCGACGAGGAGCTATACGAGGCTTGCGACCGCCACGGCATTATGGTATGGCAGGACTTTTGGCTGGCAAATCCCGCTGACGGTCCAGACCCCTATGATAATGAGATGTTTATAGCCAACGCTGAGGATTACGTGCGACGTATCCGCAGCCACGCCTCAATCGGTATCTACTGCGGTCGTAACGAGGGATTCCCACCCGAGGTTATAGACAAGGCTCTGCGCCGAATCGTAAAAGAGGAGCATCCCGGCATTCACTATATCTCAAGTTCTGCCGACGAGGTTGTCAGTGGTCACGGTCCATATCGCGCCCTACCCGTTCGTGAATACTTCGCATTAAAAAGTGGCAGCGACAAGTTCCATAGCGAGCGAGGTATGCCCAACGTGATGAACTACGAGAGCTTGGCCCGCACGCTGAAACCCGAGGATATGTGGCCGCAGAGCAACAAATGGGGTCAGCACGACTACACGATGGAGGGTGCGCAGAGAGGCTCTACGTTCAATGAGATTATCGAAAAGGGATTTGGCAAGCCGCAGAGCGCCAAGGAGTTTACCGACCTGGCGCAATGGATAAACTACGATGGTTATCGTGGTATGTTCGAGTCACGCAGCCTGAATCGCAAGGGCCTGCTTTTGTGGATGACCCACCCCGCCTGGCCTTCGATGGTATGGCAAACCTACGACTACTATTTCGAGCCTACGGCAGCATACTTCGGCTGTATGAAGGGCAACGAGCCGCTGCACATACAGTGGAATGCCGCCACAGACGAGGTTGAGGTGGTAAATTACAGTGCTGGCAACCACCCCACGCTCACCGCAAAGGCGCAGGTAATCAATATGGACGGCTCGGTTGCGTGGGAGCAGCAGGCTACACTCAACAGCAATGAGGATACCACCGAGCGTTGCTTCAAATTGGAGTTCCCCGCAGAGGTATCTTCGGCACACTTTGTTAAGCTGTGGCTCTACGATGGCGAGAATATTGTTTCTGATAACTTCTACATCCGCGGCACCGAGGAGGGCAATTATCAGGCTATTCGCCAAATGCCAAAGGTATCGCTTGAAAAGCAAGTCGAAATCGCCAAGAGCGACAACGGCGAGTGGTCTGGCAGCATCACCATCAAGAATCCGAGCGACACGCCCGCACTTATGGTACGCATAAATGTCATTGGCGCAGAGGATGGAGACCAGATTCTTCCGATGTTCTACTCAGACAACTACTTCTCGCTGCTTCCAGGCGAGGAGAAGGTCGTTTCGCTGAATTGGAAGGATGTAGATACTCGCGGCAACAAGACCGAGGTTGTGGTGACGGGTTACAACGTAAAATAGATTTATAGAGTTATATGGAGGTTATAAGCCACTTTTTCCGCGAATTAGTAAATAAGATACTTACCGAATTTGGCTGGTCGAGCGAGGTTATCGGCTCGCTAAACCGCTGGGTGGTATTACTATTTATTATTCTGTTCGCACTGTTCGTGGACCTAATAATCCGCATAGGACTACTGCGTCTTATGCGACAAATAGTAAGCCGCACGAAGGCCACGTGGGATGACCATATCTTCGACAAGAAGGTTATGCGACATCTGTGTAACTTCATAACACCCACCATTATATATGTTCTTCTGCCGATTGCCTTCTCCACAACTGACGGCAGTAACGACGGCTGGCATATCATACTCAAACGTGGCGTAGAGATATATATGGTGATTGCGTGCGTGCGCTTCGTCAACGTCCTGCTTAAAGTAAGTTTTGAGGTTGCCGAGCAACGCCCCGCCTGGCAAGGCAAGCCCATCAAGGGCCTTATGCAGACGGGGCAGGGAATTGTCATCGGTATAGGCGTAATACTTATCGTTTCCATCCTTATAAATAAATCTCCCGCCCTCCTGCTTACCGGTTTGGGTGCATCGGCGGCAGTGTTGATGTTGATATTTAAGGATAGTATCCTAGGACTGGTCGCAGGCGTGCAGCTGTCAGCCAATAATATGCTTAAGGTTGGCGACTGGATTTCACTGCCTAAACGTGGCGTGGATGGCGAGGTGGAGGAGGTGTCATTGACCACCATCAAGGTGCGCGCGTGGGATAAGACCCTGCAAACGCTACCGCCCTACCTTCTTATCAGTGAGCCTTTTGACAATTGGCAGGCGATGCGCCAATCGGGAGGACGACGCATAAAACGTTCGCTCAATATAGATATGACAAGCATACGGTTTGCGGACAGCGAATTTATAGACAAACTCTCGAAGAGCGAAATAAGCCGCTCGCTGATAGAGCATATATCAACGCAAAGTGCAGAGGGTGAGATGCTAACCAACCTCGACCTTTTTATGCGCGGAATAAACGATTACCTGCTGCACCATCCCCGCATCAACCCCAATATGACGGTTATGGTGCGCCAGCTTCAGCCCTCAGAGTGGGGACTCCCTATTGAGATATATTGCTTCTCGGCCGACGTAAACTGGATACCCTACGAAAACCTCCAAACAGAGATTATATCGTACGTCATCGCCGTTGCTCCTCTGTTCAACCTCCGTATGTATCAAGCCCCCTCAAGTCTTGATATACGCCAGAGGGAGTAGAAAAATATAGAATATATAAAATTGCATTTTTGATTTTTTTTGTACATTTGTGAAACCTCTTATTGGAGGTTTGGTTAGTGGGAAATAAATTAAAGTATTAAATTAAGCCATTATGAAAAAGATTAGAGCTGCCGTTGTAGGTTACGGCAATATTGGCAAATATGTAGTTGAAGCCCTTGAGGCTGCTGCCGATTTTGAGATTGCAGGTATCGTGCGTAGAGCGTCTTCGCTCTCGTCAAGCAACGAACAGAAATACCCCGTTGTAAGCTCTTTGGAGCAGTTAGACAACGTTGATGTTGCAATCCTTTGCACCCCGTCACGACTCGTGGAGAAGAGTGCCGAAACGGCTCTCAAGTTGGGTATCTCGACTGTAGATAGCTTCGATATTCACACAGGCATAGCCGACACTCGCGCACGTTTGGACGCAATCGCCCGCGAGAATAATGTCGCATCACTCATCTCGGCTGGCTGGGATCCGGGTAGCGATTCTGTTGTTCGCGCATTGCTTGAGATATGCGCTCCTCAGGGTATTACATATACCAATTTTGGCCCTGGTATGAGTATGGGACACACCGTAGCGGTAAAGGCTATCGAGGGCGTTAAGGCGGCTCTTTCGATGACTATTCCGTTGGGTACGGGCATCCACCGCCGTATGGTATATATTGAGCTGGAGAATGGCTACGACTTCGATGATGTTGCTACAAAGATTAAGAACGATGCATACTTTGTTCACGACGAGACCCACGTAAAGCAGGTTGAGAGTGTGAATGCGCTTCTGGATATGGGACACGGTGTGAATATGGTTCGTAAGGGCGTGTCGGGCAAGACGCAGAACCAGCGCTTTGAGTTCAATATGAGTATCGACAACCCCGGACTTACAAGCCAGATTCTGGTTGCGGGCGCACGTGCCATCTTGCGCCAGAAACCTGGAGCATATACTATGATTGAGATTCCGTTGATTGATTTCCTTGCGGGTGACCGTGACCAAATCATCCGCCGCCTAGTGTAAATTACGAAAAATCAAAATTTAACACAACATAAATGAAAAACCGAATCATTGCTATCTCCTTAATGTTGCTTTCATTGTGCGCCACAACCGCACTATGGGCCAACAATGAAAAACCATTTGTAATTCCCGAACTGCGCCATTGGCAAGGAGGTGAGGGAGTGGTAAACATTAGTGCTGCAACCAAAATCATCTACACCAACGCCGAGTTAGCCAACGTCGCCGAGGCATTGGCCAAGGACTATGGCCTTTTGTTTGGAAAAGCGATGAAGGCCAAGATTACCAAGAGTACTATAAAGAGTGCTACGGGTGCTATCGTCATCAATCTTATCAGCGACAAGGAGCTTGGTGATGAGGGTTATAGCATTGATATTGCCGACCAAATCACTCTTAATGCCCAAACCGCGACAGGTGCTTATTGGGGTACTCGTACCCTGTTGCAGATAATGGAGGCGAGCAAGGGAGCATACCTCCCCAAGGGTAGCATACGCGACTGGCCCGATTATCCTATGCGTGGATTTATGATTGACTGCGGCCGCAAGTATATTCCTTTGGAATATCTTGAAAAGTATGCCAAAATTATGGCCTACTACAAGATGAATACCTTCCAGATTCATCTCAACGACCGTGCTGCAAAGAAATATGAGGATACTTGGGATAAGACCTACACAGCATTTCGCCTCGAGAGCGAACAATTTCCTGAGCTTACAGCCAAGGATGGCCACTATGGCAAAGATGAGTTCCGCCAGTTCCAAAAGAATGCCGCCAAGGTACACGTGAATGTGATTCCCGAAATCGATGTTCCCTCGCACTCGCTGGCATTCTCGCGCTTCCGCAAGGAGTTTGGCTCAGAGAAGTATGGCCTCGACCATCTCGATCTATACAATCCAAATGTATATACCTTCCTTGACTCATTGTTCACCGAATATCTTAGCGGCGACGACCCTGTATTCGTGGGCAAGCAGGTGCACATCGGAACAGATGAGTATTCAAACAAGGACCAGGAGACGGTAGAGAAGTTCCGCGCCTTCACCGATCGATACATTCGTTTTGTCGAGAAGTTCGGCAAGCAGGCTTTCATTTGGGGTGCTCTGACTCACGCCAAAGGTGAGACACCTGTAAAGGTAGATAATGTTTTGATGAATTGCTGGTATCCAAAATATGCCAACCCAGCTGATATGAAGGCGCTCGGATATAAGATGATAACAGCCCCCTCGTGGTATATGTACATAGTACCCGCCGCAGGATACTACGCCGACTATTTTGACCCCGATAAGATTTACAACAAATGGGATCCGACCATCATCAACAACCACAAGATGGAGCCTCTTGATCCCAATCTGCTTGGTGCAATTTACTGCGTGTGGAACGATATAGCAGAGAACGGTATCTCGGTTGACGATATTCACCACCGTTGCTATCCTGCCCTGCACCTTGTATCTGCGATTACGTGGAGCCCGACCTATAAGACCTTGCCGTTGGAGGAGTTCTTAAGCAAGAGTAAGTTGCTCTCGGAGGCCCCAGGTATAAACGAGTTGGGACTATTCGATGGCGAGCCCAATAGCGTTGTCTATACCATTCCATCGGTGAAGCCTGGCAAGGGTTATCCTCACGCAGAGGCTGGTTTTGACCATACAATTAGCTTCCATATAGATTGTGCAAAGGAGAGCCGTGGTACTAAGCTCTTCTCGAATGAGGTTACCGAGTTCTATCTCAGCAGCCCGATTGATGGCCGTATGGCTTTCGTGCGCGAAGGATACCTCAACACATTCGATTACTATGTAGAGGAGGGTAAGAGCGCCGATATTCGTATCGAGTGTACCAATACAGCTACCCGCCTCTATGTGAATGGTAAGTTGCAAGATGAACTCAAACGCGAGAAACGCTGGCTTACCGAGAAGAAGCAGTATGATTATGTTCCCACGCTCTACTTCCCATTGCAACAAGCAGGCGATTTCAAGAGCAAAGTCACAAACTTGAAAGTGGAGAACTTTATTCGCTAATCAGGAGTATTATCCACAAATATACACCTAACAGACGAGGCGGCTCAACTAATCTTGTTGAACTGCCTCGTTTTTGATTGTGCCATTATAATATAGGATTGGCTACTTTCGCAAAAACCCGTTGCTAATTAAAAGCCCCTTCCTTTGTCAAAGGGAGGGGAATGGGGTAGGAATGTAAATATAATTGAAAATTGACGGATTGGCTACTGCGCAGACGATGTCTGCTCCGCTTAACACCTTTCCGTATCGCTCCCGCGGGGCGATGACAGGCTACTATAAGCAAAAGACGATGTTAATTAAAGGCCCCTTCCTTTGCCAAAGGGAGGGGAATGGGGTGGGAATGTAAATATATTTGAAAATTGACGGATTGGCTACTGCGCAGATGATGTCTGCTCCGCTTAACGCCTTTCCGTATCACTCCCGCAGGGCGATGACAGGCTACTATAAGCAAAAGACGATGTTAATTAAAGGCCCCTTCCTTTGTCAAAGGGAGGGGAATGGGGTGGGAATGTAAATATAATTGGGAGAATACTCCCCAAAACAAAAAAGCAACCTTTTGGGTTGCTTTTGTTTTGTGGGAGTTGACGGATTCGAACCGCCGACCCTCTGCTTGTAAGGCAGATGCTCTGAACCAGCTGAGCTAAACTCCCTCTTGCGAGTGCGAGTGCAAAGATAACTCATTTTTTTTAATCACCAAACATTTTACAGATAAAAGAACGGATTTTGCAGTTTAGGGAATTATAACTATTTTTGGGAAACGATTAATGTAATTTCGGCTCTTATGTCACTCTTAAACACATACAATCTGCTGCTTCGTGCAACACAACGGGTTGTCGTCCTTACACTTTTTGTCACGGCTCTGGTGATGGCTGGGTGTATCAACGACGAGAAACATACGCCCGAGGATACTACGCTTGTCAACGTAGGCGACACTGCTCCCGATTTCACCGTAGAGCTATTGAATGGCAAAAGCACTACCCTATCGTCGTTACACGGGCAGGTGGTGATGCTCATCTTCTTCTCTACGGAGTGTCCCGATTGCCAAAATCAATTTGCCGAGATACAGCGCATCGTGGCCGAGAAAGAGCCTTCGTTCAAGGTTTTGGCCATATCACGCGGAGAGAGCATTGAGGCCACAGAGGAGTTTAGCCAGAAATATGGCATTACGTTCGATGTAGGTACAGACCCCGACCGCTCGATATACGACCGCTATGCCACTCTATATGTGCCACGCAATTTCCTGATTGGGCCAACGGGTCGCGTAGAGGCCTTAACCATCGAATACGACTACGACCAACTGCACGCAATATGGGAAAAGGCCGAGCAGATATCCAAATAAAACAAACCCCTGAATCTTCAAAGACTCAGGGGTTTATTATTCAAATATGTGGATTACTCCAGTGCATTTGCCAAAATCGAGAGCGGATGAATAACCTCCTTCGATGTTGACATCTCAATCTGCCACTTACAAGTCTCGCAGTCGGTTGAAACGACATCGCAACCCGAAGCCTCAATCTTACGGAACAGACCCTCACCAACGGCCTGCGATGTGGCATAGTTCTCCTTCTTGAAACCATACGTACCACCGATACCGCAACACTGCGAATCAAGCTGAATAAGCTCTACCGATGGAATCATTCGCAACAGTTCTGTTGAGTAGTATGCCCATCCCAACTTCTCCATATGGCACGCCGTATGGTAGGCCACGCGCAACTTGGGGGCATTCTTCTTAAAGCGGAGCCTCACCTCGCCCGAAGAGAGCAGACGATAGATATATCGTGTAGCCAGCTCAATACCGTCACGTACATCCTTGTTCTCGATGCCGAGCAGGTGGGGATACTCATCGCGCAGCGTGAAGGTACACGTTGAAGATGTTCCCAGCACGGGAATCTTATTCTCCACAACAGAGCGGCGGATTGACGAGATATTCACCTCGCCCTGACGCTTAGCCTGGTCAATCAAGCCATTCGAGATGAGGGCCACGCCGCAGCACTTCTCCTTCTCAAGCAGCTGAACACCGATACCCAACGCATTCATTATCTTCACGAAATCCTTACCCAGCTGCGGATTATTGTAATTCACATAGCAGCCGTGGAAGTAACTCACCTGACGCGGGAACTTAGCCTGCTTCTTACGGTTACGCTTGAGCCAGCTCTCGAAAGTACCGAAAGCATACTTAGGGAACATACGACGGTGGTCGATACCGATGGTCTTATCCATCACAACCTTTACGGGCTTCAAGCCTACTGCCATATTAACAATAGGTGCAAGCGGAGAGGCCATCGTTCCCATAAAATCGGTATTGGCCAAGATATACTCTCTCAGGCCCGGCTTCTTCTTGCTGTGCTTGATGCGTGCCGCCTGGATAATATCGCCAATGCGCACATTCGAGGGACAAGCCACCTCGCAACGCTTACAGTTAAGGCACCACTTCAACGACTCATCGAAGAACTCGGGGCGCTTCAAACGCAGACGCTCACCGTCGGGACCGGCCTGCTTAGGGCCCGGATACAACGGATTGACGGCCGCCACAGGGCAATAGACTGTACACACGGTACACTTTATACATTGCTCGAAATTGAATTCACTTGTTTCGGTCATCATAGCTTATCTCTTACTTAAAATTTTATCTGCAACACTCATTGCGGTCAGCATCGAAACGCCTGCACCACAACCCTGCTTAACGGCATTAAAACCCGCCAAGCCAGCTCCCACGGCATAGAGGTTATCAACCTTTCGTCCGCCACGTATAGCCTGCAACTCAGCATTGGTCACAACGCCAAACGACTCGTAAGGCTGCGCCGAGAACATATCACGCTCGTACCAATTACTACGCACCTTATCGTATGCAACATCCACTCCGAACAGGGGCTCAACCACCTCGCCGTTTGAGGCCACAAGGCCCTGACTGAAGTAGCTACCCGTAGCCAACACATAATTGTCGGCCTTGAGAGCTATATCGCCGTGATTGTTGGTGTAAAGCGCTGTTACGTTATCGCCCTCCGACTTATATCCCGTAGCAGTATCGCCCAGCAGATATACACCACCCAACTCCTGGAAATAGCGACGCAGCAGAGTCTGTACCTGCAAACCTGGAACAGAAGGCGGCAACGTAGCCACAACTGCGACCTTACGCGCCAGACGCTTCTCCAACTTGGCAACGCCATCGCGGCAATCTACGCCCAACACTGCGGGCAGCAAGACAGCCTCGGCATCACCCATCTCACGAGAGATGATTGCAGCGAGCTCGCTAAGCGTATCCTCATTATCGAATATGCGGGCGATGTTTGCCGAGCGCATCTCGGTTGGATTCTGGCGAATATTCTCCAATGCGGGGAGGTTAAAGGTGTGTACCTTACACTCTGTGCCCATCTTACGCATCTCGTCCGAGAGGAACTGAGTATAGAAATCGAGGAATCCCTCGGCATTGAACAACGCAACGCTCTTCCACGGAAGCGCATCGGCCTTATCCGAGGTTACATACCCCTTGAATGTAAGCCACGTACTCTTCAGCACACCCATAGGAGTCAAACGATAGTGATTCTTCAGGGCCTCGCCCATAGTTGCAACACCCGCCTCGCTCAGCAGCTCCGCAGCCTCGGTAGCCAAAACGGCAAAACGCTCAGCACCAATCTTTACGTAGGGGTGCTCGGGAGCCTGCTCCGCAAGCAACTTAACGCCCTCCATAGGATTTGTCACAACGCTACCGTCGGGCAATGCATTCAGCAAGTCGAGCGAGCCTGACGAGAAGTGCAATGCACTCTGTCCCGATGATACGATGGCACATCGCTGTCCCGCCTTCGCCAAGCGAATACCGCAGGTAAGACCAGCCAGACCACCTCCGATGATTACAGTATCAAACTTCATCATTATTTCGTATTTTTATCATTCTTCAAACCACAAACGCCATCATAGAGCCACATCGTGAACTCACTCTCACGCAACGTATCACCCCACGCTACGGGAGCCATACCCTTCCAACGTTCATTCAGGAAATTGGTCAAATCCTGCTTCGCCTGATGTGTGCAATACTTACCCACCTGCGCCATCAAGCCTGCAGCACGACAAGCACAAAGCTCACCCTGACACGTACCCATACCTACACGGGTACGGCGACGAAGGTCAACCAGATTGTGTACGTCCAGCTCATTGAGAGCATATTTAACCTCTCCTACCGATACCTCCTCGCACTCGCAGACCAGTGAGCGATGCTCGGCGTCCTCGACATTCACCTTCTCGGCCAACTCACCGTGGCGATTGATTGCCGACTCGCGCTGTGCAACGGGTATGGTATGCATACGACGAGAGATTTTCTTCTCCTCCTCGCGTGAACCGGGGAGCTTCTGCTCGGCCGTAGTACACTTCTTAGATATATTGAGCTTCTTACAAATCAAATCGGTTGTCCACTCGCCCATCAGACGGTAGGTCATCAGCTTACCGCCCGTGATGGTGATGAATCCCTCCAGACCATCACGTGTAGCGTGGTCCAAAACAACGATACCACGGCTGACGCTACGACCACTCGGGTCATCATCCGAAGCAACCAACGGTCGCACACCAGCGTATGCACGCAGGATACGTGTATGCTCCAACGAGGGGGCCAGTTTCATACCCTCACGCAACAGCAAGTCAACCTCATCGGCTGTAACATACATATTATCACACTCCTCGAAAGGCACCTTGCTCGATGTTGTACCGATAAGACAGATTGTATCGCCCGGCACCAGAATATCGGCGTCGGCAGGCTTACGGCAGCGGTTAATAACTACGTTATTCACGCGGTGACCGAAGATAAGCAGTGCACCCTTTGCCGGCAACATCTTAACCGTCACACCCGCCTTCTTGGCAATCTCGTGACCCCAGATACCGCCTGCATTCACCGTTACGTGAGCGCGGAACTCCTTCTGCTCGCCCGTGCGACGGTCCACAACCTTAACACCTACGATACGCTCCTGCTCGCGGATGAAGTCCAGCACCTCGTGGTAGGTCAGCACCTCAGCACCGTGGGCCTTGGCGTCCAACAGATTCGCCATAGTCAGACGGAACGGGTCAACGGCTCCATCGGGAACACGCACAGCGCCAATCATTGCAGGGTTGGCCGACGGCTCCAGCAGCAAAGCCTCTTTCGGGTCGATAGCATCGGCGCGGATACCCGCAGCACGGCACGACTCGATAAACTTCGCCTGAAACTCCAGACCATCCTCCGGCAAACTGATAAAAAGACCATCGGTCTCCTCCACACAGTGGCTTGCGATGCGGCGCAGAATCATATTCTCCTTAATACACTCCTCGGCCGACTCCCTATCGGTTACGGCATAACGCGCACCGCTATGCAACAAACCGTGGTTACGACCCGTAGCACCCGTAGCTATATCGCCACGCTCCAACAACAGAGCCTTAATGCCGCGCAAAGAGCAGTCGCGTGCCACTCCGGCACCTGTTGCTCCACCGCCAATTATGATCACATCGAATTGCTTCGTCATATGATATTTTATTAGATTTTATTTCTAACTGCAAAGTTAGCATATAAAAGAGTAGATTTCAAAATAAAACCACAAAAATTTCAAAATAAAACCTTCATAGTTTCAAAAATAACACTACAAATTAGAATCCAAACCTTTCTACATACCCTCAGAAGCACAAAAAAGCCTATCCGACAGAGTTTTCGGACAGGCCTTTCGAAAAAGTTGCATATCGCAACCTAAATCGCCATATTAGTACTTAACTTTAAGCCAAGGAGCCTTTTCTGCGTGGAATTTTTTAAGCTCAATAGGAATATCGGTACACATAAAGTCAGCACCAAGATATGCGCCCAACATAAAATCGTCGGTTGTATAACCCGGCCAGAGGCTGACGGTAAGGCCCTTCTCGTGAGCCTTCTTTACAGCCTTGCGGCTTGTGCCATCCATCGTGCAACCAATTCGCTTGATACCCAACGCCAAAGCCAAGTCGATAGTTTCGTCATTGCAGGGCTTAGATGAAATCATCAGCAAATCCACACCTAGATATTTCTGCTGCAAATAGCGCAGGCCACGGTAGTCGCTTGACGTGAATACATACTCCGCATCGGCAGGGCGTGAGGCCATAACTGCCTTATAGAGCTTGTCGCAATACTCGTGCAGGCGCTCCTCGGGATAGAGATTTACGGGACTGGTCTTAAGCTCAAACTCTACATACAAGCCATCGATATCCTTCAGGAAGTCGAGCAACTCGTCAATAAAGATAAGTTTGTTACCCTTCTTTGTGCGGAGCTTGCGAATCGCATCGGCCGTTGTAAGTTCCACTGTTCCTGAGCCATTTGTTGTGCGGTCGAGTGTTGAGTCGTGCGTTACGACCAGCTCGCCATCCGAGGTCATACGGATATCCACCTCGAAACCACGGTAGCCAGCCTTGTAGCTCGCCGTAAAGGCCTCCATTGTATTCTCATCGTGCTCCATACGTCCGCCACGGTGCGAGAAGCAACGTATCTGTTGTGTCTGCGCTACGGCATCGCCAATAGCAAGCGAAGCCATAACGGCAAGTGCAAAAATAATCTTTTTCATTTTTATAAGTTTTAAGGTTTTCTAATCGTGTATATAGCCATCATCCTTGATGTTCCAGAGCGAGGTGACGATAATGCCACCCACCAGCGCAAATCCGGCCATCAATATAAAGAGGTAATCCCAACCAAACGTATCGGAGAACCAGCCCAAGCCTGCGCCTGTGATAATCACCGACAAATAGCTCATAAAGCCAATCAAGCCAACGGCCGAAGAGGCGGCTTTTTTGGTTGCCTGCTTGGTTGCCACTACACCCAGCAACGCCTGCGGGCCGTAGATGAAGAAACCCGACAAGGCCAACAGAATCAGCACAACAACAGAGTTTGCCTCGGCAGGGACAAATTGCAGCGCAGCCATACAGATAGCCACCAGGAACATCTCTACGACACACATACGGTGTGCCTTACCATCGAAGAACTTATCCGACACCCAGCCTGCGCACAGCATACCTACACAACCAGCAATCTCGAAGATAGCCAAAGTCCAACCAGCCAGCTCGGGCGACAGAGGATTTGCTCTATCCTGCAGGAAGGTAGGTCCCCAATCCAAGATTGCAAAGCGCACCACATATACAAATATATCCGTTACGGCCAGCACCCAGATAATAGGATTACGGAAGACTCTCTTGCGCAGGAAAGCACGGAACGCTTCGGGCGAGTCGTTATCGTCAAGCTCAGTGCGGGTATTCTCCAACTCGGGTAAGCCCACCGACTTAGGCGTATCGCGCAGCGTGATAATCACAAACACTACGCCCGTCGCTGCGATAGCTGCCGGCAGCCAGAAGCAGTAACGCCAATCACCCGTGGTAGCGATAATATATCCGCATATAACCGACACGATAGCCGCTCCCACCGAGTGCGAGGTATTCCAGATAGCGGTCTTTGTAGCCAGCTCCTTCGGCGGAATCCAATGCGCCAGAAGGTGGTTACACGGGGCGAAGCCACACCCCTGAAAGATGTTGTTCAGCACCAGCAGCACTGCCATTACGGCCACCATACCATTGATAAAGTCGGGGCCATCAGCATCTCCTGTAATCAACGTGCTGAGCCTGTCGCTCCAGCCAAAAGCCACGTTCAACACAACGCACACGGCAAGGCCGAAAGCCAGATGCCAGCGGGCATTGGTTCTATCCGACAGCACTCCATTAACAAACTTCGACACGCCGTAAATCAATCCCACGAGCGTGAGGATAATACCGAAACTTGTATTCGAGATACCATACTCATCGCCCAGCGCGGGCATCGCAAACGAGAAATTCTTTCGTACGAAATAATAGACCGAGTAGCCCACCATCGTACTGAGAATCACGCGCCACTGCCAATATTGGAATGTGTGCTTGGTTTTAGGTGTAGTTTTGTCCATAGGTTAGATTATTTCAGGTGCTCAAATGTAAATGCCTCCCACGGCAGGTCGGCATCGGCCTTACCCTTATCCAAAATCTCGGCAATATGCATCAGCAAGGGGAAGTCGCGCAAATCGACCAGACCAAGCTCAGCCTTGCGGCGGATGGCGTTACCCATAACGCGGGTGATAACAAGGCTCTCGAGCGTAATGCCAGCCAACGCCTCGGTAACCTCATCATAGTTAAGACCCTGCCCCATCAGCACGCCACAACGGCGTGTACGACCACTGAAGATGGTTACATACAAATCGCCCAAACCGATACACTCCGACTCGAACGTACCGCCCTGCATCTGCATCAAGGCGTGAGTCTCGCGTACGGCCTGCGTGAATGTACCTGCCTGCGAGTTGTAGTGCTGAGGCTCATCCTCGCCGTGCCAGCGGATATTAAGACCTACAGCCAGCGTAACAGCCATAGCATAGGCATTCTTCAACGCCACGGCGCTCTCCAGACCGATAACGTCGTTGGTAAGCGAGATATGATAATAAGGACGCTGCATAGCCTGCTTCATCATACGCAGTGCATCGCTATCCTTACCGCAGAATCCAACCTCGGTGGGGTCCATAAATACCAACTCATACGATGTACAAGGTCCTCCGATAGCGCAAATCGTGCGATTTATACCGCGCTTAGCCAGCTCGCTCTCCCAGAAACCGGGGTATGAGAGCAACGTACCATCCTCCGTTGCACGCAGACCCTTCGTAACAGACAAGACGGGCATTGCGGGGTCTAACTGAGTAAGAATCTCCTCAAGGAACCAATCCACGCCAAAAGATGAAACGCCACCAATGACGAAATCGGCACCCTCAACGGCCTTCTTCCAATCCTTAAAGTAGTGATATGTAACATTTTCGGGGAATGGACGACAGAACTTCTCGTGCTTGCCTGTACGGATGTAACCGTCGATAATCTCGTCATCGAGGCAAGTTCCAACAATTCTAACATCGTGGCCATTCTCTGCGGCAGGGAAAGCCAGAGCAGAGCCCATCATACCGGCTCCGATAATGGTAATAGTCTTTTTCATCTTTGGTTGTTATTTTATTGATTTTTAACTCTATGCAGGCGCATCTATGATATGCGTATGCGCAATTTTGTGTAAAATTAGGAATTATTTCCCAACTTTTATCCAAAAAAGCGAGATTTTATTTACCACACAACATAAAAAATCTGTTTTGGCTCTCTTTTTTGTATTTATGTGAAAAATTCATAACTTTACACATTAATTACCCAACCATAAATATATGAACAAACATAACAACACCATAATTCTGCTGTTATTCACGCTCGGATGCGGACTCTTCATCGAGTTGAATTTCCGCTTTTGGTACTGTTTTATGGAGCAGTATATGATGTTCCAGACCACCGCCCGCTACTTTATGCAGCACCTCACAGAGCCTGGCGGAATGACGGAGTATATCACCGAGTTTCTCTCGATGGGATTTTATTATCCTCTATGCGCGGCCACAACCATCGCCCTTGTGTTGAGTGCTACATCGTACGGATTCTACCGTTATATGAAGGCCTGCGACATTGACAAAGGGATGTTTGCAGCCATAATCCCATCATTTTTGCTGCTATTATTCCCACAGGAGACAATCGCTCACTTTATAACGTTGTTCGCAGCTATCACGTCGGCTGCGATATACGCCAACATTAAGAGCGATAAATGGCGTTGGGGCGTAGGATTCTTTATGCTTACGGCTCTTTATCTCCTCGCTGCCCCCGCGAATCTTATTCTGGCCTTGCTGATTGCCATCTACGAATGTATAGCGCACCGCCGCTATTGGGTAGCTACTGCGGCCATTGCGTGGAGTGCATTGCTGCCTCTGCTGGCGATGAATACGCTCTACATCATCCCCCTGCGCGAGGCATACCTAAGCAAACACCTCGCACATCCTGAGGTGGAACTACCTTCGATTATGTGGGTTATAGGCGTTGCATATCCCGTATGGACTCTACTCGTATATGCGATTCGCAACAAGAGGCTTATCACAAGCGACAAGTGGCGTGCAAGGGTGCAATACATCTCGCTTGTTGCGGCTATTCTTGCGTGCATCGTATTCAAGATTGACCTTATGGAGCAGCCGTATATGTACGACTACTACGCTCGCGAGGGTGAGTGGAAGAAGATTACGGAGCACGCACAGCGATATGGCGTACGCGATTTCGATGCGCTCATATACGCCAACCTCGCATCTTCGCATTTAGGACAGATGCCCAACAACTTCACCCGCACACCGCAGATGGGATTGTACGGCCTCTATCCCCGCGAAACGAAGTATTATATCCAGAACATTCTATCAAGCGAGGTGGCTTGGCAGTTGGGCCACGTCAATACGGCACAACGCACGGCCTTCATCGGCACACTCGGTTCGCGTCGAAGCATACAGCCACGATTGATGAAGCGACTCGTTGAGACATACATCATTACGGGCGAGATGGCCGTTGCCGAGAAGTTTATAAAGATTCTTGAGACATATCCGCGTTATAGTGCGTGGGCTACGGCTCAGCGACCTCTGCTCAACGAGGAGGTTGCGGCGGCAACCGATTGGGTTATCGAGAAACGTAACCTTATGCCCCAAACGGACAACCATTACGATATGCAAAACAGTTTCCCCGCAGCTGTTAAGGCTATAATTACAGACCGCCCACAGAACAAGGCCGCACTGGATTATATGCTTACGTTTGTTCTGATGTACAAGGATATCACCAACTTTATGGAGTATATCGCCCCATACAAGGGTGAGGTGCTTCCCAAACTCTATCAGGAGGCCATCTGCGTATATTTCGCAGCTCAGCTCAACGAGCAGGCGCTGGAGGCATACAAGATTGACCCCGCCATCTGGAACAGATTTACCAATTACAACCGCAATATGCAGATGATGACGCCCGAGACAGCATACAAGATGTACGGCGACACGTATTACTACTATCTGCAATATGGCACAACACCCGAACCACCTAAAATTCAGGAATAAGATGAAACGAATTTTCAATATACTCTTTTGCTTGGCTGCCATTACTGCGGCACTTATCGGCACGGGCTGCAAGGAGCGTCCCACAAACGCCACAGCGAGCAGCGAACTGCCGTCAATCTTCCCCGACTATGCGGATGTAACCATACCGCATAACATTGCGCCACTGAACTTCCGCCCCACAGCCGAGGGCGTGGAGGGGTGCTACGCGGAGTTGAGTTACGCCGGACAGAGAGCCGAGGTGTATGGTAAGACGGATATCCGTTTTAACGAAAAACTTTGGCGCGAGATACTTGACGCGAGTAAGGGCGCAAGCATAAACCTAACGCTCTACACCAAGCAGCAGGGCAAGTGGACCCAATGGCAGAGCTTCGACATACACGTGAGCGACAAGCGTATCGACTCACACCTTGTATATCGTCTTATCGAGCCCGGCTATGAGAAGTGGCACATCGTAGGCATATATCAGCGAAACCTCGAAAACTTCGACGAGAAGCCCATCGTACTCAACAAGATGGTGGGATATAACTGCATCAACTGCCACACATTCTGTGGCGGCGACCCGCAGCAGATGATGTTCCATATGCGTGCCGCAAACGGAGGTACATATATCACGCAGGATGGCAAAATCGAGAAGCTCAACACCAAGACCGATGGCACGATAAGCAACCTCACATATCCCTACTGGCACCCATCGGGACGCTACATCACCACATCGGTGAATACCATTCACCAATTCTTCCACGCAACACGCGAGAAGAAGATTGAGGTGTTCGACCTGCGCTCGGATGTTGTGGTTTACAACGTGAAGGATAAGAAGATTCTCTCGAAGGCCTCTATCATCTCGGAGGATAACTTCGAGACCTTCCCCTCGTTCTCACCCGATGGCAAGTGGCTCTATTTCTGTAGTGCCCCCGCCACCCAGATGCCCGACAACTACGACAAGGTGAGATATAACCTCTGCCGCGTACCCTTTGATGAGCAGAAGGGTGAGATTGAGCGTGAGAAGATAGATACTCTGGTTCGTGCCGACTCGCTCAGCTACACATTCCCACGCATTTCGCCCGACGGTCGTTATATGATGTACACCGAAACGGCCTACGGACAGTTCCCCATCTGGCACGCCGATGCCGAGATTCGTATGATTGACGTCCAGAGCCGCCAGACAATCGATATGTCTCGACTCAACAGTCCCGACACCGAGAGCTACCACTCGTGGAGCAGCGGCAGCGACTGGGTGGTGGTGAGCAGCCGCCGCGACAACTCGCTCTACACACTACCCTACCTGTGTTACATTGGTCAGGATGGCAAGCCCAGCAAACCGTTCCTTCTTCCGCAGGAGGATCCCGAGGCGTACGACTATCTGCTGTACTCATACAATATTCCCGAACTCGTAACGGGCGAGGTAGAAATATCACCTTACCAGATTCAGCAGGTAGCCCTCAATGCAGAGGCCGAGCAGGTTGGATTTGAATAGACGGCTGGATTTGAATAGGAAGAAACGTAATAATATTATACTATGAAACACAAACTTTTATCAGTTTTTGCATTTGCTGCGTTGGCACTTGTTACTGCTTGCTCGCAGCAGATTAGCTACACCGACTATGTTGACCCCAAAATCGGCACAGGAGGCCACGGACACGTATTCGTGGGAGCAAATGTTCCATTCGGTATGGTTCAGGTTGGACCCACAAGTATTCCTCAGGAGTGGGACTGGTGTTCGGGATACCACGCCAGCGACTCGACCGTAATCGGATTCTCGCACACCCACCTCTCAGGTACGGGTATCGGTGATTTGTTCGACGTTACGCTTATGCCTGTTATCGGCGAGGTGAAGTACGCTCGCGGCACGCAGGATGACCCCACATCGGGACTATGGTCATACGCCGACCGCTCAAAGGAGGTCGCTCGCCCGGGTTACTACTCTGTACCCTTGACAAGATATGGCATTACGGCCGAGATGACAGCTACCGAGCGTGTTGGATTCCACCGCTACACCTTCCCCGCATCGGAGGAGGCTGCCATCGTTATCGACCTTCAGAATGGCGGCTGCTGGGATAAGACCTCTGAGGCTGTAATCAAGCAGGTGAACGATAAATGCATTGAGGGTTATCGCTACTCAAAGGGTTGGGCCAACGACCAGAAGGTATATTTCGTTGCGGAGTTCTCTAAGCCTATGCAGGAGCTTGAGATTACCGACAACGGACTCTTTGGTCGCGTGAAATACTCTACTAAGGCCGATGAGCAGATTTATGTTAAGGTTGCCCTCTCACCCGTAAGCATCGAGGGCGCTAAGGCGAATATGCAGGCCGAGCTGCCCGACTGGAACTTCGAGAAGACCATCAAGGCTGCCGACAAGGCGTGGAATCAGGAGCTTGCAAAGATGCGCATCACCTCTACCGACGAGTCGGCAAAGCGCGTATTCTACACAGGCCTATACCACACGATGATTGCTCCCTCGGAGTTCTGCGACGTGAATGGCGACTACCGCGGAGCCGATGGTAAGATGCACAAGAATCCCGGTTACACAACTTATACCACATACTCATTGTGGGATACATACCGTGCAGCAATGCCACTTATGACCATTATGCACCCCGAGCGTATGACCGATATGGTGAATACGATGCTTGCCATCAACGACGAGCAGGGCCGCCTACCTGTATGGCACTTGTGGGGTTGCGAGACCGACTGTATGGTTGGTAACCCCGGTATTGTTGCCGTTGCCGATGCCATCATCAAGGATGTGGAGGGCGTTGACCAGGAGCGTGCATTTGCGGCCATTAAGCAGACCGCTATGAACGAGGGGCGCGGCAATAACCTGCGTATGAAGTATGGCTACATCCCCTTCGATGAGTTCACAAAGGAGTCTGTTGCCTTCGATATGGAGTATGCTCTGGCCGATGGTGCTGCGGCAGTAGCTGCCAAGAAGTTGGGCAAGGCTGAGGATGAGAAGTACTTCACCGAGCGCAGCCACTCATACCGCAACTATTTTGACAAAGAGACAGGCTTCATCCGCGGTTTGGACAGCAAGCGTCAGTGGCGTACACCCTTCAATCCCCGCTCATCATCACACCGCAGTGACGACTATTGCGAGGGTACTGCCTGGCAGTATTTGTGGCTCGTACCGCACGATGTGGATGGTTTGAAGGAGTGCTTCGGTGGCCGCGAGATAATGTTGTCGAAGCTCGACTCGCTCTTCACCGCAAGTTCTGAGATTATCGGCGAGGTTGCCTCTTCAGATATCACAGGCCTTATCGGCCAGTATGCTCACGGCAATGAGCCTGGACACCATACTATCTATTTATATACGATGCTGGGCCAGCCCTGGAAGGCTGCCGACCGTATCCGTGAGGTACTCTCTACGCTCTACTTCGACGCTGAGGAGGGTCTTTCTGGCAATGAGGATGTAGGCCAGATGTCTGCCTGGTATATCCTCTCATCTCTCGGTTTCTACGAGGTGGAGCCCGCAGGAGGCCGCTACTGGTTTGGTACACCGCTCTTCGACAAGGCCGAGATTGACGTTCCCGCAGGAGTATTTACAGTCGTTGCCGAGAACAATTCTACAGAGAATAAGTATATCCAGAAGATTTGGCTCAATGGCCAGGCTTACGACAAGGCGTGGATTTCACACAAGGATATTATGGCAGGCGGAGAGTTGCGCATAGAGATGGGCAGTGAGCCCAAATGTTGGTACGAGGTAAAATAAAACGCCCATCGGCACTCTATCATAGGTAAAAAATTATATCTTTGCGCAAACTTTTAACACAAAAAGCGAACAAACTATAAAACATATAACAATGGAAGCTATTGTAAAGACAAATTTCAATTTCAAGGGCCAGCAGAGCCACTACGTAGGTAAGGTACGCGATGTATATAGCATCGATGGTGACTATCTTGTAATGGTTGTTTCGGACCGTATCTCTGCTTTTGATGTGGTGCTGCCTAAGGGTATTCCCTTCAAGGGTCAGGTGCTAAACCAGATTGCAGCAAAGTTCCTTGACGCCACCACTGACATTCTTCCCAACTGGAAGATAGCTGTACCCGACCCTATGGTAACCGTAGGTCACAAGTGTGAGCCTTTCAAGGTTGAGATGGTTATCCGTGGCTACCTCTCAGGTCACGCCTGGAGAGAGTATAAGGCTGGCAAGCGCACTATCTGTGGCGTTGAGATGCCCGAGGGTATGGTTGAGAATCAGAAGTTCCCCGAGCCTATCATCACCCCCACGACAAAGGCTGATGAGGGTCACGACGAGGATATCTCAAAGGAGGAGATTATCGCTCAGGGTCTGGTGAGCCGCGAGGATTATGAGAAGTTGGAGGCATATACACGCGCTATCTTCCAGCGCGGAACAGAGATTGCAGCCAAGATGGGCTTGATTTTGGTTGATACCAAGTACGAGTTCGGTAAGAAGGATGGCGTCATATACCTTATGGACGAGATTCATACACCCGACTCATCACGTTACTTCTACGCTGAGGGTTACCAGGAGCGTCTGGCCGCAGGCGAGAAGCAGAAGCAGCTCTCTAAGGAGTTTGTACGCGAGTGGTTGATGGCTAACGGTTTCCAGGGCCAGGAGGGGCAGCAGGTCCCCGAGATGACCGAGGATATCGTAAACAGCATCACCGACCGCTACATCGAGCTTTACGAGAATATCGTAGGCGAGAAGTTCGTCAAGGCCGAGAGCGACAACGTCGAGGCCCGCATCGAGAAGAACATCAGCGACTTCCTCGCAACGCTGTAGGCAAAAAGTTTATTGGCTTGTTAGAAAAATCCCCGTCAACACAATGATGGGGATTTTTGCTTTTATAACCCATACTATGCTGACAGTCTCCTGCGATTTATACCCTCTCAAGGCGTATTATTTTCAGAAAAAAGTATCTTTTTCTCGTGAGTTCTTATTATCTTTGTAATGTTATGGCTATAGACAGAAATATGAGAAACATCGAGAGTGATCTCGAGTATGAAAACCGCATACGCCCGCAGGAGCTGTCAACGTTTTCGGGGCAGGATAAGATTGTCGAGAATCTGAAAATCTTTATCAAGGCGGCGTTGATGCGTGGCGACTCGCTCGACCACGTCTTGCTGCACGGCCCTCCGGGACTGGGTAAGACGACATTGGCAAATATCATTGCCCGCGAGATGGGGGCGCAGCTAAAGGTCACATCGGGTCCCGTGCTGGATAAACCGGGCGATTTGGCTGGTCTGCTGACAAACCTCGATGCGGGTGATGTGCTCTTCATTGACGAGATTCACCGCCTCAGCCCCATCGTGGAGGAGTATCTATACTCGGCGATGGAGGATTACAAGATAGATATCGTCCTCGACAAAGGGCCCTCGGCACGCTCTATTCAGATTGAGCTGGCACCCTTCACGTTGGTGGGAGCTACCACACGTAGCGGATTGCTGACCTCGCCTCTGCGCGCACGTTTTGGCATTAACTGCCACCTGGAGTATTACGACACACCCGTACTTGCTGGCATTGTGAAGCGTTCGGCTCGCATTATAGATATTCCCATTGATGACGATGCGGCACACGAGGTGGCACTGCGTTCACGCGGCACACCACGTATTGCCAATGCCCTATTGCGACGTGTAAGGGACTTTGCGATGGTTAAGGGCGAGGGGCATATCGACCTCGAAATCACACGCATAGCCTTGCAGGCGCTCAACATCGACTCGCGTGGTTTGGACCAGATGGACAACAAGATTCTCTCCACAATCATCGAGAAGTTCAAGGGTGGCCCCGTAGGTTTGAACACCATCGCTACGGCTGTTGGCGAGGAGGCGGGCACCATCGAGGATGTGTACGAGCCCTTCCTCATCAAGGAGGGATTCATCAAGCGCACGCCACGTGGTCGTGAGGCAACGGAGCTGGCTTACAGACATTTGGGATTCACACCCAAGGCCGACGAGGGGATGTTATTCTAAAGGCGGGAAGAAACGCCACCGCACCAATGAAGAACCAAAAAAAACAACTATAACTATGAAGAAGATTTTTTCGCTTATCAGCTTGCTGGCACTTGCAGGTGTTGCATTTGCTCAGGGCCCAAAGGGAGAGCCACAGATTCCCGTATATCCCACACTTGAGGATGAGAATTCGTTCAGTATGATTCTTGTTCCCGACCCGCAGAGCTACACTAAGTTTGCGGCTAACCAGCCTCTGTTTGACCTGCAGACAGCGTGGATTGCACAGAACATCGACCGTCTGAATATCAAGGCTGCCCTCTTCACGGGCGATATGGTTGAGCAGTCGGGTAAGCAGATTTCAGCACCCCTGCCCAACCCCTACAATGGCGACCAGACAGGCCGTCAGCAGTGGGAGGCAGTATCGCGCGCACTGAGCCGTCTGGATAACCGCCTGCCATATGTTGTGGCACAGGGTAACCACGACATTGGCCACATCACAGCCACCGACCGCCACACGATTATGCCCGAGATTATCCACCCCGAGCGTAACATTCTGTTCGAGAAGCACTTGGTCGCTACTTGCGAGAATTGGCAGGGTGTACACACTATGGAGAACTCGGCATACGAGTTTAAGGATAAGGCGTGGGGCAAGATGCTGGTTATCACCTTTGAGTTCGCGCCCCGCGACGAGGCTATCGAGTGGGCAAAGAAGCTCACCACATCGGAGCAGTACAAGAACCACAAGGTTATCATCTTGGTTCACTCGTGGCTCGACACCGATGGCACACGCAGAGCAAAGGAGGGTTACACACTTCGTCCCTGCAACTGGCCTGAGGCTGTATGGCAGAAGCTGGTTTACCCCTCAAAGAATATATGTATGGTATTGTGCGGCCACACAGGCGACGACCCCGACATCAAGGTGGGTGACGTGAAGGGCACAAACTACCAGCCTACGACATCATATCGCGTAGATAAGGCTGCCGATGGTCGTGACATCCCGCAGATGATGTTCAACTCGCAGCAGGGTGATGGCGACTGGAATGGCAATGGCGGCGACTGCTGGTTGCGTATTCTGGAGTTCAAGCCCGATGGCAAGACTATTGGTGTGCGTACATTCTCGCCTCTGTTTGCTATCTCACAGCTCACACAGAATTTGGCTTGGCGCACGGCCGAGTATGACCAATTTGAGATTGTGATAAAGTAATTGCAATAAAAGAAGGCTGCAGTTTTTCGCTGCAGCCTTTATTATTACAAAC
The DNA here is from genome assembly GCA_015059845.1 of Rikenellaceae bacterium. Classification (GTDB taxonomy): domain Bacteria; phylum Bacteroidota; class Bacteroidia; order Bacteroidales; family Rikenellaceae; genus Alistipes. Next base: position 102,528 of record SUZR01000006.1, on the reverse strand, counting down.
AAGGCAGACGCCAAAAGAGCCTTGTTAGGCAATTTCTTATTTAATATCGTCATTACGAGCCACTACATCTTTATTGTTTCCTGATACAAGATTTCTTGCCACTTTTTGCCGCCAAAAAGATGGCGCAAAAACCGCGCGGTGACAAATTTTCGGGGTCTAAAGCTTGCCGTCGGTAAAACGGACGCCTTCGCGCTTTTACTTCGTGAAAAGTTCTCCGTTTTTTTACCCTCCGTCTGCGCTTTGCCCTATTTCCAAAAATTTGCCGGCCGCGTTTAGGCTAACGCAGGACAGAGCTAACGCACAATAAAAGATTAAAAATTGTATAACAAGAGCTATTTTGAGGCTGCTCGCAGGCTGAGAAACCGCAGTTTACTTAACGTAAATGAGCATTTCGAAGACAAGGCAGACGCCAAAAGAGCCTTGTTAGGCAATTTTACACCAACGCCTTGAACTCCTCCACAGGCATCCTAACCACCTCGCAACGACCTATGGCACGCGGGAATACTATATATATATCATTACCCTCGGCCTTCTTATCCCTCTTTACGGCCTTGAGCAGCGTGCGCACCTCCACGGGCGGCTCCAAGGCAAAGCCTGCACGCTGTAACAGATTGAGTATGCGCTCCTTATCCTCCACCGCAAGCAAACCCTGCTTCGCAGCCACATCGGCTATCATAGCCAGTCCTACGGCCACAGCCTCGCCGTGATTGAACTTCGACGATGATTTCTCGATAGCGTGCGCCAACGTATGGCCCAGATTGAGCAGTCGTCTATCGCCCGACTCGCGCTCATCACGCTCCACGATATCGGCCTTAACCTTTATGGCACGGTAAACCATCTCGCGCAGGGTGTCGCTATCGCGTTGCAGGGTAGAAAAATCCGCCTGCTCCAACATCTCAAACAGAGTTGCATCGCCAATCACTCCCGCCTTGATTATCTCGGCAAGACCCGTGCGGAACTCCCTCGCGGAGAGCGTGCGTAGCATATTCACATCACAGACAACAAACCGCGGCTGGGTGAACGTACCCACCATATTCTTATATCCATCGACATTCACGCCATTCTTGCCCCCCACGCTGGCATCCACCTGCCCCAGCAGCGACGTGGAGATAAAACCAAACTCCACTCCACGCATAAACGTCGAGGCGGCAAAGCCCGCAACATCGGTCACAATGCCTCCGCCCACAGCCAGCACAAAGCACGAGCGGTCAACGCCCAACTCAATAAAGCGGCGATATATCACATCCAACGTACGCAGCGTCTTGCTCGTCTCGCCAAGCCCGATGAGCACGTGGTCGTAAGGCTCGATGAGCGAGTGGTAGTGGCGGTCGATATTGGTATCCGACACCACAATAACACGCTTCTGGGGGAGCAACCGAGGCAGCCACTCACCCACGCTACCCACTACTACTCGGCTGCGGTCCTTGATATTTATATCGAAATTCATAACATTAGCACTTTGAATAGTAGAACAAAAATAGCACATTTTAATGAATTTTATTAATTTTGCAACGTTAATTTCAATTACTATGCAAAAACTTCGCAACATTGCAATCATTGCCCACGTTGACCACGGAAAGACTACGTTGGTTGACAAGATGATAGTTGCCGGCCACCTGCTGCGTGGCGACAACAATACGGGCGACCTCATTATGGACAACAACGACCTTGAGCGCGAGCGAGGTATCACCATCCTCTCGAAGAACGTTTCGGTTAAATATAAGGATTACAAAATCAACATCATCGACACCCCGGGTCACGCCGACTTCGGCGGTGAGGTGGAGCGCGTGCTGAATATGTGCGATGGCGTACTGCTGCTGGTGGATGCCTTTGAGGGTACTATGCCGCAGACTCGCTTCGTGTTGCAGAAGGCTCTCTCATTGGGTAAGAAACCCATCGTAGTGGTAAACAAGGTGGATAAGCCCAACTGCCGCCCCGAGGTGGTAAATGAGCAGGTCTTCGACCTTATGTTCTCGCTGGGTGCTACCGAGGAGCAGCTCGACTACAAGACAATCTACGGCTCGGCTAAGCAGGGCTGGATGTCACACCTGTGGAACGAGCCTACGGACTCTATCGCTCCGCTGCTCGACGCTATCATTGACGAGATTCCCGCACCTGAGGCTGTGGAGGGCACGCCGCAGATGCTTATCACATCGCTCGAGTACTCGCCCTACGTGGGTCGTATCGCTGTGGGTAAAATCACTCGCGGTGAGCTGCGTGCAGGACAGAACGTGACGCTGGCAAAGCGCGATGGCGAGACAAAAATCAAGACCAAGATTAAGGAGCTGATGGTCTTCGACGGTCTGGGCAAGGCTAAGGTTGAGAAGGTTGAGTGTGGCGAGATTTGCGCCATTGTGGGTATCGAGGGCTTTGAGATTGGCGACACAATCTGCGATTATGAGAATCCCGAGCCGCTGCCCCCTATCGCTATCGACGAGCCGACGATGTCGATGCTCTTTACAATCAATAACTCGCCCTTCTTTGGTCGTGATGGTAAGTTTGTGACCTCACGCCACCTCAAGGAGCGTCTGGACCGCGAGCTGGAGCGCAACCTCGCACTGCGTGTGGAGCCAGGACAGAATGCCGACTCGTTCATCGTCTATGGTCGTGGCGTGCTGCACCTCTCGGTGCTGGTGGAGACTATGCGTCGTGAGGGTTACGAGTTGCAGGTGGGACAGCCTAAGGTTATCATCAAGGAGATTGACGGCATCAAGTGCGAGCCTGTGGAGGAGATGACCGTAGATTGTCCCGACGAGTGCGCGGGTACGGTTATCGAGATGGTCACCAAGCGCAAGGGTATGCTTACAAATATGGAGTCGGATGGCGAGCGCACACGTCTGGAGTTTGATGTTCCCTCGCGCGGTATCATCGGCTTGCGCTCGAATATGCTCACCGCTACGGCGGGCGAGGCTATTATGACCCACCGCCTGAAGGACTTTGAGCCGTGGATGGGCGAGATTGAGATGCGCACAAATGGCTCACTCATCGCATCCGAGACGGGTACGGCCTACGCCTACTCGATTGATAAGCTGCAAGATAGAGGTCGTTTCTTCATCTCACCGATGGACGAGGTCTATTGCGGTCAGGTTGTGGGCGAGAGCACCCGCTCGGGCGATATTACCATCAACGTAACCAAGGCCAAGCAGCTAACGAATATGCGCGCGTCGGGTGCTGACGACAAGGCTGTTATCGTGCCGCCCAAGGTATTCTCGCTGGAGGAGGCGTTGGAGTATATCAAGGCCGACGAGTACGTGGAGGTTACGCCCAAGAGTATGCGTCTGCGTAAAATCCTACTCTCGGAGATTGACCGCAAGCGCGCCGCAAAGCAGGAGTAAGGGCTGATTAAGAATTCAAAATTCAGAATTCAAAATTCAAAATTTAGGATTCAGAATTCAAAATTAGGCTTACGCGTAATTTATATATATTATAGGTGTTATGGGATTCCCGTAGCACCTATTTTTTGTAAATAATTTCCACTTCCGAATTACAATAGAGTAACGCACGGAAATAAAACTACGTCATACCCCGATGCGTAGCAGCGATGGGTATCCTCGGGGAAAAGTGTGATGACGTTTGAGTGGAGGATTGCCTTCGCCACCTGCGGTGTCGGGCAATGACGTGTTTATAATACTTTTATTTAGTTACAGCATTACACCATTACAGCATTACAGGGGTGTAATGGTTGTAATGGTTGTAACTATTTTGTACTACCTACCCACCTGCAACCCTCGGAGCGTAGCGACCAAAGTCCCCTCCTGAGGAGGGGATTTAGGGGAGGGTCAGACTTGTAAATGCGGCTGGAGGCCGCAGGCTCGGCGGTGATGAGCCAACGACCTACATATTATACGGACTAAAAGCATTACACCATTACAGCATTACAGGGGTGTAATGGTTGTAATGTTGTAATGCTGTAATTTGTAATTATCTTGCCTACTTTGTCGTTAATCCCGCAAAAAATTCCTAAATTTGTATATTATAAACTATAAATAGACACATTATGAAGAAAATAGGTATCGCTTGCGACCACGCAGGCTACGAGATGAAGGAGTTTTTGGTTGGTCTGCTCTCGTCGAAGGGTTATGATGTAGTAGATTTCGGTTGCTACTCGGAGGAGAGCATCGACTATCCCGACTTCGGTCACGCGCTGGCTTCGGCTATCGAGGCAGGCGAGATGGAGCAGGGCGTAGGTCTTTGTGGCTCAGGCGAGGGTATGGCTATGACGCTGAACAAGCATCAGGGCATCCGCGCAGGTCTGTGCTGGAACACAGATGTTGCAGGCCTTATCCGCCAGCACAACAACGCCAACGTAGTGGTATTGCCCGCACGCTTTATCTCTAACGACGAGGCTATGGCTATCGTCGAGAAGTTCCTCACGACCGACTTCGAGGGTGGCCGCCACGTGCGCCGCGTTGAGAAGATTGCTTGCAAATAGTAACCGCAAACACATTAATAGTTGACCACTTGGAGCCGCCCAGCGGCACCAAAGCCCCATAATAAAAACTACTCTATGTATAAAGATTCACAACTCTACGTTGCCCACTCGGCCGCAGGCCCTATCAACCTCATAGGCAAGATGGCCAACCGCCACGGCCTTATCGCCGGTGCTACGGGTACGGGTAAGACCGTCACGTTGCAGGTGCTGGCCGAGACCTTCTCTGAGGCGGGCGTACCCTGCTTTATGGCCGATATGAAGGGCGACTTGTCGGGTATCTCGCAGACGGGAAAACTGAGTGGCTTTATCGAGAAACGCTGCGCCGAGTTCGGCATCGACCCCGCAACCTTAGAGTTCAAGGGCTGCCCCGTGCGTCTGTACGATGTCTATGGCAAGCAGGGACACCCTATGCGTACGACAATCCGCCAGATGGGCTCGATGTTGCTCTCGCGCCTGCTGGACTTGAACGACACGCAGTCGGGAGTACTCTCTCTTACGTTCCGCATCGCCGAGGATGAGCAGCTGCCGCTTATTGATATGAAGGACCTGCGCCTGATGTTGGACTACGTGGCAAAGAACTCGGAGCGCTACTCTACCACCTATGGCAATGTCTCTACGGCAACCATCGGCGCTATTCAGCGTTCGCTCTTAACGCTTGCCGAGCAGGGCGGAGATAAGTTCTTTGGCGAGCCTGCGTTCGATATCTACGACCTGTTGCAGACCGAGGGAGGACGTGGCGTGATGAATATCCTTGCGGCCGACGAGCTGATGCTCCAGCCGAAGCTCTACTCTACGTTCCTGATGTGGCTCTTGACGGAGATTTACGACAAGATGCCCGAGATAGGCGATATGGAGCTTCCGAAGATGGTCTTCTTCTTCGACGAGGCGCATATGCTCTTCAAGGATACCTCGCGTGCGCTGACCGACAAGATTGAGCAGATTGTACGCCTTATCCGCTCGAAGGGTATCGGAGTATATTTCATCTCGCAGTCGCCTTCGGACCTTCCCGAGACAATCCTCGGACAGTGTGGTAACCGCGTGCAGCACGCCCTGCGTGCCTTTACGCCTAAGGACCAGGCGGCAGTTAAGGCTGCAGCACAGACCTTTAGACCCAACCCCGCGTTCTCTACCGAGCGTGAGATTCTGGAGCTTGGTACGGGTGAGGCGCTGGTTTCGTTCTTGGATGAGAAGGGTGCGCCCTCGATTGTAGAGCGTGCAAAGATTCTCTTCCCGATGAGCCAGATTGGAGCTATCACGGATGAGCAGCGCTCACAGATAATCGCATCGTCACGCATTGCGGGCAAGTACGATGAGGCCATAGACCGCGAGTCGGCCTTTGAGAAGATTCTCAAGCAGCGCGAGGCTGAGGCGGAGAAGGCTGCCGAGGCAAAGGCTGAGGCCGAGGCGGAGAAGGAGCGTGAACGAGAGGAGAAGGAGCAGGCTAAGGCAGCGAAGAAGAGTTCGGGTATGAAGAAGAGCATTATAGGTAGCATTATCGGCACCGCCGCCACCTACTTTGCCAAGACCCTCGCCCAGCAGATGGCCAAGAAAATCACGGGCTCAACCCGCACTACAAAGAAAAAGACCACAACCCGCAAAAAGAGATAATCCCTCTTTTCAGCAAAACATAAAAAGGGTGTCTAACAATCAGTTAGCACCCTCTTTTTTTTTGAGAAATTGTACAACAAGAGCCTTGTTAGAGAGTTTCTTTACTCTGATTAAAACTCCAGGTCGAGTTGCGGGTCGGGATATAGGTTTACTACTTCGACGTGGCATTTGCGGGCACGACGCACGGTGTAGGCTGTGCCTCCGCGCGGGATGTTATTATACCACGCCACTACGAGCGTAGCATTATCCACGAGATAATCATTGCGCAGCATATAGGCTCCTCGCTCGTTATCACACACCACAACTCGGTAGTCGGCCGCCGCCAGCACCTCATCATACAGGCGTGCCGCATCGCCCGAGAACAGCTCTCTAAAGCCCTCAAAAGGCTCCACAGCCACAAGTTCCACGTAAGGGTGTTCCTGCTTAAACTCTGCTACACATCGCCCTGCCGCAAGGTCAAAGCCCCACGACATACCGCACAGGAAACGGGTTATTCCTCGGTTATAGAGGTCCTGAACGACAAGACGTAGCTCATCATCGGCCTCACCGCCATACTTACGATGGCCCGTAAAGGCTGCCGTACAATGCCTTATTGACTCCATTACAGAGATTGACTCGCTCATAACAAAAAAGAGTTATTACTACCTACAAATATATCCTTATGGCGCGGATTTTGCAACTTTGACAGATGAATTCTAAAAATTAAAATGCGTTATGAAACATTCGGTTTGTACTCTTGTATCATTTTTGGGCGGTATGCTCGTCGGCTCGGTTGTCACTATGCTCGTAACTCCTCAGTCGGGTCCTGAGCTGCGCAACAAGATTCGCGATTACGTTGACCACGAAGCTGAGAAGATTCGTTGCCACTGCGACGATAAGTAGTCACCTGCCAGCACCTCATTATGGACGACAACAAACTTCAATCCCGCTCGGTGTTAGCTCCTCTCGTATTCTTTGCTGTGGCAACCGCTATAGCTCTGATAATGATGATTGCAACACTTGTTATGTGGCTCACCGAACTTATCGGCTCGGCCACGTGGGCTACACTTATCGTGGGCGGATTCTTCACGTTTGTGGCGTGGCTCATATATGTTTTGTCCGTCAGACAATCTATTCTCTACGTTAAGGATAGGCTGGATACCATATATGACGTGGCGTTTGCAGTCCGCAACGGGTATAAGGTTGCATTGAGGTATCTCGGCTCGTTTGTAGACGAAATCCTACGCAAGTAATCGCACAAGGGGTCGGCCTGCGGGTCGGCCCTGATTTTTATAAAAAAACTCGCCTAACCATTCGATTAGACGAGTCATTTATTTATCTATTGTCACAAGAGGAATTTCTAAAGCGATTAACACCCTCTTATTTTAAAAAATAGTCCTTGACTATCTTATTAGAACTGTTCCTGCACCTGAGAGATAAGAGCCACATCGTCGGCCGTAGAGTTCATCACGTAAGCCTCAGCACCAATGATATATGCCTCGGCCAACTTAGCGAACACCTTAGCATCGGCGGCATACTCCTCCACCTCGCTGGCCTGATGAGCCAACAGATAGGTGATGATGATATGGCCTACGCTCTCCACCAAGCGACGCGCGTGGAAATCCTTGAACTGCGCAGCCTCCTTGCTAATCTCCTCAACACGCGCAACCATAGCCTCTACACGTGTGCGCAGAGCCTTCAGTTTCTCCACAACGGGCTGCATAGCCTCCGAGTACTCCTGCTGCTCATAGCGCGAAATCTGCTCCATAAACGTGCCCTTCGTAACGGCGTTGATAGCCGCCACAACCTGCAACTGAGAGGTACCCTCGTAGATATTCATAATACGTGCATCACGATACAGACGCTCGCAAGCGTAGTCCTTCATAAAGCCTGAGCCACCGTGAATCTGGATTGCATCGTACGCCAACGAGTTAGCATACTCCGAAGCGAAGAGTTTAACAAGCGGCGTAAAGCCATCAGCCAGACGGTTGTAGAACTTCATCTCCTGACGCTCCTCCGACTCCAGCGAACGCTCGTGCGAGATGTGGGTGTACTGCTTGTAAATCTCCACAAAACGTGATGTCTCATACAACAACGCACGTGCGCCACGCAGGCGAGCGCGCATATTGGTCAGCATCTCCGAGATTGCGGGGAACTTAATGATATCCTTGCCGAACTGCTGACGCTCGTGAGCATACTTCAACGCCTCGCGGTAAGCAGCCTCACAAAGACCTACCGACTGCGCACCGATACCCAGACGTGCAGCGTTCATCAACGACATAACGTACTTGATAAGACCCATCTTGCGGTCACCTACCAACTCTGCGGGGGCGTCGGTAAACACCAACTCGCAGGTGGGTGAGCCCTTGATACCGAGCTTATTCTCGATACGGCGCACCTTCATTCCGCCGTTACGCTTATCATACACGAGCATTGACAAACCACGCGCATCCTTCGTGCCCTCCTCAGTACGAGCCAAAACCAGCGACACATCGCCATCACCGTTGGTAATGAAACGCTTAACGCCGTTCAGCAACCACGTCTGACGCTCCTCCGACCACGTAGCCTTCAACATCACAGCACCAAGGTCAGAGCCTGCATCGGGCTCGGTGAGGTCCATAGCGCAGGTTGCACCCTCGCTAACCCACGTCAGGTACTTCATCTTCTGCTCCTCGGAAGCAAACTCATTCAGGGTCTCGGCACAATCCTGCAAGCCCCAGATATTCTCGAAGCTGGCATCGGCACGTGATACCATCTCATTTGCCATAACGAAGCACAACAAGGGGAAGTTCAATCCCTTGAAGCGGCGAGGAAGCGTAAGACCGCTCAAGCCAGCAGCATTCACAGCCTTCATATTCTCAACCGTACCCGAAGCGTAAATCACGCGGTCGTTCTCAACGCGAGGGCCCTCCTTATCCACGCCCTCAGCATTGGGGGCAATGACATCTCCACAAACACTGCCGACAATCTCCATCACACGACGATAAGAGTCCATAGCGTCCTCAAAATTCTGGGGTGCGTAGTCGTAGAGAGCCTTCTCCGAAAAATTACGCTCCTTCAGCTCCACAATCTTGCGCATCAACGGATGCTCAAGGTGGTACTGCAAATCTTTATTATCTAAAAAGAAATTAGCCATCGTTTACTTTGAGTTTTGTTTGTAATACTTAATCATCTTGGGGATAATCTCCTCAACCTTACCCGTGATAGCGTAGTCGGCAATCTTGTTAATCGGTGCCTCGGGGTCGCTGTTAATAGAGATAATCATCGACGACTGGTCCATACCTGCTGTGTGCTGAATCTGTCCTGAGATACCGCAAGCGATATACAACTTAGGACGAACGGTAACACCCGTCTGGCCAATCTGACGCTCGTGCTCAGTAAAACCAGCATCTACGGCAGCACGTGAAGCACCTACCTCACCGCCAAGCACCTCGGCCAAGTCGTGGCAGAGCTTAAAGCCCTCCTTCGAGCCCATACCGTAACCACCAGCTACGATAACGCTCGCACCCTTGATATTAATCTTACGCTCCTCCATCTGGCGGTCGATAATGGTAACGGCCAAATCAGCCTCCGAGATATACTCTCTCCAAGCGATAGCTTTAACCTCTGCAGCTGCTGCTACGGCACACTCCTGCTTACGCATCACACCCTCGCGCACGGTTGCCATCTGGGGACGGCAGTCGGGATTCACGATAGTAGCGATGATATTACCACCAAATGCGGGACGAATCTGATACAACAGATTCTCGTACTCCTTACCCGTCTTAGCATCCTTATGGGGACCAATCTCCAGCTGCGTACAGTCGGCTGTCAATCCGCTATGCAGAGCCGACGATACACGCGGTGCAAAGTCGCGGCCTACGGGTGTAGCACCAAACAAAACAATCTGAGGCTGCTCGGTCTTAATCAAACCACACATTGTAGAGGTGTGAGGCAGAGTGCGGAAGGGGGCAAAAATTGCATCATCGGCAACCCATACCGTATCAGCACCATACTTCGCAAGCTCCTTCTCCACGCCTGCGACATTGTGGCCCATAACCACAGCCTCCAACTTAACGCCCAACTTATCGGCCAACTCACGACCCTTGGTCAAGAGCTCCAGACTCACATCGGCAATCGTGCCCTCCTCGAGCTCGATATATACAAATATATTATTCATATCTCCTCCTTTCGATTAACCGAGCGTGTGGCTCGCAATAAGTTCAACCATAAGATTATTGATATCCTCGTCCGACGAGTTCAGGCGCTTAGCCTCTTTAGACTGGAAGACAACATTCTCAATCTTCTTCACCTTCGTGGGTGAGCCTGTAAGACCCAGCTGCTGCTCATCGCATACGATATCGTTAACGGTAAGCTCCACAATCTTCAAATAATCGTGCTCAGCAACCATCTTAGCGGCCAATGACTCCGCGTCGGCAGCAACCTCGGTAGGAATCATAGCATACTTATACTTCATCACCAGACGTGCATTCTGGGGACGCACCTCAGGAGCTGATGAGTTAACGGTAATAACTGCGGGAATAGGACACTCGACGCTCTCCACACCACGCTCCAAGCGGCGGCGGATAATCATCGACGACTCCTTAACCTGCTCAATCTGCTCGGCATAGGTAACCTGAGGCAAGCCCAGTTTCTCGGCAACCTGAGGACCTACCTGAGCGGTATCGCCATCGATAGCCTGACGGCCTGCAATGATTACATCGGCGCCAATCTTCTTAAGCGCACACGAAAGGGCATAAGAGGTAGCCAGCGTATCCGAACCAGCGAACTTGCGGTCTGTCAACAGATAACCGCCATCGGCGCCACGGAACATAGCGTCACGAATAATGTCGGCAGCACGGAACGGGCCCATAGTAAGAATATGCACGGTAGAGCCTACGCACTCCTCCTTGAGGCGAAGTGCCAACTCCAAGGCATTCAAATCTTCGGGATTGAAAATAGCAGGCAACGCAGCGCGATTGACAGTACCCTCGGGGGTCATAGCATCCTTACCCACATTGCGGGTATCAGGCACCTGCTTGGCCAATACAACAATTTTTAATGCTTTGTCCATTAGTCTAAAATTGGTTAGTTTAAGGGATTCACCGCGACAGCAAATCCACCTCTATATACGGAAAAATGCACGAAATAGTACATCCAATCGGCACTCATCTATCAAAAAGAACAACTTACGCGACTAAGTGAACTCCTTGTAGAACAAATGCGACTGAAAGCCTTATTCGGGCATTCATCCGTTTTAATATATCTATCGTATGATAGTTTCGTCACGGTCGGGACCTACCGAGATAATCTTCACGGGCACACCTGTCTGCTTCTCAATGAACTCGACATACGCCTTGAACTCTGCGGGGAAATCCTCATAGCAACGAACCTTGCAAATATCGCTCTTCCAACCCTTGAACTCAGTATATACAGGCTCAACGTTGCCCGTAACCTCATAGGGGAAGTAATCGACCAATTCACCGTCAACACGGTAAGCGGTAGCAACCTTAATGGTGTCGAAGTCGTTCATAACGTCCGACTTCATCATAATCAACTGGGTAACACCGTCAACCATAACCGCATACTTCAGCGCCACCAGGTCGAGCCAACCGCAACGACGCGGACGACCTGTAACAGCACCAAACTCGTGACCGATACGGCGCAACTCCTCACCTACCTCATCAAAGAGCTCTGTGGGGAAAGGACCGCTACCTACGCGTGTGCAGTAGGCTTTGAAAATACCGTACACGTCGCCGATCTTTGTGGGCGCGACACCCAGACCGGTACATACTCCAGCACATACGGTATTCGACGAGGTAACGAACGGATAGGTACCAAAGTCCACATCCAGCAACGAACCCTGCGCACCCTCGGCCAAGATGGGCACATCCTCGTCAATATATTTGTTTACTACGTGCTCGCTATCGATAAACTGGAAGCCACGCAGATACTCGATACCCTCCATCCAGGTCTTCTCGTACTCTGTTACGTCGTACTCGAAGCCTTCGTACTGTGAGAGCATCTCAACGTGCTTACTCTTCAACTTATTATAACGGTCGATGAAATCCTCCGCCAGCACATCACCAAAGCGCAAACCGTTACGGCCTGTCTTATCCATATAAGTCGGACCGATACCCTTCAACGTAGAGCCGATTTTCGACTTACCCTTGGCTGCCTCGCTGGCAGCGTCCAACATACGGTGTGTGGGAAGGATGATGTGTGCTTTCTTCGAGATAAGCAACTTCTCCTTCACGGGAATACCCTGCGCTGCGATATTCTGCAACTCCTCGGTAAGGCTCACGGGGTCAACAACCACACCGTTACCTATAATATTGATAGAACCATCGCGGAAGATACCCGAAGGTACAGTTCGCAACACAAAACTCTTATCGCCGAAATGCAACGAGTGGCCGGCGTTAGGACCGCCCTGGAAGCGCGCTACGACAGTATAGTTAGGTGTCAACACATCGACAACCTTACCCTTGCCTTCGTCACCCCACTGCAATCCGAGAACTACATCTACTTTTTTCATTTATATGTTAGCATTAATGCAAAAGACATTTTTTGCACTCAAAGGTACTCATTTTTTTCTATCCGCAACTATTTTGTCGGCGGAATTTATCAACAGGTTATTAAAACTTCGCTTTTGTGGCGGAAATATCTTTCTCGGTGGTGTATTTAATACAAAAAAAACGCGGCACCCGTCAGGATGCCGCATACACTATCAATTTACATTTTTTCTACTTCCTCTCTTTGCAGCGAAACAATATCACCATCTTTATCGAGAACTACTATTATATTTTTCTTCTGAGGATTCTCGAAATCCGAAAATATAAAACGATCTTCGAGTTTACACCTAAAAATATTAGCATACATTCCCGAACCTCCTGAAATACCTTTATCGGTGTACAAATACTCAAACTTTATCTCATAATCTCGACCTCGGAAACGCAAAGGATAAGTCATTATATGCCGACCTTCGACAGGCGCAAACAGCATATAGCGGTTACTACGAGGTGAATGTAAATAATAATCATCATAAAACGAATCGGGATCAGCGACATACTCATCCTTATAACACGGCACCGGCCACGTGCTTCTATCATCTGGATTTATAAGATTATTTCCCTGTTCATCTAAAAAATATATAACACACGAATTTGCCCTATAGCTATAGCCAAAACCAACATCGTTACCATCATCAAAAAACCAATGCTCGGGCAAATGCTTCGGCAGTTTTCTATGTATAAACTGCTCAAAATATCCATAGGGATTATCTGGATCAAACTCCAACTTCTCGCAGGCAGTAATCACTAACGAAAAGAGAGTCAAACTCAAAACAAACCAAAATCTTCTCATAACACAATCATTATTTAGTAATTACAAACTTAAAAATAGGAGAATTTCCACTTATCGCATCAACCTCATCACCGTTATAATAGGTTTTGCGCTTAAATGTATAGCCGTAATTATGCTCGGCATCGTTACGATATGTAGCATTAAAAGTAACGTCATTTGTAAATCCAAATGTATCTTTTGTTCCGTCACCCCAATCCAGACTTATTTCCGTATATTCAGCATCGTCATCGGCATTCCATTCTCCAATTGACAGAAAATACCTACCCTGCGAATCTACTTTTAATGTTACGCCGTTAAAGGAAGCCATATATGCACGCGTAGTCGTGCTATACCCATTAGTTACGCTATAATTTTTATCTTTGTATTGAAGCGATATTGCCGACACATCTATCGAGGATTCCGTATTAGGATTAAGTAAATCCACACCGTTATCATTCTGTACATAGACATACATCATAATTGGAGCCAAATCCACTAAAACATCAGCACAGACGTTATCCTCTTCTTCTAAGGTATTAGTCTCCTCGTTTTTATAATCCTCAGGATTTACATCACAATCCTCACTTTTACTACAACCCAAGAAGGTTGCAATGGCTAAAAGGCTAATTAACAATCTTCTCATAACTCAACAATTTTTAAGTTAAACGATATTGTCGTGATAAAGTTACAAAACAATTTTCAATTAATTGCGATATTTTTTCTTTTTCAAACAAAAACACAAAAAAAAGAGAACCACCCCTTCACTGGGATAGTTCTCCATAGGTTACAAATTAAACATTCAACGACTACATATCGTCATCATCCTCCATCGAATTGTCCTGAATCTCGTCAGCACCCTTGATTTCGTCGTCGCCGTAGAAATCATCCTCCAGACCGTCGTCGGTGGCGTCGTCAATCTTCACGTCAATCTTCACCAGGTACGAAACCTCCTCGGTCTCGTAGGGTACGACATAGAAGAAGTCGCCATTGGGTTTGTCAATACGAGTCATCACCTCGGCAAAACCGCGGGGATAAAGAGCCTTAACCTCGTCTTGCTGTTCTGTTGTGAGGTTGTTAAAACTTGTTACAAGTCGTTTCTTCGTGTTATTTTGTGCCATAATTACCGAAATTTTCTGCAAGTATAAGCAAAATTTACATATCCGACCAAATAATGATATTTTTTTTGCATTTTTTTTATTTTTCGCCGTTGTTACAAACAAAATGTGTACCTTTACCAATCAATTTATTCACAACTATGAGTGCAGAGATAAGAATCAAGGAGTTGCGCGAGAGATTAAACTATCTCAACTACAAATACTACGTTGAATCCAAACCGGAGGCAACGGACTATGAGTTCGATATGTTGATGCGCGAACTGCAAGATTTAGAGGCACTTCACCCCGAACTTGACGACCCCAACTCCCCCACCCGACGTGTTGGCAGCGATTTGACAAACGCTTTCAGTAGCGTTCAGCACGCCTACCCGATGCTCTCGCTCTCGAACACATACTCGCAGGAGGAACTACACGAGTGGGCCGACAAGCTGACAAAAGAGATTGAGCAGGAGGTGGAGTTTGTCTGCGAACTCAAATACGACGGAACGGCAATATCGCTCACATACGAGAACGACCGCCTCGTGCGTGCCGTCACGCGAGGAGATGGAACACGCGGAGATGATGTTACGGAGAATGTACGCACAATCGGATATGTACCATTGGAGCTGCAGACGCCAAGCGGGCTGCCATCGTTCGAGGTGCGCGGAGAGATATTTATGACCTACACCACCTTCGACCGTCTTAACAAGGAGCGTGAGGAGGCTGGCGAGCAACTCTTTGCCAATCCGAGAAATGCGGCTGCAGGAACGCTTAAGTTGCAGCAGTCGAAGATTGTTGCCAAGCGAGGATTACAATTCGTTGCCTACCAGATGGAGGGGCGCGAGCTTCCGTTCACGTCACATTCGCAGAGTCTGGATAACCTGCGACGCTGGGGATTTCCCGTATCATCTGCTGCACGCGTATGTAAGAGTAAGGAGGAGATAGACAATTATATAAGCCATTGGGACGAGGAGCGACACAACATACCCACACCTATTGATGGCGTGGTGATAAAGGTTGACAGCTACGCTTCGCGCCGCGCATTGGGTCGCACGTCGAAGGCCCCGAAATGGGCCGTAGCCTACAAGTTCAAGGCCGAGCAGGCGCTCACAAAGCTGATGAGCGTTACGTTCCAGGTGGGCCGCACGGGAGCTATAACACCCGTTGCCAACCTTGCACCCGTACATTTGGCAGGCACGACGGTAAAGCGTGCCACGCTACATAATGCCGACCAGATTGAGGCGTTGGACCTGCGCATAGGCGATATGGTCTATGTCGAGAAGGGCGGAGAGATTATCCCGAAGGTTACGGGCGTTGAACTTAGCGAGCGTTCGGCCGAGAGCCAGCCGCTGGAGTATATTACCACCTGCCCCGAATGTGGCACAGAGCTGGTGCGTTACGAGGGCGAGGCGAAGCACTACTGCCCCAACCAGAGTGGCTGCCGCCCACAGATTTTAGGCCGCATCATTCACTTCATCCGTCGCAAGGCGATGAATATCGAAACGCTTGGCGAGGAGACTGTGGAGCTGCTCTTTGACAGCGGGCTTATCACGTGTGCTGCCGACCTGTACGACCTGCGTGCCGAGCAGTTGGCCGTGCTGCCTCGTTTGGGCGAGAAGTCGGCCGCAAATATAATTCAGAGTATCCGCACCTCAACACAAGTACCCTTCCACCGCGTACTGTTTGCGCTGGGAATACGCTTCGTGGGTGAGACTACAGCAAAATATCTTGCTGCACACTTCCTGTCGATGGATGCCGTGATGGCCGCCACACGCGAGGAGCTGATTGAGGCCGAGGAGGTGGGTGCAAAGATAGCCGACTCGATTGTAGATTACTTTGCCGATGAGCAAAACCGCACCATCATTGAGCATCTGCGCAAGGCCGGCCTGCAATTCGAGGCAGAGCAAAAACAGACTCTCTCGGAGTCACTCGCAGGGTTGAATTTTGTTATTTCGGGAACATTTGCCGACCACTCACGCGATGAACTGAAGGCGATAATTGAGGCTCACGGAGGCAAGAATCTCGCAGCCGTATCATCCAACACATCCTACCTTTTGGCGGGAGATAAAATAGGCCCCTCGAAGCTGCAAAAGGCCACAAAGTTGGGCGTGAAGATTATCTCAGAGCAGGAGTTTATGGCGATGATTGGCAATCAGGACGTGGCTCCCAGCCAGAGCGAGATAGAGAAACCATCACAAAATCAGACACCCATACAAGGCTATCTGTTTTAATAAAATAGGTTAATGAAAATTATACAATAGATATGAAACGACACAAGCTAAGCGGTGTAGGAGCCGCTATGATAACACCTTTCAAGAGTGATTTTTCGTGCGACTGGGATGCACTTGGCCGTATGATTGATTACGTGATTGAGGGTGGCACAAACTATATTGTAGCCCTCGGCACAACGGCCGAGACCCCGACACTCACACCCGAGGAGAAGAACGAGATAATCCGCTTCACACGCGAACGCATCGCAGGTCGTGTGCCTTTGGTTGTTGGAGCGGGCGGCAACGACACGGCAAAGGTGATTCGTCAGATTAAGGAGATGGACCTCGAGGGTGTGGAGGCACTCTTGAGCGTAACACCCTACTACAACAAGCCCTCGCAGGAGGGTCTTTATTGCCACTTCAAGGCTGTGGCCGAGGCTTCACCCCGCCCCATTATTCTCTACAATGTACCAGGACGCACGGGCGTAAATATGACCGCCGAGACAACCTGCCGTCTGGCTGCGGATGTTGAGAATATCATCGCGGTAAAGGAGGCTTCGGGCAAGATTGACCAAATCAATCAAATCATCAAGAATCGCCCGAAGGGATTCCTTGTTTTGTCGGGTGATGACGGTATGACTGTCGATGTTATGCGCAAGGGTGGCGATGGTGTTATCTCGGTAGCCGTAGATGCCTTCCCGAAGCGATTCTCGCACGTTGTATATCTCGCAAGTCAGGGTCTGTTCGACCGCGCCGAGGAGGCTTACGCCCCGTTGCACGAGGCCGTATGCGCACTCTTTGAGCAGGGCAATCCCGTAGGAGTGAAGGCAGCACTCAACATTATGGGACATATCGATAATGTTCTGCGTCTGCCGTTGGTGCCTGCCACCGATTTGCTGATGAAAAAGTTAGAAAGATTGATACGCGAATACGAATTGTGCTAATCTATCGTTTTACAAATAAAAAACTTTATGAAACGATTTATCATTGCGCTGCTGCTTTTGTTGCCAACTATGGGTTGGGCACAGATTCCCGATGAGGAGGATATACTCCGCAAGATTATGGATGGCAAGTCGCCCTACTACTACGCCAATTTGCAGATGCGCTACAACAACCTGGAAGAGCTGACAAAGGAGGATTACCACTACCTATATTATGGTTATGCCTACCACGAGAACTACAAGCCCACGGCTACAAATGTGGCGGTCGATGACCTTTACGCATCAATGGTAGGACTCAACCCCGACAAACCCGACCAGAAGCAGTTGGACTACATCATATCGGTATGCAACGAGGCGATGCTGGTTGACCCCTTTAGCCCCACGACGCTGAATATGCTGGTTTTCGCATACGGAGCTAAGGGCGATAAGGCTAAGGAGGAGGCATACCACCGCCATATGCAGGGTGTATTAGATACGATAATGAGTTCGGGTGATGGCCGCTCGGAGAAATACCCGATGCATATCATTATGTTCTCGCACGCAGTAGATGTTGTGGCCTCAATGGGTATTAATGCTAAGCGTGCCGAAATCATCAGCCGCAATGTGGAGTACATCCCCTTCGTTGAGCCCCGACGTGTACCTGATGGCAAAATCAGAGGATTCTACTTTGATTACAGCCGCGTTTACCGCAATAAGCCAGACGAGGTGACCTTCAAGAAGAAGCGCACCTGGCAGTTTAACAATCTCGGAGTTAGAGAGTATAAATAGCAAAAGATGAAACGATTAATAAGAAACCTTACGCTGCTTATATCGGCCTGCATACTCTTTGTAGGCTGCCCCAAGCACTCGCCGGAGGACGATACTCCCCCGCAGACCATTATCGTATATATGGCTGGAATGCATCTGGGAGGCTACTTCAATACTAACCGCAATGCGATAAAGGCAGCTCTGAACTTCAATATTCAGGGTAAGAGCCGCGTGGTGATGTTCTATCAGACCAGCAAGACAAAGGCGGAGCTTAAGGAGTTGTATTTCCAGGACGGCCTTTGCCAAGAGAAGATTCTGGCAACATACGACCTGCCCTCGCAGATGACGGCCAGTGAGATGGGATATATCTTCAAGGATATAATCGGTAAGACACCCTCGAAATCGCACTCACTAATCCTCGGCGCACACGGCTTGGGATGGATTCCGATTGGTGCCGAGCCTGAGAGTAGCGCCGCATACCTGAGCAAGGATGGAAAGATACAGATGTTGACTCACGAGGAGTTGTGGGAGCGCAAGGGAGATATTGTAACACGTTATTTGGGAGAGGATTCCAACCCCGAAAACCGTTTTGACGTAACCGACCTTGCGAAGGCTCTGACCTCGACGGGTGTAAAGTTGGATTACATTCTCTTCGATGCCTGCTTTATGGCAAACGTGGAGTCAATCTACGACCTGCGCAATAACGCCAAATATATCGTTGGCTCTCCTTGCGAGATTATGGGCGCAGGATTCCCCTACACCAATATTATGCCGCTTCTGTTGCAGAATAATGGTATGTCGTACGACCTTGACGCCGTATGTCGTCAGTTCAACGAGGATTATGCCAAGAATCCCGGTTATTCGGGCACGGTTGCGCTTATCGATTGCTCACAGATGGATGGTCTGGCGCAGGCTATGAAGCGTGTAAACAACGCAAACAAGAAGGAGTACAGACCGAACGATATTCAGGCATACGAGGGACAGACATCGCATATCTTCTTCGACTTGGGCGATTACGTGGATAAGATGTGTGACGATGCGGAGGCGAAGAAGGCCTTTGACGAGCAGCTGAGCCGCACCGCCATAAGTAAATATACGCTTGATACGTTCTTCTCGATGTATGGCAAGTCGGGACAATATAAGGTTAATGTCTTTACTGGAATGAATACCTCTGCCCCATCCGTTCTATACCGCTCGGCATACGAGCAGACGGCGTGGTACAAGGCAACGCATTAAAACAAAAAAGAGGCTTTCGATGAAGCCTCTTTTTTTATAATCAATCTAAAAAGGATTTTCGGGCGAGGAGTTCAAAGCCTGCGTAGCAATGAAATTTCAGATGGTGAGGCAATTTTTAGGCTTACGAAAATTGCACAACCGCAGCATACTTGACGTATGTGAGGATTGTGCAATTGAGTGTAACGACAAAATTGTCCTCCAGATAAATTTCGCTACTCGTAGCGGCCGCTCTTTAGACGGTCAACCTCCTCACGAGTAAGAAAACGCCACTGACCACGCTTCAGATTCTTCTTGGTGATACCTGCGTAATATACACGGTCGAGTTTCTGTACGGTGTAACCCAGGTACTCGAAGATACGACGTACGATACGGTTACGGCCTGAGTGAATCTCAATGCCTACCTCCTTCTTGCTCTCGCCTACGTATGCAACCTCATCGGCATAAATCTCGCCATCCTCAAGGGTGATACCCTCGGTCATCTGCTCCATATCGGCGCGTGTGAGAGGCTTATCGAGTGTCACCTGATAAATCTTCTTCTTCTCAAGTGAGGGGTGTGTGAGCTGACGTGTAACGTCACCATCATTTGTAAAGAGCAACAATCCCAGAGAGTTCTTATCCAGACGACCTACGGGGTAGATGCGCTCCGAGCAGGCACCCTTCACCAGCTCCATAACGGTCTTATCGGCGTGAGGGTCCTCCAACGATGTTACATATCCCTTAGGCTTGTTAAGTACAAGGTAAACCTTCTTCTCGCCCTGCACCTTCGAGTCGTTGAACTTAACCTCGTCGGTAGAGCGAACCTTTGTACCAAGCTCCGTTACAACCTGACCATTTACGGTAACCAGACCTGCGGTGATAAAGTCATCAGCCTCACGACGTGAGCAGAGTCCCGACTGTGCAAGGAAACGGTTCAAACGCATCTCACCCATCTGCTTTGCAGCATACTTGGGATATGAGCGCTCGCCATCATTCGCGCGGAAGGGCTTACGACCACCCTTGAAACCTGAGCGGCCCTGCTCCGAGCGACCCTTATAGTCACGGCTCTTAAAATCGCGGCCACCATCGCGGCCACCGAAGTCGCGCTCCTCGTGCTGATTCTCCGACTGATTGTAGCGGCTACCGCCAAACTTCTTACCATAACCCTCCTGACGAGCCTGTGAACGACCACCCTCATAGCGATTTGCACCAAAGCGGGGCTTCTCGCCACGCTCCGTACGCTCACCACGGAACGAACGCTCCGAACGCTCACCAAACGAGCGACCCTGCTCGCCCTTCAGGCGGTTGTCGGCTGAAAAATTGGGGTTAAAAGAGGCACGATGGCCTGCATCCTTACGACCATAGGTCGCACGCCCCTCGTTGTCGGCCTCACGCCGAGGACGGGGACTACGCTCAACCTGCTCGGCTGTTGTCACGCGGTTACGCTTGTCACGACCGAAACGTGATACGGCCGACATTGAGTCCTGTTTTGTATTCTTCATAGTATTATTTTAATTTGCGGGTGCAAAGGTAATCGAAATTTTCGTATCTCGAACAACTTATGCTCCATTTCCTTACGAAAAAACATTATACATCACACTTACAACCGAAAAAAACAACATTTTCCGTATATTTGCGTTTCGATACGTGGATAGATAGTTGAAACTATGAATATGAATCGTGAAATATTGCGCATCGCGCTACCCAACATAATCTCCAACATCACCGTACCCATTATGGGTATCGTCAGCACGATGATTGCCGGCCACCTGGGCGACTCGGTCACAACCATCGGCGCGCTGGCCATCGGTGTGTCAATTTTCAACTTCATTTATTGGAACTGCTCATTCATCCGTATGGGTACGAGCGGAATTACGGCGCAGGCCTTTGGTGCTGGCGACAACCACACCACAACGCTTATGCTGGCGCGTGCCGTCGTTGTATCGGTGGCCGTAGGTTTTACAATGCTGTTGTTCCAGAAGCCGCTTGGATTGGTGGCGCTGAAGATTATGAATGGTGGCGAGATGGTTGCCGACTACTTTTTTGCGCGCATCTGGGCCGTGCCTGCGGGCGTGTTGCTCTTTGGTCTGAACGGTTGGCTTACGGGTATGCAGAATGCCGTAATTCCGATGATTGTCGCTATCGTGGTTAACATCATCCACATCGCCTGCAGCCTCTGGTTTGCCTTTCCGTTGGGGATGGGTATCGTGGGCATAGCCTACGCCTCGGTTGTGGCGCAATGGACGGGTGTGGCAATTACGGCAGCGATAACGTGGTGGCACTACGGTAACCGCCTGGAGAGGATTACGTGGCGCGAGGTGATGGATATGCAGGCTATGCGTGCATTTTTTGTCATCAACCGTGACATTATCATCCGCACGCTCTGCATCTGCGCCGCTTACACATTCTTTACCGCCGCCTCGGCGCGTATGGATGATGCTACTATCTTAGCGGTAAATACCATTCTGCTAGAGCTTTTCACCCTCTTCTCATATATGAACGATGGCTTTGCCTACGCGGCCGAGGCGCTGACGGGTCGCTTTATTGGTGCGAGGGATGGCCGCTCGCTCAGAGAGTGTGTCAAGAAGTGTATGGTGTGGTGTATGGTCGTGGGCGTGGCGTATGTGGCGCTGTATGTCGGTTGGTGGCGCGAGCTGTTGGGCTTGTTTGTGGAGGATGGTGCCAATGCCGAGCAAATCATAGAGTACGCAGGGCGATATATCGGTTGGATTATCATCATTCCGCTGGCGGCATCACTACCCTTTATGATGGATGGAATTATGGTGGGTGCCACGCAGTCGCGCATTATGCGTAACTCGATGGTGCTGGCTACGGCGGCATATTTCCTGCTTTTTTACTCGCTTGAGCCAGTGATTGGCAACAATGCGTTGTGGCTGGCATTTACATCGTATATGTTCCTGCGCGGTGTGTTCCAATACTTTATGTCGCACCGTCTGCAAACCATCTACGCGCAGGCCGAGAAATAAACAAGAGGCGGAAACCCCGAACGATTAGGTCTCCGCCCCACCAAATAGCCTATGGTTGGTTTATTTTGTCTTGATATAAATCGTTTTCACGCCATCGGTTCCAGCGCCTTCCACAACAACCATATCAGGCTCATAGGCTCCGACATCCTCTTTCTTCACCTCTTTACCATTGACAAAGTATGTCTCCTTGCCATTCTCTGACTTGATTACAATATCAGCCGTTTTCTTAACCTCTGCGATTGCAGCCTCAGATTCTACGGTTTTTGGCTGTGATTTTACACCAACAACCTTTAATCCCTCAGCTGCCGCGTTGTTTCCCTGAATAGCAAAGACGATAGGAACGGTGTACTTAACTCTCACCTTCTCGCCACGCTGTGTGCCGGGCTCCCACTTGGGGCAGCTCTTAAAGATACGCTCAACCTCGTCTGCAAGCAACTTGTCGGGAGTCTGCAAAACTGTAAAATCCGATGTAGAGCCATCCTTCTCCACCACGAATGAGAAAATCACTCGGCCCGAGATATTCTTCTCCATAGCCTCTTTGGGGTACTGAATCTGGCCCTGCACCCAATTACGGAACGTATTCAAATCGCCACCTTGGAATGTCGGCATCTTCTCGACCTTGATATAGGCAAGGTCTTTCTGCTGCTCAAAATTCTGCTTTTGCGCCTCAAAGTTCTGCTTCTGCTGCTCAAACTCCTGCGTTTCTGCACTTGGCGTTGTAAACACAACGGGAACGGTGTAAATAACTCGCACCTTCTCGCCATTTTGCTCGCCAGCCTCCCACTTGGGTGAGGTCTTGAATATGCGCTCAACCTCATCCGAGAGCGATTTATCGGGCGACTGCAATACATTGAATGACGAAGGAGTACCATCTCGCTCAACAACAAATTGGAAGATTACTCGACCACCAACGCCCTTCGCAAGAGCCTCCTTTGGATAACGAATATTATTCTGTATCCAATTTTGGAATCCTACCAAACTCTTTCCGCCGTCAAAAGTCGGCATCTTCTCGACCTTGATAAAGGGTTTGTCATCCTGCTTATCTGCAATTACAATCACCTTATTCTCGGTAGCATTGTCAACGACGGCTGTATCGCCATCCTTTTTGAGTGTGATTACAATAGCACCATTCTTCTTTACATCATCCTCTGAAATACCCAGGCCTTGGGGCAAGGTATTGTAATCATATGTCAGTCTTGCATTGCCAATGTTTGAAGATTCGATTTTCATCATCTCTTCGTATGGAACAACCTTTCCATCAACAATAGCAATACGCTCCTTCTCCGAAATCACCTTTACGGCGTGCGAAGTATGACGGAATGATTCCTTCACCGCATTAAGTTGCTCTGCATCTGTATTAACATCGGAGTGCATCACAATTGTAGCGGTCTTATCCATTGCATCAGCCTTAACCTTCAACTGCTCAAGAGTTATCTGCTCGTCATTCAAATAAATCTTATCACCCGAAATTCGCACAACTGATACTTCAGGGCGCTTGCCATCAGAATATATTGCATCAATATTACCATTGAGCTTCAACGTATTGTGAATAGCCTCATAAGTACGCTTCGACGCGGCATCATTCTCGTCGTAAATGAGAGTTTGCAGACGGTACTCCTCAATAACAGCCTCCAGCTCTGCAGCCGTAACCTGCTTATTGTTAAGGTAGATATCGCTACCCTTAATTTCAATTATTGCAGGTTTGTACTCTTTGTTATTTACAGAATTTTCTGTAACTTTGTCTTGTACTTCGCGAGGTACATAAACAGTAGTGGCAAATGCGCCCATCGCAACAGCCACCATAGGCACGACCAGCAACGCCTTGGTTGCAGCCCACCTCGATGAATTTTTCTTACACATCATAGTGATTCGATTATTAAGGTTACTGTGATTCAGGCAGTTGGCAACGGAGTGGAGTCTTGAGCCAACTGCTCTTTTTATTAATAACATTTGATAACTTTTTGCATCTACGCCACCATTCAACACAGCATCATCGGCCTGATACTCGTGCAGCGACTGCAACTCGCGTCGCAGCAACCACATAGCAGGGTTAAACCACCACAGGCAGAGTGCCACATCGACAAACATCACATCCCACGAGTGGCGCAGGCGTATATGAGCCAGCTCGTGCGCGAGAATCATCCCGCGAAATTGCTGCACATCGCTCTGCGAGGCAACAATATGGCCAAACCAACTAAACGGAGAGGAGAGATTATCTACGACCGTGAGGGTTACATCCTCCTCGATAACGCTCATTCGACCGCTATGAATCAAGCGCCACACAGAGTAGATACCCACAGCTAAACGTGCCAGCATAAAAGCCACGCCAACAAAGAAAAACATTACAGCCAAATCCTTCAGCAACGACACGTAATCAATGCCCAGAGCCACGTCCGCGACATCTGCCACGACCATATCATCAATCTCGATAGAGGCGAGGGTTGGTGCGGGGTCGTACTCCTTGACAATCTTCACGCGGCACAACGGCAGCAGAGCCGACAACAAAACAGAGCCGAGCAACAGCACACGATTGAAGTAGTGCAGCGTCTCGTGGCTCATCGCCACCTTATATATAAGATATAGCGCCGCCAAGCACAACGCCGACTGACCGAGATATATTATGAAGTCAAACATAGCCTAATGATTTTTTGTTTTGCGGGGTGCTACTGGTTATTTACCTTGCGTATAAGCTCCTCCAATTCGTCAACAGAAATCTTCTCCTCGGCTATCAACGCCGAAACAACACGCTTGTACGAACTCTCGAAATAGCGCGTAACAACATTTCCAAGCAATCCCTTAGAGAACTCCTCCTGCGAGATTACGGGGAAGTAACGGTAGGTGTTTCCGAAAACCTCGTGGTCAACAAAGCCCTTCGACTCGAGGAGACGTACCATAGTCGAAATTGTGTTGAAGTGGGGTTTCGGGTCATCGTACAGCGCAACGATATCCTTTACGAACATCGGACCACGCTCCCAGAAGAACTGCATTACCTCTTCCTCTTTGTTAGTTAACTTTTGCATAATAATATTGGTTTTAGGGTTTATCTACTGCAAATATAACTAAAAAATTTTTATCTCCAACTATTTTATGCAGTTTTTCAACTAAAATATCACGTTTTCGCAAAAAGACAAAAAAAAGACGCACCCCGAATGGGATGCGTCGTAACTGAAATCCTCGTGCAATTAGTTTGCGGGAGTCTCTGCGGGAGCCTCAGCAGGAACCTCAGCCTGGGGCATAGCGTTCTGAGAAGCGTTAGCGTTTACGCGCTCCATCAAAGCCTCAGCGTCCTTCTGCAAAGCACCACCTGTGGTAACCACGTCGCTCTCCATAGAGATAGTAGCGATAAGGCTCAAAGCTACAATCAAACCAGCCAAAGTCCAAGTTGTCTTCTCCAAGATATTGGCAGACTCACGAACACCCATAACCTGGTTAGCAGCACCGAAGTTTGCAGCCATACCGCTCTTGGGGTTCTGCACCAAGATAGCCAAGATAAGGATAATGCTCGCAACGAGAATCAATACGATACAAATTGAATATAACATAATTCTATACTATTTTTAATTATTACTATCTATTTTTGAAATAATCTCTGCAAAGTAAATACTTTTTTCGGGATTTAGCAAACTTAATTTGCGATAAGTTTCTTTTGCCATATCTTTCAGCCCCTGAGCGAGGTAGATTTCGGCAAGCTCCTCGCTGACCATATCCTCCTCCTCGTCCAGAGCGGGCTCCGTTACTATCTCTTGTGTTACTTCACCTTCTTCAGCCACAATACGGTGGTTTTCCGTGCGGAGGAATTTATCTATAATATCCTCAGAGGTAATCTTTGTAAGCGACTCTATATTAATTTGTTGAGCGGCTAATTCGGGCTGCACGCACAATCTGTTTACCAAATCGTCACCTGAAGTATTACTTGAAGTGATATTTCCTGCATTTTCACTCCAGCGCTCGGTATGAAAAAGCTGCTCAAGCAACTCTCTGTCAATGGTAAGAACGTCGTTTTCAGCCTCTGATTTTTTTTTAAATATTTTTCCCATAATTTTACCAATTCGATGCTGAAGCCATAAAAATATCGGTCACAAGCTGATTTACAATCTCCTCATCAAGCGAGGTCTGGATATCGGTCAACAGCTGCTGAGAGTCATATTCGGTGAACTGCGAGAAGGTCTGAACGAACGATGCGTTGGGGTCAACGGCATTGGTAAACTTCACGCGCACGGTAATCGTAAGGCGGTTCAGCAATGCGTAGTCATCACTCGACACCGATGCGGTCGTCGAGGCATAACCTGTAATCTCTCCCTCAAAAGCGAAGTCGCCGCCCTCCTCAACCATTTGCAATTTTGTCTGGCGCGAGAACTTATCCTTCAGAGCCTCGGTAAGCATTGTACTCAGCGTGGGCGACACCATAGGAGCATTGTTAGGGAAGTAGGCAACACTAAAGGTCTTGGCCGCCTCGGGGATACTTGCACCCGAGAGCGAGTAGCCACCCTTCATAAATATACACCCCGTCTGCATCATAGCGCAGAGCAGGAGTACGGGAAATATCAATCTATAAAATACCTTATTCACAACTATTCTTCACTAAAAATCTTCATCGTTTATACCCAACTCCTTTATGCGGCGATAGAGCGTGCGCTCCGACATAAACAACTCACGCGCAGCATCACGGCGGCGGCCATTGTTATTCTTCAAGGCACGCACAATCTGCTCGCGCTGCATATCGGCCTTGGTAAGCTCCTTATGCGGAACATCCTCCACCTCCTCGCTTACGGCATAATCGGCCTCAGGGGCTACCACCGAAGAGGATGGCAGCAAACCGATAACATCGTGATGCGAGGCGGTATGCTGCGTATGGTGCTGGAGGTGTGCCCCGTGCATCAAGTCCGACAACATACGCTTCAGGTCGTTGATATCGCTGCGCATATCGAACAGAATCTTATACAACAGCTCTCGCTCGGTCGAGAAATCCTCGCCACCAACGCCTGCCGATGCCATAGTAGGAGCCGCCGAGTGCGCAGGAGCAAGGTACGATGCCAAAACATCGGCCGTAATAACACGGCTCTTCTCCAACGCCGAGATTTGCTCCGCCACATTCTTCAGCTGACGAACATTTCCGCGCCAATAGTGACTCTGGAGCATAGCACGTGCGTTATCATCCAGCTGAACGGCCGGCATCTTATACTGAACGGCAACATCAGCCGCAAACTTACGGAACAACAGAGGAATATCCTCAGGACGCTCACGCAGGGCCGGAACCGTAATAGGCACCGTATTCAAGCGGTAATATAAATCCTCGCGGAAACGGCCACTCTCAATCGAGCGCAAGAGGTCGTTATTTGTAGCCGCCACAACACGCACATTTGTCTTCTGCACTCGCGCCGAGCCTACACGCATAAACTCACCTGACTGCAATACACGCAACAAACGTACCTGCGTAGAGAGGGGCAACTCGCCCACCTCGTCCAAAAAGATTGTTCCGCCATCAGCCTCCTCGAAGTAACCCTTACGCGCCTCGGTAGCACCCGTAAAAGAACCTTTCTCGTGGCCGAAGAGTTCCGAGTCAATCGTACCCTCGGGTATCGCACCACAATTCACCGCTACATACTTGGCGTGCTTACGAGCTGAATATGCGTGTATAATCTGCGGAAAGAACTCCTTACCTACACCACTCTCGCCCGTCACCAAAACCGACAAATCGGTCGGAGCGACACGCAGAGCAACGCTCAGGGCACGATTCATCGCATCGGAGTTACCGATGATGCCAAATCGTTGTTTAACGGTAGTAATATCTATCTCCGCCATAGTAATTAATTCTCTTTAGGCGTAATATAATCCAAATCGGGGTTGCGCACCTCACGCTCAGCACTCTCGGGAACATCCTCGTAAATCTCCGAGTTGTCAATAAATGGCTCGTCGTACTTCGATGCACGCCAATCGTTCCATACGCCGTATGCCAAAGCCAAAATTGCCAAAACAGCTGCGAAAATAGCGAGTTTCATAATGAGGTCGCTCTTATTGCTCTTGCGCGAAGTAGCACTCTCGCGGCCTGTCACAACCTTACGGCCCTTACCATAACGCAAGCCCTTGACGTAATCATCCTGTGGTCGAGGACGACGTGCAGGACGCACAGGACGCTCCTGCTGCTCATCTCGCTCAGCTGCAACCTCCTGCTGGCGAGCCACGGGCTCCTTGCGAGGCACAACATTTATCTGCAAAGGCTCATCCTCCGCAATAGGCTCTACCTTAGGCTTAGGCTCCTGCTTGGTTTTTGCCTCAACGGGCGCAACTGCGGGCTTACTATTGCGCGGAGCTACATTACCATCCAAATTCTCACCCTTGGTTGTGGGCTGATACGAGAACGAGATAGTGCCATTTACACCTGTTTTCAGCACGCCAAAACCACTCAGCAAACACTCGCCCGTACTCTCCAGACGAAAGTTCACCTCAAAGACAAAACGGTCGATGGCTGCTGCAGCCTCCAGCTCCGACACGCCATCGGCGATGAGCAACGAACGCAACACGCCATCATCGCCCTTGATAAGATTCGAGAATAACACCACACGTCCCGCCTCCTTGACGATAAACGCACCCAAATTAGGCACCACCAGACGCTTATTACTCTCCAGATATTTTGAAATTAATTCTACAATCATCTCTTCAATATGTAAATTTGGTGTAAAGTTACTAACTTTTTTTGGATTTGAGAAATATGAATAAATATCTACGATATTTTTATCCGATTCTTCTCAATTTGAATACGCCTGAACAACAAACCAATACATAAAAATCCCCGACCTTGTTAGGTCGGGGAAAATATTTTCTCTGTGGTTAATTACTGCACAATCACATAACGCAGGGCGCGACCGTTGGGATAGACGCCATCGATGGTTTCAATCTTGTCGCTCATACGCTGCAAGTCGCTCATTGAGGTGACAGGACGGTCGTTGATATAGGTAATCACAAAGCCCTCCTTTACGCCCGAGCGGCCCAGCAAGCCATCGCGCTCGACACTTGTAACCTGAACACCGCCACGAATCTCCAGCTTCTCGCGTGTGGCACGGCTAACCTCAGAGAACTTACCACCCAGAGCCTCGGCAACATCCTTAGTGTCAACAGTTACAGGCTCAGCCTTGCCAACCTTATTCTTGAGTGTTACCTGCACCTTTTTATCTATGCCGTTACGGTTATACGAGATAGTAACCTTATCGTTAGGACGACGCTGCGCCATCTTCTCGGTCATTGTAGAGGCATCATTGGTCTTTGTGCCATCAATAGCGGTAATGATATCACCCTTACGCAGGCCCGCCTCCTCGGCAGCTCCGCCCTCAACAACCTCATCAACATACAGACCACCCGTCTTCGTGATACCGAGCTCCTCACCAAGCTGCTCGATAAACTGGTCGTCGATAGCGCGATAACGAATACCGAGCAATGCACGCTGCACAACGCCATACTCCTTTAAATCGACAACAACCTTACGCACGATAGTCTCGGGAACGGCAAACGAGTAACCGATATAACTACCCGTAGATGATTTAATTACGGTATTGATACCTACCAACTCACCACGTGTATTTACCAGCGCACCGCCCGAGTTACCAGGATTCACAGCCGCATCGGTCTGGATAAACGACTCCACACGCAACTCATTGGGAATAACGCCCAACTGGCGAGCCTTAGCGCTGACGATACCTGCCGTAATTGTTGACTGCAAGTCGAAGGGTGAGCCGATAGCCAACACCCACTCGCCCAAACGCAGATTATCCGAGTTACCAAAGGGAATTGTAGGCAGATTCTTCTCATCAATCTTAATCAACGCGACATCCGTTGTAGGGTCTGTGCCGATGAGCTTCGCATCGAACGTGCGGCCATCATTGAGTTTTACCTTGAGTTTGGTTGCATCCTCAATAACGTGGTTATTTGTAACGATATAGCCATCCTCCGAGATGATTACGCCCGAACCACCTGCTCGCTGCTCGCGGGTCTGCGGCTCACCATATCCACCACCATAGGGGATACCGAAAAACTCATAGAAGGGGTCGTATCCGCGCGAACGGCCACCATACTGCACCTCACGGATAGACTCGATGTTTACAACCGCCTTCACTGCATTCTCGGCAGCGTAGGTAAGGTCGGGATACTGCTCGGCCTGATATGCCGCAAAATGGTTACCCGCCTTGGGTGTCTCATCACTCCACTGTGTGGTGATGTCATCTGACGAAAGTACACCACCTTTATTAGAAAGATAATTATTTACATACAATGCGGTCGCACCGCCAGCAACAGCCGAAACTACGGCTGCTCCCAAAATCACTAATGCCGTCTTTTTCATAATAACACAAGTAAAAAAAATGTTTATAATTCAAATTAGGCAAGTTTCTGCATAGGCAAATTCTGTTTTTACTTATTCTGCATTTATAACGGCTCGCCGATATGAATTATTATACATATTCGGAGAATTTTTCTACTTAATATTGTCGAATACCACTCCAATTAGATACAAAGATACAAAAATCGGGCAAAAAAAAGAGGTTGCACACAAGCAACCTCCTTATCTTCTATGGTAAATTGTATCTCAAGAGCTGATTTTAGGCTTGCGAAACCCGAAAAACCGCAGTTTACTTGGCGTAAATGAGGATTTTGAGGGTGAGCATAACGACAAAGCAGCCTTGTTAGGCAATTTCTTACAATCCGAACTCTGCCTTAATCTGCTCCACTACATCCAGACGCTCCCAGCCGAAGAACTCAATCTCGCGCTCGACCTCTACGCCATTCTCCCAAACCTTGACGCTCTTCTTGTAGGGACGGTTACCGAAGTGACCATACGAAGCCGTAGCCTCGAAGATAGGATTCGTCAAACCGAAACGCTTCACGATAGCTGCAGGACGCAGGTCGAACAGCTTTGAAACCTTGCGTGCAATCTCGCCATCGGTCATACCCTCCAACGCTACGGGGCGTTTCGAGCCATAGGTATCAACATATACTGACAACGGCTCGGCAATACCGATAGCGTAGCTGAGCTGCACCAAAACCTGGTCGGCAACACCTGCGGCAACCATATTCTTTGCGATATGGCGTGCTGCGTAAGCCGCCGAGCGGTCAACCTTCGATGAATCCTTACCAGAGAAGGCACCACCACCGTGAGCACCACGACCACCGTAGGTATCAACAATAATCTTACGGCCGGTCAAACCTGTATCTCCGTGAGGACCTCCGATAACGAACTTTCCCGTAGGGTTAACGTGCAGGATATAATCATCGCCGATAAGCTCCGACAGACAGTCACCTGCGCGCTCCAAGCGAGCCTTAACGCGAGGAATCAAGATATTCTTCACATCCTCACGTATCAGGCGCTGCATCATAATCTCAGCCTCCTTCTCCGAACGCTCCTCGGTAGGACGAACGAACTCATCGTGCTGCGTAGATACAACGATAGTGTGTACACGTGTGGGCTTACCCGTAGCCTCGTCATACTCCATCGTAACCTGACTTTTGGCATCGGGACGCAGGTAGGTCATAGTCTCGCCCTCGCGGCGGATTACGGCCAGCTCCTTCAGTATAACGTGCGAGAGAATCAGCGTCGCAGGCATATACTCGCGTGTCTCGTTGCAGGCATAGCCAAACATAATACCCTGGTCACCAGCGCCCTGCTCCTCAGCCTCGGCGCGCTCAACACCCTGATTGATATCTGACGACTGCTCGTGGATAGCCGAGAGGATACCGCACGATGCTGCATCGAACTGATACTCGCTCTTGTTATATCCGATTTTATCAATAACACGTCGTGCAACACCCTGGATATCAACATATGCCGATGATTTAACCTCACCCGACACAACTACCAAACCTGTTGTACAAAGTGTCTCACAAGCAACTTTTGACTGTGAATCGTGACGAAGAAACTCGTCCAAAATAGCATCCGAAATCTGGTCTGACACCTTATCGGGGTGACCCTCCGACACAGACTCCGAGGTAAATAAAAAAGCCATACTTTAATAGTTTTTATGTTTCAAACAATTAAACGTATGGAAGATTGACTGTTGTATGCTGAATGTGCTGGTTTAGCATTTTTTTCGTGGTTGCAAGC
Source organism: Rikenellaceae bacterium (assembly GCA_015059845.1). GTDB lineage: Bacteria > Bacteroidota > Bacteroidia > Bacteroidales > Rikenellaceae > Alistipes. The sequence continues at coordinate 69,911 of SUZR01000006.1, read as the reverse complement.
AGTCCAAATCCTTCCACATCAATTTTCGGGTGCAAAGGTAATATTTTTTTCGTTATCGAGAAAAAATAATAAAAAAATAGGTGTTATAAACCTCTTTTGTTTACAACACCTAATCTTTATCCTTCGTTTACGGTTAGTTACCCATCTCGCACAGGAACTTGATACGCACCAGACGAATCTCCTCCTCGGTATAGTCCGAGCCTAACTCCTCGATGGCGGCATCCAGCGAGTCGCTCTCGGCATCCTCCTTGAAGTAGAGGTAGATATCCTCCACCTTATCCTCGTCCATATGCTGGTCGAGATAGTACGAGATATCGAGCTTCGTTCCCGAATTTACGATACCCTCAATATCGGACAGCAGCTCATCGAAATCGAGATTTTTCGCACGCGCGATATCCTCGAAATCCATCTTACGGTCGATAGATTGGATGATAAATATCTTATTACCGGACTTATTAGCAACGCCCTTCACCACCATATCCTGCGGGCGGATGATATCCTTCTCCTCAACGTAAGCCTTGATAAGTTTGATAAACTCCTCACCAAACTTCTTAGCCTTACCCGCACCGACACCTGAGATATTCTGCATCTCCTCGATGGTGATAGGATACTGAATAGCCATATCCTCAAGCGACGGGTCCTGGAAGATAACGAATGGCGGCAGGTCGTGCTTCTTGGCAACCTTCTTACGCAAATCCTTGAGCATAGAGAAGAGCTCCTCGTCAGCAGCACCGCCCTTACCCATCTGTGCCGACATTGCCTCTTCCTCCTTCTCCTCCTCGTCGTAGTTATGGTCGAGGGTGATTGTCACCGACTTGGGCGACTTGATATACTCCTTACCCTTCTCATTTATAGAGATTAGGCCATAGTTCTCGATACTCTTATCAATAAGACCCATAATCAAGCCTTGACGCACCACAGCACCCCAGAACTTGGCATCGTGGTCCTCACCCTCGCCGAAGAACTTGAGTTTATTGTGGGCATAGCTCTTAACCTGCGCCGTAGTCTTACCCGTCAGCACGGCACACAGATGGTCAATCTTAAACTTATCGCCAATAGCCTCCAGAGTCTGCAAGGCGAGCTTCATCTCGGCTTTAGCTTCAACCTTGGGCTTAGGATTTACGCAGTTATCGCAACAGCCGCAATTTGCCTCGGTGTACTCCTCACCAAAGTAGTGCAACAGAGTCTTGCGGCGGCACATTGAACTCTCGGCATACGACACCGTCTCGAGCAACAATAGCTTGCCAATCTCCTGCTCGGCAACGGGCTTACCCTGCATAAACTTCTCGAGCTTCTGGATATCCTTATAGCTATAGAAGGTCAAGCAGTGTCCCTCGCCACCATCGCGGCCAGCACGTCCCGTCTCCTGATAATATCCCTCCAAAGATTTAGGAATATCGTAGTGGATAACATATCGCACATCGGGTTTATCGATACCCATACCGAAGGCAATAGTAGCCACAATCACATCCACCCTCTCCATCAGGAAGTCGTCCTGATTGTTCGCACGTGTCTGCGCATCCATACCTGCGTGATATGCCAGCGCCTTAATACCGTTGGCCATCAACAACTCGGCCAGCTCTTCAACTTTCTTGCGGCTCAGGCAGTAAATAATACCGCTCTTGCCAGGCTTCTGCTTGATGAAACGTATGATATCACGCTCGGCGTTATGCTTGGGACGAATCTCATAGAATAGATTCGAGCGGTTGAACGAAGACTTAAACACCGCAGCATCCGACATACCCAAATTCTTCTGGATATCCATCTGCACCTTCGGCGTAGCCGTAGCAGTAAGAGCAATCAAGGGTGCCTGACCAATATCGTTGATGATAGGGCGAATACGGCGATACTCAGGGCGGAAATCGTGACCCCACTCCGAGATACAGTGTGCCTCGTCGATGGCGTAGAACGAAATCTTTATCTTGCGCAGGAAGGCTACATTATCCTCCTTGGTGAGTGATTCGGGCGCAAAATACAAAAGTTTGGTCTTGCCCGCAAGCACATCCTGACGAACCTGATTGATAGCCGTTTTATTGAGTGATGAGTTCAGGAAATGAGCAATTCCCGACTCGGTTGAGAATGTACGCATAGCATCGACCTGATTCTTCATCAGGGCGATAAGTGGCGAGATGATAATTGCCACACCATCCATAATAAGCGCAGGCAACTGATAGCACAACGATTTACCGCCACCCGTGGGCATCAACACAAAGGTGTCGCGCCCCGAAAGCAAGTTACGGATTACAGCCTCCTGGTTACCCTTGAAAGATGTGAATCCGAAATACTCCTTAAGTTTGTTATGCAATAAGTTCTGGTCCTGTTCCATCGTTAGAAATAAATACGCGATGTTATATCCTATAAAGGTGTAAAAATTAAATTCTCATTCAAAGATAAAACTTTTTTTGGAAAAAATAATAACTTTGTAAAAAATTTCATCGATTATGCGTCTATTCACAAGCGAGCTGGTCAAAAAATATAAGTCACGTACGGTGGTAAATCACGTAACCATCGACGTAAAGCAGGGAGAGATTGTAGGATTGCTGGGCCCCAACGGTGCCGGTAAGACCACTACCTTTTATATGATAGTGGGACTTATCAAGCCGAACGAGGGTAAAATCTTCCTCGAGAACGATGAGGGCGAGGTAAGCGAGCTTACCAATATGCCCGTATATCGTCGTGCGCAGATGGGTGTAGGTTATCTGGCACAGGAGGCATCTGTATTCCGCCGTCTTAGTGTGGAGGACAACATTCGTGCCGTGCTGGAGATGACCAATTACAGTAAAGAGTATCAGCGCGAGCGTGTGGAGGCTCTCATCGAGGAGTTCCGCTTGCAGAAGGTGCGCAAGAGTCTGGGTATTCAGCTCTCGGGAGGTGAGCGTCGCCGTACGGAGATTGCACGTGCGGTAGCCATCAACCCCTCATTCATTCTTTTGGATGAGCCGTTTGCCGGCGTTGACCCCATCGCTGTGGAGGATATTCAGAGCATTGTAGCGACGCTCAAGCAGAAGAATATCGGCGTGATTATCACCGACCACAACGTTGATGAGACGCTGGAGATTACCGACCGCACATACCTGCTCTACGAGGGTAAGATTCTTAAGACAGGTACGGCCGAAGATTTGGCCAACGACGAGATGGTGCGTAAGGTGTATCTCGGCAAGAACTTCCAGCTGCGTGGACGCAAGAGCGCCACAATGGAGCGTATTGAGGCCGAGCAGCGAGCTGCAGCCGAAGCGGCTATGCAGACGATGAGCAAACAAGAAGAAAACCAACAATAACCCAATATGGATAAATATGTCAGTTTGGGGAGTGTTAACGGCATCATAACTCCTCCAAGCTCTAAAAGTTATGCACAACGCGCTATTGCTCTGGCTCTTTTGGCCGAGGGTCGTACCGTGTTGCGCAACATTGAATTTTGTAAGGACACCCACTCGGCTCTAAAGTGCATCGAGGCATTGGGAGCAAAGGTGGAGTTTTTGGACGATAGTACCATAGCTATCAATGGTGGTTTGAATCCACGCTCCGATACGCTTCACGTAGGAGAGTCGGGACTCGCAACACGTCTTTTCACCCCCATTGCATCACTAAACCGTACTCCTATAACCATTCAGGGCGAGGGTACACTACTCTACCGCCCGATGACGATGATGGTCGAGCCGCTGCGTCAGCTAGGAGTAAATGTACGCGATGGCGGAGGATATCTCCCCATCGAGGTGCAGGGTCCTATTCACGGTGGTGAGATATGGGTTGATGGCAGCATTTCGTCGCAGTTTATTACGGGATTGTTGTTGGCACTACCGCTTGCCGAGGAGGATACCACGCTGCACGTGGATTCACCCGTATCTACACCATATATTGATATGACGATTGATACGGCTCACCGCTTCGGCATCGAGATTATGCAGAACGAGGGCGACTACTCGCAATTCTTCATCGAGGGTAGCCAGAAATATACGCCCACCGACCTCTCTATCGAGGGCGACTGGAGCGGAGCTTCGACAATGCTTGTTGCGGGTGCTATTGCCGGAGAGGTTACGGTAAAGAATATCTCTACCCTCTCCAAGCAGGCCGACACGGCTATATGCCGCGCCCTGGAGCGTGCAGGTGCAGGGCTTATCATCGAGCAGAACAGCATAACCGTATCGAAGCGTGATTTGCGTGCATTTGAGTTTGATGCAACGAATTCTCCCGACCTCTTCCCCGCATTGGCAGCTCTGGCTGCTGCAGCCGAGGGTGAGAGCGTGATTATCGGCACAGACCGTCTGCGCCATAAGGAGAGTGACCGCGCCGAGACCATACGTCAGGAGTATGAGAAGTTAGGCATCGAGGTAGATATTAGCGAAGATAACATAATGAAAATCCGAGGTGGCGAGATTCACCCCGCCGAGACATTCAGCCACAACGACCACCGTATTGCGATGTCGTTGGCCGTATCGGCATTGCGCTGCAAGGGGAAGGTGAAGATTCAGAACGCCGAGTGTGTAGAGAAGAGCTACCCCACATTCTTTGAGGATTTGGAATCAATAATCGTACGATAATGAACTCTTGGGGAGATATATTCAGAGTAACCATCTGGGGCGAGTCACACGGAGCGCAGGTGGGCGTTAGCATTGATGGCGTTCCGGCAGGCATAGCACTCTGCGAGGAGGAGTTCACCGCCGATTTGGACCGTCGTCGCGCAGGAGCTGCGGGTACAACCCCACGCAAGGAGGGCGATGTGCCACACATTGTTTCGGGCCTATACAACGGCCATACGACAGGCTCGCCGCTTACCATTGAATTTGTGAATGAGAATACCCGTTCGGGAGATTACAAGAATCTTATCTCGCATCCCCGCCCATCGCACGCCGACTGGGTGGCACAGAAGAAGTGGAACGGTTACAACGACCCACGTGGTGGTGGCCACTTTTCGGGTCGTATAACGCTCGGATTGGTTGCTGCGGGTGTTGTGGCAAAGAAGATTTTGGGGCAGAGCGTAGAGTTCTCAACCGAGATTACGGAGATTGGCAGTGAACGCAACAAAGAAAAATTTGCGGAAATCATCGAGCAGGCACGTATGGCACAAGACTCGGTGGGAGGTGTTGTAGAGTGCCGCGTGAAGGGCGTAGATGTGGGTCTTGGAGAGCCATTTTTTGACTCGGCAGAGAGCCTTATCGCACATCTTCTATTCTCTGTTCCAGCAGTTAAGGGTGTAGAGTTCGGCGATGGTTTTGAGGTGGCTCGCAAGCGTGGCTCGCAGAACAACGACTGCATAATATCGGCCGAGGGTCAGACAGCAACAAACCACGCAGGGGGCATTGTGGGTGGCATAACCAACGGTAACGAGATTGTTGTACGCGCTGCCGTAAAGCCCACGCCCTCAATATCGTGCGAGCAGCAGACATACAATTTCGAGAGCGGAAGCGTTGAGCCTTTGGTTATAAAGGGCCGTCACGATGTATGCATCACGTTGCGTGCTGCGGTTGTCATTGAATCGGCTATTGCCATCGCCCTGGCAGAGCTTAAACTACGCGCATAATGAGAGCCTCGCGTGCCGAGATTATAGGCTATCTTACAGATTGTATTCGCCCTCTATATGATGAGAATGAGTGCCGGCATATTGCACGTATGGTGGCTTCGGCATTAAGCCACGAGACGGAATCAAAATACATCATCGAGCCAAACGAGATAATCGAGATAGAGGGCATTGAGAAGTGTGCCGAGGAGTTAGCTTCGGGACGTCCCGTGCAGTATGTGATTGGCAAAGCGGAGTTCTGCGGTTACGATTTTACCGTACGCGAAGGCGTACTGATTCCTCGCCCCGAAACCGAGGAGTTGGTTATGTGGGCAATGGAGTGCGCCGAAGGGATAAAAGAGCCGAGGATTCTGGATATATGTACGGGAAGTGGTTGCATAGCCATAGCATTAAGAAAGCGTTTGGCGCAAGCCTCTGTTACGGCTATCGACCTGTCGGACAGGGCAATAGAGATAACTAAAGAGAATGCCCGACTATTAAATACCGAGGTAGAGATTATAAAAGATGATGCACTTGATGGCTTGCAGGCCGTACAAGGCCGTACGTTCGACATAATAGTATCCAACCCGCCATATATTCCGCAATCGGAGATGGCTGCTATGCACATAAACGTCACCAAGCACGAGCCGCATATGGCGCTATTTGTTGACGATGGTGACCCACTTATCTTCTACCGCGAGATAGCACGCGCCGCAAAAAAACTACTCTCCGAGCAGGGATTTCTACTCTTTGAGATTCACGAGACGCTGGCTACCGAGACGGCCGAGATGTTGAGCCGCGAGGGTTTCTACGATGTAGAGATTCATTATGACTTCCGCCAAAAACCGAGAATGATATGTTGCCGACCAAACCGAAAGTAAAACGTACAAAGACAGCCGAGCAGGCCCTCGCCTCGCTTATGCGATTGTGCGCACGTGCCGAGCGGTCGTCGGGTGACGCCCTGCGATTGATGGCAACGTGGGAGGTACCCGTCGCCGACAGACAGGGTGTTTTGCAGCGACTTATCAACGAAAAATTTATTGACGACAGCCGTTATGCTGAGGCTTTTGTGCGCGAGAAGAGCAACCTTAGTGCGTGGGGAGAGTATAAGATTCGCACAGCACTCAGGCGCAAAGGCATTGGCGAGAACATCATAAATGAGGCTTTGCGACAGATGCCCGCAGAGAAGAACGAGGAGCGTCTTATCGAGCGTCTGAAACGCAAAGTACGCACCACAAAGTACGATACAGCATACCAACTAAAGACAAAACTGATACGTCACGCTCTCTCGCTCGGCTTTGCGATGGACGACGCCTTGAGATGCGTAGAGAGGGTGATGAAAGATATTAACATACAAGACGAATGCGACGACTTTTTATACTAACCATACTGCTCTGCTGCGCCCACATCTGCTCGGCGCAGAAATTGGACCCTGCATATTACGACTACCCGCTGCGTAATGTGGCAGGATATTACTCTGCAAACTTCGGCGAGATGCGCCCCAACCATTTCCACGCAGGCACAGACTTCAAGACCGATGGCGTGGAGGGCAAGCCCGTGGTAGCCGTTGCCGACGGATATGTTTCACGTGTGTCGCAATCGCCTACGGGTTATGGTTTGGCTTTGTACGTCACGCATCCCAATGGAACGACTTCGGTTTATGGCCACCTATCGCGTTTTCGTAAGGATATAGCCGACTTTGTATTCTCGGAGCGCCATCGCCTTAAGCAGAGCCGTGTGGACCTATACTGTCAGGCTGACCAATTCCCCGTAAAGCGTGGCGAGGAGATAGCCCGCTCGGGAAATACAGGCTCATCGCAGGGCCCGCACCTGCATTTTGAGATACGAGATGCAAAGACTCAAAAGACTCTTAATATCATCTCACAAGGCATTGTTACGCCCAAAGATAACATCTCGCCATACATTATGAAGGTACACTACGTGGAGGTTGACACTGTTAGAGGCGTGCCCTGCCACAGCAGGTTGGCCACCTACGCAGTACATAAGGCCGATGCCAACACCTACCGCACGGCACAAAAGAGCCCGATAAAGGTTGGTCGCAAGGGTTACTTCATCGTAGAGACCTCCGACCGCAAGAATGATGTTGCCAACACCTACGGAGTATATAATATGGTGGCCAAGCTGGATGGTAAAGCTATATTTGAATACCGCAACGATGGCTTCCCATTCGACCTCTCGCGTTACTGCAACGCCGTATCGCACTACCCCATTCAGCGCCGCTCGCGTAATGAGGTGATGCGTGCAGCAATGTTGCAGGGTGGCACAAAATATTTCTACCCCACGCTTGTAAATCGCGGAGTGGTCACAACAGCCGAGGGTGAGGAGCGCAAGATGGAGTTTGTTATTACAGACGATTGCGGTAACACCTCAACACTCGCATTCGATATCGCGGGTAAGAGTAACGACGCCTGCTTCAAGGGCGAGGTGGCTGAGGATGCAATCATCGTAGAATATAATCGTGATTTCGCGCATAAGGTAGATGATGTTCTAAGCGTTGTCATCGCCAAAGGCTCGCTCTATGAATCCATTGCGCTGGATATTGAGCGTTCGGATGTGGCAATAAAGGCCGACTCTACAATAAAAGTTCTCTCACCAGCCTATCGCATACACGACGACAATACGCCATTGCAGAAATCCATCGGCCTGGTATTTACCCAGGATGTGGAGGAGCGCCTACAGCCATATACCGTTATGGCATCGGTAAGTTCGGGCGGATATCTTTACTATTCTGGCGGTCGTTATCGCCACAACCGCCTAACGGCCCGCACCAGCAGTTTCGGCACATTCTGTCTTGTGGCCGATATGACTCCGCCCACAATTCGTCCGCAGTTTGAGGATGGACAGGATTGTCGTGGCAGGGATAGAATCGCTTTCCGCCTGTCGGACAACTTTTCGGGAGTATCCTCTTACAACGTATATATTGACGGCAAGTGGGTTGCCATTGACTACGCCCGCAGCCGTGCGTGGGTAAATCTTAAGGCTGAGGGCATCTCGGGCGGCAAGAGCCACAACATAGAGATTGTTGTGAAGGATGCGTGCGGCAACACCGCAAAATGGCAAGGAACTATCATAAGATAGAGATATTTACACTTTTTTTGACTATCTTTACGCTCAAATAACTTAAACAACAATAATTATTAACCTGACTGATTATGATTAAAAAGAGCCTTATGACTCTTATGGCTGCCGCAGCAGTAGCCTTTGCAGTCCTCAACGTATCGTGCGCAAGCGATACTTCAATCGAGCAGGGCGAGTTTTCGCCTGCCGATTATGTAAACCCGCTGGTGGGTACTCTCTCGGAGTTTGCACTCTCTACGGGTAACACCTACCCCGCAATTGCGCGTCCCTGGGGTATGAATTTCTGGTCACCACAGACCGGCAAGATGGGTAACGGATGGATGTATGTCTATACCGACCACAAGATTCGCGGTTTCAAGCAGACACACCAGCCCAGCCCCTGGATTAACGACTATGGTCAGTTCTCGCTGATGCCCGTTGTTGGCGCTCCCGAGTTTGACGAGAACAAGCGTGCCAGCTGGTTCTCGCACAAGGGTGAGGAGGCTAAGGCATACTACTACAAGGTATATTTGGCAGAGCACGACGTTGTAACGGAGTTCTCTCCCACCGACCGTGCTGCGTTGTTCCGTTTCACATTCCCGCAGTCTGACCAGTCGTATGTTGTGGTTGACGCCTTCAATCGTGGCTCATACGTGAACATCGACAAGGAGAACAACCGCATTATCGGCTACACTACACGTAACAGCGGCGGCGTACCCGAGGATTTCAAGAACTACTTTGTTGTAGAGTTTGACAAGCCTTTCGAGTACGTACACACATTCGTAAATGGCGAGCTCTCGGATGCAACAGAGCAGCAGGAGAACCACGTAGGTGCCGTTATCGGCTTCAAGACCAAGAAGGGCGAGGCTGTACACGCACGCGTGGCATCGTCGTTCATCAGCCACGAGCAGGCAGCCTTGAACCTCAAGGAGTTGGGCAACGACTCATTGGAGGAGCTCAAGGAGAAGGGCCACAAGGCGTGGAACGACGTATTGAGTCGCATCGAGGTAGAGGGAGGCAATCTGGACCAGTACCGCACATTCTACTCTTGCCTCTATCGTGCTACGCTCTTCCCGCAGAAGCACTATGAAATTGACGCCAACGGTGAGGTTGTACACTACAGCCCCCACAACGGCAAGGTTGAGAAGGGTTACTTCTACACAGGCACAGGTTTCTGGGATACATTCCGCTGCTTGTTCCCGCTGTTGAATATGCTCTATCCCTCAGAGAATCAGAAGATGCAGGAGGGATTCATCAATGTATATAAGGAGAGCGGCTTCTTCCCCGAGTGGTCAAGCCCTGGTCACCGCGGCTGTATGGTTGGTAATAACTCTGCCTCTGTTTTGGCTGACGCATACCTTAAGGGGGTGAAGGTCGAGGATACAAAGACTCTCTTCGAGGGTCTGGTACACGGCTCGGAGAACGTTCACCCGACAGTTTCATCTACGGGTCGTCGTGGACACGAGTATTACAACACGTTGGGTTATGTCCCCTACGATGTTAAGATTAACGAAAATGCTGCACGCACACTGGAGTATGCTTACGACGACTGGTGCATCTACAAGATGGCTAAGGAGCTGGGCCAGCCACAGGAGGTTATCGACCGCTACGCTAAGCGCGCGATGAACTATCGCAACCTCTTCGACAAGGAGACCAAGTTGATGCGTGGCCGCAACGCTGATGGAACGTTCCAGGCCCCCTTCTCACCGCTTAAGTGGGGTGACGCCTTCACAGAGGGTAACAGCTGGCACTACAGCTGGTCGGTATTCCACGACCCGCAGGGTTTGATTGACCTTATGGGTGGCGATGATGTATTTGTTGAGATGCTCGACTCGGTATTTACCGTACCTCCCATCTACGACGACAGCTACTACGGCTTCCCCATCCACGAGATTACCGAGATGACGGTAATGAACGCCGGTAACTATGCACACGGCAACCAGCCCGTACAGCATATGATTTACCTCTACGACTATGCCGGTCAGCCCTGGAAGGCTCAGTATTGGGTACGTCAGGTCATCGACCGATTCTACTCGGCTCAGGCTGACGGTTACTGCGGTGACGAGGACAACGGACAGACTTCGGCTTGGTATGTATTCTCAGCGTTGGGATTCTATCCCGTATGCCCCGGTACAGACCAGTATATTATGGGTGCGCCTCTGTTCAAGAAGGCTACAATCCACCTTGAGAATGGCGAGGATTTCGTTATTGAGGCACCTGAGAACAGCGCAAAGAACTTCTACATTGACGCTGCGAAGCTCAATGGCAAGAACTTCACACGCAACTACATCACCCACGGCGACATTATGTCGGGCGGTAAGTTGAGCGTGAAGATGAGCGACGAGCCCAACACCTCTCGCGGAACAGGCGCTGAAGACCGTCCCTACTCATTCTCAAAGGACGAGAAATAATAACCAAATACTATGGACAGAAAATCATTCCTCAAACTATCTGCCGCCTCGATAGTGGCAATGCATACCGATGGCGTGCAGGCCAAGATATTTGACACCGCAGCACAAAATAGCGATGGCTTATTGGTACGTTTTCTTGGTACGGGAGCAGCAGATTGGAATGGTATAGATTCACGAGGCGAACATCGACGACTATCAAGTATCTTGCTTGATAGTCGCACCCTCGTTGACTTCACACCCTCCTGCCTCGATATGATTCCTGCAGGAGTGCAGCCCGACACCATCATCTACACCCACTCGCACGGTGACCACTATAACCCCGAGGCGGCACTGAAGGTGGGCGTAAAGCGCGTATATCTGAGCCAGACGTGGTATGACATAGCCGTTACGGAATTCAAGGCTGCAGCCAAAAAGCTGAGTGTGCCAATGCCACAGATAACACCTCTATATGTTGGTCAGGCGGTAGAGATAAATGGCCTTACGGTTACGCCCCTACCAGCGAGCCACGCCACGGGAAACAAATTCGAGCAAACGTTAATCTACCTTATCGAGAAGGCTGGTGTTCGACTCCTCTATGCCACCGACACGGGCGGTATTCCCGCCGTTGCGGCACGCATAGCAGGCATTGATGCCCACGACAAGAGTGGTAAGCCGATAACGGCCATAATCTTCGAGGCCACGATGGGTATGGGTTATGATGATGATTTCAGGTCATTTACCCACACGAGTGTAGAGGGCGTAGCACGCATAGTACGTGTTCTGGAGAAGACAAAACGATACACGCCGCCAATGGGCCAGCCCGTATATCTTACCCATATGGCACGCACACTACACGGCACACAGGCCGAGTTGGATTCAGGCCTGCCACAGCCACTGCGGGCAGCGTATGACGGGTTGGAGGTGATTCTTAAATAAAGAAGTTAAATAGACAACAACCAAGAGACAACGATTAGTGAATTTACTAATCGTTGTCTCTTTTTAATGTCATTCCACATTTTTCACATTCCAAATGCTATATGATACATAATTGCACATATGTGAAAATGAATGGAATCTACCTTTGTAGAAACACCATTCTTGATACTATAATCTTTCTTATGTATTAGGATACAGCATTGGAAAGTGAACTGCCACAAACGATTTGTGGCCTTTTACGATAGATATAAAAACACTTACGGGAGACTTCTCTCCCGTAAGCTTCTTTAAAAACCAAATTACAATTTTACCGCTTCACAGCGTCGTATTACCGTTTCACAACGTCCTTATTCCCGAAAAACCAATTTTTATAAAAAAACAACAAATGTTGCACAATATAAATATGCATATAAAGGACACAAATAATAATTGTCCCACAACAAATTTTCAATCTAATATGACGTTTAATTGATTGTCAGTTAAACGTTTTCAGTCATTAGACCTCGTGCCTTAGATGGCAACCGTTTAACTTAAAAAAGAAACGTGGATGATGCCTACTTGCTAAGAAGGTACGACCAAGCACCTTTACGAACATAAGCACACCCACGCCATATAGCGTGAGCATTTAATGTGCCTATTGTTTGTTCGTAGTAATTAATTTGGTCGTTTTACTTAGCAACAACAATAGCCTAAATGCCAACTAATAAAATATGTAGAATATCCGTAGATATCCAATTACAAATTTAGTACAAAAATATTATTAATACAACTTTTTCATAGTTTTTATTCACAAAAAAGCCTGACCTAAATTGGCCAGGCTTATATTTTATATATTATCTATATTTATTTAAACAACATAGGAGCAAACTCCGAGAGATAAATTCTCCAGTTACGCCAGATATGGCCCTCGCCACTCTCACGATATGTGTAAGGGAAGTTGATTGAGTCCATATACTTCATAGCCTCCTTATTTGCCTGATAGAGGAAATCGGTCTCACCGCAAGCAATCCAATAGAGCTTAAAGCCATTGTCGCGCTGCTTCTTGAGCGACTCCTTAACCTCCTCATTATCGCCTATGCGAGCTGCCGCAGAGAACAGACCTACGTAGTCGAAGGTATTGGGATAAGTGCGTGAGATATTGAACGAGTGACCGCCACCCATAGAAAGACCAGCCACGGCGCGAGCCTCCTTCTTCTTAATTACGCGATAGTTGCTCTCAACAAACTTAATAACATCGCCAAATGACTGCTCAAACGAAGCCTTCGGGCGATCGCCACCCATACGCATTGCGGGCTGACCCATACCGTCAGCAGCCTCACCAGGAGCAGCCTGCTGCCAAGCATTACCGTTAGTCATAACAACCAACATAGGACGCGCCTTACCCTGAGCGATAAGGTTATCCAGAATCTGTGATGTGCGGCCCAAAGTCATCCAAGCCTCCTCATCACCACCTGCACCGTGCAACAGATAGAGAACGGGATACTTCTCCTTGCTCTGCTCGTAACCTGCGGGTGTATAAACCGTAATACGGCGATCCTTGCCCAGTGTGGGTGAGTTGTACCACATACGCTTAACGCTACCGTGAGGAACATCATTCACGCGGTAGAGCTCGCCACGGTCACCATCGATGATAAAGATGTTAAACATAGCAGCCACATCACGACAAACATATACGTTTGCGGGGTCGCAAATCTTCACACCATCTACAATAAAGTTGTAGTTATACAACTCCGAACGCAGAACGGGCGATGTGTACTCCCATACGCCATCGGCATTGCGTGTCATCTCTGTTGCTGTAACATCCTTCTCATCGGTAGTAAGGAAGTTACCCGCAACCATCACCTTCTTTGCCTCGGGAGCAAACAGGCGCAGCGTAACGCTGTTGTTATCGTGTATCTCTGGAGATACAATCTTCGAACCGCTTCTCAACGCCTCCTGAGCTGAAGCGCCCAAAGTCACACACACGGCGGCAACGAGTAAAAATAATTTCTTCATAAAAATGAGTTTTAAGGATTAAATAAGTTTCAACCAAAGTTACATTATTTAATTATAAAATACAAATATGAAGGCAAAAAACTGCTATTAAAGAGTTCAACTATACTACTTGTAAAGAGCTCAGAGTTTGGAAAATTGAGATATAGATTTTACCTTTGTCGGAACTTTATAACCTCGAGTCAGTCGCGGACTCGCCAAAACAGATAGACATTTTATGAAAAAAGCTTATGTTTTTCCTGGTCAGGGAGCGCAGTTCTCTGGTATGGGAAAAGACCTCTACGAAAACAATGCCGAAGCAAAGGCACTTTTCGATAAGGCTAACGAGATTCTCGGATTCAACATCACTGAGATTATGTTTGGCGGTACAGCCGACGAATTGAAACAGACAAAGGTTACACAGCCCGCAGTATTTCTTCACTCTGTAATTCTGGCAAAGGTTATGGGTATTGAGCCCGCAGCCGTTGCAGGTCACTCGTTGGGTGAGTTCTCTGCGTTGGTTGCAGCTGGCGCACTCTCTTTCGAGGATGGCTTGCGTCTGGTATCGAAGCGTGCAATGGCTATGCAGAAGTGTTGCGAGAGCCAGCCCGGCGGTATGGCTGCAATTCTTGGTCTTGATGACGCGAAGGTTGAGCAGGTATGTGAGGAGATTGACGGCGTGGTAGTGGCTGCCAACTATAACTGCCCCGGACAGCTGGTTATCTCTGGAGCTGACGAGGCTGTTGATGCCGCTTGCGTGAAGCTTAAGGAGGCAGGTGCTAAGCGCGCACTGCGTCTGCCCGTGGGTGGTGCGTTCCACTCTCCGCTGATGGAGGCTGCACGTGCAGAGCTGGAGCAGGCTATCTCTGAGGTTGAGTTTAAGGAGCCCGTATGCCCTATCTATCAGAATGTAGATGCAAAGCCCCAGACCGACCCCGAGATTATCAAAACTAACCTTATCGCACAGCTCACTGCGCCCGTGCGCTGGACACAGATTGCAAAGAATATGATTGCAGATGGCGTGGATGAGTTCACCGAGTTGGGCCCCGGCACTGTACTTCAGGGACTTATCAAGAAGGCTGATGCAAATGCTGTCGTTGAGTCTAAGGCTACGATGTAATCTTCAAGTCTGATAAAATCAAGATTATCTTTATAGAAAAAAATTACCGTCAAGCGCAAACTTGGCGGTTTTTTTTATTATATTTGTAAAAATAATTAAAAATCGCTTGTCAAAAACAACAAAAGTGATTATATTTGCGTTAACAAGATAAAACCATATTTATACCTTACAGATATGTCGTCATTAACCGAATTTTTCAACATTCAACCCAACGAAAACCTGAAGGGCATTACTCACAAGAATAACATTATCAAGCGCAACATAATCGCTTATATGGCCGTAAATGGCGAGTGTACTCTATCGGAGCTAACCAAAGAGCTACACATCAGCGTTCCTACAATTACCAAGCTGGTACAAGAACTTATTGACGAAAACATCGTCAACGATTTGGGCAAAGTAGAGACCCCCGGAGGTCGTCGTCCCAATGTTTTTGGTCTGGCAAACTCTGCAATCTATTTTGCAGGCGTAAATGTAGGTCGTGACAATATGTCGTTCGTCATCACCGACCTGCAAAACAACATCATCAAGGAGGTAATCGACACTTCGTTCGAATTACAGAATCGTCCACAATGTTTAGAAAAGATATGCTCAAATATTGAGAATTTTATTAATGAGTGCGGTATTGACCGTGCGAAGATTCTCGGCTTGGGTGTGTCAATCGTGGGTCGCGTAAATCCCGAGACAGGACGCAGCTATATGTATTTCACATCAAGCGAGGAGTCATTGCGCGATATTATCGAAAAGAGAGTCAACATCCGCGTGTTGCTTGAGAATGACACCCGCGCACGCTGCTACGCGGAGTACAACTGCGGCCGCTCGAAGGAGGAGAACGATGTTATCTACCTGCATTTGGGTCGCGGTGTTGCTATCGGTATTGTAATTGATGGCAAGTTATACTACGGTAAGAATGGATTTGCCGGCGAGTTTGGTCACATTCCGTTCTTCGACAATGAGAAAATTTGCGCCTGCGGTAAGAAGGGCTGCTTGGAGACTGAGGTATCAGGTATAGCCATTGAGGAGAAGCTTATTTCGCTGATTAAGAGCGGAGTAAACACCATTCTGCGCGATAAGTACGACCGTGGCGAGCAGATACATATAAACGACATCATCGCAGCAGCACAGAACGATGACAACCTCTCTATTGAGCTTATCGAGGAGGTTGGCGAGAAGTTGGGTAAGGCTGTTGCATTCCTTATTAATACATTCAATCCCGAAACGGTTATCGTAGGTGGTAACCTGGCGGCTGCGGGCGACTATATTATGCTCCCGCTTAAGTCTTCGACAAACAAGTACTCGTTGAATCTGGTATATAAGGATACCAAGTTCCGTCAGTCGAAGATGGGCGAGAATGCCAATGCACTTGGCGTTGCGATGTTGATTCACAACAAGATTATCGGATTGTAATTCAGCGACTATGAATATCGAGGGAAAAATCTCTACGTTGCGTGCTTTGGAGCCCGAGGACCTCGATGCTATGTATGGCTGGGAAAATGATACTGACTCTTGGCGAGTAAGCGGAACTGTGGCTCCGTTTTCTCGCCATATTCTTTCACGACTACTCGACGAGCAGCAGTTCGACATATACGCTACACGCCAGATGCGACTGGTCGTAGAGCGCAAGAGCAATGGCATAACGGTAGGTGCTGTTGATATGTTTGAGTTTGACCCTCAGAATCTTAGGGCAGGTGTGGGGATAATCATAGCTCCACCCTACCGCAAGCAGGGATTTGCATTGGATGCGTTGCAAAGTCTGGAGAGATACGTGCGAGATGTTCTGCGGATGCATCAGCTATGGTGCAGCGTGGGTGCAGACAACGAGGCGAGCCTTGCTCTGTTCCAAAAAGCGGGCTACACAGAGTGCGGCCGAAGAAAAGAGTGGCTACTGACATCTAACGGAGAGATAGACGAGGTACTGATGCAGAAGATATTAAAATAAAGAGGTCACTAAAGCGACCTCTTTATTAGTTTTGCGCCCATATCGGGCCACTCGTTATAGAAACGTACGATGTACTCCTTCTCCTCGTCGGTGCAGCCGACCATTAGTTTCATCTCGGCATCACCCTTATCCAAATCCACCGTACAAATCACTGCGTCGAGCTTCTGCTCTGCATCGCTACCCAGCCACACATCGATACCCTCGCCATCGTTTGAGGATGTACCATCCAGATAGCCATAATCCAACGCATATACAATCTCCGGAAAACGGGGATGATGCGAGCCTCGCGGGCGGTCGATAACAATCTTGCTTCGCTCCAGCAAGGCGTCTAATCGCTGCCAGAAAACATTATCGTTACTCATTCTCTATCAAATTATTATCCTCATCCGCGCAGCACTCGTCAATAAGTCGTGCCGACTGGCGTTTCGAGGTTGGAAGCCCCAATTTACGCAACTTCTCACCCACGCGGACAATGTTATTATTTCCTTTGCAAAGACGTTTATACGCCTCATCGTACTTAGCTCGTGCCTGGTCCAGGCCTGCGCCAACACCCTCCAGGGCCGAGGTAAAGGCTACCAGCTGCTCATAGAGCGTAACGCCGAACTTAATAATATTCTCCTGATTCTTATTCTGGTCGTCACGGCGCCAGAGGTCATCCACCAACTTCAGCAGCGCGAACAGATTGGTCGGCGAGGATACAACAACTTTCTTGTCGTAGGCGTCGCTCCAAATCGAGTGGTCCTCCTTAAGCGCATCCAAAAATGCAGGCTCGTTCGGTACAAACATCACCACAAAATCGGGCGACTGCATCAGCTGCTGGTACTTCTTGGCACTCAGCTCCTTGACGTGCTGGCGAACAGATGCGACGTGTGCCGCCATCGCTACCCTACGCTCAGCTTCAGTCTGCGCCGAGACGTAATTCACGTAAGCCGTAAGCGACACCTTTGAGTCAATCACAATCTGCTTATTATTAGGCAGATACAGCACCACATCGGGACGCAAGTTATTTCCCGCTTCATCCTTGACGTTGAGCTGTGTCTGGTAATGAACGCCGCGAATCAGATTCGAGTTATCCAGAATCGTCTCGAGTATCACCTCACCCCAATCGCCCTGCACCTTCGAGTTACCGCGAAGAGCATTTGTAAGGTTTGTTGTTTCGGTGGTAATCTGCACGTTCAGCTCCATCAAACGCTGAAGTTCGTTTTTCAGTACTCCACTCTGCTCGTTCTGGTGGGTGAAGATACTCTCCACGCGAGTGCGGAACTCCGTAATATTATCCTTGAACGGCTTGAGTATCAAATCCATCGACTCACGATTCTCCTCCTTGAATCGGCGACTCTGCTCGCCCAAAACATCTCCCGCCAGAGCCTTAAACTGCTCACGCATAGTCTGCTCAACCTCCTCCTGCGAGCGCATCTTCTCCGCCATCAGGCGTTGCTCGGCCGCGAGTTCTGTCTCAGCCTTCACACGTGCCATCTGCTCCGCCTCACGCGCACGACGCTCGGCATTAAGAGCCTCCGTTTGCGCCACAAGTCGCTCGGACTGAGAGGCAAACGACGACTCAAGATTCTGCAAATTTGTATTTGCGGTCAGCAGTTCATTGCCTATCTTCTGAGTTTTGCTGCGCTCACGCACCCACAATACAAGGAATATAATCGACGCAAGAGCCAAAACGGCAATTATAGCATAAAACAGTTCCATCGCTATCCAGTTTAGTTAAGAACAAAGATAGTCACTTTTCCCGACAATGGCTATTAACAGATACAAAAAATGTCGGAGATATTTTCTCCGACACGTAACAGGGAATAAATATGGCCTGACACTTAGAACATATACGCAGCTCCGACGTAGAAGTTTCTGTTATTGACCTTGTCCTCAGAATCCTGCGCAATGTTAACCAAGCCCCAGTCATAACCCACATATATACGATAGTGTTCAAACATCGAAACGCCTGCACGCAAGCCCAGGCCGAAATCAAAGCGTTTCAAATTATCCGAAGAGAAGGTGTCGGGCTTCGAGCTGACCTCTCCGGCAGTCACCTTATCCGTACCGAACAATCCTACACCAAAGTAGGGACCAAACGAGCCAAAGATTCCGAAGCTACTGTTTTTGAAAGCGTAGTGATAGCCGATATGTAACGGAATCTCAAGATAATACGGGCGCGAGGTCATACTCACCCTTGTATCCTCTATCGAGGTCGTGAGCTTCGAGCCCTTCGAGCTTAACAGCACCTCCCCCAGGAAGTAGAAACCGTCGTAGATAAACGGCGCCCCAATCTCCATACGGAAACCTGCACGAAAACCTATACGCGAATCGGAGGTAAACGAACTGCTCTCCGATTCGATGGCATAATTACCGACGTTCATTCCGCCCGTAATACCATAACGTATCCCCTGCGCCGACACCGTAGCCGAGAGCAAGAGAGCAAAAGATAATAATGGTAATAACTTTTTCATAGCATCTGTATTTAACAACATTCACTGAAGCCAAATACAAAAAATATGCGAGAATCGATGATTCCCGCATATTTTATAAATCATAATGCTCCGTAGGTTGCAGAGCGGAAGGTTATTTAGAACATATAAGCCGTGCCGATGTAGAAATTCACCAAATGCATCTTACCGAGTGCTTCGCCATCGAGATTCTTCTTTGCCAGATTCAACAAGCTGTGTTCCAAGCCAAGATAGAATTGCCACTGATCCCACACCTCAACACCGAGTTTGTAGTTCAAACCGAAGTCAAAGCGCTGCAAGCGTGTTCCAAACACATCGGTTTTGACCTTTGCGCCACTCACCTTCTCGACATCCTTGCCCAATACACCCAATCCGAAGTAGGGACCAAGGCTACCCAAAAGCGACACATCGCCCGAAAAGGTCAGACGATAGCCAAGATTAACGGGCAACTGCAGATAGCCAAGATTTGAATGGCTACCAGAGTAACTACCACCCTTAAGATTGTAGAGCAAGCTACCCTCAAGATAGAAGCCATCAATCAGATAAGAAGAAAAATCCATCTCGGCCTTTGCTCCCACCTGAAAACCTATATAACTATCAGAAGCCACCTTTACACCTGCAGCTTTTGCACGCTCCCACGCAAAGTTCAAACCTCCGGCAACACCCCAGCGCAACTCCTGAGCCGACACATTTATCGCAGCAACAACTGCCAATAATGCAATGATAATTCGTTTCATAGTCCAAAATGATTTATATATTTGTTTACAAATATAATTTTTTTCCATATAATCACAAAATCTAAGTCTCTTTAAGCCCCATAACGGCTATAAAAATGCTTAATTATTCTTACCTTTGTTGCTGTAAACGTAAATATCGCAAATTATGAACGAGAGGATATTTTTCGAGTGGTCGAACGATACGATTGTGACAACGATTATCTATGCGATAATAATCATCGCATCGTTGCTATACCTCTACAAGGAGTATATCGACACCGACTCGCGCTTAAAGAGGATTGGCGCTGTGACCATAGCTATCTTCCTCGTCATTGCGAATATATACCTTATGAGTATGACTCCGTTATATGTAAAGTATAACCAGACGGAGATATGTATAAAAAATATTATTGGTCGCAAGGTTATTCCATACTCGGAGATAATCAGCATTGAGTGCATTGAGCCTGCCGTTATAGGTCGTTCCACACGCAGAATGGCAAGCGATGGCGCAGGAGGATATGTAGGTCTGTTTAATAATAAAACCCTCGGCAACTACTATATGTACGCAACACAACATAGTGAGCTTGTGCTAATTACAACCAACGATAAGAAAGTGGTTTTCAATTGCCATAAGCGCGATGATTTAGTTGAATATATAAAAGATAAAATATAAAACTATGACACGTATAATTTCTCCCTCGATGTTGTCGGCCGACTTCGGCAACCTCGAACGCGATACCAAGATGATTGACCGCAGTGCTGCGGAGTGGGTACACATCGATGTGATGGATGGAGTATTTGTTCCCAACATCTCGTTTGGATTCCCCGTAATGAAACCTATCCGCAAGGCCACAACAAAGGTGCTGGATGTACACTTGATGATTGTCGAGCCCGAGAAGTATGTGAAGCGTTTCGTGGAGGCTGGTGCCGACTACGTTACATTCCACTATGAGGCTACCGAGGATATCGACGGCTGTATTGCTGCTATCCGTGAGGCGGGCGCGAAGGTGGGCATCTCAATCAAGCCCAAGACTGAGGCAAGCGTACTGAAGGATATTCTCGCCAAGGTCGATTTGGTACTTGTGATGAGCGTTGAGCCAGGCTTTGGAGGCCAGTCGTTTATTGACGGCTCGCTGGATAAGATTCGTGAGCTGGCCGCTATGCGTCAGGAGCTGGGTGCGAAGTTCCTGATTGAAGTTGATGGAGGTATCTCATCGAAGAATGCTGGTGAGGTGTTCGCGGCTGGTGCTGAGGCTTTGGTTGCAGGTAGTGCGGTGTTTGGTGCTGCAGACCCCGCGGCGGAGATTGTAAAGATGTTGGAGGCATAGTAGATGATTTCATTAGATAACTTAACGGTCAGCTACGGAGGCTGGACGCTGTTTGACAATATCTCGTTTCTGATTAACGAGAAGGACCGCATAGGCCTTGTCGGCAAGAATGGAGCAGGCAAGACAACACTTTTGCGCATTATCATTGGCGAGCAGCAACCCACCGAGGGTGCTGTAACCATCAATGGCGAGTGTACTATTGGCTACCTACCGCAGCAGATGCGTGTGGCCGACACCACCACGCTCAAGGCCGAAACAGAGAAGGCATTTGACGAAGTGCTGCGTCTTGAGGCGGAGATTGCATCTCTCACGGCCGAGATTGCCGAACGCACGGACTACGAATCGGAGGAGTACGAAACTCTCCTGCACCGCCTGAACGATGCGCAGGACCGCTACCATATCTTGGGCGGAGATACGCGCGAAGCCGACATCGAGAAGACGCTGTTAGGCTTGGGATTCAAGCGTACGGATTTTGACCGTGCCACAAGTGAGTTTTCGGGAGGCTGGCGTATGCGTATCGAGTTGGCGAAGTTGCTTCTGCGCCGTCCCTCGATTTTTCTGCTTGACGAGCCTACAAACCATCTTGATATTGAGAGTATTCAGTGGCTGGAGGAGTATCTGCGTAACTACAACGGTGCGGTGCTGCTCATCTCACACGACCGCGCCTTTTTGGACAACGTGACAACACGCACGGTGGAGCTCTCGCTGGGGCATATATACGACTATAAAGTGCCCTATTCAAAGTTTGTTGAGCTGCGTGCCGAGCGCCGCGCACAGCAGATGGCCGCATACGAGAATCAGCAGCGAATGATTGAGAAGACCGAGGAGTTTATTGAGAAATTCCGCTACAAGCCCACCAAGAGCAATCAGGTGCAGTCGCGTATCAAGCAGCTGGAGCGTCTGGAGCGCATAGAGGTCGAGGAGGAGGATTTGGCAACACTCAACATTAAGTTCCCGCCCGCACCCCGCTCAGGACAGATTGTGGCCGAGATTAAGGAGGTGGGTAAGGCTTTTGGGCAGAAGCGTATCTTCTCGGACTTTACATTCACGCTGGAGCGTGGCCAGAAAATAGCCTTTGTTGGCCGTAATGGCGAGGGTAAGACCACGATGGCGCGTATGATTATCGGCGAGCTGGAGCAGACGGAGGGTACAATAAAGCTCGGAGCGAATGTAAATATCGGTTACTATGCACAGAATCAGGACGATTTGATGGATGGCGAGTTTACCGTTTTTGACACTTTGGACCGTGTGGCCGTTGGCGATATTCGCACACGACTGAGAGATATTCTGGGAGCTTTTCTGTTCCGCGGAGAGGATATTGACAAGAAGGTAAAGGTGTTGTCGGGCGGTGAGCGTTCGCGCTTGGCGATGGCCCGACTGATGCTTGAGCCGTATAACTTGCTGGTGCTTGACGAGCCGACAAACCATATGGATATGCGCTCGAAGGATATTCTGAAGCGTGCCTTGCAGAAGTATGACGGAACGGTGATTCTTGTGTCGCACGACCGAGATTTTCTGGACGGCATTGTTGACCGCATTTACGAGTTCCGCGATGGTGGCGTGAAGGAGTATTTGGGTGGAATATACTACTTCCTCGAGAAACGCAAGGTGGAATCCCTGCAAGAGATTGAGCGTAAGGATACGCCTGCAGTCGCAGCACCCAAAGAGAACTCTACAGGCAAACTATCGTACGAGCAGAAGAAGGAACAGGAGAAGCTACTGCGTAAGTTGCGCAAAGCTGTTGAGACGATTGAGGCTGAGTTGGCTGAGATAGAAGAAAAGATTGCGGCCTACGACGAGAAATTTGCTACGGCAACAGAGTATAACGAGGCTGACTACGCCGCTTATAACGACTTAAAGACGCAGTACGACCACCAGATGCACGAGTGGGAGAAGGCGTCATACGAATTAGAAATAACTGAAAACCAATAATATGGCAAACGACATTGTTTTTGGCATCCGCCCCGTGGCTGAGGCCATTCAGACTGGAAAACAGATTGAGCGTCTTTACATCCGCAAGGGTGCTGAGGGACAGCTTATGACCGAACTGCGCGACCTCGCATTCCGTCACCGCATACGTATTCAGGAGGTGCCCGTAGAGAAGCTCAACCGCCTCACGAAGCTCAACCATCAGGGTGTGGTGGCACAGATTGCCCCCATCGAGTACGTAGAGCTTAGCGACATTCTGGAGCGTGTTCCCGAGGATGAGACGCCACTCATTATGCTCTTTGATGGTGTTACCGATGTGCGTAACTTCGGAGCTATCGCCCGCTCGGCCGAGTGTGCCGGTGCGCACGGACTTATCACGCCGCTAAAGAACTCTGCTCCCGTAAATTCGGAGGCTATGCGTTCATCGGCTGGTGCGTTGAGCCGTATTCCTGTATGCCGCGTAGGCTCGTTGCGCAATACAATCAAGGCGTTGCAGGCCGAGGGTTTCCAGGCCGTAGCTGCTACCGAGAAGAGCCGCAAGCTCATCTACGACGCCGATTTCCGTAAGCCAACTGTAATCATTATGGGCGCCGAGGATACTGGTATCTCAAAGGAGGTGCTTAAGCTTTGCGACGAGCAGCTTGCAATTCCGCTTATCGGCGCTATCGAGTCGCTGAACGTGTCGGCTGCCGCAGCTGTTATGCTCTTTGAGGTTGTGCGCCAGCGCATAGGATAGTATGAAAGAGGTTTTTCGCCACCCGACATTAGGTGATATAACAATCTCTTGCACACGTCGCTCTACGCGCACGACAATCTCGGTAAGGCCTTCGGGCGAGGTACGCCTATCCTTTCCGCCATACATCTCAAAGCGAAAGGCATTGGCCTTCCTGGAGAGCAAATCCGAGTGGGTAAGGGCCTCAATGGCAAAGTATGCCGAGCGACGAAGTGTTCCCACGCCCACCAAGGAGGATATCGAACGTATGCGCTCCGAGGCAAAGGCCACGCTACCCCAACGTGTTGCCGAACTGGCCACACGATATAGGCTAAAATATGGTAAGGTGACGATTCGTGCTGCGCGGACAAAGTGGGGCTCGTGTACCGCACGTGGAGATATATCGTTGAGCCTATACCTTATGACGCTCCCCGAACATCTGCGCGACTACATAATTATCCACGAGTTGTGCCACACCGTACACCTCAACCACTCGCCACGCTTTCACGCCCTGGTAAATGAGTTTACCGAGGGTCGCGAACGGGAACTTGCGAAGGAGTTACGACAATATGTAATACGATAACAGAAAAAGCCGCCGTAGTGCGGTTTTTTCGTTTTAATTCTTATCTTTGTATAAAGATTTTTGGCAATGGAGAATCGGATTGAGATATTCGTAGAGCTGGGCAGACGCCTGCGGCATTTTGGAGAGGATGAGCGCTCGAAAAGAGCCCTCCAGACGGCCATTGCCGAGAATGAGTGGTTTACGCAGACGGATATTCTTCGTGCCATAGATGCAATATGCGAGGAGTATCTCGACCGCGAGAAACTTATCGCGTGGATAAAAGCATATCCGCAAGCCGTACAATCACGCAACGTAGCCATTATTATGGCGGGCAATATTCCACTTGTGGGCTTTTTTGATATGATGTGCGCCCTGATATGTGGCCACAATGTCTTCGTAAAGCCATCCAGCAAGGACCGCAGCCTTACCAACTACACGATTGATACTCTGCGAAATATATCGCCTGCAATTCCCGTTTATGATTATGCGCCCGAGGCCGATTACGATATGGTGATTGCTACGGGAGGCGATGAGGCAGCTCGGCATTTCCGCACTCGCTATGCAACAATACCGACACTGATTCGCGGCAGCCGCCATTCGGTGGCTGTTCTGACGGGTGAGGAGAACGAGCGGGAGCTGCAGGGGTTGCAAGATGATATATTTACATACAACGGCTTGGGTTGTCGCAATGTATCGCTGATATTTCTGCCACGCGGCAAGCAGTTGGAGCTTCGAGCCCCGAAGATGAATCCGATGTATCACGGCAATTATCTGCATTGCAAGGCTATGCGGCAGATGATGGGACAACCGTTCCTGGATTTTGGGGAGTGCATTGCAGTGGAAGATGCAGGGTTCTCGCCCAACATAAGCCAAATAAATTACTGCTATTACGACGAGATAGAGGAGGTGCAAGATTGGCTCACGCAGAACGACAACTCTCTGCAATGCGTA
This sequence comes from Rikenellaceae bacterium, assembly GCA_015059845.1. Taxonomy (GTDB): domain Bacteria; phylum Bacteroidota; class Bacteroidia; order Bacteroidales; family Rikenellaceae; genus Alistipes. The sequence continues at coordinate 44,335 of SUZR01000006.1, read as the reverse complement.
GTTTGCCGAGAGCCCCTTCATCCGCGTGCCGTAGCCTTTGGTCGAGCACAATACCCCACACTTACGGATTATGCCGACGGAGTAGATGTAATGAAATTTTTAACCTCAATATAATATGAAGATTTACGACTTCAACGCCCCCATCGACCGCCGCGGTACACACTGCGTAAAGTTCGATGCACTGAAAGATATGTATGGCCGCAATGACCTATTGTCGTTGTGGGTTGCCGATATGGATTTTGCAACGCCCGACTTTATTATTGATGCACTCAAGAGGCGCCTTGACCACCCCGTATTGGGTTATCCCGTGCAATATGACGGCTATTGGCAGAGTGTAGTTAATTGGATTCGTAGCCATCACGGTTGGCCGGTAGAGCGCGAGTGGATGCGCTACATTCCCGGCATTGTAAAGGGTATCGGTATGGTTGTAAATGTATTCACACAGCCTGGCGATAAGATTATTATCCAGCCACCCGTATATCACCCCTTCCGCCTTGTGCCTGAACATAATGGCCGCGAAATTGTGATGAATCCTCTGCGCCACGAGGGTGATAGCTACACGATGGATTTCGAGCAGCTGGAGCAGGTGATTGACGACAAGTGCCGAATACTTATTCTCGCCAACCCGCACAACCCCATCGGTATCACGTGGGACAAGGCAACTCTTGCCCGCCTGGCCGACATTGCCGTGAAGCACAACTTGATAGTTATCTCCGACGAGATTCACTGCGATATGGCTCTCTACGGGAACAAACACATTCCGTTTGCATCGGTTTCGGAGAATGCAGCGCGTTGCAGTATTACCTTTGGCGCACCATCCAAGACCTTCAACATAGCGGGCATAGTAAGCTCGTACGCCATTGTGCCCGATGAGGCTTTGCGCGAAAAATTCTTCGCGTGGCTTACGGCCAACGAGATGGATATGGCTACAATTTTTGCAATGGTTGCCACCGAGGCGGCCTTTAGCGAAGGTGAGGAGTGGCGACAGCAGATGCTTTCACACATAGAGTCCAACATCGACTTCGTGGATGAGTATCTGAAGGCTAACATCCCCGAGGTGCGTGCCATAAAACCGCAGGCGTCGTATCTTGTATGGCTCGACTTTTCGGCGCTGGGTCTTGAGCACGAGAAGCTGATTGATATGCTTGTCAACGATGCGCATCTTGCAATTAACGATGGTGCGATGTTCGGCATTGGCGGCGAGCAGCACACACGCCTTAATGTCGGCACGCAACGTGCCGTATTGGAGCAGGCGATGTCACAATTAAAAGAGGCAATAGATAAATTGAGATAGATATGATTTACCGATTTAGAATGCTCTCGGACGAGAACGACCACTTTGTCCGCGATTTTGAGATGGCAGCTGACTCTACGCTGCTTGATATGCACGAGTTTATAATCTCGATGCTCAACTACGACCCCTGTATGGCATCCTTCTTTAAGGCTGATGACAGATGGGAGCGACAGCAGGAGTACACCTATATGGATATGGGTGACGGTATGGGTGACGGTGGAAACGGAATGCCTAAACCGATGGCTACGGCACGCCTATACGATGTGCTTAACTTTATGCACGACCGCCTGATATATGTATTCGACCCCTTCACGCAGCGAGCATACTATCTCGAGGTAATCGAGGCCAAGGATGAAGCTGAGGGTATGAGCTATCCGCGTGTGCAGTTCGAGCACTCACCCGCCCCCGACCAGTATGACCCCGAAGCAAATGAGGAGAGTGGTTCTATCTTCGAGGAGATGATGGGCGAGTACAGCGATTTTGATGGCGATGACTCATACGACGATGAATACTAAAACCCTAATCGTCATCGTAGGACCTACGGGGTCGGGCAAAACCGACCTCTCTATTCGTGTGGCTGAACATTACGCCTGCCCGATTATCTCTACCGACTCGCGTCAGTTCTATCGTGGCATACCCATCGGCACGGCACAGCCCGACAATGAGCAGCTGGAGCGTGTGGAGCACCATTTTATCGCCTCGCACGAGCTGACCGATGACTTTAATTGCGGAGCATACGAGATCGCGGCATTGAAACGATTGGAGGAGTTATTCGAGAAGCACGACACCGTTGTTGCCGTAGGAGGCTCAGGACTATACGTGAAGGCTCTGTGCGAGGGTATGGACGATTTGCCGGAGGTGGAGCCAGCGTTACGCCAGCAGCTGTCCGACAGACTCAAGAGAGAGGGATTGGAGGCACTTGCGGAGCAACTACGCGAACTTGACCCTACATTCTATGAGGTTGTGGATAGAAAGAATCCTGCACGTGTACTGCGCGCATTGGAAGTCTGCATCGCAACCGGCAAGCCGTACTCTGCGCTGCGCACAGGCGTAAAACGAGAAAGGCCGTTTAACATCGTAAAGATTGGCGTTACGATGGAGCGTGTGGTGTTGTATGAGCGTATTGACCGCCGCGTGGATATTATGGTCGAGGCGGGATTGGAGCAGGAGGCACTCAAGGTATATCCGCTGCGTCACCTCAACTCGCTGCAAACGGTCGGTTACCGCGAGATGTTTGATTATTTTGATGGTAGCATCTCTCGTGATGAGGCCATAGAACTTATCAAGCGAAACTCGCGCCGATACGCTAAACGACAACTCACGTGGTTTGGGCGAGATGGTGAGATTGAGTGGTTTTTGCCCTCGGAAACAGAAAAGATTGTAGAATATATAGATTCAAAGGTTTGCACATTGAAATAATTTTGCTACTTTTGTCGCGTCTTACCTAATGTAAGCGGTTGCTCGAATGGTGGAATAGGTAGACACGCCGGACTTAAAATCCTGTGGCCAGTAATGGCCGTGCCGGTTCGACCCCGGCTTCGAGTACAAAAAACCTCTCTCACAGTATTGTGAGGGAGGTTTTGTTTTATTCCAAATAAAATTAAATAACATTAATAAAGGCTCCGTATTCGAGAATTTATTATCTTTGTATAAAGCTACTACCTATAGCTATTAGATTCCCACTTAAAAACCACACCTAAACTCATAATATGCTGACAATCATTACAAATGGTAGGATTCTAACTCCTAAGGGTTGGATTGAGAATGGCTGGATAATTTTCGACGCGGAAAAGATTATCGATATTGGCGAGGGGGATATGCCCTGCAACTGCGACAAGATTATTGATGCAAAAGGCAATTACATCCTTCCCGGAGGCATTGACACCCACGTTCACGGAGGTGGCGGACACGACTTTATGGAGGGTGATGAGGAGGCATTTCGCATCGCCGCGAATACTCATCTACGACACGGAACGACAGCCATCTACCCTACTCTTGCTGCGGCATCGAAAGAGATTATCCTCAAGGCTGCAGCCACAACCGAGAAGTTAATGGCCGAGCCAAATAGTACAATTATGGGACTACACCTCGAGGGCCCATATTTCAACATAACGATGGCAGGCGGGCAGATACCAGAATATATTCGCACGCCCGACCGTGATGAATATACAGATATCATAGAAAAGACGTCCTGCATAAAGCGTTGGGATGCTGCTCCAGAGTTAGAGGGGGCGATAGAGTTTGGTCGTTATGTATCGTCAAAGGGTATCATCGCATCTATCGCACACACTACGGCCGGCTACAACGAGGTTAAAGCGGCCTACGATGCAGGCTACTCGCACGCAACACACTTCTACAACGCAATGACGAGTGTTCATAAGAAGCGCGAATTCAAATATGAGGGCACCATCGAGAGCATATATCTTATGGAGAATATGAGCGTTGAACTTGTCGCTGACGGCATACACGTTCCACCTGCAATACTCCGTATGGTTCACAAGTTCAAAGGCGTCGAGCGCACGTGTCTTATTACCGACGCAATGGGATGCACGGCAAGCAACAGCACAACACTATATGACCCAAGAACCATAATCGAGGATGGCGTATGCAAACTCTCCGACCGTTCGGCTCTCGCGGGTAGCATAGCCACTATGGACCGTCTGATACGCACGATGGTGCAAAAGGCAGAAATACCCCTTGCAGATGCGGTACGTATGGCTTCGGAAACACCCGCTCGCATTATGGGAATATACGACAGAAAAGGCTCTCTCGATGTAGGCAAAGATGCCGACATAATAATTATGGGCGAGAATCTCGAACTCCAAGGCGTATGGTCTATGGGACAAGAGGTTGAGCTATAAAAAATAAGGCTGCTAACAATAATTAGCAGCCTCGTTTTTTCATATTAGGATTCTACTTTTTGCACTCGCAAGCAAGCACCTTCCAAGCACCAGCAGCCAAAGCAGCACCAACAAAAGGAGCTACGATGAAAATCCACAAATCAGCCAATGCCTGACCACCTGCCAATACAGCCGGACCGATAGAACGTGCGGGGTTAACAGATGTACCTGTGTAGTGAATACATACAAGATGTACAAGCACCAAAGTCAAACCAATAGCCAAACCTGCCAGGTTACCAGCACCCTTCTCTGCGTCGGTAGTACCCAATACAACCAACACAAATACAAATGTGAATACAACCTCAGCAGCTACTGCGCCACCCACACAAATACCACTCTGAACAGCATTTGCACCTAAGCCTGACTCGGGAGCCAAAGCCATCAGGATACCAGCACCGATAAAGGCACCAATCACCTGGAAGAGCATATACATAGCAGCATCCTTGCCACTCATACGCTTTGAGAGCCATACGCCAAGCGTAATAGCGGGATTGATATGGCAACCCGAAATACCACCAATAGCATAAGCCATACCAACAACGGCCAAACCAAATGCCAAGGCTGTACCAACCACTGATGCTGTATCAACACCACAACTCAAACTCACGGCTGTACCACAACCCATCAAAACCAGAACCATCGTTCCGATCATCTCTGCCAAATACTTCTTCATAATATTTAAATGTTAATGTTTAACATCATAAATATAATGAAAATATTCTGAATACACTACCTAAATAGAAAAAAATTAGGTGTCGCAAGTGTAATTCGACCACTTACAACACCTATATATCCTTCTCGTACATAGTTTTATAATGCTACACCCGTTTTCTCTTACCCGAAAATGAATCCACCTCTATTGCCACCACTGCCGTGCGGTGCAGCGAACGTTCGATAGCCTTCAAACCCTCCTCGAGGTGTTCTGATGCATACTTCTCGACAATGGCTCGCAAAGCCTTACGGCGTTCATCCTCCATCTCAACCACGCGGGCACGGCCAAAGGCTATAACCGACTCGAATTCTGTTGTAAACTCCTCGGGAACAATACGTTTATGCCCTACCACACAGAACGACACGCGGCTATCACCATTCAGTACCCTCAGTTTTCGCCCCTCGGGTGCGCAGTGAAAATAGATTGTAGAGCCAACCGCAGCATAATTAATCGGCACGCCATATCCACCCTGCTCCGTAGCCATCGAGAGCACACCATACTCCCCCGCGCGCAATAACTCGCGCGCACGCTCCTCATCCAGCAGACGGTCCTGACGACGTACGTCGGTGCAATCGTAACGCATTAAAGCAACTTTTTCTTCGACGGTATAACAATAAAGTCCTTGAGGTAGAAGGGCTCAAAATAGGCTATATCCTCCGTTTGACCTGCCGTGAGGCGCAGCTGAGCCAAACGTGCCAAGCCTCGAGCCGAGGGGGTGATGTTGATATACGTTGCATCGGGCATCACCTCGCGGCACTTAGCCGCTCCATTACCAAATATAATAAGCTGCTTGTCACGGCGCACATCGGCAAAAGTCTGCTCCGTCACGACCTCGGCCGACACCTCACCCAGAGCCTTGCCTGAAGCGTCAAACAGACGTGTATATACCTCCATACGGCGAGCATCGACCATAGGACACAACACAGCCTCATCCCAATTCTCCACATCGAGAATACCAGCCTCATTATCCTCTATGGCAACCTCCGCCAGCGCATCCAGCGAGCCCACGCCCACAAGCGGGATATTCAAGCCGTAACACAACCCCTTGGCAAACGAAACACCAATGCGCAGGCCCGTATATGAACCGGGACCCATACCAACGGCAACAGCATCCAACTCATCGGGCATAACACCCGTCTCGTGCAATAACTCATCCACGAAAACTGCTACCTTCTTGGCGTGATCACGTCCCTCATCACTCTCTCGCAGAGAGATAAGTTCACCATCGCGGGCAATACCGACCGAACAGATATCCGTTCCGGTTTCAATACATAAAATAAGTGACATATTATATTGTTATATCAATTCAAAATACTCCAATGCGCGGCTGATACCATCCTCATCAACCGATGTAGTGATGTAGTCGGCAACCTCCTTCAATGCGTCACACGCATTACCCATTGCAACACCCAGCGCCACATCTCGCACAAGCGACACATCGTTTCCGCCATCACCAAAGGCCATCGACTCCTCCATCGTAAAGCCGTAATACTCCATAACCTTTCGAGCGGCGATGGATTTATCTATGCCTCGCATATTTACATCCATAAATAGCTCAGTCCAGCGACTACCCACGCACTCAGGCAACTGTGGCAATATCTTCTGCTCCAGCTCGTGGTTAATGTATGGACACACCTGCAACACCTTCTGCTCGGCTGCAATCTTACGCAACGAGGCAACCTCAGGCACGATGGCCACCATATCGATGGCAGTCTGTACCTCGGGCGTAATCTTCTCGACAAATATATTCTCGTGCGTCATCAACTCCATAGCAAAGCCATACTGCTCCACAAATGAGAATATACGCTCCACGGTCTGCTGCGGGAAAGCCTGCTCGTAGATGACCTCACCCGACGAGGTAAGGCAGTAGCTACCATTAACGGTGATATATCCATCCACCTCAATATCGCGCACCACATCCGTATGGCGCAACAGGCGGCCCGTAGCAATAAAGACCTTTATGCCACGCTCACGCAACCGCTGTATAGCCTTACGCGCCGATTCGGGTACGGTGTGCGTAGTGAAGCTCACTAACGTACCGTCAATATCGAAAAATACTGCTTTTATCCTCTTCTTCATTCCGATTCGGGTTTATTTATATCGCTTCATCGCCTTATCCATCTCGCGCTTGGCGTCGTTCTCCTTCAGGTACTCGCGCTTGTCGTATGCCTTACGGCCGCGCGCAAGACCGATAACAATCTTGGCAAAGCCACGCTCATTGAGGAACATTCTCAGTCCCACAACGGTCAAACCCCTATCCTGCAACGAACGCTGCAACTTATTGAGTTCCTTGCGATTCAGCAGCAGCTTGCGGTCACGCTTCGGGGCGTGGTTATTGCACGTACCCCAACCATACTCAGCGATATTCACGCCGCGAATCCACAACTCGCCCTGGTCGAAATAGCAATAACAATCCGTCAGCGACGCCTTACCTAAGCGGATAGACTTTATCTCCGTACCGACAAGCACAACACCCGCGATATACTCCTCGAGTATCTCATAATCGAAGGTGGCACGCTTGTTACGAATATTTACATTTTTATAATCGGCCATAATTTTTCAATCCATATATCGTCTTATCTCACCCCTCCGTACACCTGTCGGGAAAACCATTTCTGGCACCGTTTTTGTCCTTTCTCGTTACGGGTAGGACCGGATAAAGGTAACTAATTCTTTTATCTTTATGTTTTACACATCTTTCTGTTTATTTTCTGTTTGCACACGGTATGCGCAGTGATGCGTGTACGCCTCCGGCTCCTACCCTTTTTATTTCAGGCGTGGCAAACGCCAAACAGAACTACAATATCAGACGGTCGCTCTTCTTCGAGAGAGCATTTTTCACCGCATTCAATCGCGATAATAGCTTTACGCACTCGTTCTCCTCCTCTTCGCTTAACGTGGGGTCCTTCAATCGCTCGTGCTGGGCCGCAATCATCCGCTCGACAATCTTCGAGCGATAGAGCATTATCGCCTTCGGAACACCCGCAGCCAATATCTCGCTTTCGCTCTCCACGTGCACCTCCTTCTGCAACCATATTCTGCTGGCCACATAATTATCGTCCGAGGTCATTATATCTACGGCCATATTACACACCTCTGGGTCGGGGTGATTCACAAAATATTGGGCCGGCACCTCCACACCCATTCCCAGGCGCATCCACTGCTCGCGATAGGTCTGCAGAATAGTGTTAAATATTGGGGTTATGAAGGTTATATTATCGGCATCCAGACTACGGAATATCTCATCGGCAATATTTATCTCCACAACGCGGCGCGACTCCAGCACCTCATAGCTCTTATGTCCCGACTTAAGCAAATACTTAACCAGCTCATACTCCAACGCTTCGATGCTACTACCCGCCACCTGCGAACGATTCACATCCACCTCAACCGAAGCCTGCGTCTGCTCGCGGCGAATCTGCGCCTGCTGACGACGTACAAACTCCGTGGCTTCGCGGTCACCCGTTTGCGAAGTGCGTATGCGTGCCACCTCGGCAATCAACACGCCCTCATCGACATTCATCGTCTGGGCGCAATCTTTGATATATACCGAGCGCTGTATAGAGTCGGGTATCTGCGATATCGAGTTCACCATATCGCTAATTACAGACGAGCGCTTGATGGGGTCACCGCCCGCATCGCGCAGAAGCATCTTAGCCTTGAACGAGAGGAAATCCTCCTCTCTGTCGTGTATGTATTCGCGCACCTCATCGGCCGTATGCGTGCGGGCAAATGAGTCGGGGTCGTGCTCGGGGGGAAGCGATACGATACGCACATTCATACCCTCCCTAAGAATCATATCCACACCGCGAAGCGTAGCCTTCACACCTGCCGAGTCGCCATCGTAGATGATTGTAATGTTGCGTGTAAAACGGCTCAGCAAGCGTATCTGTTCCTGCGTAAGCGAGGTACCCGACGATGCTACAACATTCTCAACACCAGCCTGATGCATCGAGATAACATCGGTATATCCCTCCACCATAATGGCGTACTCCTGCTGCTGGATAGCCTTCTTTGCAAAGTAGAGGCCATATAACTCGCGTGTCTTGCTATATATCTCACTCTCGGGTGAATTCTGATACTTCGCCACCTTGCCATCCGTGCGCAGTGTACGTCCACCAAAAGCCACCACGCGACCCGAAATATTGTGAACGGGGAACATCACACGGTCGCGGAAACGGTCATACAATCTGCCATCACTCTCGCGCTTGAGCGTAAGACCCGTAGAGAGCAAAAACTCCTCCTTATAGCCAGCGGCCAAAGCCGACTTTGAGAGGTCGTCACCCTTTGCCGAGCAGAATCCCAGAGCGAATTTACGAATCGTGGCATCGGTAAAGCCTCGCTTCTGCGCGAAGTACGACAAGCCAACGGTACGGCCCTCCGTGTTATCGGTAAGGTACTTGGCAAAATACTCCGCCGCCCAACCATTCAGCGCAAACATACTCTCGCGGTCGTTGTTGCGACGCACATCCTCCTCGGTCTGCTCACGCTCCTCGACCTCAATGCCGTAGCGCTTGGCAACCATCTTCAGCGCCTCGGGATAGCTGACACTCTCGTGCTCCATAATGAAGGTGACGGCATTTCCACCCTTACCACATCCGAAGCACTTATAGACGCCCTTCGATGGTGAGACCACAAACGAGGGGGTCTTTTCGTTGTGGAACGGACAGCACGCCTGATAGTTCACACCCTTCTTCTTGAGTGTGACGTAGTCGCCAATAATATCTACGATATTAGCGGCTGCATAAATCCTATCTACTGTGGCGCGGTCAATCATTCTACCCCTAAATTACATAATAAGAGTACAAAGGTAGTAAAAATTTGACAAAAGACCCGATAAAATATTGCCGTTCTAATATTTGTATAAATATTGCCTCAAATTGTGTAATAAATATTAACTTTGCCATATGGATTTCAAACTTGTGTCGGATTATGCTCCTACGGGTGACCAGCCTGAGGCTATCGCGCAGCTACTCGACTCTATCGAGGGCGGTGCGCGACACAACACGCTGTTGGGTGTGACGGGCTCGGGTAAGACCTTTACCATTGCCAACGTCATCGCCAAACTCAATCGTCCGACAATTGTTCTGAGCCACAACAAAACCCTCGCGGCACAGCTCTACGGCGAGTTCAAGAATTTCTTCCCCGAGAATGCTGTCGAGTACTTTGTATCTTACTACGACTACTACCAGCCCGAGGCCTACCTCCCCACCACAGATACCTACATCGAAAAAGACCTCTCGATAAACGAAGATATTGAGAAGATGCGACTCAGCACCACCTCGGCACTGCTCTCTGGCAGACGCGATGTGATTGTGGTTTCGAGTGTTTCGTGCCTATATGGTATTGGTAATCCCGCCGACTTCCACGCCACATCTATCTCAATCAAGGTGGGTGATAACATTGGCTACAAACACTTCCTTTACCGCCTTGTCGAGGCGCTCTATACCCGCACCGAGATAGAGCTCACGCCCGCCACATTCCGCGTCAAGGGTGACACGGTAGATATTATGGCGGCCTTTGGCGACAACTGCTACCGCGTAACGTTCTTTGACGGTGAGGTAGAGGCCATTAGCCTCATAGATGCTGCAAGCGGTCAGCGCCTGCACGAACTGGAGTCGGTGACTATCTTCCCTGCTAATCTATTTGTTACAACCAAGGAGCGAATAGATAAAGCCGTATCGGATATATACCTCGACCTCGGTCAGCGCATCGCCTTCTTCGAGAAGGAGGGGCGCGAGATTGAGGCACAACGTATAAAGCAGAGGGTTGAGTACGACCTCGAGATGATTAAGGAGTTGGGCTACTGCCCCGGCATTGAGAACTACTCGCGCTACTTCGATGGTCGTGCCGCGGGTACACGCCCCTTCTGTCTTTTGGATTACTTCCCCGAAGATTATATGATGGTCATTGACGAGAGCCACGTAACCCTGCCGCAGGTACACGCTATGTTTGGAGGTGACCGTGCCCGCAAGGAGAATCTCGTGGAGTATGGTTTTCGTCTGCCCGCCGCGAAGGATAACCGCCCACTCAAGTTCGAGGAGTTTGAGAAGCTGATGGGCACAGCCATATACGTTAGTGCTACGCCTGCCGACTACGAGCTAAAGATGAGCGAAGGCATTGTCGTAGAGCAGCTTATACGTCCAACGGGATTGATTGACCCGCCGATGGAGGTGCGACCTACGGAGAATCAGATTGACGATATAATCGAGGAGATTCAAAGGCGCGTGCGCGTGGAGGAGAAGGTGCTGGTCACCACCCTTACAAAGCGTATGGCCGAGGAGCTCTCGAAATACTTTGACCGCGTGGGTATCCGCAACCGATATATCCACTCCGACGTGGATACGCTGGAGCGCGTACAGATTCTGGAGGACCTGCGAGGTGACCGTTTTGACGTGCTGGTGGGTGTAAACCTCCTGCGTGAGGGCTTGGACTTGCCCGAGGTGAGCCTTGTGGTGATTCTGGATGCCGACAAGGAGGGATTCCTGCGTAACGTGCGTTCACTCACGCAGATAGCTGGTCGTGCAGCACGTAATGCCCACGGTTTGGTAATACTCTATGCCGATAACATCACCGACTCGATGCGCAACACCATTGAGCAGAGTAACCGCCGCCGCGAAATTCAGGTGCGCTACAACATCGAAAATAATCTTCTTCCACGTCAGGCACAGAAGAGCGGAACGGGCCAAAGCCTTCTGCTCACACAGAGGCCCGAGGATATGACGGCCTACCCCATTGTCGAGGAGCATTATGCCGTAGCCTCGGATGTGGAGGGCAGCTACAACACAACGCCCACCCTTAATGGCAAGGAGTTGGACGAGTTAATCAACAAGGCTCGCGAAGATATGGAACGGGCTGCCAAGTCGTTAGATTTTATGGCTGCGATGCGCTACCGCGACCGTATGTATGAACTGCAAAAAATGAAGGAGGAATTATAGTTCCTCCTTTTTATTTATCGTTCTAAAGGTAAAATACCGGCCTGCCAGATAGCTATACACTACACAAACAAGAGTCGTAAGTGCTTTGGCGGGCGTAGGCCAAATACGCAGTACCTCGACAAACAACTTTATACAGATATAATTCAACAGTATAGAGCCCACAACCGAGAGCGCATACTTTATCAACTGCACACCGCTTCCGACCTCCGTGACCTGAAATGCCACATTACGATTGAGCCAAAAGCCCGTAAAAAATGTTATTGGGAAGACCACCACGAGCGAGGCCACGTGTGGCGACATCACAACGAATCCCAAATCAAAGAAACGCTCCGCAACGATGTAGTGATAGATGATGTAGTACCACACCACATCCAGCACCATATTAGCGCCACCGCACGCCGCATAACGGAACATCGTACGCGAGAAGAACGACGACCACGGTCGCACATAACAGAGGTCAATGGCCCGCCCTATCAGTTCGGCAACTCGCATTACTTCTTATTATAGACCCACAAATCGGGATATATATCGCGGTATGAGCGAGCAAAGGCATTACAATCGGCCACGTTATCGCTACCGAAGATTGCTACCATATGCTTGCCACCCTTAAATGGCAACACCTTGCACTCCACATCCTTAATCTTTGACTGCGCCTGCTGCACCGCACGCTCAGCATTCTCGGGCGTAGAGAAGATACCCATCACCACATAATATGCATACTCCTTGCCCAGCGACACAATCGGCTGCGTGGTCTCCGCTTCGGCAGGTTGCGTTTGCTGCACAGCTGCGTTTTGAGTCTCTGCTTCGGCGGGTTGTACATCCTGCTCGCTGGTCGCTGCACTCTCCGCTACGGCTGGTGCAACCTGCTCAGTATCTGCACTCTTAACAACGCTTACGTTACCTGCAATCTTATCGCCCCAAACAAGGAAAATAAGTATCGCCAAAGCAACAATAACAGCCACGCCCGACACTGCGTAAAGCCACGTATTTGAACTCTTCTTGCGCACAACAAGAGTCTTTACGCCCTGCGGATTGATAACGCTATGGAATCCCTTATCCGTAGAGAAACCACCGCTTCGCATCACGCCCACACCACCGACGGTCAACACGCCATCCTGATAGGTCTTCGCCTTCCAGCGCTCGTAGATATCCTGCGCCTGCTCCACGCCACACTTCGCAATCGCGACAATCTCGTCAACCAACGAGGGAGCCTGCTGCTGAGGTGTAAAGACCACCACATTACGAGGGCTTAACAATCGTCCATCGGCAAGTTTGCGGGCCGCCTGACGCTCGATATACAACGAGCCAATCTCGGGCAGAAAGACACCGCGGCCGCTGATGAGCATATTATATATGATTTTATTTACCTCCTCAATCATATTACTTTCGGTTTTTCTTGTTTGAGTTTTTCTCCTTCTCAGGCATATTGGCTGGCGAGTCGGGTCGGCCTACGGGGAAAGCATCATTAGCACCCTTCCAAATCATATAGAGCGCCAAAACTATGAATGGCAAGCTCAACAACTGACCCATATTCAGCAACATATCCGCCTCAAAAGCCTCCTGATTAACCTTCACCAGCTCCACAAAGGGACGAGTAAAGAAGACTCCCATTACACCCACGCCAAACATAATACCGGGCTTACGGCGACCCATATCATATTTATAATACATCACGCACAGAATCACAAATGTAATAACATAGCACAATGCCTCATACAACTGTGCGGGATGCTGCGCGGGGATACTCTCAATAGGCATATTGGGATGCAGTCGCACAAACTGGAATGCCCAAGGCACATCGGTTATGCGGCCGACAATCTCCGAGTTCATCAGATTACCCAAACGCACCAGCGCACCGCCAATCGTTACGGGAATCATTATACGGTCCAGCCACCATACATACGGCATCTTATGCTTGCGAGCCGTAATCCACATACCGAACAACATACCCAATGCCGAGCCGTGACTGGCCATACCCCCATTGCGGAACTCGGTCAATATAGCCCACGGTTTGGTGATATAATAATCGAACTCATAGAACAAGCAATGGCCTATGCGTGCGCCGAGAATTGCACCCAGCACAATCCATATAAAACCCGTCTCGATTATCTGCATTCCAAAACCTTCACGGCGGGCGTAGTTAGTAAAGAATCGTTCGCCCAAAAGGAATGTAATGGCCCACATAAGACCATAATATCGCAACTCGAATCCCCCGATTGAGAACATCACAGGGTCGAAGTCCCAAACCACATATAATAGATTATTCAGCATCGTCTTAAACTAAAAACCTTACTATTTCTTAAGCGGGAAAGCAAAGGTAGTACCTGAGCCCAACTCACTACGTACTGTGATACGCTCACCGTGAGCCTCTACGATATGCTTCACGATAGCCAAGCCAAGCCCCGTACCGCCCTGCTCGCGTGAACGGCCCTTATCCACACGGTAGAAACGCTCGAAGATACGAGGCATATCCTCCTTAGAGATACCGACACCTGTATCCTCGACCTCAATCAAAACCTTATCGGCCATATCGCGGAACTTGATGCGGGTCGAGCCCCCCTCCTTACCATAATTAATAGAGTTAGCGATAAGATTCACCAAAACCTGACCAACGAAATGCTTGTCGGCTGTAACATTAAACTGCGAAGGTAGAGAATCGGCACCCTTCACCGAAAGTTTAATCTTACGCTCGGCAGCCTTCATCTCCAACTGCTCGGTAATCTCCTTAGTCAAAGCAACGATATCGAATGTCTCCATTTTCAAACGATTCATATCGTTCTCAAGCTTAGAGATGGTATCCAAATCATTTACAATATTTATCAGTCGGTCGATACTCTTCTCGGCACGCTCCAGATATTTACGGTTGATGAGCTCGTCCTCCAGACCGCCATCCAGAAGCGTTGAGATGTAACCCTGAATATTGAAAATAGGAGTCTTAAGCTCGTGTGCCACATTACCCAGATACTGCTTACGAAAAGCTTCGCTCTGCTTCAGGCGCTCAATCTCCTTATCGTTATCATCAGCCCACGCGGTAAGTTCCTCAGAGATATTCTCCACGTGCTTATCCTTCATCTCGTCAACAATCTCAGTCGTATGAACATCACGCGAGAGGACCATCGAGTAGATTGGTTTAAGTTTGTAGGCCACATACTGCTTCATCATAAAGAGCGAGAAGATAGCCATAATAACAAACACACCCACAGCCACACAGCATATAAGCCACCAAGCCATACCGCCAATTACCATCACTACAGCCACGATAATCGCTGCCGCAAGTGCCATCAACAACGATGCATTCTCCTTAGTTTTTACCGTAATCATAATTCTCTATTAAAGTTTTAAGTTTATTAATACAATTTCAAGTTGCCAACCACGCGGTACACCTCCTGCACCTGGTCAGCCGATATGGTCATATTGTCGTAGGTAGGATTCACTGTTTCTAACCTCAACAAACCCTTAGGCTCAAGCCTCACCCTACGCAAAATTACATAATTAGCGCAAACTATCACATACAATCCCCCGGGAATAATCGCATTTACGCCCATTTTTTTCAAAAAAACTATTGTTCCGACCATTATTTCTGGACTCATAGCCTCATCCGACGAGCGAAAAGCCAGGTCGCACTCCTCCATAAGAGGGATATCCAGATGGCAATGGGGCTCACCACCCACCAAACGTTGCACACCGCCCGAAATCTCACCCTCATAAAAAGGCACAGACCTAACCAATGGTTGACGCCCGAACATATCTCCCTCGCCCGTCAGCAACCATCCGATGCTCACCTCTGGGAACTTCTCCACAATACGTCGAGCCAATGCCTGCGATATGCCGTGCTGCCCAGCCTTAATCTGGTACAAAGCCTCAGAACGAATCAAACCAATATGGCGACCGAAATGGTTAATCGTCATATTCGCCCAACGTATAACGCTCTCCAGGCGTTGCCAACTTGCATTATTTGTCTTATTCATTTTTTTTTACAATCTTTGCAGTCGCGGCCTCGTAGTTCAATGGATAGAATATAAGATTCCGGTTCTTACGATGAAGGTTCGAATCCTTTCGAGGTCACTTTTCCGGAAGCCATCACGGCTTCCTTTTCTTTTTAGAGTAATCCCACTCACAAACATCCCGCAACTACAATAGTCTGCAATACTCAACCCCTACGTTTTAATTTCCAAAGATAACATTTTTATTTTTATTTACAACAAAAAAAGGAACTTAATCAAGCTCCTTTTTTACTATTCTTAAAACGAAATCTTCACACCAACAATACCCTCCGCCGTATCACGGTAGTAGTTAAGCCATTCGTACACCTTGCTACCCGTAAGGTTGCGGCCTTCGGCATATACTCTCCAGCGGTCGTTAATGCGGTACTCGGCCTCAACGCCAAGGGTAAACGTAGCATCGGTCTTAACGTAGCCAAACTCGCGCGTCTGCTCATTCTCCGCGTAGAGCGTATCATCAAACTCTGGCAGCAGCGTCATCCACTTTATACCTCCACGGTATGCCGCCGTAACACCCGCCGTAAACTTACGACCCAGGTAACGCACACCCAGCTCCGCATCGAAGTTAGGTCGGTTGGCATAGTGGTCATCGTAGTTCTCCCACACATATACGCCACCCTTCAGCTCGGCCTCAAGCCATCCCGCAGGGCGCAACATTATGCCACCATCAAGTCGCAACGTATGCTGGTAAGCCTCCGTAAAGTGATAGCCATCCGCCCCGTCGCTATACCAATATACGTGGTCATTCGAGAGTGACAACTCTGCCGAGAGGTTATATGAGAATACTCCCCTACCCAAGCGGCCACTAATTCCCACACGGCCATTATAGAGAGCCTCATTAGCCAACTGCGACAGCAGTGTAGCATCGGGCGAGATATATGGATTGGTGTAGAGCAGCGATGCATAATCGTTGTGCTTCAGACCGCCATCGACTTCAACGAAGGGGACAAATCGCTCCGTAGCACTCTTCCACGTCATACGCAGATAAGGGAAGATATGGTGAGGGTTATCCGTTGACTCGGACACATCGTCATAATAGTAGTCGGCACCCACCAAGAAATCAAAACGCTGGCCACTCAAGCCATAACGCGCTCCAGCTATAATGGTATGATTCTTATACTGCTCAAGGCTCTTTGCTCCATACACGCCATCATAGCCTGCGTGAATACGCAATACGCTACGGCCCAACATCTTACCCACAGCGAGTTTAGCCGAGAGATTAGACTCATTGAAGTCATCCTCGCCCTGGCCATCCATAAACATTCCGCCACCAACCTCTACGTTGAAGTTCCATCGGCGCAAATCGGTGAAGTCATCGCCAAAGCGCACCTTACCTCCAAAACGACCGAAATTAACGATATCGCCCGTCAAAGGATAGCGGTGGCGCATCTGCATATCGCCCGACAGGTCCACCTCCAACATACGCGGCCCAACAAACAGACCAGCGCGAGCCCCCAGACGATTACTCATCTCGGTGGTATTCTCCTTAACCTTCAGCCCCTCGACGTTGTAGCGGTTGCGATAATCACCCCAATGGTTGGCATAGACCATCGCATAGCCCTTATCCTTATTAAAGGTAGAGAGATATGCATCGGCCTCACTCTGCAACGGCATACCCACAGCTGCGTGTACATACAACGGACGCATACGCTTATAATCCCAATATGTGATTGTAGCAGGCTTGAAGTTCTGCGTCATCAGCGCCGTCTCATACGAGCGGGGCGTAATCGAGTAATCAATATCAGGGCGCATAGTCACCGTATCGGTCATATCGGGTATGATAGAGAGCTTCTGAGCCGCATCGACATTGGGCTTATAGTCCTTGGTAACCTCCACCTGCTTCGACACCTGCGCCATAGCCACCACGGGCAGGCAGAGCAGCATTGCAATATATAAAATCTTCTTCATCGTTTAGTTCATTTTAGCGATTTTCGACTTAGCCTCCTCAACAATACCGTCATCGGCAGGTGAATAGCCATCCACAACACTCTGGTATGTGGCACGAGCCTGGAACGAATCCCCACGACTCATATATATATCACCCAGCAGGATAAAGGCCTTCGCCAGCCAATAGTTCTGCGGCGTCTTGCTATCCGAGAATGCATAGACCATATTCTCAGCCTTATCGTAGTGCTTAGCCTTATACTCAGCCTCAATCATACGGTAACGAGCCTCAGCACCCTCGGCACTCTTAACCTCCGCCGAGAGAGTCTTGAAGATATCCATAGCCTGCGGCTCCTTGCCCTCACGTAACAGGATTGTAGCCTTGGCATAACGTGCCTTACGACGTGCTACGTCATTTACATCACTCATCTTCTCCACATCGTCAGCCATAGCCATTATGCCCGTATCGTCGGCATACTTGAGCGTCGAAGCGACATAACCCGATGCGGCATTTGTCTTTGCAGCCGAGGTTGAAGCCTCATCGTAAAGCGAGCGGTAAGCCATAGCCGCCTGCTCCCAACGCTCCGACTTATAACACATCGACGATAGCTTGTCCAACACACGCTCCGAATATTGAGTATGTCCCTGCTGAGAGAGTTCTGTCAGCGTCTCGATAGCCTCCGCATCACGACCATCACGCACGTGGCAATCGCTCAGGAAGAAGAGAGCATCGTTACGATAATAGCCCTTCGGATAGTTCGACAGGTAGTTCTGGAAACTAACCGTAGCCTCCTGCGTCTTATTGGCAAGGTAGAGCTTCTGCGCTGCCGCATACGACAACGAGTCACGTGCCATCTGGCTCACGTTACCCTCCATACCCATACGCTGTGCATAATCGAAATAGGCATCGGCATTGCCCTGCTCCATATAAATCTCACGTATTCCCTGCAAGGCGCTCTTCGACTGTGCCGACTGCGGTGCCGACTGCACCACCTGGTCATAGTAATGCAGTGCCTTATCACGCTGGCCGAGGTTCATATACGAAAGACCCAAATCCGACAACGCCTGCGAACGGTAGGGCGAATTAGGATACTGCCCCACAAAGCGCTCCAGCACGCGTGTAGCCTCCTTATACTGCTCCTCGGCGATGTATGTTTTACCCAGCTCGTAGGTTGCTGCATCCACAAAATCACCACGGTTGGTCTGCACGATACGTTGCAGGTTTTGAATCTTCTCCTGACGTTTATTTTGCACACCGAGAGTTATAGCTCGCTGATACTGAGCATAATACTTCTCAGCCGTATTTATCGAAATAGCATTGTCATAGCAAGCGATAGCCTCCGCGAACTCACGATTCGAGTAGTACACATCGCCACGACGGTTATACGCATCGGCACGATACGAGTCACGCTTCGAACGGCTTGACAAGAACTTATCGAAAGCCTCTGCTGCCGAAGGCATATTCTGATTATTGAAGTAGCAATAACCCAGATTATACTGTGCCATAGCATACTCCTCACCCGTCTTTGGAGCGCGGGCGATGAAGTTACGATAACGCTGCATAGCGACGCCCGTCTCTCCCTTTGCGTAGGCAATCTCACCCAACCACAACGAAGCCAAAGCATTATATTTTGCATTCGAGCCAACCGACATCGACTCCGACAATGAAGCCTCGGCTGCCTCCAAATCGCCATCCATATACGACTCCAAACCGTTGAAGTAGGCTATCTTCTGCAACGCCAGCAGAGCATCACCATCGGGATTGGGAAGGCTCTTGATTGCATCATACGCCTCAGCATAGTTGTGCGAATTGTAATAGGCTGCAATAAGCAACTTGCGAGCCTCCTCGGTGCGTGGCGAGCGAGGATAGAGTTCGATATATCGACCCAGGACATTAATCGCCTCATTAAACACGCCACCACCCAACTCATACTGTAACTTACCGTAGTTGAACAGCGCATCCTCGGCTATATCCTTATCAAATGCAGCACTCGAAGCCATAGCAAACGAGCGCATCGCATTGCTCTTATCACCCGAACGCAGGTAGCAATCGGCCAGATGGTATGATGCATTCTGTGTCAGCATATCGTCCGCACCACACGTCTCTCGCAGATATGGCAATGCATCAGCATAGAGCGTCTGACGATGAAGCGAGTAACCCATAATATAGTTCTCCAGGCGGCCCATCTTGCCCCCCGACGATTTATAGGCATTCATATACTTGACAGCCCCCTCATAGTCATCGAGCTGAAACCACGACTCGGCCATCATACGACGAATCTGCAGGGCGTGTTCCTCGGTCGTGTTCTGCATCAGGGCGTCGCCACTATTTACCACAGCACGATAATTGCCACTCTTAAAATCAATCTGCATCAAGTAGTAAGGCATCAAATCGCGATAGAGCGGACTCTGTGTCAAAGAGGTGAAGCCATTGCGTGCCACATCATAATCGCCACGGGCGTAAGCCATATACGACTTGTAATATGTGGCGTGGTCGGCATACTCGCTCGTAGGCACGATACGCGAGAAATATCGCTCTGCATCGGGATAATCACCTCTCTTGAAGGCCATATAACCCATACGCAAATCATACTGGTCCTTCTGCGCAGGCGAGAGCGTACGGTAGTCAACCTTCTTAAGTTCCATCTCGGCCTTCACATCGTCACCCACCATACAATAGTGAGCGCCCAGACCAAACTGCACATCGTTGGCGTAGGCTGAGCCTCCGTACTCGGCCAGATAACGCTTCATACGCCCCTCGGCATCGCTTAACTTAAGCTGCGAATCGCACAGCGCAAGGTAGTAATCAATCTTCTCTATATGGAATCGGTCGTGCACCGCAGATAAACCCTCGCGCACACGCTGAAACTCGGTACGCGCCTCAATCCAATGACCCAAGTCGTAGAGCGAAATGGCTCTCTCAAGACTCCTGTCCACCTGCTTGGGCTGCGCCCAGAGCGACACCGAGCCTGTGCAAAGCAGCAGAGCCAATATCAATAGTTTTCTTCGCATAATTTTCATACTGTTTATATCCTACAAAGGTAACTATTTTGTGTTAAAATACACAATAAAGGAACGATTATTGTCAGCATATTATTGCACTGAAAAATTATTGATTATAGAGTAAGAACTATTATTTTATTATGAACAACACACAAAAAGTAACAGTTGAGCTAAAGAATGGTCGTTTCCGTCTGCCCAATATGGCAAAGGCGGACGATTTGAATCCCAAAGCTATGGTCCTCTGTGCTGCGGCCCAATGTGCAGGATTTACCGTAATGGGGCTTTTGCAGAAGAACAAGGTTATCCCCAAATCATTAGAGATTACAATCGAAGGCACGCTTGACACAGAGAAGTTACAGGCAAACAGTCGTTTCCGCAGTTTTGTTGTAACATACAATGTTGAGTGCAGGAATCTTAACGACCAGCAATATGTCAGTCAGGCTATCTACGATGCGCAGGAGCGCGAGTGTGGTCTTGTTGCTCTGCTTAAGAGTGCAGCGCCCGTATCCTACGACATCTCGATAGTCAGCACCGAGCCAGCGGTGGTATAAAGTAATGGCTGCTCCACATAAGAGCAGCCATCTCTTTTTCTCTACAAAGCCGCCAGGCGCATATACTCCGACACCGCCACGGCATAATTAAAACGCGCCGTGATGGCATTTGAATATATCTGAATCCAACTTATCTGCGCCTGCAACACATCCAAGACCGTGGCCTGCCCCTCATTATACGAATAGGTACTTATCGAGAGGTTTTCGCTGGCAATCTCCACGTTACGAAGCGACGACTGCATCTGCGAATAGCTACTCGTCATTGCGCTCCACCCATCAGCCTCCTCGTGTGCCGCATCACGACGCAACTGCTCCATATTATTCTCAGCCGTACGCACTGCCGTTTGCGCTACGTTGACCGCCTGCCGACGCTCACCCCAATGAAAGATTGGTACATTCAGCCCCACAACAACCGCCCCATCGAGATATGTCTTTGCTGAGGTATTGGGCGAATAGGTCTGCCACGAGCCCCTAACACCTGCCGTCAAGCGCGGATTATACTGCGCACGCGCCACATTCACCCCCTGCTCGGCGGCACGAATCGACAACTCGGCCATACGCATATCGGGGCGACGAGAGAACATCTCATCAACGGTAACACGTCGCGGCATAGTGATGGTATCTAAAATAGTATTTGTCAGCTCAACCTCCTCTGTGCCCTCAATACCCAGCAGGTTGTTAAATCTATGCAGTGCTATCTCATAATTATTTTTCATAGCGATTTGCGAATAACGCGCCTCACTCAATCGAGCCTCGACCTGCAACATATCGCTCTTAGCGACGTACCCCTCACGAAAACGCTCCTCAACAACACGATAGAGTGCCGAGATAAAGCCCACATACTCATCCGTAGCAGCCACATATAGCTTCATTGCCGAGATGGTCCAATATGCATAGTCGGCTGCATAACGCATATCAAGACGCGTCTGCTCCTGGCCAGAGAGTGAATACTCATACTCGGCCTGCGCCTGACGATATGCGGCACGCACGGCACCTCCACCATAAAGCAGCTGTTCTATCTGCGGCTGAAGCATAAAACCCCACAAATCGGCATCGCCCGAACGCCGAAAATCTGTAGTGAATGTTCCCGAGGCCGAGAGCGACGGCAGGAAGTCCGAATAGGCAATACGCACATTGGAGCGGGCTCGTGAGGTAGCAGCCTCGGCATTCATCATCTCGGTACTATATGTATATACCATCTCCCGATAGGCGTCAAGAGAGATTTGTGCCCACGCGCTGACCACACAACAGAGCGACGGAAGCAATAGGATAATTTTTCGCATAATATTATTTTTCCACTGGTTTTATCTTATAGAATATCGCGTATGTCGCAGGCAGCACAACCATCGTAAGTACGGTAGCCACAAGCAAACCGCCCATTATCGTTGCCGCCATACTTGCAAACAGAGAGTCAAAGAGCAGGGGTATAAGGGCAAGAATAGTCGTTCCCGAAGCCAGAGTGACGGGGATTAATCGTCCACGTGCCGCCTCCACCACCGCCTCATAGGGCGCAAGGCCCTGCGTTTGCAGCTCTTGAATGGTATTGACCAATATTACCGCATTCTTTACGTTCATACCCACCAGTCCAAGCAGTCCAAGCAACGAGAAAAAATCAAATTGATTGCCCGTCAGCAGCAATCCGAGGACAACGCCGACAAAAATCAGGGGCGTCATAAGCAATATTATCGTCGGGTCACGGAAATTATCAAACAGCAACAGCAGCACGATAAATATCAACACCAAAGCCAAAGGCATATTCTCGCCTAAAGCCTCGTTCGACTCCTGCTGCGACTCCTGCTCACCAAATATCCGCATCTCATAACCCTCGGGGATTTGCACCTTGCCTTTCACCTCCGTGAGAATGGCATCAAACAGACGACCCGTATTCACCCCCTCAGCCGGGTCGCACTGCGCCTTCATCACACGGCGACGATTATAACGTTTCACCACTCCCGTGCGATAGTCAAAATCGAAACGGCTACTCGCCTGCTCGATAGAATAGACCTTACCACCGTGCGAAAAGACCGGCATAGAGCTGAGATTGGAGAGGTTATAGTTGCCAACATCATCATCCTTAAGCAATATTGGCAGGAACTCATCTCCCCGTCTGAAGTCGCCCATACGATAGCCATCTGTCGCAAGCGTTATCCACTGCGCCATACGACTACGCCCCACGCCGATACGCTGACCCTTTATCTGCGAATAGACTGGCAGCCACGTAGGAATACGATTTCCCCAACTGTTACGTACATTCACCGCCTCGGGCATATCCCACATTATGCGCTCGACCTGCTCGGTAAGAGCCAAGAGCGTATCCACATCGTGCCCAACGAAACCAATCTCGATGGTGGCATCTGGCACGGGCGAGAGTTTGAAGAGCGACGAGCGCAACCACACATCCGCACAGCTATCGGCTACAAATCTATCGAAACGCTCCTTAACCCGTTGTGTGGAACGTTTGCTATCTACCTCAACAAGAATATTTCCATAGTTTGGTCGCATCGACACGCTGCTGCTTGCCAGATAATATCTTAAAGGTGTTGACCCCGCCGTTGTTGATACTCGCACCACCTCGGGCTGACGATGCAGCCAACGATTCATACGGCCGAGATACTCCTGCGTAGATGATATATCATACCCCTCGGGGAGAATCACATCGGCTCGGAAGTATGGCTTATCGAGTTGTGGAAAGAAGTTTTGCGGCATAAGACCCACAACAATAGCCGCAATAATGAATAGCGCCACCGAGCAGGCTACAACCAGCCAGCGCTGATGCAGAGCCCTACGCAGCAGATTATCAAACCACACAACCCTGTGCGGTTCCGATATGGATGAGGGGCGAAGCAACCTCACGCCAAACATCGGCACCTGCGTCAATGCAAGCACCCAGCTCAATAGAAGCGAGAGAGCAACCACAACAAACAGCGGCTTTACAATCTCTGCCACCGAGGAGGGTGCAAGGTATAGCGGCAGGAACGAGAATACGGCAATCAACGTGGCGCCCAACAATCCCCACTTGGGAGCCTCGGCACCTCGCACCAACGCCTCCGACAGAGGCACTCCGCGGGCTACGCCTTTCATAGCGTTGTCGGTAACCACAATGGCATTATCGACCAGCATACCCATAGCGATAATAAAACCCGCAAGCGATGTGCGATTTATACCCTCGCCCACCATATACATCAGCAGCATCGTACCGCCAATAGTGAATATCAGCGACGTACCGATAAGCACTCCGCCCCGCACGCCCATAGCGAGCATTATTATAATGATGACAATAGCAACCGACTCCAACACATTCATCATAAAGGAGATATTAGCCTTGCGCGCAATCTCATCCTCGGGATACAAGGCCACAAGCTCCAATCCCACAGGCATCTGGCGTTGCAGGCGCTCCAGCACGCTACGCACCTCCGCGCCCAGCTTCACCACATCGGCCTCCGCATCCGATGAGATTCCAACGCCTACGGCACGGTGTCCGTCAACATTCAGAATCATCGACTCCGGCTCGGCATACGACTGCTCAATACGAGCCACATCGCCAAGTCGGAACTGTCGGCCATCGGAGGCGATAAGCAGCTGATTGGCAATATCATCAATAGTGGAGTATGTCCCCGGCTCAAGAATACGCACCCGCATCTGGCCAGCCGCAACATCACCCGTATTGATTATATCGTTCTGCTGCGCAATGGTTGCAACAATCATCTCGGGCGTTATCGAGAAATTAGCCAAAGTAGATTTGGTAATATATACATTCACAACGGGTTGCTGCTCACCTTGCAGAGCTACTTTCTGCACGCCCTCGATTGTCACCACCTCCGTCTTAATGCGTTGTGCCCACTCGCGTATCTCGCTCCACGAAAAGCCATCGTCAGCTACCAACCCATAATAGAGTCCATACACATCGCTGAAATCGTCATTTACGCTCAGCGGACCAGCACCCGCAGGGAGTTGCGATTCGATGTTGGTAACCTTACGGCGCAGCTCGTCCCATAGCTGCGGAATCTCCTTGGCACGCGTTCCCGACTCCAGCTCAACCATAATGCGGGAAAGACCATAATATGACTCCGAGGTTATCTTCTTCACCTTGCGCATAGATTGCAGTTCACGCGCAACGGGCTCCGAGACAAGTTGCTCCACCTCGAAGGGCGTAGCTCCTGGATAGCTACACGTGACAACAGCCGTTTTCAGCACGAAGGTCGAATCCTCCTTCTTGCCCATCTGCATAAAGGCCCACACGCCCCCAAAGACAAACAGCACCAAGACAAACCACACAACAGAGCGGTGTCGCAATGAATACTCTGAAATCATCATACCATCAACGATTTATGATTTTCACCCTCTCCCCATCTTGCAGGCGATAGACTCCCGCCGTGACAACCACCTCGCCCTGTGTCAGCCCCTGCTGAACGCTGACCATATCGCGGCCAAATATATCGCCAAGCACGATGCGCTGCTGTCGTACACGACCATCCTCCACGACCCACGCATAGGTACCACCTTGAGCTGGAGCATAAACGGCCGTAAGGGGTATAGCCACCTCGCTGGATGTCGAGTCGGCCGAACGAATGGTTATCTGGCAGGTCATACCAGGCGATATCTTATATGGGGCACTCTGCTCGCGGTTTAGCTTCAACGACACGGGAAAACCCGAGGCATCGGAGGCCGTTTTTGCATAGGTATCAAGCCGTGCGGAGAAGAGTGTGTTAGGATAGTTATCGAAGGTTACGAAAAAGCGAGTCAGACTATCAGACAACAGAGCCATACTACGCTCGGGCATAGTAAACTCCACGGTAGTACTTACGGGATTCACCAATCGCAGGATAGTCTGGCCCGATGTTATGCGCTGATATGTATCTACATAGGTGCGTTCGATAACGCCCGCAAAGGGGGCACGCAACTTAGTCTCGGCAAGCAGGTCTTTGGAGTTTTCATAGGTAGAACGAGCCTGCACATAGGCCGTCTGTGCCGCCTCAAACTCCTGCTGCGACACCGCCTCGTGCGAGAGCAGGCGTCGCATACGCTCAAATTGCGACTCGGCACGCTCATACTGAGCCTTGTCGGCCGCCACCTGCAGCTCAACATCCCGCGGGTCAAGCTGCGCAAGCATCTCTCCCTTATTTACATAATCGCCCTTCGACACATCGACACTGGCGACCTGTCCCGAAATCTTGAATGCGAGATTCACCGCATCATCAGCCGTCGCCATACCCGCAAAATCGCGGTCGACATAATCCACCGTATGCACCGTCGTGACCTTCACCGTGCGAGGCTCCTTGTCGGATGGTATTTTTGCCGAACGGCACCCAACCACAACGACGGCTACAACTCCAAATAGAAATATACGTCTACACATAGAGATAAAAAAAATTGACCTTCGCTGTGCAAAGGTCAATTTTTATACCAATCTACGATAGCCCTAAAGATTACTCACCGAGTTGCGAGAAATCAATATTTCGGCAATTATATTTTCCTGCGATAACTCCATCATCCAGCACCACCAAACCATTCTCGGCGCGCAACAGAGTTTTGAGTACCGTAGCATCAATATTGTAGCATCTCACATTCTCGCTACCATCGAAGCTATAATACGTTACATCACGCAACGGCTGGGGTGTTATGCAAACTGCCAAACCGCCATCGGCCTCAGCCTGCTCCACAACGGAGCGCATACGACGACGGCAATCGCCACTAATCTTGCTCAGATTTGTGACACACATCAGATATACACGTCCCTTGCGTGTGAGAATCTCGCGTGTAACATTTCCTTCGGGGTCTGAGATAGTAAACTCGCTAACCAAAGTCTGGATGGGTGAGGTCTCATTATCCACGCGTGTTTCGACCCACTCCCACTTCTTCTCGTCCTGCCACTCGGTGTCATCTATCGAGAACTCGCGCAGCTTACCCGTTTTGCGGTTGCGATACACCAATACATACTCCTCCTCGGACATACCCTCACTACCCGTATCGTGCTGTGCCTCAATCATCTCATAGATGTTAGCGCCCTCCTTATAGGGCAGGAAGTCAATCAATGGCAGGTTGAAATAGCAGTATGTTCCAACGCCCATAGCTATGGTACAGAAAAGACAGGTAAGAGCAACCTCCAGTTTACTGAAATCAAGGATTCGCTGATGGCGATAGCGATACCACACAACGATAACCATTGGCAGGATGGCAAGATTCTTAAAGAAGGTCTCCCACGGCGAGAGTTTCAGCGCATCACCAAAACAACCGCAATCCTCAACGGGAATCCACGTAGCACTAAGGAAAGTAAGAATCGTGAAGAAGGTCATCGACAGCAGAGCAAATATCGATATCAATCGTGTACGCACCCTGAAGATAAGCATCAAACCCATCATCAGCTCCGCGCCACACAGCCATATAGAGAAAATCATACTTGCGGGCTGCAGCTCCTCGAATCCGTATATCGACAAATACTCGTTAACCTTCAACGCAGTACCCCACGGGTCCACCGCCTTCACAAAACCTGAGAAAGCAAAGACCACACCAGCAAAGATACGGCATATATTGGCTATTATTTTCAGTCTTGTAGAGGGCATTAACGCTTGGTATTTATATAGTTATCAACCACACTCATAATCTTCTCGAAGATAGCCTCAGGTGAAGCCATCTCGCCACCAGCGCTGCAATCCACCACGTGCATATTCTCGTCGCACCCCGCAGCATCCAGATATACCTGACGCACAGCACGCTGCAAGGCCATCGACTGTTCGTGGATATCCTTCTTGCCATTCAGGTATGCACGGTCGTCGCCCTCGCGCACATCCTGCAACAACTTACGCTCGGTAAAGGCGAAGGGAACATCCAAAAAGAGTGACACATCGGGACGGGGAATCGCAAAATAGTCATACTCCAATGAGAGAATCCACTCGCGCAGCTTCTCACGCTCGGCCGCATCGGCCACCTTAGCACACTGATAACCTATATTGGAATATACATAGCGGTCGCAGATAACAACCTTACCCTCATCCATCCAGCCACGAATCATAGCCGCAGCATCGCGTCTGTCGCCAGCATAGAGCATAGCCACAATATATGGGTCAACCTGCTCCACGCTACCCAACTCGCCACGCAGGAAACGGGCAATCAGCTCCCCAAAGAAAGGAGCATCAAAGCGCGGAAAATGTAGATACTCGGTCGAAATACCTCGCTCGGCAAACATACGTTGCAGATTGGCTATCTGCGTAGATTTTCCAGAGCCATCGACACCCTCAAGTACTATAAACATATTTTTAAGTTTGGTTAGGCAGTTATATATTTCGCTTAACAATATATAATTACCTTTGGTTTTATATTGCTGGTAAAAATTCTATCGTAACATCCTCACGGCACGCTCAACACCCTTAAAGAGCGCATCCATCTCCTCGCGTGTGTTGTACATCGCAATCGATGCGCGGCACATACCCGTAATGCCATAGTGCGCCATCACAGGCTCGGCACAATGCTGGCCTGTACGGATTGCTATGCCCAACTTATCGAGAATCATACCCAAATCGTAGTGGTGAACACCCTCGACATTGAACGATATGATTGAACATTTATCCTCCGTTGTGCCATATATTCTCAGCCCCTCAATCTGCTGCAACTGCTGCTCGGCATAGTGCGTCAGCTCACGCTCATACGCCTCAATGGAGACCAAATCCAATCCACGCAGATACTCAATAGCCTCACCCAGGCCTATGGCACCGATAAAGTTCGCCGTACCTGCTTCATACTTCAGCGGCAGTGGTGCATACGTAGTCTTTGCGAACGACACCCTATCCACCATATCGCCACCGCACAAGAAGGGAGGCATCTGCTCCAGCAGCTCGCGCTTGCCATACAATACACCTATACCCGTCGGGCCATAGAGTTTGTGACCCGAGAAGGCATAAAAATCA
The DNA here is from genome assembly GCA_015059845.1 of Rikenellaceae bacterium. Classification (GTDB taxonomy): domain Bacteria; phylum Bacteroidota; class Bacteroidia; order Bacteroidales; family Rikenellaceae; genus Alistipes. Next base: position 15,151 of record SUZR01000006.1, on the reverse strand, counting down.
CAATCAAGCGAGGTTACATCCACGCCTCCGTGTACCACACCCTGGCAGCCATCCACCATAACGTGCGCCCCTGCGGCGTGCGCTTTCTCAATTATCGGACACAACTCGGGACGTGTTGCGAGCGTATTCGAAGCCTGCGTAACGGCAACCATACGAGTATGCTCGTCAAGCAAATCGTCCAACCGCTCAACCATCAGACGGCCACTATCCTCAAAGGGCAGCACACGAATCTCCGCTCCCTTACGCTCGGCCAAAAGTTGCCACGGAACGATATTGGAGTGGTGCTCCATCTCGCTGATGATAATATTGTCACCCGCGTGCAGGAATCGCTCCCCCCACGCATAGGCAACGGTATTTATCGAAGCCGTAGCACCCGCCGTAAAGATAACCTCCTCGCGCTGCTCGGCACCAATAAATGTGCGCACACGTTCACGTGCCTGCTCGTAGAGCTCGGTAGCCTCCTCCGAGAGGCGATGCACGCCTCGGTGGATATTGGCATTCTGCTCACGATGCAGACGATTCACCGCCTCGATAACACACTCAGGCTTCTGTGCCGTAGCGCCACTATCGAGATAGATGAGCGGCTTGCCGTTCACCTTGCGACCAAGAATCGGGAAATCGTTACGTATGCTATTTATATCCATCTTACAAATTCTCAAGTTTTGCGGTCATCTCCTCGGCTAAACACTCGCCAATCTCGCCTGCCGCCAAAACAATATCATTCACAAAGCCCTCAATCTGCAAACGACGAGCCTGTTGCTCGCTCAAGCCACGCTGGCGCATATACATCACCGCCTCGCCATCCAGCTGACCGACCGTAGCGCCGTGCGAACACTTCACATCGTCGGCGTAAATCTCCAACTGAGGCTTTGTGATAATCTTCGCCTCCGAGCCAATCTCTATATTGCGGTTTGTCTGGCGGGCATCTGTTCGCTGCGCATCCTGCGCCACATATACCAAGCCGTAGAACTCACCCACGGCCTTACCGCCAGCAACGCCCTTAACCAACGAATCGCTCGTACAATCCGACACGTTATGGTTTACACGCAGACTCACCTTCGTGCGCTCCTCTCCGCCCGCGATATATGCCGAACGCAGACGATTCGAGGCGTGCTGACCATCCAAGTCAATGGTGTAATCGGCCACCGAGCCAGCCACGCTGACACAGGTTATATCGCACACGCTGTCGGCCTGCTGATGAATATCACACTCCGAGAAGCAATCGCCCGTAAAGACCTCGATGAGCTTGAGCGATGCACGCTGGCAGACATCGAAGTGCATCTTGGCCGTATCTGCCGAGCTATGAACAACAATCAGCGAGACGTTATCCTCCACCGTGCGCTCCACATTCTCCACGTCAAGTAACACCTCCCACTGACTGCCGTCACCGAGTTGCACCCTATCGCCAGAAGCCTTAAAGCCCTTATCTTTGAAAAAATCGAGCAATCCCATCGCTACTCCTTATAATCATTAATGAGCCAATCGTAACCCTCCTTCTCGAGTTTCAACGCCAGCGACTTATCGCCCGAGTAGATAATTTGACCCTTGTAGAGTACGTGCACGTAGTCGGGCACGATATAATCCAACAGACGCTGGTAGTGTGTAATGACGATAGTGGCATTCTCCTCGGTGTGCAGCTTGGTAACACCCGTAGCCACAATACGCAGAGCATCAATATCAAGGCCCGAATCGGTCTCATCCAATACGGCCAACTTAGGGTCGAGCATCGCCATCTGGAAAATCTCGTTTTTCTTCTTCTCACCACCCGAGAAACCCTCGTTCACGGCACGGCTTGTGAGCTTAGAATCCAACTCCACAACGGCACTCTTCTCGCGCATCATACGCAAGAACTCGCCCGCTGTCAATGGCTCCTCACCGCGGAACTTACGCTGCTCGTTTACGGCCATCTTCATAAAGTTAGCCATCGTAACACCGGGAATCTCCACAGGATACTGGAAGCCGAGGAACAGGCCCATACGCGCTCTATCCTCGATAGACATCTCCAACAGATTCTGACCCAAGAACTCCACCGAGCCCTCGGTTACGGTAAACTTCTCATTTCCTGCCAACACCGACGCAAAGGTACTCTTACCTGAGCCGTTGGGACCCATAATGGCGTGTACCTCACCAGGACGTACCTCGAGGTTGATACCGCGAAGAATCTCCTTATCGCCAACCTTAGCGTGCAGATTTTTTACACTTAACATATCTTATTCGTTTTATTTTCTTATCATATCGGCTAACCCACCGAGCCCTCAAGGCTCAAGGCCAACAACTTCTGCGCCTCAACGGCAAACTCCATCGGAAGCTTGGCCAGCACCTCGCGGGCATAGCCATTGACAATCAACCCCACGGCATCCTCGGTCGAGAGGCCGCGCTGATTACAGTAGAAGAGCTGCTCCTCCGAAATCTTCGACGTGGTAGCCTCGTGCTCCAGAACGGCCGTAGGATTATGCGAATCAATCTCGGGGAAGGTGTGTGCGCCACACTTATCGCCAATCAAGAGCGAGTCACACTGCGAGTAGTTACGGGCATTATCCGCACCCTTAGCTACGCGCACCAGACCTCGATAGGCATTCTGGCTCTTGCCTGCCGAGATACCCTTCGACACGATGCGACTACGGGTATTACGGCCGATGTGAATCATCTTCGTACCCGTATCGGCCTGCTGGTAGTTGTTTGTCATCGCCACAGAGTAAAACTCACCCACCGAGTTATCGCCCAGCAACACACAACTCGGATACTTCCACGTAATGGCCGAGCCAGTCTCCACCTGTGTCCACGACAAATGGCCGCCCTCGCGGCAGAGGCCACGCTTGGTTACGAAGTTATAGATACCTCCCTTGCCATCCTTATCGCCCGGATACCAGTTCTGAACCGTTGAGTACTTCACCTCAGCATCCTTCTCAACCACAATCTCCACAACGGCTGCGTGCAACTGATTCTCATCGCGGCGCGGTGCGGTACAACCCTCAAGGTAGCTCACATAAGCACTCTCGTCAGCTACGAGCAGAGTACGCTCGAACTGACCTGTACCCTCGGCGTTGATGCGGAAGTAAGTCGAAAGCTCCATCGGACAACGCACTCCCTTCGGAATATAGCAGAATGAGCCATCCGAAAAGACTGCGGCATTAAGTGCAGCGTAGAAATTATCGGTATAGGGGACAACCGAGCCCAGATACTTCTTCACCAGCTCGGGATACTCGCGGATAGCCTCCGATATAGAGCAGAAGATAATACCCTTCTCGGCCAGCGTCTCGCGGAAGGTGGTCTTCACCGACACCGAGTCCATAACGGCATCAACAGCAACGCCCGCCAGCGCCATCTGCTCCTCCAGAGGGATACCCAGCTTATCGAACGTGCGCTTTAACTCGGGATCGACCTCATCCATCGAACCCAGCTTCTTACGCTGCTTGGGGGCGGCGTAGTAGATTATATCCTGAAAATCAATCTCGGGGATGTCGAGGTGTGCCCACGTGGGCAGCTTCATCGTCTGCCAATGACGAAAAGCCTTAAGTCGACGCTCCAGCATCCACTCAGGCTCCTCCTTTTTAGCTGATATAAGACGTATTACATCCTCATTCAAACCTCGAGCTATGGTCTCGGTTTCGATGTCGGTAGTAAAACCGTACTTATATTCACCATCGATGTTATCTAATATATCTTTATCTTTTTCAGCCATAATATGCGGTTATAATCCGCAAAAATACAAAAAAAATGCAAATGCGCCACCATATTTTTCAATGGCGGCGCATTTCGCATATTATATTTTCAAAAATACCTTCTTCTTATAGAGGAAATAGAGGAACAACCAGCACACCAGAACAAAGCCTGCATCCAAAATTACCTCACCTACCTGCTCCGAACAGAGGCCTGCCAAACCGCCAAAGAAGAACTTATTGATACCGCTGAAGCTGATGATTCGCTGAGCCAAGTAGATAGTAATAGAATTCATACCTACAACGCGGAATACCAATGTCCACTTCTGCCAGCCCTTCACGTCAATAAGATAGTAGAACAGAGCCATCATAAGCAATGAATAAGCACCTACGGCGCATACGAAAGTACTTGACCACAACATCTTGTTGATGGGCACAAAGTAATTACCCAACCAAGCAACTACGGCCAAAACAACGCCACCGACAACCATCATCAAGGTCTTACGCTCACCTGTGGTCTTCTCGCTACGAATCAACTCACCGGTGAACATACCCAACATAGCAGTTACAACGGCGGGAACAGCAGACAAAAGACCCTCGGGGTCGAAGCGACCGCTATCGTAAATCAGACGGCCGGGCATAAGCAGGCGGTCAACCCATCCTACCAACGAACCCTCCATTGACAAGGGGTCAGAGCCGGGCATATCGGGAGCGCAAACGAACTTACTCAAAAGAGCATAGATAACAAGTATCGCAACAGCAATCCAAGCGCGTGTCTTAACGCCGAAGTTCACATACAACAGCGCTGCACCCATCCACGCCAAACCGATACGAGCCAAGACACTCGCTACGCGGAGGTTAGCAAAATCGAGCTGGAATAGGCCATTGTAAACCATACCCAAGAAGATAAGCATTGCTGCACGGCGGAAGATTTTAGCGTAAATCTTACCCTTCGTAGCGCCATTCTCGCGCTGCTTGGCAAGTGAGAAGGGGAACGAAACACCCGCCAAGAAGAGGAACAATGGGAAGATTGTGTCGTGATGCTGCAAGCCATTCCACGCAACGTGTCCCATCTGCTCAGCAATCTCGTTTGTCACAACGTTGGGCCACAAGGCGCACAGCGATACGATAAGTCCCGAAAGACCCATAATAAAGAACATGTCGAAACCTCGAAGTGTATCGAGCGACATTAGACGTTGGTTTTTCATAAAATATGTTTTAAGGGTTAATTCTTATTATATTATGCAAATATAATTATAATTTCCATTTTCTCGGCATCCATTTCCCAATATCTTCTGCCCGAAAGGTATTTATCGTACGATTTACCATATTATTATATGTCGTGGCGGCTAAAAAACGGCATTTTTTAATATTTATAAAAAAATTTGCGACCGATATTTTGTACAATAGTTTTTTTTGCCTACATTTGCACCACTCTTTAACGGAGAATTCGGTCAGGAAGGATGGGTGAGTGGCTGAAACCACCAGTTTGCTAAACTGACGTACTCGATTAGGGTACCGGGGGTTCGAATCCCCCTCCTTCCGCCAAAGGCTGCAAGATAGAACTTGCAGATACAAGGACAACTCCCATAAAACCTTAGTTTTATGGGAGTTTCTTTATCTCTACAACTTACGAAGAGGTATTATCGTCTGCCACATTATTTCGAAATATCGTCACCAAATATACAATTTATAAAAAATGGGTTAAGAGCATTACCTCTTAACCCAATCACTAACTAAAAAGTATATCTACTCTATTATCGAATATGTAAGTGAGATATATGATAAATCTACGAAATTTGTATTACCGGTAGATTTTGTATGGCTAATACATATATAACACTCCGTATCATCCGATGGCAGTGTTAAATTATAAGAATATTGTACATCGGTCAATTTGTGTGCCTCACCTCCCGTAATCACAGTCTGCTGAGCATTCGTTATTGCAAACATATAGTTACGAGTACTATTAGCCGCAGTTGATGCCAAGGTAACTGATGTAAGTTTATAATTAGGAACGACAGGTAACTTTATCATTGCAACATTACTCTTTGTGATACCTGACTCAAATCGGATTCGGTTATTTTTTGACAGATAGAACGGTACAGGACTACTAAAAGCAAAAGTATATCCGTCAAGCGTAAACTCTCCGCTTGTCACATTAGCCTCTTTCGATGCAGGAAAATCAGCAAACATAGTATTGCTATCAGCAGGATTAACAACAATATTAATAGCGGCAGGTAGCTCTGGCTCGGCTGGAGTATCTGGTTCAACGAGTGGAGCATTACCTCCAATGGTTATATCCGTTGACATAATACTTCCTGCGTTAAATGTAATACCATCACTCGAAATCAACTTTGTACAGCGATATACCTCCTCGTCCATAGTTGTTATATCGATTATCAGTTCATCACCCTCAACAAGAGCAAAAGGTGCAGTAGCAATCCACGCCGTAACCACATCATTCATCTCAAGCAAAAGAGACTCTTCAAACGACAACTTTATGCTGTTACCATCATTAGAAGAGGCAGCATCAATAACATCCGTATATAGATTTATCGTATGGCTACCAGACAATCGAATATTTTCCGGCACTGAGAATGTCACACTCTTTATGGTCTTTGACTCCTGCAATGAGTTTAAAATATTTATTTTTACAGCAACTATGGTATGATTCATCGCAATGCTAATATTATCGTTGGGTGCACCCAAAGTTTTGCCATACAATATATCATACTGGGCAATATGTGCTGTTGGAGATAGCGTAGATTGTACCTGAGATGGAGAAGCTAAATCGATTGTAGCCGCCTTATCTGCAACGTTGATATAATTGGCTCCAACGCCATAAAAAGCATAAATATCGTTATTATCGGCAGGCAACTGAAGATTGTCGCAAACGAAATGATTCTCCGTCGAAGCGTCATAATTAAATGAATACACCTCATCAAGCCCATCGACCACGACATTTAGATAATCTCCATTACTCCACAAAGATTCTTGACCATCAAATGTAACTCGCGTTGCCACATCGTTAAATGCCTTTAGTGTTACACGACTATTATCCGCAGAAATATTATCTTCGCTTTTACATCCTACAAAGACTATCGCAAATACCAATATAAATAGTAGATATCTTTTCATAATACTTAAACTTAGAAATTTCCACTTTCCCAATCTACTATCGTTGCTGATGAATCACCACTTGCGGCAAAACCCATCTCGGGCATAATCTCCAAAACCTCTATTTGAGGAGATAAGTAAACTTGTTTTTTCATATTTTTTCTGGTTTTAGGTTAATTTCGGAGTGCGAAGTTATTAAAAATAATCCAATTAGACTATTTTTTGGCAAATTATTATACGAAAACTGACTCCTAATACATATATATTCCCCTAAAAACATAATGCACAACTGAAAAAACATTATACTATCTCAAAATCAGCATTTCTTTTGGATAAAAGAAATAAATAACTTAATTTTGCGGCACCAAAGCCTGAATAGGGTTATGTGATGGTTCCGTAGCTCAGTTGGATAGAGCAACAGCCTTCTAAGCTGTGGGTCGTGGGTTCGAATCCCGCCGGAATCACATAAAAAAAGGAGTTCTTTCGAACTCCTTTTTCTTTTTCATTAACGTCACTCATAGAGATATTGCAAAATATTGCCGCTAATTTGCATCAGTGATATCTCGCAGAGTTTGGTGTTGTATTCGGCCGTGAGGATTCGCTCCTCGGCGTCAAGCAGGCTCTTCTGTGCCTCGCGCATTTCAATGCCCGGCAAATCGCCCAGCAGGTAGCGCTCCATAGCAATCTCATAATTCTCCTTGGCGGCGATTACGTTCTGCTTCTCAAGTTTCACAACCTCAAGATTATTCAAATATGCCTGCCAGAAATTAGCCAAATCTGCTTGCAGCGACTGCTCAATCTGATTACGCTCATAGATAGCATTTTCAACCTCAATTTTCGCATTGCGCTGCTCACGGCGTCTATTACCATCAAATAGCGTAAAACCAAGATTTAACCCAACATTTGGGCCCAGCGTACCACGCAGTTTTGTAGTGCCACTGCCAAAGCGGTTAAGCGTATAGCCATACCCTGCCGCTAACTTCAGGTAGGGGTAGTTACGCGACTTTACTGCCTTCAAATCCAACATCGAGATATTGGTATTGTGGTCCGATATCAGCAACGACACATTATTGGCTGTCATCTGCGCCGACAGCTCCTCCCAACGCAGGTTACCATTTACCTTAATAACCGAGTCACGAGCTACACATTTTGCATTTATATCCTTATTGGCCATAAGCTCATTTATGCGGATACGTGAGGCAATGACAGCCTCCTGCTGTGACATATATTGAGATGAGTCGGCGTTGAAATCAACACGAGCCTGCAACAAATCCAGACGCGAGAAATCACCAATCTGGTAACGAGCCTCGGTTATGCGCAAACGCTCACGCGACAAACTTACGGCATAGCGGAAATTCTTTAGACGCAAGGTCTGCTGAATAAGGTTATAATACTCGGCCGTCAGGTTTGCAACAAAATCCTCTATCGTAAGTCGGGTCTTCAACTCCCCCATCTGCTCCAACTCGCGCAACTTATTATAGTTGGCACGCACGCTCATACCATTGAACAGCGTCCAATTCAGCGAGAGCCCCACGTCCACCGTTTGGTCGAAGGCTGCGGCATCAACCACCTTATCTCCTTCGCGAGGCGTTGTATCGGTTCTGTCGGCCGATGTCATATAACCAGCCGAGAGAGCCAATGTGGGCAACATACCGGCATTTGCTGCCGTTGCGTTATTCTCACTTATTCGTTGCTCATTGCGGCTAATTAGAATATCGTAATTCTGTTTAAGTCCCGTTTCAAGACACTCCTTAAGCGAGATTATATTTTGTTGCGCTGCTACATTTGCGGCAATACCTATAGCAGCCAATATAGTGAGAAGATATTTCATACAAACCATTATTTAGAATTTGTCTTATTTCTGTTGGTTGACACGTAAGAGTAAATTGCAGGCACAATGTAGAGCGTCAGGATGGTCGAAACCAACATTCCGCCGACAACAGCGATACCCATAGCGATACGGCCATTAGCGCCCTCGCCCGTAGCATAGGTAAGAGGCAAGAGTCCCAAAATTGTAGATACGCTTGTCATCAGAATGGGTCGCATACGCTGCAACGATGCCTCCTCGATGGCCTGCATAAGATTCATACCCGCCTCCTGCTTCTGGTTGGCAAACTCAACGATAAGGATACCGTTCTTAGCTACCAATCCGATAAGCATAATAATACCAATCTGGCTGAAGATATTCATCGTCTGGCCCGTGGTGGACATAAATATCAGTGCACCTGCGATAGCCAAAGGCACGGTAAGCATAATTACCAGCGGGTCTTTGAAACTCTCGAACTGCGCAGCCAGAATCAAGTAGATAAGCAGGATGGCCAGCATAAAGGCAAACATAAGGCTCGAAGAACTCTCGCGGAACTCCTTTGAATCGCCCGTAAGCGCCGTGCGGAAATCGTCGGGCAGCACCTCTGCCGCAATGCGGTCCATCTCCTCTAGTCCATCACCGATGGTCTTACCCTTAGCCAATCCGGCCGATACGGTAGCCGAGAGGAAGCGGTTATAATGGTAGAGCTGCGGCGGGGCAACCTCTTCGTTTACATTCACAAGATTATCCATCTGAATCATCTCACCCGTGCCGCTACGCAAGTAGATTGACTTCAGGTCGGCAGGCTTATTACGTTGCTGGCGGTTAATCTCAGCCAAAATCTCATACTGCTTACCATTCATATAGAAGTAACCCATACGCTGACCACTCAAGCCGTACTGCAACGTCTGCGCAATATCGCGTGTCGATACGCCCAGCAGATTAGCCTTGTCACGGTTGATATTGATACGCGCCTCGGGCTTACTGAACTTCAGGTTCACATCGGCCATCTGGAATACGGGGCTCTCATAGACCTTCTCCATAAACTTTGGCAGCACCTCCTGCAATCTGTCGATGGTCATAGCCTGCAACACATACTGCACAGGCATACCGCCTCGGCGGCTACCGAAGGTTGTCTGCTGCTGCACGAAGGCTCGCGCCTTGGTGTGTGTCTTTACCGCCTGCGACAGCTCCTCGGCAATCTCCATCTGCGTACGGTCACGCTCCTTAATATCGTTAAGCGCAATCTGGATATTACCGCGACCACTGCTCACGCGGGCCGTCACATATTGACGCTCAGGCATAAGCGAATCGACCAAGTCGTTAATACCCTCGGTATAATCGCGCAGATATTCATAGGTAGCACCCTCCGAGCCCGATGTATTGATTGTAATCTGCGAGCGGTCCTCCAGCGGCGCCAACTCGGATGGAATGCTTGTCCAAAGCCATACAATGACACCCATCATAATGGCAACAATCGGAATAGCCAGCCATCGTACCTTCAAGAATGCCGAAAGCGTACTGCTATAAAAATCATTCAGCCATAAGAAGAAGGGCTCAGTCTTATTGTAGAACCAACTCTTCTTCTCCTGACGCACCAAAATCTTCGATGCCAGCATCGGCGTTACGGTAAGCGCACAGAATGTAGAGATGATAACGGCTCCCGAAATCACCAAACTGAACTCGATGAACAACTTACCCGTCATACCCTCCATAAAGACGATGGGGAAGAATACAGCAAGCAGCGTGATAGAGGTAGATAAAACGGCAAAGAAAATCTCCTTCGCGCCCTCAATACCCGCCTCGAAAGGCGACATACCGCGCTCAATACGTATATATATATTCTCGGTCATTACGATGGCATCATCCACAACCAATCCCACCGAAAGCACCACGGCCAACATCGAAAGCACGTTGATAGAGAATCCCGCCAGATACATCAAAAAGAATGTACCGATAAGCGATACGGGAATCACAATACACGGGATGAGCGTCACGCGGAAGTTACGCAGAAAGAGGAAGATGATGATAACAACCAGGATAAATGCCTCGTAAACGGTCTGCTTAACCTCGTCGATTGAGGCACGGATAAATTTTGTATTATCGAAACCGTAGCTCAGCTTAACATCCTCAGGCAAATCCTTGCGCATCTGCTCCACACGCTCATAAACGGCATCGGCAATATCAATATGGTTAGCACCCGGCTGTGGCACAACAACCACACCCACCATCGGCACACCATTCATCTTCATATAACTGCGCGTATCCTGCGGGCCCAGCTCTGCACGACCGATATCGCTCAAACGGATGATACGTGAGTCACTCTCGCGCACAACCAGGTCATTAAACTCCTTAGCCGTATGCATAAGACCCATCGTACGGATAGTAAGCTCGGTGGTATTACCCTCAATACTACCAGAGGGCAACTCGACATTCTCTCTATCCATCGCGCTCTTCACATCTACGGGCGTGATTCCATAGCCAGCCATCTTCGCAGGGTCCAGCCATATACGCATCGAGTAACGCTTCTCGCCCCAAATCTGCACGGCACTCACGTTGTTGATGGTCTGCAACTGCTCCTTGATTGTAAGGTCGGCAATCTCGCTTATCTCCAACAGCGAACGCTTATCGCTCTGCACGGCAACCATCAAGATTGGCATTGCATCAGCGTCGGCCTTCGACACGGTCGGAGGGTCACAATCTCGCGGCAGGAAACGCTGCGCACGTGACACCTTATCGCGCACGTCGTTGGCCGCAGTTTCGAGGTCCACCGACAGCTCAAACTCTACGGTAATACGGCTCGAGCCTTGCGAGCTGACACTCGACAATGAACGAATACCAGGGATACCATTAATATTCTGCTCCAACGGCTCGGTAATCTGGTTTTCGATAACGTCAGCATTTGCTCCGGGGTAGGAACAAGATACCGAGATAATGGGATTATCGACACTCGGATACTCGCGCACACCCAAATAACTATAACCAATCACGCCAAAGATGACGATGATTATTGTCATAACCGTCGCAAGTACCGGTCGTCGTATACTTAATTCGGAAATATTCATACTTCAATGAGTTCTTGACGGTTATTTAACTTCGTTAAGCTGTACGGGCAAATCCTCTCGCAGCTGGAGCGTACCTGAAGTGATGATGGTATCACCCACCTCGATACCCTCGACAATATGAATCAATGCATCGGTACGCAAAGCAGTCTTAACGGCAGTAGCCTTAGCCTTACCACCACGATATATGAACACCTTATCCACGCCCATCTCGGGAACGATTGCCTCGGTCGGGATGGCTATGGCATTGGGAATATCCTGCATACGAACCTTAGCCGAGATAAAACGGCCAGGCAACAGGTGTCCTCCAGGATTAGCGTAGGTGGCACGTACCGACAACATACGCGTATCGCTATCCACCTCCGACTCCTTGGCATATACCGAAGCTTTGAACTCCTCGTTAATACCCTCAACCGTAAAGGTCAGGGGTGTGCCGGGTTTAATCTGGTCGGCATAACGCTCAGGAACAAACATATCAATCTTTAGGGGCGAAATCTTTGTGAGTTTTGCCACAACAACGCTCGGCGATGCATAGGCACCCTCGCTGACATTACGCAAACCGATGATACCATCAAACGGCGCACGAAGCTCGGTTAGCGCAATATTCTGCTTTACTATCTCTATATCGGCATTGAGTGTTGCTAGCTCCGTACGAGCCTGCTCAAAGGCCTCCTGACTCACCGCATCTTTCTCCAGCAATGCACTTTGACGATACACTCTATCCTGAGCCAGTTTTAGCTGCGCCTCATAACGCGACAGCTGCGCCTGAAGAGGCTTGTCGTTTACTTTGGCCAGCAAGTCACCTTTGCTCACCATTGTACCCTCCTTGAAGTTAATCTCGACAATCTTACCCGAAGTCTCAAACGTCAGGTCCACCTCCTCGTCGGGCAACAGGTTACCGACCATTCTAATATCCTCAGTTAGATTTTGCGGAGAGACAACAACTCCATTTACGCTTAGTATATTACTGCGAGGTGCGGCACTTACGGCTTTCTCATCGGCGCCTTTATGATTCTTGTAATAGTTATATCCGCCAAGCACGATGCCAAAAACAGCAACAACAGCTGCGGTGATAATCCATTTCCTCTTCATATATAATAAAAATTTGATTTGACAAAATATGTACAAAGATACTAATTTATGACCAAACACACCCCTTATTATACGACCTCCAACGGGTGAAACGCCCAAATTAGCCGGTGAAATATTATTATTCTACGACATATATATGGACACAGCAAGAAAATTCTATATAGACCTAAAATATATATACAAAAAAATCCCCACCTTGTTAGGCGGGGATTTTATTTTCGAGAAGTATCGATTAGAAATACTGGCCACGGAGGTCCTCCATCTCGGCCATATTCTGCAATGCCATAACAGCGCTCTGTGAAGCTACATTCTCGTTAGTAGCCTGCAGACGAACCTTCTCAGCCTCAGCTGTCTGAGTCTCGCTCTTAACGATATTGTCAACAACGAATACAACAGCGTTTGTAAAGCCCTTAACGGGAGCTGACAACTTACCAGTCTCCTTAGTGGTTGCAATAGCACCAACCAAACGAGGCTCGAGCATCAACTCACCTACACCGAAGTCGTTATACTGAACACCCTCGAAAGGCTTAACCTCAGCACCTGCAGTCTTTGCAACATCCTCGATTGTTGCACCAGCCAACTTCTCCTTGATAAGCTCAAACTTCTTGTCACGAAGCAAGTTCAATGAGATATTAGTACGAGCCTCATCAATAGAAGTGTACTCTGAATCATCAATCTCAGTCAACATTGCAACTACGTATGCATTACCCAAGTTGAAAATCTCTGAAATCTCCTCAACCTTAGCGCCATAAGCCCAACGAGTTACCTCGCGTGAGTTCTCCAAACCAGCGATTGTGCGGTCGCCCTGTGCGATACGAGCGATACGGGGAGTAACGGCAGCAGCGTTTGCAGCAGCGTTAAACTTATCCAACGAACCCTTGCCATCTACAGAGAATACACTTGCTACGTTGTGAACATCGCGACGTGTTGCTGAAGAGGGCTCAACGGGGATTGTTACTGTACCTACCAAAACGTGCTTCTTAGCAGCGTCGGTACGAGTCACCTTCAAAATCTGAGTAACACCTGAAACGGTAACCTTAACGATATCACCCTTCTTAGCTGTTGCCAAAGCCTCAGCCAACTCAGGATTCAAAGCAGAGAAAGGAATAACACCCAAATCGCCACCAGCCTGAGCTGTTGCAGCGTAACCTGAGTGAGTCTTAGCAGCCTCTGCGAAATCAGCGCCACCCTTCAAAGCAGTCATAAGGCTATCAGCCAATGCTGTCTGTGCGGGATCCAGAACGATGTGGTTCAAACCGATAGAATCGGGAGCCATCTTGATATCGATAGGACGAGAGATAACCCACTCGTTAGCCTTCAAAACGGGACCATACTGCTTACCATCGAGCAAAACAGCCTCCTCCTCAGAGAGCTGAGCAGCTGACTGGTAGTTCACGCCAACAGTACCCATATTCTTGCGAACGAATGCGCGAACATCCTCCGCAGCAGCGAACTCCTCACCCATAGTTGTAGCCTTCTTCTCGATATCGAGCATATCGGCATCGGTGGGGTCAACGTCAAATACAACGTATGAGATAGCGCGGTGGGGCAACTTAGCGAACTCCTTCTTGTGAGTATCGTAGTACTTCTGAATCTCAGCATCGCTGATTGTTACCAATGAGTCTGCGATAGTATTGTACTCCAATGAAACCATACGGCCATTGCGGCTCTCGTTTGCAGCAACTACACCCTGCTCAACCTCCAACTTGTTTACGAAAGTACCGGCCTTAACTACGCCCATATACTTGCTCAACATTCTGTTGAGTGAAGCCTGTGAGTTAAGGTATGACCACAAGTTCTGGTACTCGGGATTAGCGCTTACCTGAGCGAGGAATGCTGTGATATTCTCAACGCTATACTCGCCTGTCTGAGGGTCTGCAAATGCGTTATAGAAGACCTGTGAGGGGTGCTCGCCGCTAATCATAGCCATACGCTCAGCGTCAGATACCTCGATACCCATCTCATTAAAACCGGGAACCAACAAATGCTTAGCTACCAATGCCTGCCAAGCAGCATTTGCCAATGCGTTTGAGCCCTCCTCGGTTGACTCATCGCCACCGTTGTAGGTCTTAATGGTCTCATACTCATTCATATACTCCATATAACCGACCTTCTCACCGTTGATTACACCAACAGTGGGGTCGTTGCTACCAAAAAAGCCCATCTCGGGGCCCAAAGAGATGATAAATGCCAACAATGCCAGGATAATAACTACTGACAAAATGACACCATACTTTGTTCTTAAAGTGTTTAGACTTGCCATAAAATTTTTATTATTATACTTATTTGCTTGCTCAAAGCCTAATAGGATACGAGTGTAGCTTTAATGGTGACTCGAATCAGTCTATAAAAGTTTCTTTTCTATCCTTAATTCTAATATGTTTATCAGAAAATCGAGAACCAATTATCTC
>SUZR01000005.1 GCA_015059845.1 Rikenellaceae bacterium | reverse complement strand
GAAAGCATCTAAGCGCGAAGCCATCCCCAAGATAAGTTTTCCCTTGAGGGGCGTAGGAGACTACTACGTTGATAGGCTGCAGATGTAAAGGTAGTAATATCAAAGTCGAGCAGTACTAATTACCCGAACGGCTTTCTTCAAAGAAGTTATCTCATCTCTGAAAAATGTCAAGATATAGCGCGTGCGGCGCATAGGGAGAGGATATCCCGACCGCATAGCTCCGATATAATGGAGCATAGAGTTCTTTTAGGTGGTTATAGCAGTGAGGTTCCACCTCTTCCCATTCCGAACAGAGAAGTTAAGCTCACTAACGCCGATGGTACTGCCTATTTAGGTGGGAGAGTAGGTAGCCGCCTCTTCAAGCCGAGTCCTAACAAGGGCTCGGTTTTTTTTGTATATGTATGTCGTGGTTTGCTCCTTTTCTTTTTGTATATAGCACCATATCTTTTGCACAAGACTAAAAATGGCAGTAGGGCTGTACACTCAGTACTATCCCTACTGCCATTTCTTCGCTTTGCACAAAATCTACGGCACTCTATACAAAAATCAAGAGGAGCAAGTTTTTATTCTAACAGTTGCATATAACGATTTAGTTTCCTAACTTTGTTATAACATATAATATTTACGGAAGCGTAAATTTGTTCTTGCATAGTGAACGTAGGAAATTCAATGATGATGAGAGCAAATAGTCGCATCTCCCGTCGTATCCATTTGGGTATGGGCGTGGGGTTGTTACTTGTTTGTATCATCACGGTATCCTACGACCTACTATGCGCAAATGAGCTACCAGCCTTGCGCTTTCTTTTTTATGGACTAACTTCTAACTTAAATATTATGAGTGAGATTATTATCACAACAACAAGCTCAATTAGTGGCGTTGAAATTGAAAAGTATTTAGGTCTTGTCACAACCAATCTTGTGATAGGAACAAATGTTTTTTCGGATTTTCTAGCATCGTTCTCTGATTTCTTTGGCGGAATGTCTGGAACATATCGTAATCAATTAGATTTATTGTATAAGCGTGCTTTGGACGATTTGACAAATAAAGCTAATAAGAAAAGAGCAGATGCAATACTAGGTGTAAAAATTGATTTTGATGAAATATCAGGTCAGGGAAAATCAATGTTTATGGTTTCTATAACAGGAACTGCGGTTCGCTTTAAGAATAAGGTTGTTGATGTAGATAGCAGAGGTATTAGTAAAGAGCAATTACAATTAGCTATATTTAAGAATAATTGGAAGAGTAAGCCTGTTGAAGAACCCGTGACTCAAGAGGAGTGGGATATGATTCTAGGAAATAATTTAATAGAGTTCGGGCCGTCACTTTATAAACGATATTTATCAGCTTGGCAGCGAGAAGGTGATAGAACAACTGATAATTTTCCACAGTTTTTATTATCTATTGGTTATAACGATGCAGTAGAGATAATTTATGAGGAATATGCTCAAAGATACAGCTATGCCGATGGTTTGATTTCAAAACTTAATTTATTCAGTCCTAGTCATATCTTGGAGTTAATATTGAACGGAAATCATACTTTAGCAGTTAGGCTATTAAAGTTTGATAAAAGTCGATATGCTTTAGAAGATGTTGTTCAAATGCGTAAGATATTGACATTATATGATAATTTACCCGATAATGGTAAGATTGAGAGTGTTAAGAGTGGTTTATTATCGTCAAAAATGGTGGATAAATACATTTGTTCTTGTGGACATATCAGCCCCATAGATATTGATTTTTGTCCTAGCTGTAATTTGAATAAAAAAGGATTATTAAGTTGGCAGGCTAAGGAAGTTGAAAAATTTAGAGAGAAGGTAGAAGTTTTAGAGCAAATTATAAAATAAAAAAAAGCAACACCCGCCGAGTTCTGACTCGACGGGTGTTTATACCTTATATATATTATATATATACCTATTCTTTCAGCACTACGCTTACGCGGCCGACTTTGCCGCCAAGAGGGGGTGCGAGCTTTGCGACGCTACACTCCACCTCCATAATTTGCGGGAACTGCTCCTTCACGGCGTGGATGATATTCTGCGCCACGCGCTCGATGGTACGGCACTTGATGCGCATCACCTCGCGGACAATCTCATAAACCGTAAGGTAGTTCACAGCCTTCTCCACCGCGTCCTCGTCGGCCACAGCGCCCAGCTCGGTCGTAATTGTAAGCTCCACAACGAAGCGGTTGCCCACAATCTGCTCCAAGTCGTAGCAGCCGTGGTAGGCGCGGAACTCCATCTCCTGCAGGCGTATAGTGTAAAGCATAGGGCGATTATTCAACGATGATAAGATAATAGTTCTTCTTGCCGCGCTGCGCAATCATATACTTGCCAGCAATCAAATCCTCCTCGGTAACGGTGCGCATAGGGTCTGCAACCTTCTCCTTATTGAGCGACACGCCACCGCCCTGCACCATCTTGCGGCACTCGCCCTTTGAGGGGAACACCTTGGTGATGTCGGCGCAGAGGTCAACAAATGTGCAGCCGAGCTGCTCCTTGCTGATTGTAAACTGGGGCACGCCCTCGAATACCTGCAACAGGGTCTGCTCGTCCAACTTGTGCAGCGCCTCCGATGTAGCGCCACCAAAGAGAATCTGCGACGCCTCGACAGCCTTCTCGTACTCCTCGGCAGAGTGAATCATCGTTGTAACCTCCTTGGCCAGAGTCTTCTGCAACTCGCGCAAGTGGGGTGCCTCCTCGTGACGTGCGATGAGTGACTCGATGGTCTCGCGGTCCAGGAGGGTGAAAATCTTGATGTAACGCTTAGCATCCTCGTCGCTCACGTTCAACCAGAACTGGTAGAACTTATAGGGCGAAGTGTAGCGGGGTGAGAGCCATACATTACCGCTCTCGGTCTTGCCGAACTTGGTACCGTCGGCCTTGGTGATAAGCGGGCAGGTGATAGCAAATGCCTCATTCTCAGAGCCGAGCTTGCGGCGGATAAGCTCCGTACCTGTGGTGATGTTACCCCACTGGTCGGCACCACCCAGCTGCACCTTGCAGTTCAGTGTCTGGTACAGGTGCAGGAAGTCGTAGCCCTGCAAGAGCTGATAGGTAAACTCGGTGAACGACATACCCTCGCCCTCGCCTGAAAAACGCTTCTTCACAGAGTCCTTAGCCATCATATAGTTTACGGTGATGCACTTACCGATGTCGCGTGCGAAGTCGAGGAATGAGAACTCCTTCATCCAGTCGTAGTTGTTCACCAGCAAGGCCTTGTTCTCGGCGTCAGACTCGAAGTCGATGAGTTTGGCCAACTGTGCCTTGATAGCCTCCTGATTGTGACGCAGCGTTGCCTCGTCCAGCAGGTTACGCTCCTGCGACTTACCGCTGGGGTCACCAATCATACCCGTAGCACCACCCACAAGGGCGATGGGGCGGTGGCCACACATCTGGAAGTGCTTCAGAATCATAACACCTACCAGGTGACCAATATGCAGTGAGTCGGCCGTGGGGTCGATACCCAGGTAGGCCGTAGTCATCTCCTTCTCGAGCTGCTCCTTAGCGCCGGGCATAATCGTATGAATCATACCGCGCCACTCAAGCTCCTCTACAAAATTCTTTGTTGCCATTTTCGTTAGTTTTATATTTCTTAATCTATAATTTTCTCTTTTGTCGGCCTTGCTTTGCCAGGCTCTTCAGCCATCTGCTCATCGCTCTGGCGGTCTATTCGTACTCCATATCGAGTAGCCTCTTAAGCTCCAGCACCGCGGGGTTTTTCTCGGTCATATGCTTGATACGGTCCTCCAGCTTAATAGGGCGTGTCGCCTTTATCTGCTCGTTCACCTTCACCTCCAGCTCCAGCGAGCCGTTTACTCCAGCCGTGCGGGCTATGGCCAGCAGTATCTCGGTCTTTGAGCGCATAATCTCCTCGTAGAGTGTCTGCGAGGGTACTTCAACGGTGATTGTATGCCCCGCAACCTTCATCTTCTCGAAGGCAACCACAAAGCGCGGACGCTCACGCAGTATGGCCTCAAGCACAGCTGCACGGCGCTCCTGAATCTTCTGCTCACTCCGCGCATCAAAGGCCTGTGGCTCTTGCTGCTTGACCTCCTCCTTCGGTTTTTCGAGTGTCGCCTCCATTGCCGAGTCCATCAGGCTGGCTATCGAGAAGCCTGCAACCGATGAGCGTGACGTGTGACGCACGGCCGTCTGTGTGGGCGTAGTCGTCGGCTCAGGTGTTGTTGGCTGCGCCTGCGTAGGCTCCACGGCACTCTTTACGGGTGTCGGCTGGCTAACCTCCACGGGCTTAGGGGCCTGCACCTGCTGTGGTACCTGCACACTATTTACACCCACGGGTGTTATCTTATCGGGAAGGTCGGGTAGGGGGTAGCTCTCGTCTAAAGAGTAGGTGTCATTTTTTTTTTTGCCAAGACTTGCTATCTTCATAAGTCCCAGCTCAACCAACAATCTCTGATTTGACGATTGCTTTATCTTTCCGTCTGCCTCGGTGAGAAGTGAAATGGCACCGAACAGAAAGCCTGTGTCGCACATCTCCGCCTGGCGGCGGTATCGCTCCAGCAGTGTACCCGTAAGTTCTATGAGTGATATGGCGGGGCCTTTGGCCAGCAGCAAATCACGCATATGCTGGTTAAGTCCGGCCATAAAGGTCTGACCCGAGAATCCCTTCGACAGCACCTCGTCAAAGCGGATGAGGGCGGTTGTGTAGTCGCCCGCGAGCAGCAGCTCGGTCATCGAGAAGTAGGTGTCGTAATCCAATACGTTCAGCGTCTGCGCCACCTCCTTGTATTGCAGCTCGGCGTTGCAGAACGATACGGCCTTGTCGAACATCGACAACGCATCACGCATACCTCCATCGGCCTTCTGTGCAATGAGGTTCAGTGACTCCTCGTCGTAGCGCACACCCTCCTTGTCGGCGATATGCTTGAGGTAGGCCACCGAGTCCTCAACCTTTATGCGGTTGAAGTCGTAAACCTGACAACGAGAGAGAATGGTAGGTATGATTTTGTGCTTCTCGGTTGTAGCAAGGATAAATATAGCGTGCTTGGGCGGCTCCTCCAGAGTCTTGAGGAAGGCGTTGAAGGCCTGCTGCGAGAGCATATGAACCTCGTCGATGATAAACAGAGAGTATTTGCCTATCTGCGGCATAATACGCACCTGTTCGATGAGTGAACGGATATCGTCCACCGAGTTATTCGATGCGGCATCCAGCTCGTGAATATTCATCGAGCGACCCTCGTTGAAGGCACGGCACGACTCGCACTCGTTGCACGCCTCCGCACCTACGGGACTGAGGCAGTTTATCGCTTTGGCGAAGATACGTGCGCAGGTAGTCTTACCCACTCCGCGGGGGCCGCAGAAGAGGTAGGCGTGCGCCAGCTGACCACGCTCAATGGCATTCTTCAGCGTAGAGGTGATACTCTGCTGACCAACCACCGAGGCGAATGTCGCGGGACGATATTTTCTTGCCGATACTATAAACTCGCTCATAACTCTGCAAAGGTAGTAAATTTTTTAGCAAGTATATTACGATTAAAGTAAAATTATATATCTACTACCGTAACCTCAATACCTCGCTGCGTGAGCGCATCAAGCATATGGCGCGGAATACCTGAGTCGGTTATAATATGGTCCACATCATCAATCGAGCAGATACGGCTGAAGCCGCGGCGACCGAACTTCGACGAGTCGCACAGCACGATTGTCTTCTGTGCGGCACGAATCATCGTACGATTGAGGTTTGCCTCCAGCAGATTTGTTGTCGTAAGACCATATTCGGGGTCCAGACCATCCACGCCGATGAAGAGCTTGCTGCCGGCGAAGTTCTCCATCTGACGCTCGGCATCTCCACCCACGGCCGAGAGCGAGCTGCTGCGCACAATGCCTCCCAGCTGAATAACCTCGATGTTGCGGTCCTTCGACAGTACGGATGCCACGTTCAGTGCCGATGTGATTACGGTCAGGCGGCCACCCAGCTCCTCGGCATTAATCTCGCGTGCGAAGTAGTGTACGGTGGTTCCCGATGCGATGATAATCGAGTCGTTGGGCTCGATAAGGCGTACGGCCTGCTTGCCGATGGCGGTCTTCTCCGAGGGGAACTGCTGCTCCTTGACGTTCACGTCGCGGTCGTTGATGTAGGGGCTGATTTTGATAGCTTTTCCGTGGGCACGATAGAGCAC
The DNA here is from genome assembly GCA_015059845.1 of Rikenellaceae bacterium. Classification (GTDB taxonomy): domain Bacteria; phylum Bacteroidota; class Bacteroidia; order Bacteroidales; family Rikenellaceae; genus Alistipes. Next base: position 164,127 of record SUZR01000005.1, on the reverse strand, counting down.
GTTGTTGCGCTCAAGGATTGAGAGGTCCTTGCGGATTGTCACCTCCGAGACGTTGAGCATAACCGACAGCTCGGTGACGCTGACCGAACCTTTAGTCTCCAACTCGCGTGTAATAAATTCGTGTCTTTCCGTAATATTCATATTGCGTGGATTTTATTCGTGTGTAAAGATACGAAAAAACCTCAAAAAACTTGTCTGTCTTTTGAAATAATACTACTTTTGTTTCGGGCTGAAACGATTTCGTATATTTTGCCCTTTTTCAACTAACCGAAATTTATACAAACGAAAAAATAATTTTTATTATGCTCGAATTTTTTAATCCGCCTGCAGCCAAACCGCGCTTGGCGGCCGATAAGATTGACGGCGAGTATCGTCGTATGCGTCTGAAGGTCTTTTTGGGAGCCTTCTTTGGTTACGCCTCTTATTATCTGGTACGTAAAAACCTCTCGCTCGCAGCCCCCGGTATGATGGCCGATGGTCTGCTGGATAAGGAGACGGCCGGTTTTGCTATGGCCGGTATCCCTATCGCCTACGCATTCAGTAAGTTTTTGATGGGTAGTCTTTCGGACCGCTCGGATGCACGTAAGTTCTTGGTTGTGGGCCTTATCATCGCTGCTGCGGTGATGATGAGCGTGGGATTGATTCCCTACTCGTCGTCGATTGCTATCAATGGCGGTATCCTCTTCGCCTTTATGTTGGCTGTGGGTTGGCTCTCAGGTATGGGATGGCCTCCTTGTGGCCGTATTATGGCACACTGGTTCTCGCAGAACGAGCGTAGCTTCAAGATGTCAATCTGGAACACCTCGCACAATACGGGTGCAGGTACACTGGCACTTCTGGTGTCGGCAGGTATTGCGGTCTTTACAGCCGTAGGTATCGCCGAGAGCTGGCGTGCAGCCTTTATCTTCCCCTCGGTTGTGGCGATGTGTGTGGCGATGTTCTGCTGGTGGGCACTGCGTGATACGCCCGAGTCGTGTGGTCTGCCTCCCATCGAGGAGTATCGTAACGACTACTCAAGCCGCAAGGCTGCCAAGGGCGAGGAGACAAAGATTCCCTTCCGTCGCCTGTTCGTGGATTATGTATTTAAGAATCACCTGCTGTGGCTGATTGCCTTTGCTAACGTATTCGTGTATTTCGTGCGCTACGGTATCAGCGACTGGTCACCCACATATCTTCAGGAGACAGGTCTTATGACCTCGCTTGAGAGCCGCTTCGCCTTCTCTCTCTACGAGTATTCGGGTATCCCCGGCACGATTATCTGCGGATGGATTTCATCACGCTTCTTCAATGGCCGATGCGCCCCCGTTGTGGTGTTGTACCTTATGATGGTGACACTTGGCGTTACGCTCTACTGGAATGCTGCTGCGGTGGCAGGTATGCTGGGCGTGGAGTCGGTTAGCACAATCGTATATTGCGCATTGTCGATGACAGGTTTTTCGATCTACGGCCCTATCGCCTTGATTGGTATTCAGGCTCTGAGCTTCGTGCCGAAGAATGCAGCTGGTACGGCAGCAGGTTTCGTGGGTCTGTTCGGTTATCTGTTGGGTGATGCAATTTTGTCAAAGATTGTCGTTGGACAGATTGCAGGCAGCTCACTGGGTTGGAACACTATCTTTATGATGTTTACTGCGGCAGCTGTGTTGGCAATGCTTATCAGTATGATTACCTGGCGCAAGGAGCTAAAGGTTATGCGTGAGCGTATGAAGCAGTAAGATTTTATATCATCGGTTTACTCTGCCACAGCAGGACAAAATGTCTTGTTGTGGCATTTTTTTTCTGCCATAGTGTGCCAATGTAGCGTATGAATGTTGGATTTGGGCTTGTGGCAAAGCTTTTGCGATGATTGTGGTGAAACGAAGTTGGATAAACATTAAACAGATATATTATGAACATCAATTCACTTACTATCAAGGCGCAGGAGGCTCTGCAGTCGGCTGTAACTCTTGCGCGCGATGCGGGTCAGCAGGCCGTTGAGCCGCAGCACCTGCTTATGGCTCTTTTGAAGGAGGATGATTCGCTCTCAAACTTCCTGCTGGGTCGCGTGGGTGTAAATGTACGTATGCTTAAGAGCGAGTTACAGCAGGCCATTGACGCCCTGCCGAAGGTGTCGGGAGGCAATGGCGAGCAGTATTTCTCGACCGACACGTCGAAGACCATCCAGCGTGCGGTGGATTTCACACGCACGTTCAACGATAAATATGCTTCGGTGGAGCATCTGCTGCTGGGCCTTGTTGCCGAGCGTGGTGCTGTGGCCGATATGTTGAAGCGCAATGGCGCCTCGGAGAAGGAGTTGGTTGCCGCCATCCGCGAGTTCCGCAAGGGTGCTACCGTAGATTCGCAGACCTCGTCGCAGGAGTTTAATGCGCTGGGTAAGTACGCCATTAACCTTAACGAGATGGCGCGTAGCGGCAAGCTCGACCCCGTAATCGGTCGTGATGAGGAGATACGCCGTGTGTTGCAGATTCTCTCGCGCCGAACCAAGAACAACCCTATCCTTGTGGGTGAGGCGGGTGTCGGAAAGACCGCCATTGCCGAGGGTATCGCACACCGCGTGGTGAATGGCGATGTGCCCGAAAACCTTAAGTCGAAGCTGATTTTCTCGCTCGATATGGGAGCGCTGGTTGCAGGTGCGAAGTATCAGGGTGAGTTCGAGGAGCGCTTGAAGGGCGTTGTGCAGGAGGTTATTGCCAGCGATGGTGAGATACTGCTCTTCATTGACGAGATTCACACCCTTGTGGGTGCGGGTAAGTCGAGCGGTGCGATGGATGCCGCCAATATCCTGAAGCCTGCCCTTGCGCGTGGCGAGCTGCGCACCATCGGAGCTACTACACTTGATGAGTTCCAGAAGTATTTTGAGCAGGATAAGGCTCTGGAGCGTCGTTTCCAGAAGGTTATGGTAGATGAGCCTACCACCGAGGATGCCATCTCCATCCTGCGTGGCTTGAAGGAGCGCTACGAGAACCACCATCAGGTGCGTATCAAGGATGAAGCCATCATCGCCGCCGTGGAGCTCTCGCACCGATATATCACCTCGCGTTTTCTGCCCGATAAGGCTATCGACCTTGTGGATGAGGCTGCGGCACATCTGCGTCTGGAGATGAACTCCGTACCCGAGGATATCGACAATCTCGACCGCCGTATCCGCCAGCTGGAGATTGAGCGCGAGGCTATCCGCCGCGAGAATGATGAGCAGCGTGTGGAGAATCTTACGCGCGAGATTGAGGAGCTGAAGTCAAAGGAGTCGGCCCTTAGAGCCAAGTGGCAGGGTGAGCGAGATTTGTTGCAGAAGATACAGCAGAACAAGGACTCTATCGAGCAACTCAAAATCGAGGCGCAGCAGGCTGAGCGTGCGGGCGACTATGGTCGCGTGGCCGAGATTCGCTATGGCAAGATTGTCGAGGCTGAGCGACAGATTGAGGCTCTGCAGGAGCAGCTGCGACTGACAACCGCCTCGGGTGAGGCGATGATTAAGGAGGAGGTTGATTCTCAGGATATTGCCGAGATTGTTTCACGTTGGACAGGTATCCCCGTGCAGCGTATGCTCTCATCCGAGCGCGAGAAACTTCTGCATATGGAGGCGGAACTGCATAAGCGCGTTGTGGGTCAGCAGCAGGCCATTGAGGTTATCTCGGATGCTGTGCGCCGCTCGCGTGCCGGCCTGAACGATATGCGCAAGCCCATCGGCTCGTTTATCTTCCTCGGCACGACAGGTGTGGGTAAGACCGAGCTGGCAAAGGCGCTGGCGGAGTTCCTCTTTAACGACGATTCGATGATGACGCGCATTGATATGAGCGAATATCAGGAGCGTCACAGCGTGTCACGCTTGGTGGGTGCGCCTCCGGGATATGTAGGCTATGATGAGGGCGGTCAGCTTACCGAGGCTGTGCGCCGCAAGCCCTACTCTGTGGTGCTGTTGGACGAGATTGAGAAGGCTCATCCCGATGTCTTTAACATCTTGTTGCAGGTGTTGGACGATGGCCGTCTGACCGATAATAAGGGCCGTACGGTCGATTTCCGCAATACGATAATTATTATGACCTCGAATATGGGTTCGCACATCATTCAGGAGAATTTCTCTGCCGCCTTCGATGGCTCGGCCGTATCAAAGGATGTTGTCGAGCGCACGCGCCGCGATGTTGTGGAGCTGTTGAAGGTGCAGCTCAAGCCCGAGTTCTTGAATCGTATTGACGAGATTGTGATGTTTGAGCCTTTGACACGCCACGATATCGAGCAGATTGTTGATATTCAGATGGCTACCATCAAGCGTATGTTGCAGCAGAATGGCATTACGCTCGAATACACCCCTGCGGCTCGCGAGCTTATAGCACGCTTGGGTTACGACCCGTTGTTTGGTGCGCGTCCCGTGAAACGAGTTATTCAGCGTGAGGTTGTAAATGACCTTTCGAAGCGAATCCTTGCAGGCGATGTCGAGCGCGAGAAGCCTATTCGCATCGATGCCGAGGGCGAAAGATTGGTCTTTTCTAATTAGTGTTTGTTCCGTTCGATGGATTCCGTCGGACGGAATTTTTTTATTCGCAGAGTTTTCTTAAATTTGTCTAACTTTGTAGATGCCGTAAGGTATGCCGTGATAAGCGGTAAAGCTTAAATGTTAATGTAAAAGAGTTATAAAACCTTAAATATTATGAAGATAGCTGTTCCTACACGCGATGGTCGCGTTGACGACCACTTTGGCCATTGCGACCACTATACAATTTTTACCATCGAGGAGCGCAAGGTTGTTGCGCGCGAGAGTCTGCCCTCTCCCGAGGGTTGCGGATGCAAGTCGGGTATTGCTGCCGTTTTGCAGGAGATGGGTGTAAAGGTAATGCTTGCAGGCAATATGGGCGAGGGTGCCAAGAATGTATTGCAGAAGCACGACATTGTAGTTGTTCGCGGCTGCTCAGGCGATATCGAAACCCTTGTACAGTCTTACCTGCTCGGCTTTATCCTCGACTCAGGCGAGGGGTGCGACCATCACGACTGCGGCAATCATTAGAAGTCGTTTAATAAGGTAATTTCTAAAAAATGAGGGTGTTAACTTTTCTGTTAGACACCCTCTTTATTTTTTACTCCTCTTTTATTCTAATTATCATATTTGAGATAATCGCTGCTAAACCACCAGTGGTTATACCCGAAGAGAAGATATTCTTGATTGTCTCGGGGAATTGCATAAGAATATCGGGATATAGCTCTACGCCAAGTCCCATACTGAAACTTATGGCGATAACCAATGTTGCCTTACGGTCGATATGCTGCGAGGCGATAATCTTTACTCCTGCCGAAGCCACTGTTCCGAACATAAGCAAGGTAGCTCCACCCAGCACAGGGTCGGGCATAAATGAGAATATCACTCCGATAATCGGGAAGAATCCCAGCAGTACGAGGAATAAAGCGATAAAGTAACCAACATATCGACTTGCCACACCAGTAAGCTGAATCATACCGTTATTCTGAGCAAAAATAGAGTTGGGGAACGAGTTGAGCGCTCCTGCAATAGCCGAGTTTATACCATCGGCAAGGATACCTCCCTGCGCACGCTTGAGGAACTTCTCGCCATCAACAGGTTCTCCCGAGATGAGCGAATTTGCCGTAATATCGCCATACGCCTCTATTGCTGTAATGATATATACTATTGCAAATGCCAATATTGCAGAGAGATTGAACGACACTCCATATTTGAACGGAACGGGAATATTGAAGGTCGAATACTCTGGCATATTGCTGAAATCGACCATACCGCAGAAGTATGCGACGATATAGCCGACAATAATACCAATAATAATAGAACCCATTCGTAAATATCGGTTGGGACATCTATTGAAGAAGACGATAAGCAACAGAACAAGAGCTGCGATACCGAGGTTCTGGAACGAACCGAATGTACCCGCCTCTATTGCTGCGTTGCCGCCACCACACGATGTGATACCAACCTTAATAAGACTAATACCAATCAGTGTCACTACAATACCCGACACCAATGGTGTAATAATCTTCATTGCATATTTTAGTATTCGGCTAATAAATACTTCGGCAAATGCGCCCACCATCGTAGCACCAAAGATTGCGGGGAGTCCACCGATGGTTCCCGCCATAATAATTGGGCTTATGAATGAGAAACTTGTGCCCTGAATACAGAGAAGACCACATCCCACGGCCCCCAATCTGCGACACTGAACAAATGTCGCGATACCCGATACGAACAACGACATAGAGACAAGAAAACTTGTTGTCTCAACATCCAAACCCAATGCTCCGGCAATAATTAACGGAGGCGTAATGATTGCTACAAAGATTGCCAGAAGGTGTTGCAGGGCAGCAAAGAGTGTATCTCTTAGGGGAGGACGCTCCTCTAATCCGTAAATAAGACCGTTCTTCATTCCTATTTCAAAGTTATCGTACAATTATCCAGACTATCAATTATTGCAAGCGACTCGATATGTATGCCTCTGCTACGCAGGTTGTCGCCTCCACTCTGAAAACCCTTCTCGATGAGGAAACCCATTCCCTCCAGTGTCGCACCGGCCTGATTTACCAGGTCGATGATACCAAGTGCCGCATTACCATTCGCAAGAAAATCATCAATGAAGAGTACTCTGTCCCCCTCTTTGAGATAATCTTTGCTGACGCATACCGAGTATGATTTGTTTTTGGTAAATGAGAATACCTCTGTTACCAACATATTCTCCATTGTACTCGGCACATTTTTCTTGGCAAAGAGAACAGGTACATTTAGGTAGTCGCCCACCATTATGGCTGGAGCAATACCACTTGCCTCTATTGTGATTACCTTGTTGATATTGTGTTCTGAGAATCGTCTTACAAGCTCTTTAGCCATTTCTCGCATAAGCACGGGGTCCATCTGGTGATTGATGAAGTTGTCAACCTTCAAAATTCCTCCAGGGAAACATTTGCCGTCACTCAATATACGCTCTTTAAGTTGTTTCATAGAGAATTTGTTTGTTAGATGTACAAATATACGATTTATTTCTATTCTCAGAGTGCATAAAAGCCAATATATTGTACTATTTTCATAAAAAGAGAGGGTACGTGTTATATATAGATAAAAAATAACCTGCCCCGAAAGGAGCAGGCTATTTTTTATGCAGTATTGTTATTACAACTCACGAATCCAGATGTTACGGAAGCTGATAGGCTCTGAGGGGTCACCGTGGCTCTGAAGGATGATGGGACCTGCGCCGTGCTTCTTAACCTGCGGGTGGCCGATGTACTCGGTAGTACCGCGGATAATCACGTTGTTCTGCAACAATACACCGTTGTGGATAACTGTAACGGTGGGAGGCACGCGGTATGAACCGTCTGCGTTGAATACGGGAGCGTTGTAGATAATATCGTAAACGTTCCACTCGCCGGGCTTACGCATAGCGTTTGCAAGGGGAGTTGACTGCTTGTAGATACTACCAGTCTGTCCGTTTGTATAAGTCTTGTTGTTGTAGCAATCCAAAATCTGAATCTCGTACATACCCTGCAAGAATACACCGCTGTTACCACGAGCCTGGCTCTCGCCTGTGATGTTCTCGGGTACGCACCACTCGATGTGGAGCTGGAATGAGTTGAAGTGCTGACGAGTCTGGATATCGCCCTTCTTCTTATTTACAGTAAATACGCCATCGTGTACATCCCACTCTGCGGGGCCGCCACCACGACCTGACCACGCGCTGAGGTCCTTACCATCGAAAAGAACGATAGCATCTGAGGGAGCTGAGTTTGTAGTGATGTCACCAGGAGTTACAACCTTAGGTACGGGAGTGTAGAACTCAGTCATACCGGGACGCATACGATTGGGGTCTGGCTGCTGCTGAGGGCGCTGACCCTGTGCTGATACGCCGACTGCGATAGTCAAGGCGATAGCCGAAAGAATAAGTTTTTTCATAAAAATTAGTTATTAAGGTTAATAATTTCCTAATTCGCACATTTACGATACTACAAATATACAAAATAAGATTATACTTCAACTCTTTTCTTGTAATTTTTTCACCGCCCATTTTTGGCGTTTCACGGAGGAAATATTTTGTAAGTTCGACTTTATTGCGTATATTTGGTAAAAATCTATCATATGGCAATTTTCAAAGTAGAGGGCGGAACACGCCTGCACGGTAGCGTGACACCGCAAGGTGCAAAGAATGAGGCTTTACAGATTCTGAGTGCGGTTTTGCTTACGCCCGAGAGGGTGGTGGTGCATAACGTGCCGCAGATTCTGGATATCATACAACTTATAGAACTTCTGGATAAGATGGGCGTTGAGGTGGAGCGCCTTGGCGAGGATTCATACGCCTTCCGCGCCGCCAACATCGACCTCGATTATATGCGTAGCGAGGATTATCACCGCCGATGTCGCCGACTGCGTGGCTCGGTGATGATGATTGGCCCACTGCTAGCCCGCTTCGGCGTGGGACACATCCCCAAGCCGGGTGGCGATAAGATTGGCCGTCGCCGCTTGGATACCCACTTTCTGGGATTCCAGAAGTTGGGTGCAACATTCAACTTCGACCCCAATGAGGAGTTCTTCTCGGTGGAGGCCAAGAAGTTGAAGGGGTGTTATATGCTTCTGGATGAGGCCTCTGTAACGGGTACGGCCAATATCATTATGGCCGCCGTTTTGGCCGAGGGTACAACCACGATTTACAACGCCGCTTGTGAGCCCTATATCCAGCAGTTGTGTAAGATGCTCAACCGTATGGGAGCGAAGATTTCGGGCATTGCCTCTAACCTTCTGACGATTGAGGGTGTACGCGAGCTGGGCGGTACGGAGCATACTATGTTGCCCGATATGATTGAGGTGGGTAGCTTTATCGGTATGGCCGCTATGACGCAATCGGAGCTTACCATCAAGGATGTGTCGTACGATAACCTCGGTATCATCCCTGCGCAGTTTGCCCGTCTGGGTATTCGCTTTGAGCAGCGTGGTGACGATATCTACATCCCGCAGCAGGACCACTATTCGATTGAGAGTTTTATCGATGGCTCTATTATGAATATCGCCGATGCCCCCTGGCCGGGACTTACGCCCGACCTGCTGTCTATATTCCTTGTGGTGGCTACGCAGGCTAAGGGTACGGTGCTTATCCACCAGAAGATGTTCGAGAGCCGTCTGTTCTTCGTTGATAAACTCATTGATATGGGTGCGCAGATTATCCTTTGTGACCCGCACCGCGCTACGGTCATCGGCCACGACCACCGTATTCGTCTGCGTGCTGCGAGAATGACCTCGCCCGATATTCGTGCCGGTGTGGCGCTGCTTATCGCCGCTATGAGTGCAGAGGGTACAAGTATTATCCAGAACATCGAGCAGATTGACCGCGGATATAAGGATATCGACGGCCGCCTGAATGCTCTGGGTGCGAAGATTACACGTATGGAGGAGTAAAGGGGATAAAATAGAGAAGATATGTGGGTAACCATTCTACTTGCTTATGGTATTTTATTCGCGTTGCTGCTGGTTGTCACTATGATAAGTGACAGAAATCGCCCGACGTGGAAGGGTGTTATCATCAGCTTTGCGACAGGCTTGCTCCCTATCTATCTGCTTCTATGCCTTTCGGGTGTGATGGGTCAGAAACGAGAATAATGATTATAAAAAATATTGAATTATGATAATCACTACAACAAGCAACATCGAGGGCGCACGCATCGTGGAGTACCTCGACCTTATATCGGTTAATGTCGTAATCGGTACAAATTTCTTTTCGGATTGGATGGCCTCTGTGACTGATATCTTCGGTGGTAAGTCAAGCACCTATCAGCGTAAGTTGGATGATGTGTACGAAGCAGCATTCAAGAAGATTGAGAAGCGTGCCGAGAAGCTCGGTGCCGATGCCGTTGTGGGCCTGAAGATGGATTTCGGCGAGGTGTCAGGCAAGGAGAAGAGTATGTTTATGGTTTCGGCCATAGGTACCGCCGTGAAACTGAGTAAATAAAAGTTATACGATTAAAAACAAACCGCATCGGAATCATCCTCCGATGCGGTTTGTTTTATATCAACTCACTGAGTTCGCAGTACAACCTCTGTACGGGCAGGCCCATAACGTTGTAGAACGAGCCCTCGATGCCCTCGATGCCGACGTAGCCAATCCACTCCTGAATACCATACGAGCCAGCCTTGTCGAAGGGTTTATATGTGTCAACATAGTACTCAATCTCCTCCTGCGTGAGGGTGCGGAATCGTACTTTCGACACCACCGAGAAGTGTTTTGTGCGCTCGGCCAGGCGGAGCGTGACGCCCGTTACAACCTCGTGCCCACGGCCCGACAGCATCTCAATCATAGCGATGGCCTCCTCGCGGTTGGCAGGCTTGCCGAGTATGCGACCGCAGGCTATCACAACCGTGTCGGCCGTAAGCAGAATATCCTTCTCGCCCAGCGGCTCAGGGTAGGCCTCACTCTTCAGCGAAGAGAGGTATTCGGCCACCTCGGCAGCGGGCATATCCTCTGGAAATGACTCCTCACACTCAAAGCGTGGCGCCAAAGTGAACTCCAGCCCTGCATCGGATAGTAGCTGACGGCGGCGTGGCGACTGCGAGGCGAGGATAAGACGGTAGGGTTTTAGTTTGTCGTGTAAAAGCATAATTATCTCACATCAAAATCCAACAACGTATGTCCTCCAATTCGCGCCTTGATGTTATCGCCCTGCTGTACGGGGCCGACGCCCACGGGCGTACCTGTGTAGATTAGGTCGCCGATTTTCAGGGTCATATAACGCGATATGTGGCTGATAATCCTATCCACCGAGAAGAGCATCTCGCACGTGCGGCCACGCTGGCGCACTTCGCCATTGAGCTCCATCTCGAACTCCAAGTTGTTGATGTCACCACCCAGCTCCGCCAAAGGTATAAACTGATTCGACAAGGCTGCCGAGTGGTCGAATCCCTTGCACAGTTCCCACGGAAGGCCCTTGGCTATGGCCTCGCGCTGGAGGTCGCGCGCCGTGAAGTCAATGCCGAGGCCCACCTCGTCGTAGCAGCGCGATGCGAACTTCTCGTCAATGCACTTGGCCAGGCGGTTGATGCGCACCACCAGCTCGCACTCGTAATGTACCTCCTGCGAGAATGAGGGGATATAAAACGGGTCGTTGTTGCGGAGCAGCGCCGTGTCGGGCTTGAGGAAAAAGAGCGGCTCTTTGGGTAGTTCAGCCCCATCGTTTAGCTCCTTGGCGTGGTCGGCATAGTTGCGACCGATACAGATTATCTTCATTGTTTTTCAAATTTTTCTTTTCTTACATTTACATATATGCCCGCCACTACGAGTATTGAGCAAGGCATCCAGCAGAGCAGCAGCGAATATAACTCCGCACTCGGCATAAGTGGCGCGAGCAGCACCGATGGCACGCCTGCAAACATTGCATTCGAGATAAAGCGGCCAAGTTTTTGGATGTCAATCTTCTCGCGTTTCGCCTTCGGCATAGTGTTATAGCCCGCCATCGTCTCGGGATAGTGGCGCAGAAGCAGAGCTATAAGGCACCAAACAGCGGCAAATATAACAGCACCCAAAAGCATATTACAAAATCATCGACAACAGATTATTAGTAAAGTTGAAGAGGTTATGTGTCAGCATCGGAATCACGATACTGCGGGTACGCAAGGCAATATATGCCAACGCATAACCAACCATCCCTGTCGCAATGAACGAACCTACGCTGAATGCCACCTCGCCATTCTGGAATGCCAACGAGTGTACCAGCCCAAACCAAATACCATTGATTATGATGGCGGGATTCAGCGACGGTCTGCCTCCCTCACGCAGAGTACTGCACATCAATCCGAGCAAAACACCTCGGGACATAACCTCCTCGTCGATGCCCGGCATTGAAATCTGGAATAGTAGTGTTTCCGTATCAAACTCCTTTTCGCCCAAAAGTCCTGCAAGAACATAGACAGAGAGAAGCCCGATGGCAACCTTTAATGCCGAGCGCAAACCCTCTTTATTCTGCTTGAGTGTGAAAAAATTGTTGTCAGCGAACTGACGGCGAAAGAGGAAATACAATATTACGCCACACGCGAGGCCAAACAATTTGCCGTTCCAATTCCAACTGCCATTAATAAAATGCAGTGAATCAAAAAGATATGGCAAAACGAGAGCAATGCTGTATAGACAATAGCATACAACAATGCTCAACACACGCAGATAATTCTCGCGTGTGCGCTCCTTCATAAAAATAAGCAGGAGCGGCACAATAATCGCCAGATGCAGTAGTGGGTTTAGTAATAGTTGAGCGTTTTGCATAACGCAAATTAATTTTGAATTTTGAATCTTGAATTTTGAATTGTCTTGACAATATCTGCCGCAAACCTGTCGCTTGCCCCTGTGCCGCCAATAATTGCGCGCAACTCGTCAAAATCGGCTAACATCTTCTCGCGCTTCGTACCGCCAGGAAGAATCGCACGTAGCTCCTTTTCGGCCTCATCCACCGAGGGGTGATAGACAACCATCTCGCGCACTGCCTCACGCTTAAGATTCAGATTCACAAGCGAAACGAAAGGAATCGTGAGCAGATAGGGCTTTACCTTCTCGTACAACCACGGAATACCATATACGACTAATTCGGGAATACCGATAAGGGCCGTTTCGAGTGTCGCCGTACCCGATGTAACCACCGCAGACTCTGATATTTGCAGCAGTTCGTAGGTCTTGTCGCAGACATATTTTACGGGCATATCCTTTGTGAAAATCTCATACTGCTCCTTGGCAATCCAACCCACGCCCGCCACAACAAACTGCCGCTCGGGCATACGCTCCGCAAGCTCGGCCATAAAACGCAGGTTGGCCTTAATCTCACTCACGCGGCTACCCGCCAGCAGAGCCACAATAGGTCGCTCATCGAGTCCATTCTCCTTACGGAAAACACTCTCCTCGGGCGCTGCGGCGCAACGCTGGGCGATGGCATCCATAATGGGGTTGCCCTCGAAGTGCGGCTCAATGCCCTTGGTGGGGAAATACTCCTTCTCGAAGGGGAATATAATATAGAGTTTATCGACAAACTTTTTCAAGGCCTTCACGCGGTGCTCCTTCCACGCCCACACCTTCGGAGCGATGTAGTAGTGTACGGGAATACCCTTCGAGTGGGCAAACTCGGCAATCTTAAGGTTGAAGCCAGGGTAGTCAATCAGGATAACCACATCGGGTGCGAAGGCCGTAATATCGCGGCAGCAGTCACCCATCTGCGAGAGGATGGTGCGGATGTTGAGGGCCACCTGCAGGAAGCCGAAGAACGACATCTCGCGGTAGTGCTTGACAAGATTTTCGCGTCCGCCCACCTCGGCCATCATATCGCCACCCCAGAAGCGGAACCGCGCCTCGGGGTCGGCCTTTCTTAGGCCACGCATTAAGTTTGAGCCGTGCAAATCGCCCGAAGGCTCACCGGCAATGATGTAGTATTTCATAGGTTATTCAAATTTTACCTCAAAATATATATAATCGTCCATCTTGTATTTCTCCGTCCAAAGGCTTGGATGGATATGTTCATCCCGAATCGGGCAATAGTGACGACCTGTCATTTTAGCTCCTGTCGGCAACTCCACCTCAAAATATTCGCCTGCGTTCAACGAGATAATAGGAATAGGCTCATAGACAGAGAGAGGTTTGTTCAAAAATGTCTCCATCAGTATTGCCTCCTCACTATTTATCTTAATCGGAAGAGTAATCTTGCCTGCCGAGCAATCTATTCGCAAACTAACAGTGTCCTGACCTGAGGGGATAGCATAAAACTTTAAGCACAACGAGTCGTTTTCACGCACCGTACCTTTGAACATTCCTTGCAGCATATCATCTTGCACCTTTCCGTTTTCGACACGATGGCACTTCAAGGCATATCGTTTGTCCTTAATATTCTCGCCTTTAAGGGTTACGCTGTATGCCCGAATTTTTTGCATATCCAAAACCGTTTGGAGAAGCTCCGAAGATTCGGTTGCAATCAAATCTTGGTACTTGATTTCAATTTCTTGGGCGGAAATTGTTGGTAATGCTACACATAGCACGACCAATAACATTACTAATCTCTTCATATTCTCTTATTTCATTCTCTCCAACAAATCTGGGCGCAGACGCTTTGTGCGCTCGAAAGATTGCTCCTCCTGCCACTTCTCGATTTCGGCAAAGTTGCCCGACAAAAGCACATCGGGTACGCGCCAGCCGCGAAACTCCGCAGGACGGGTATATACGGGCGGTGCCAACAAATCATCCTGGAAACAATCCGTCAACGCTGAGGCCTCGTCGCCAATCGCACCCGGTAGAAGTCGTACAACCGAGTCGGCAATAATGCAAGCGGCCAATTCGCCACCCGTCAAGACGTAGTCGCCGATGGAAATTTCGCGTGTGATAAGATGCTCGCGGATGCGGTGGTCGATGCCCTTGTAGTGGCCACAGAGAATAATGATATTCTCGCACATCGACAGACGGTTAGCCTCGTGCTGGTTGTAGGTAATGCCATCGGGCGAGGTGTAGATAATCTCGTCGTAGGTGCGCTCCGACTGCAGCTTCTCCACAAGCTCAAATACGGGCTCGCACTTCATCACCATACCCGCCTCGCCACCGAAGGGGTAGTCGTCGGTGGTCTTGCGCTTGTCGTGGGCGTAGTCGTGCAGGTTATGCACAACAATCTCAACCAAGCCTTTCTCCTGCGCACGCTTCAAAATTGACTCGCTCAAGGGCGAGGTGACCAATTCAGGTACAACGGTAATTATATCTATTCTCATAAGCGGTTAGTATCTAAAAATTATATCCTTATCACTCTTTGTGTCGAGCGCAACCTCGCGGCCCGCCTCCAACATATAGGCTCGGTAGCCCATTTCGGTAAACATCTCTATTATATCGCGTCGGGTGTCGCCATCGGTCTCAATTAGCACCGTTGGGTGGTGACGCTCGATAAGGGGGCGCAGTTCTGGAATCACCACGCGCTCGTAGCCCTCGATATCGCACTTTATAAAATCTATCTTGCCGACCTCGGCAAACAATCGACTACCACGCACCATCTGCGCCGTAAAACGTATCGCTTCGCCCGAGAGTTCGCCATCGCTGACAAAGTTACGCCCCGTGCCGAAGTATCCTGCGGCCGCAACCGAGTCGTTGGCCATCTCGATGGTGCGCTCATCCTCGCCCAAAGCGTAGTTGAGCAGCTTTACATTCCGCCTGCGGCCAACGTTACGCTTTAGCACAGAGAAGATTACTGGCACAGGCTCTACGGCATATACCTCACCTTCCGAGCCGACAATATCGGCTATCGGGCAGGTGTAGTAGCCCAAATTAGCTCCGATATCTATCGCCGTATCGCCACGCTTAACGAGCTGCGGCAGGTGGTAGTTATATTCTAACGCCCGCCCATTTCGGCCTATGCCCAACGCACGCGTGAGGAAAAATAGGCGGCTCACCACCCTCAAATACCCCTCCAGCGATAGCAGGCGGTAGAGCAGACGATGAAAGAGTTTTCCCATCCGATTAGTTCTTATAATTCACCTCCTGATTGAGCACCTCCACAACAAAGGGGTTGTACATCGACTCGTGGCCGATGGTGCTCTCCTCGCCGTGGCCGGGATAAATCTTCACCTCGTCGCCCAGCGGCAGGATATTATCAATTATCGAGCGCATAATCCACGAGTAGTCACCACCCGGCAGGTCGGTGCGACCAATGCTCTCGCGGAAGAGAGTATCGCCCGTAAAGAGGATACCCGCCTCAGGCTCATACAGCGCCACGTGGCCGGGCGTGTGGCCGGGTGTGGGGATAATCTTCAGCTCGGTGTTGCCGAACTTTATCGACTCCATACCCTCAAGGTCGATGTCAATTCCCTCGGGCATATCGCCTGCGCGAACGCCGAACAGTTCGGCGCTGACCATTGCGTTCTTCAATAAAAACTCATCCTTCGACGAGAGGGCGAATTTCGCACCGTATTTGTCGCATACGTGGCTCACACCCATCAGATGGTCGAAGTGACCGTGTGTATTTATCGCCAGCACGGGTTTCAGGCCGTGGTCGGCAATAAATTTGTCTAAAATCTCATTCTCTCTCTCGCCCATATTGCCAGCGTCGATGATGGCAGCCTCGAGCGTTGAGTCCCATACAACGTAGGTATTCTCCTGTATGGGGTTAAACATCAATCTTGCTATCTTCATATCTTTTCGGTTTTTTCTTTTTGTTCGCAATTAGAGTGCCTCTTACGGGGAGCGCCCCGCCGCCAAAAGGCGTATATTTTTACAAAGGTAATAAAAATTATGGTGACGAGGTTATTCCTCGCCACCATAATACACTTTTTTCAGCTCTATAATTACCACTTAAACTCCTCGGCGAGTATCACGCCATCGGCTGCGTCTTTCTCCGAGAATGTTGCGGCTGTGTACTGCACACAAATCATCACTAAAGCTTCCTCGCCCGTATTTCTAACCATACGCTTACCCTCGGGTGCTACGCATACGATGCTACCCTCTGTGACGGGGAAGTTCTGGCCATCAACCTGAAACTCGCCCTGACCCTTGATGAAGATATAAAGCTCCTCGTGCTCCTTGTGCGTGTGCAGGAATCCCGTCTGACCACCTACGGGAAAACTTTGGAATGAAATCTCAGCACCTGTTGCCTGCAAAGCTCCACCCGCAAATACCTTTCCTGGAATCTTTACATCGGGCCCCAATGCCAAAATATGCTCGCCGAGTGTTGCCATCTCGCCCACCGATACGCAGGTGTATGCTGCGCCCTCGGCAATCTTCTCAATCTGTTTCATAGCTAATAGTTTTTTAAGTTAATATTGGTTACTAAAAGAGAGTTTATTACTTTTGTAGTGTAAAAATAGTGTCACTTTCTTAAAATTACAATACGGCACCTTACACTCAGTTAGTTACTGCGAGGTAACCATTGCTGAAAACAAAGAGTTTAAGAGATGAAAAAAATTGAAGATTTTTGCCCCGTACGCGATATTCTCGCAAAAACGGCCGATAAATGGTCGCTATTGGTGATGCACGAGTTGCAGCAGAGGCCTGTTCTGCGCTTTAGCGAGTTACAACGCTCCATTCCCGACATCTCGCAAAAAATGCTTACACAAACCCTGCGCAAGCTGGAGCAGATGCAGCTGCTCGGCCGCGAGGTATATCCCGAAGTACCACCCCGCGTGGAGTATCGCCTGACGGAGTTGGGTAACTCGTTTATGAATAATATAAACCCATTAATCGGGTGGGCAGTAGAGAATCGTGACAAATGCCTGAAATAAAATAACACGCTTATAAGTTTTCTTTGTATCTTTGCGCAAAGAAAAAATCGAAACACAATATGGCAAGACGTAAAAAACAGAATTATCCGCTCATCGAGGCGCTGGAGATTACCACTCTGGCGGCCGAGGGCAAGGCTATGGGACGTTATAACGACCAGGTGGTCTTTGTGCCGATGACCGTGCCGGGCGATGTGGTGGATGTACAGATACGCAACAAGCGCCGCCGCTTTATGGAGGGCGTTGTGGTGAACTATGTGAAGCGCTCGCCGCTGCGCGAGGAGCCTTTCTGCCCCCACTTTGGAGTGTGCGGAGGTTGCAAGTGGCAGAATCTGCCCTATGCGGAGCAGTTGCGCTTTAAGACTGAGCAGGTTAAGGACCAGCTCACCCGCATCGGTAAGATAGAGCTACCGGAGGTGCAGCCCTGCCTGGGCTCTGCCAAGCAGCAGTTCTACCGCAATAAGCTGGAGTTCACCTTCGCCGATAAGCGTTGGCTTACGTACGAGGAGATTGCCGCAGGTGGCGACATTGAGCGCGCACCCGCACTCGGATTCCATATCCCCAACTGCTTCGACAAGGTTTTGGATATCGACACCTGCTACCTGCAGGCCGAGCCGTCGAATTCAATCCGCACCGAGGTGAAGCGTTTCTGCATCGAGAATGGCTACTCGTTCCACAACTGCCGCGAGCACGCTGGCCTGATGCGCAACATCATCATCCGCACAGCCTCTACGGGCGAAGTGATGGTGATTGTAATCTTCAATGAGGCCGATATGGAGCGCATCACCGCACTGCTCGATATGCTAAAGGAGAAATTCCCGCAGATTACCTCGCTCTTCTACGTTGTGAATACCAAGTGGAACGACTCTGTAGGCGATTTGGAGCACGTATGCTATGCGGGCAAGGACCATATCATCGAGCAGATGGAGGGCCTACAATTCAAGGTCGGCCCTAAGTCATTCTACCAGACCAACTCCGAGCAGGCGTACGAATTATATAAGGTTACGCGCGAGTTTGCCGACCTGAAGGGCGATGAGGTGTTGTACGACCTCTACACAGGTACGGGAACGATTGCCAACTTCTGCGCACGCCGTGCTAAGAAGGTTGTGGGCGTGGAGTATGTGCCTGAGGCTATTGAGGATGCAAAGGTAAATTCGGCTATCAACGGCATTGAGAATACTTCGTTCTATGCGGGCGATATGAAGGATGTGCTCTCGGATGACTTCGTTGCACGCAACGGCCATCCTGACGTGATTATTCTCGATCCGCCACGTGCCGGTGTGGATGAGCGCGTGATAGATGTTATCCTGCGTGCCGCACCCGAGCGTATGGTATATGTGAGTTGCAACCCCGCAACGCAGGCTCGCGACCTCCAGCTGATGGATGGTATGTATAAGGTTGTGGCCGTGCAGCCTGTTGATATGTTCCCTCACACGCACCACGTGGAGAATGTTGTGAAATTGGTGAAGCGTTAATGCAAGATTTTTGCACTTTTCTCGTTTTATAAGTAAACCGTAAACAGAAAAGCGTATGAAAAAGTTATTTTTTGGATTTGTGGCACTCGTGGCATTTATGATGCTGGCCACCACAGGCGTTTCGGCTCAGGAGCTAGGCAAGCAGACCCCTACGGTGTCGGTGAATGGCTCGGCACAGATTAAGGCTGCACCTGATGTGATATACATCTCAATCAAGCTCAACGAGAGCGATACCAAAGGTAAGGTCACACTCGAGGAGCAGCGCCGTAATATGTTCTCTGCACTTAAGAAGGCGGGCGTGAATGCCGAGAAGCAGCTCTCGGTGGTGGATATGAACTCCTCGTTCTATCGTCGTCGCGGCTCGCTGTCGGCTACGCAGTATGAGCTGAAGGTTGGCTCAGCTGAGGCGGTGCGCAAGGTGTTTGACGAGCTTGATAAGGCGGGTATTCCCAATGTGAATGTTACGCGCACAACCTGCTCAAATATGGAGGAGCTGCGCTCCGAGGCTCGCAAGGCGGCAATGAAGAATGCGCAGATGCGTGCCCGCGAATTGGCCGAGGCCGTAGGGCAGAGCATAGGCCCCTGCTTGGAGATTAACGACTATACCACCAGCGTGCAGCCCGTAGTTATGCGTAGCAAGATGTTGATGGCCAACTCTGCAATGACCGACGAGGCGGCCTATGAGGAGGAGCCTAACGTGGAGTTCGAGCAGATTGTTATCAACTACAACATCTCAGCAAAATTTGAGCTGTACTTGAAATAGAAAGAGATATAGAGTAATAAAAAAGTCCGTCATACAAGACGGACTTTTTTATTACAACATCAAAAACGCTAGATAGCAGGCGACCGTGCCGATGGCCAGCAGTGCTTTGAGCCACTTGCTGCGGCAACGAATCAAGAGGTAGATAAACACCGATGAGAGCAGACCGAAAACGGTGAGGTTTATAACCTTCTCATCATCGAAGTGATATACCGAGCCGCCCGAATAGAGTATATCGGCGATAGCCAACACCATAAAGTTAAAGATGTTGCTGCCTGCAATATTTCCGAAGGCGATGTCGAAGTTACGCATACGGAACAGCGAGATAGTCGATGTAACCTCGGGCAGCGATGTCGCCACGCCCAGGAACAACGCTCCAGCCAGGCCCGAGCCGAGGTTTAGCTCCGTAGCGATATCATCCGTAATATAGGTAAGCACCACGCTCGCTATGATAATACCGATACTCGCCAGCACGAAGCGCACCACGATTGCTCGCAGCGAGAGTGTCACCTCCTCGCACTCCCCGTCGTTGCACTCGCCATTGTCGCTGGCCAGGTAACGCACCGAGAGGGCATACAACACCACGACGATTATCGATGTCACGCTGACGTAGAACCAGTAGTTATCGTTCGAGCCGAAGATGATATTGTCGTCGCCCATCAGCTGCCAATTCAGAATTGTGGCTATGTACATCAGCATCAGGAACAGCATAACATAGCGGTGACTCTTAGCGAGGTTTGCCGCCGAGAATCCCTTCAGGAAGAAGATAATAACCACGGCCAACATTCCGAAGTTGAAGAGGTTACTACCTAAGATGTTACCAATGCAAAGCGAAGGGTTGTCGATAAGCACCGTAGCCGAGATACTTGTAAAAAGCTCGGGCAGCGATGTTATGGCCGAGAGCAGCACGCCACCCAAAAACGCCCCCGAAAGACGTGTCGAGCGGTCAATCATATCGATGTAGCGAGAGGCCAGAATCGAAAACCATACAACGGCTGTGACGGTAATGATGTAAAAGATGTATAACATATCGTTGGTTTAGTTTAGTGCCGAGAGCCCCTTTGTCGGCGAAGCATCGAGGCGTATGGCAATGAATAATAGTATTGTAAATGCAATCATCGACGAGCCTCCGTAGCTGACAAACGGCAACGGAATACCCATCACAGGCATAAGTCCTACGGTCATACCGAGGTTTACCATAGCGTGGAACAGGAAGATAGCGGCAACCGAGTAGCAGTAGATACGGCTGAAAGGCTCCTGTTGACGCTCTCCCATCTTCATCAGGCGCAGAATAAGTGCGCAGAGCAGAGCCAGCAGTATCATCGAGCCTACGAATCCCCACTCCTCGCCTGCGGTGCAGAAGATGAAATCGGTGTGCTTCTCCGGTACGAAGTATTTCGACTGCGTACCCTGCATAAATCCCTTACCTATAAGGCCGCCCGAGCCGATGGCAATCTTCGACTGGTTGACATTGAAGTCGATACCCGCGGGGTCGTTGATGATACCCAGGAAGCTCAATATTCGCTCCTTCTGGTGGGCCTGCAACACCGACTCGAAGATAAGGTCGGCAGCGGGTACAAATATCATAGAGCCAACGAAGAGCGTGAGTGTCAGGAAAATGGCCGCAATATTCTTTCGTATGGCATAAATCGCCGCCACCACAACACCTACGATAACCGATATTATAAGGCACATATATCCGCTCAGCGCACCGCCAAAGAATATCATCGATATGGCATATAGGAGCAGCGCCCCGAGGGCTATGTTGGCAACAAAGATTATATGCATACGCCACTTGCCGCCAATCATCATAGCATTCGATACGGTGAAGAGCAGCACCAGAACGATGAGCAGGATGAGCGGCGTAAAGAGGAACGAGAAGATAAAGAGCGTGGCTACCATAAGTATGGGGATACAGAGCCACTTATTTAATCCCTCGCGGTACAGCACAAAGAGGAACGAGCCCAACACAACGCCCGACCCCGTATCGTTTTGCAACAGGATGATGACGAATGGCAACAGTATAATCATCGCCACACGACACAGATGCTTGATGTTGTTTATCGAGAACGAGTAGTTACTCATCATACGCGCCATCGCCAGCGCCGTGGCAATCTTGGCGAACTCGGCAGGCTGTATTCTGACGGGACCAATCTCGTACCACGCTTTGGCTCCGTTGGTTACGGGGGCTATGGCGTCGGGCATAACGATTGTACCTGCGGTGAATATCAGCGCGCCAACGTAGGCGTAGTAGGCATACATATGGTAGTAGCGCGAATCCAGCAGCAGGATAAATATGCCGATAACGAAGGCCGCACAAGCCCAGAAGGCCTGCTTGACGTGATTCTGTCGGGGGTTGAAGAAGCCATCAATCATATCATCGTAGCCCGCAGAGGCCACGCAAGTAAGACCCACCAGCACAAGCAGCAGGTATAGGATGATGGCCACGCGGTCCACACCCTCGAAGAGCGATATGTTATTTCCTGGTCTTTGCATTGTCTTGATAACGTCGTGGTAAAGCGTAAGGCAGGTTCTTGACCTGCTGAACAAGTTGTGGGCGGGTGATGGTATCCGTCAGGTACATCTCCTCCAGAAGGCTGGCGATGGGCAACGCTGCCGTAGCACCAAATCCTCCGTGCTCGACATATACCGAGATGGCAATCTTGGGATTATCCTTCGGTGCGAACGAGAGGAAGGTCGAGTGGTCACGACCGATGGGATTCTGTGCCGTACCCGTCTTTCCGCATACATCCCAGCCCGGCAAGTATGCGCGGTACGAGGTACCTGCACCCGGAACGTTGGCTCCCTTCCACATACCCTCGATGATTGGCTCGAAGTGCTTTGAGTCAACCTTCGTGTACTGCTTCTCGTAGAAGCGGCGGTCGATAGAGTCCTGACCCTCGATAGCCTTCACGATGTGGGGTATATAGTAATATCCGCGGTTGGCAACAATGGCGGCAAGGTTGGCCATCTGCAGGGGCGTACATCCCAGCTCTCCCTGTCCGATTGAGAGCGAGATTACGGTGTGACCGTTCCACGAGCCGTGATATACTCTGTTGTAGCGCTCGCTGGTGGGGACATATCCCGTAGCCTCGTCAAGGAAGTCGGAGTCGAGCTTGCGGCCGAAGCCGAAGCTCTTCACATACTCAACCCATACATCCAGACCCTCCTTCACATCCTTGAACTTACGGTTCTCGATGATGTTGCGGAAGACGTAGCAGAAGTATGCGTTGCACGACTGCGCAACGGCATTGCGCAAATCGAGCGGTGAGGCGTGGGGGTGACAACCCATCTTCACACTACCGTAGTGGTAGCCGCCGTGGCAGGGGTAGGCATTGGCGGGGATGAGTGTTCCCTCCTGAAGACCGATAAGCCCCTGCACCAGCTTGAATGTCGAGCCCGGCGGATAGCGTGCCTGCACCGCACGGTTGAACATCGGCGTCTTAGGGTCGTATAGCATCTTCATATAGTTGTTACCACGCTGGCTGCCGACCATATCGTCGGGGTCGAAGGTGGGGGATGAGGCCATCACGAGAATCTCGCCCGATGACGGCTCAATGGCCACCACAGCACCCATCTTACCCTGCATCAGCTCCTCGGCGAAGGCTTGCAGGCGGGCGTCGATGGTTGATGTTATGCGCTTGCCAGGGATAGGCAGCGTGTCGAACATACCGTCCATATATGAGCCTTTGATTGCTCCGTGGCGGTCGCGCTCCAAAATCTTCACGCCATCCACACCACGCAGATAGCTCTCGTAGGCACGCTCCAGACCACTCTTGCCGATGTAGTCGCCACGCTTGTACTCGCCCTCGCCACGTTTGATATCGTTCTCGCTAACCTCTCCGAGGTTACCCAGCAGGTTGCCTCCAATCTTGCGGGGATATTGGCGGGCGTTACGTTGTACGGTATGGAATCCCTTGAAGTTATGCTCATCGAAACGCAGCTTCGCCTCCTTTGTCACGAAGTTGGCCACAAGAACCGGTGCGCGGGGACTTACACGCGCATCCTTGAGCTTCTGTATAAGACGCTCCTTCTTCAGGTTGAGCATATTGCATAGACGCATAGTATCGAATCCTGCCTTATCCAGGTCGCGGTAGACAACCATCAGGTCGTAGCACTCCATACTCTGCACCAGAAACTCGCCGTTACGGTCCACAACCTCGCCACGCGGCGCATACTGCACCTCGTAACGCAGAACGTTGCCCGCGGCCATATTCTTGTATTTGGTGTCGATGAGCTGGATGTAACCTATGCGGCAGGCGATAACGCCGAAGATGAGAAACACGATAAATTTCAATATCGTGCGGCGCATATGTACGTCATTTTTCGACATATTATCTGTTGAGAATTTTCGTTGTAAATAATTTCACGATGTACCACGACATCAGCGTAGCCATAGCGGCACTCAGCACCAGACGCAACAGCGTGTAGGGCAGGTGGCTCAGCGAGAGCGACTCCAGCAGGAAGAAGATTGCGCTATGCAGGATAATCATCAGCGCGATATACCACGCCAGATGCTTGGTCGAGAGGCGGTGCAGTGATGGCACCGAGTCGTCAGCGCCCGTAGCGTGACCCACGGCCAGACGCAACATAAAGGGACGCATAAAGCCCGTAGCTGCGGTGGCGATGACATTCAGTCCCTGCATACCCGTAAGCATATCGATGGTAAGACCCATAAGTGTCGAGAGCAGCAGCACCCACAGCGGCTTGACATCCAGCGGCAGCATAATGATAAAGGCGATATATATCATCGGGTGGAAGAAGACGCCGAGCGAGATGTTGTCCAACAGAAATATCTGCAACAACACCAAAACAATAAATGCACCCGCGTATAATAAATTCTTCTGCATACTCTCTTTTGCTTTTCTTGCCCCGTATTATCTATTTGCGACCTCTTGTTCCAGCTCGGTGGCCTCGACGTAGCCGTTATTGCTAATAACCAGCACGTTGCTTATCTTGGTCATATCGGCAGCCAGACGCACCACAACATCAAACGAGGTTTGATTCTCATTCTCGGTAAAGCTCTCCACGAAGCCGATTTTCACACCCTCGGGGAAGATGTGCGACAGACCCGACGATACGACGGGCGCACCCTCCTCGAACTCGGCATACTTGGTAAGCTCGCTCATCTGCACCTTGTGCGGGCTGTGGCCATTCCACGTGATAGAGCCGAAATGCTCGTCGCCCGAAATCTTACCGCTGGTGGTGAAGTCACCATTCAAAATTGAGATGACTACCGAGTAGCGGTCTGAGCAACCCACAACGTAACCCACCATCGAGCCATCGGGCGTGATGACGGCCATATCCTCCATAATGCCGTGCTGGCGACCGCGGTTCAGGGTGATGAAGTTGCGGTTGCGGTTTATCGTGTTGGAGATAATACGTGCCGGCAGGTAGGAATATTGTGTCAGCTGCTCAACAAAGGTGGAGTCAATCTGCGCCATCGTCAGGGTGTCGGTCGCCATATTTGCTTCACGCTCACGGTAGGCGGCGAGGCTGTTTTCCAGTTCGGCAACACGCGCCGATAGTATCTCGTTCTCGCTACGCAGGGCGAAGAAGTGCTTTACGCTGAATACACTGCGCTGCAACCCTCCCACCACGCTGTTGGCACGCGAGAGAATCTTCGCCTGCGTGTAGAATGAGGAGTGCGCATAATAATTGAGTGCTATTGCCTCGATGATGATGAACAATAGCACAACGTGTATTCTGCGAAGGAATTCTATCAGCTTATACATTGACCCGATATACTACGCGGCTCTCGACTGGAGAACCAACCGAGAGCTGCGATTTCATATTTTTCTAATGGATTTACTCGCCGTGCATCAAGAATGAGAACTTATCCACGTTCTTCATCGCGATGCTTGTACCGCGTGCAATGGCGCGCAGGGGATCCTCGGCGATATGAACGGGCAAGCCGCACTTGTTTGACAGACGCTTGTCAAGACCCTTAATCAAGGCGCCACCACCTGCCAGGTAGATACCGTTCTTCACGATATCAGAGTACAACTCGGGGGGCATAGTCTCCAATACGGTCATCAAGGCTGCGTCGAGCTTCACGAGTGACTTCTCCAGCGCGTAAGCAATCTCGTTGTATGAGAGTGTTACGGTCTGGGGCAGAGCTGTAAGCATATTCGGACCTGTCAACACGAAATCCTCGGGCTCCTCCTCCAACTCGGGTATAGCAGCACCGATGGCGTGCTTAATCTCCTCGGCTGTACGCTCACCGATGCGGATGTTGTGCTGCTGACGAACATAGTTCTGAATATCAGATGTAAACACATCACCGGCCACGTTGATAGACTCCGAGCATACGATACCGCCCAATGAGATACAGGCAATCTCCGATGTACCGCCACCGATGTCGATAACCATATTACCCTCAGGTGCCTCCACGTCAAGACCAGCACCCAAAGCGGCAGCCATAGGCTCGAAAATCATATATACATCACGTGCACCAGCGTGCTCGGCCGAGTCACGAACGGCACGAATCTCCACATTGGTAGAACCAGAGGGGATACAGATAACCATACGCAACGAGGGCGAGAACATTGTGTTTGTGGTACGAACCTTCTTAATCAAACCGCGCAGCATCAGCTCCGTAGCCTTAAAGTCGGCGATAACGCCATCCTTCAACGGGCGGATAGTTTTGATGTTGGGGTTTACGCGGCCATCCATCTTCTTTGCCTCGGTACCGATGGCCTTTACCTTGCCGGTCTGCAGCTCGAGAGCAATGATTGACGGCTCGTCAACAACGACCTTGCCGTTGTAAATAATAAGAGTGTTGGCCGTTCCGAGGTCGATGGCCAACTCCTGCATTAACGAAAAAAATCCCATATCTATGTTTTTGTTTATAAATCAATCCATTACGCACCTCCGCAGCTCCTTTTTCTACCCACTTTGGCGCTGCTCGGTTGCGATAATCGCATTCGACAGCACAAAGGTAGTGAAAAGATGGGTAAGTTTTCCAACTTTTTGTTAAGAAATTTTTACTATTTTTGTGGCGTAAATTTCGCAAGCTAACTTTTTGGCTCATAGAATGGGCCATAATGTGGCTCCCGAATCGGAAACGAGAAAAGGTTACGAATAATTATAAACTATTAACAGAAAAACAATGAGTTTGATGAAATTAGACATCGCCAAGTCTGGCGTCGCTATCAGCGAGGCTATGAAGGCACAGGCCGCTGCGGCTAACACCCTGCTCCACACAGGCGAGGGTGCAGGTAACGACTTCTTGGGTTGGGTAAACCTCCCCTCATCTATCGACGCTGAGCAGATTGCTGTTATCGAGGCACAGGCTGCTAAGTTGCGCGAGAAGGCTGAGGTGGTAATCTGCATCGGTATCGGTGGCTCTTACCTCGGCGCAAAGGCTGTTATCGAGGCTATGAGCAACTCTTTCGAGTTCCTCAACAAGAAGCACTCTAACCCCACAGTGGTATTTGCTGGTCAGAACATCTCGGAGGATTACACTCACGAGCTTCTGGAGGCTACAAAGGAGTACTCAGTTGCTGCTATCGTTATCTCTAAGTCTGGTACTACTACCGAGCCCGCTATCGCCTTCCGTCTTATCAAGGCTGAGCTGGAGAAGCGTTATGGCAAGGCTGAGGCTGCCGAGCGTATCGTAGCTATTACAGACAAGGCTCGCGGCGCACTCAAGACCCTGGCTACACAGGAGGGTTATCCCACATTTGTTATTCCTGACAACGTAGGTGGTCGTTTCTCAGTTCTTACTCCCGTAGGTTTGTTGCCGTTGGCTGTGGCTGGCGTTGATATCAAGGCTTTGGTTGCAGGTGCGCAGAATATGGAGAAGGCTACTGCGGCAGATGTTCCCGTTGAGGAGAACTTGGCTGCACAGTACGCTATCGTTCGTAACGAGTTCTACAAGGCTGGCAAGAAGATTGAGATTTTGGGTTCTTACGAGCCTAAGTTGCTCTACGTTGCCGAGTGGTGGAAGCAGCTCTACGGCGAGTCAGAGGGTAAGGATGGTCTGGGTATCTTCCCCGCAAGCGTAACACTCACTGCCGACCTTCACTCTATGGGTCAGTACATCCAGGAGGGTGAGCGCTCGCTGTTCGAGACTATCATCTCTGTTGCTAACTCAAAGTATGAGGTTAAGGTTGAGGCTGACGAGGCTAACCTCGATGGCTTGAACTTCCTCACAGGCAAGCGCTTGAACGATATTAACAAGATGGCTGAGCTGGGTGTTCAGTTGGCTCACTTGGATGGTGGCGTACCTCAGATGCGCATCGAGATTCCCGCAATCAACGAGACTGCTCTCGGTGAGTTGATTTACTTCTTCGAGAAGGCTTGCGGTATCAGCGGTTACATCCTCGGCGTTAACCCCTTCAACCAGCCGGGTGTTGAGGCTTACAAGAAGAATATGTTTGCTCTTCTCGATAAGCCCGGTTACGAGGAGGAGTCGAAGGCTATTAAAGCAAGACTCTAATAAAAAGTGCCAAGTTGGGCTGTTGTGGCGTCTTGCTTGATTTCGGATTACTCACATACGCCGAGTATGCTCCGCATCCAAAATCTGCGACAAGCCTCAAAACAGCCTCAACTATCCACTTTTTTAGGTTGGGGAGGATAATTAAGAGTTTCTTACAACCAAATAGAAAAGGTGCTACCTGCGGGTCAGCACCTTTTTTTATGTAAAAAACTCTTATTTCTCACTTTTTTGCCTATTTTTGTAATATAGAAACAAATACATTGAATTATGATAAAGAAAATTTTCATCAGCGCACTGTTGTGCTGTACATTCCTTACGGCGCAGGCCGACGAGGGTATGTGGTTGCCGAGCCTTATCGGCTCACGCATCAAGGATATGCGTGCAAAGGGTTTTCGTCTGAAGGCCGAGGATATCTATTCTATTAACAAAGCATCGCTCAAGGACGCTGTTGTTCAGTTTGGTGGCGGATGTACGGGCGAGTTCCTCTCAGGCGAGGGTCTGCTTCTTACGAACCACCATTGCGGCTACGGCTCTATTCAGCGCCTCTCGTCTGTCGAGCACGACTACCTCACGCACGGCTATTGGGCTATGTCTAAGGGCGAGGAGCTTCCCGTGCCGGGCTTGACCGTGAGTCTTTTGGTGCGTATGGAGGATGTGACAGAGCGTCTGGCTGCAGGTGAGAAGGCTGAGGAT
Organism: Rikenellaceae bacterium; assembly: GCA_015059845.1. Lineage (GTDB taxonomy): Bacteria > Bacteroidota > Bacteroidia > Bacteroidales > Rikenellaceae > Alistipes. The sequence continues at coordinate 135,559 of SUZR01000005.1, read as the reverse complement.
ATCATCGCCGAGGCAAAGAAGGGCGAGGGCTACCGCGCCTCTATCGAGCAGATGTACTACGGCAACCAGCAGTTCCTGTTCGTATATCAGACCTACCGCGATGTACGCTTCGTGGGTGCGCCACCCTCATCTATCGGTAAGTTTGGTGGCGATACAGATAACTGGGTGTGGCCGCGTCATACGGGCGACTTCTCGATTTTCCGCGTATATGCTGACGAGAACAACAACCCTGCTGACTACTCGAAGGATAATAAGCCCTACCAGCCCAAGCGTCACTTCACCATCTCTACGAAGGGTGTTGATGAGGGCGACTTCACGATGATTTACGGTTTCCCCGGCAATACGCAGGAGTATGTTACTTCGGACGCTGTAAAGTATGTTGCCGAGATTTCTGACCCGATGAAGATTGCTCTGCGCACACAACGCCTGGAGATTATCGAGGCTGAGCAGGCTAAGAGTGCCGAGGTGCGTATCGCCTTTGCAGCCGTTCACGCAGGTATTGCCAATGCGTGGAAGAAGTGGCAGGGAGAGGTGATGGGTCTTAACCGTTTGGGTACGGTAGCCAAGAAGCAGGCATACGAAGAAAAATTTGCCGAGTGGGCAAAGTCGAAGCCTGAGTATGCCAACCTGCTGGACGAGATGCATAAGGCCTACGAGGAGGTTATCCCTGGATACTATATGCGCGAGCTCTACTCGGAGTCTATCGCAACCATTGACGCCTATTCATTCGCTCGCTCTTTGTATGCTGCCGTAACACGCGCCGAGAAGGAGGGTAAGACCTACGATGTTGAGAAGGCACACCAGAACTTCCTCAAGTCATACAACCAGACCATCGACCAGGCCATCGCACGCCGTATGGTGGCTGAGTTCTGCGAGCGCGTAGCTCCCGAGCGTATGCCTGCCGACCTGAAGGTGCAGATTTCATACTACGGCGGCGTGGAGAAGTATGTTGACGCTCTGTTCCGTTGCAGCCGCCTGCTGGGAAAGGAGCCTATCACCGTATCGGATGTACGCGGTGATGCTATGGTTGAGTTCTCACGTATGTTCAACAACATCGCCAACGACGCCCGCAACTACGCATACCGCAACATCAGCAACGTACCCTCGGTGGAGAAGTGGTATCGCCCCTATATGCAGGCTCTGCGCGAGTGGGATAAGGAGCGCGCATTCTACCCCGATGCAAACTTCACGCTGCGTGTAGCTTACGGTACGGTGGCGGGTTATGAGTATGCCGATGCGGAGTATCACCACCCCGTATCTACCATTGATGGTATCATTGCCAAGGATGACCCCAATATCTACGACTATAACATCCCGCAGTCGCTGCGCGATATCTACGCACGTAAGGATTATGGCCGCTGGGGCCAGACAATCAATGGCCGTTACTCGGTGCCCGTATGCTTCCTTGCTACAAACCATACATCGGGCGGTAACTCGGGCTCACCCGTTATCAATGGCAAGGGCGAGTTGATTGGTATCAACTTCGACCGCACGTGGCGTTCTACGATGAGCGATATGGAGTTCGACCCCACAATCTGCCGTAATATCTCGGTTGATATCCGCTACGTGTTGTTCGTTATCGACCGCATCGGAGGTGCATCGTACCTCTTTGATGAGATGACCTTGAAGTAAGATATTTTATTGGAAAAATGCTACTCTCGCATTGGCCAGCCTCGGCAGGCTTCGATAGCGGGAGTAGCTTTGCTATAAAGAAAAATGTTTGAATCGTTATTTCTTACACACTCTTCGCTGCAGGCCGTAGTGGTCATTTCGCTTATCTGCGCCGTGGGCCTTATCTTCGGTAAGGTGAGAGTGTGGGGCGTGTCGTTAGGCATTACGTTCGTATTCTTTGCGGGTATCGTGGCGGGCCACTTCGGCGTGACCATAGATAACCGTATGCTGCTCTTTGCCGAGAACTTCGGTCTGGTGCTGTTTGTCTATTCGCTCGGCGTGCAGGTCGGCCCGGGATTTATGAGTGCCTTCCGCGAGGGTGGTGTCACGCTCAATATGCTGGGCGTGGCTGTAATCCTGCTCGGTACGGCTATGGCTGTGGCCTTCAGCTTTGGCTTGGGCGTGCCCCTGTCGGAGATGATGGGCGTGCTGTGCGGAGCCACAACAAACACACCCGCATTGGGAGCCTCGCAGCAGACCTTGGCGCAGATGGGAGAGCCTACGGCGGCGCCGGCGTTGAGTTGTGCCGTAACCTATCCGTTGGGTGTTGTGGGTGTTATCATCGCCATTCTGCTTATGCGCCGTCTGTGGGTGCGTGACCAGGATATGTCACAACCCAACGAGGAGCACGTAAATAATACCTTCCTCGCAACGCTTCAGGTGCAGAATCCCGGAGTCTTTGGCCGCGACCTGCATAATGTGGCCGAGTTGGCGCACGTGCCATTTGTTATCTCGCGTCTGTGGCGCGATGGCAAGGTGCTACTGCCGTCAAATGATACACACCTGCAAAAGGACGACCGTATCTTGGTCATCGCCTCGCGCAAGGATATGGATACGATGGAGGCGATGATTGGCAAGCGCGAGAGCATAGACTGGAATAGCGATAATGTCGATTGGAATGCTATCGACCGTCAGCTTGTGTCGCGCCAGATTATCATCACGCGCCCCGAGATAAATGGTAAGCGTCTGGGCTCGTTGCGCCTGCGTAACAGCTACGGTATAAATATCAGCCGTATCTATCGTAGTGGCGTGCCTCTGCTTGCTACGCCCGATTTGCGTCTGCAGGTGGGCGACTGCGTTGTCGTGGTCGGTGGCGAGCGTGGCGTGATGAAGGTCGAGAAGGTGCTGGGAAATGCCGAAAAGGAGTTGCAGGAGCCAAATCTTACATCTATTTATATAGGTATCGTCTTGGGCCTTATCCTCGGTGCTGTGCCTTTGTCGCTGCCGGGCGCTGCCTTTCCCGTGAAGTTGGGCTTGGCGGGAGGACCTATCGTGGTGGGAATCCTGATTGGAACCTACGGCCCGCGTATGCATCTTATAACCTACGCAACACGAAGCGCAAACCTTATGCTGCGAGCTTTCGGCCTGTCGTTGTATCTGGCTTGTCTGGGACTTAGTTCGGGTGGCGAGTTTTTCTCAACGGCGGTGAGCCCTACGGGTTTGATGTGGGTAGGCCTGGGGTTCCTGATAACGCTCTTACCCGTTGTGCTGGTGGGTGTTGCGGCTATGCGCTTGGCAAAAATCGATTTCGGCTCTACGTGCGGAATGTTGTGCGGCTCGATGGCTAACCCTATGGCCCTGAACTATGCCAACGACACCATCCCTGGCGACCACGCCTCGGTGGCCTACGCTACGGTCTATCCGCTGTCGATGTTTCTTCGCGTGCTGTTGGCGCAGCTGGTGCTGATGGTGTTTTTGTAGCATTTGAGCGGGCGAGCAGAGGTGTAAATTTATGAAATACGCACTATTTTGTTGAAAATATCCCGAAAAATTTTGCTAATTACGAAATAGTGCCTATATTTGCACACCTTTTCGAGGAAACGGCTATGGACGTCCTCAAGGATGGAAAGGCCCAGGTGGTGAAATTGGTAGACACGCTACTTTGAGGGGGTAGTGAGCATTAGCTCGTGCAAGTTCGAGTCTTGTCCTGGGCACTAGAAAACGCGTTAGATGAAAGTCTAACGCGTTTTTTTTGTTTCAAAGCAGAATGTGATGTAATGGAATATATGTAATTCGGCAATTACAACTGCCAAATTATAAAAATACTCATTTACGCAAATTTCAGTATGGATTATTTAGTTGTAAAAGGTTAATGCGGGGAAACTCGCTTTTACTTTTGAGAATAATATTTTATTGTATCTTGGCAATTATTACCTTTGCTATTGATTTTTTTACTAACTTTATCAATGTAAGAGGGATTGATTAGTCGTAGCCCAAAAATGGCGTAAATAATGGCGTAAAAATTGAAAACCCCTCTACAAGTGCTTGTAGAAGGGTTTTTTGAGGTCCGAAGCGGATTCGAACCGCTGTAGACGGTTTTGCAGACCGGTGACTAAACCACTCATCCATCGGACCATTAAGTCGTTTTGCGAGTGCAAATATACAAAAAAATCTAATTCTGCCAAAACTTCGCTACAAGTTTCGTGCTTTTTCGCAAAATTTATTAACTTTACATCTGCCGAAGACCATAATCCGAGGTTTTTTTATCCATTTTTCAGGCCCTGCGTGGCCTCCTCGTTATGGCGCGGATGGATTATGCCACTGAAAGATATTGCTTTGACCTTTGTGCCGCAGCTCGGTTTGCGTGGCGCTGCCTACCTGATTAACTATTTCGGGTCGGCCGAGGCTGTGTATGCTGCTTCGCGAGAGGAACTGGTTGAGGGTGCTATGCTCCGCGAGGAGGCGGCACGAAATATTTTATCTCAGTGCGGTATGCGCGAGGCCGAGCGCGAGATGCTCTATTGTCAGCGCAATGGTGTGACGCCCATAGCGGCATCTTCTCCTTTATATCCGCGACTTCTGCGCGAAACGGAGGATTTTCCGGTGGTATTATATGTCTGTGGCAATGTGGAGGCCTTGAATAGCCGTATGGTGTCGTTTGTCGGCACGCGCAAGATGAGTTCGTATGGACAGTTGATGTGCGATAGGCTGGTGAGCGAACTGAAGGGGGCAGTACCCGATGTAACCATCGTGAGCGGCTTGGCATACGGCGTGGATGGGGCGTGCCATCGTGCCGCCATTGCTTGCGGAGCTACGACCGTAGGCGTGCTTGCCAATCCACTGCCCAATATTGCTCCCTCGGCGCACGAGCGTATGGCGGCCGAATTTATATCGCGTGGTGGGGCAATCGTGAGCGAGCTTAGCTCGCAGACAAAGCAGAATGGCCGTTTCTTTATTCCGCGCAACAGAATCATTGCCGGCATATCGGCCGGAACGGTTGTCGTGGAGTCGCCCGAGGCGGGTGGCTCGCTCTCCACGGCGGCCTTTGCCGATGGCTATAATCGTACGGTGATGGCTGTGCCTGGGCGTGTTACGGATGGTAACTCGCGCGGATGTAACCTGCTGATTCGTAATCGTAAAGCCCAAATAGTATTGTCGGGGCGGGATATTGCCAACGAGCTGATGTGGGACCTGGGCCTTGACTCGGTGGCGGAGCCGCCGCGTGAGCCGCTGCCGCTTACGGATGCGGAGAGTAGCCTGCTGGCCTATTTCGATTCGGAGCCAATAACCATTGACGTATTACAACAACGTAGCGCACTCGCTATGGGTGAGCTGTCGCTCACGCTTATGAATCTGGAACTGTCGGGCGCCATTCGACCGCTGCCCGGCAAACGATATGAGAAGATAATATAGAACGAATTATGCAACTGATTGATACACATTCACATCTATATGCCGAGGAGTTTGACACCGACCGTGCCGAGGCCATTTTGCGCGCCCGCGAGGGTGGGGTGGAGCGCTTATTACTGCCAGCTATTGACAGCGAGAGCCACGAGCGGATGTTCGCCTTTGCTAAGGCATATTCGGACCTCTGCCGTCCGATGATGGGCCTGCATCCCACCTCGGTGAACGACAATCCCCGTTGGCCTGAGGAGCTGGCGATGGTGGAGCGCTATTTTGCTCAGCCGCCTGAGGGTATAAGTTTTTGTGCTGTGGGTGAGATAGGCCTGGATTATTATTGGAGTCAGGAGTTTGTTGCCGAGCAGCGTGAGGCCTTTATTGCGCAGTGCCGTCTGGCGGCTCGCTTGGATTTGCCCGTAGCTATACACACCCGTGCGGCGTGGGATGATATGTGTGATATTCTGGAGGCCGAAACGGCGCAGGCGGCTGCGCGTGGAGAGTCCCTAAGAGGTGTGCTGCACGCCTTCTCCGAGGGGGCGGATACCTATCGTAGGCTGAAGGCCTGTGGTGATTGGTTGTTTGGTATTGGGGGTGTGGTTACCTTCAAGAAGAGCGTTGTGGCAGAGGCTGTTACGGAGATGGCGCTGGAGGATATCATCCTTGAGACGGATTGTCCCTACCTTACGCCCGTGCCCTATCGCGGAAAGAGAAACGAATCGGCCTATGTGCGATATGTCTGTGAGAAGGTGGCCGAGATTAAGGGCGTGTCGGCCGACGAGGTGGCACGTATTACATCGGCAAATGCAAGACGGATGTTTCTACGGAGTGAATAAGAAGTATTAATATAAGGTAATTATGGAACAAATAGTACGAAATGTAGATAATTATCGCTCCTCGATTCTGCTCATTTATACGGGCGGAACAATCGGTATGCGTCCCGACGAGAAGACAGGCGCGCTGGTGCCTTTCGACTTCAGCGGTATATATGACGAGTTCCCCTCGTTGCGCCGCCTGAATGTCGATATTGATGTTCATACGATGCCAAAACTCATCGACTCGTCGAATGTAAAACCTTCGGATTGGTGCGCCATAGCCGAGGTGATACGCGACAATTATGAGCGTTACGACGGATTCGTTATTCTGCACGGCACCGACACGATGTCCTATACCGCTTCGGCCCTGAGTTTTATGCTCGAAAATCTCGCCAAGCCTGTAATTTTTACCGGTAGCCAGATACCCATCGGAGTCTTGCGCACCGATGGCCGTGAGAATCTTATTACGGCCATCGAGGTGGCTGCGGCGCGTGTTGATGGCCGCCCCGTGGTGCCCGAGGTTGCGCTGCTGTTCCATAGCCGCCTGTGTCGCGGAAACCGTACCCGCAAGAGTAGCGCTGAGGAGCTGGATGCCTTCTCCTCTCCGAACTATCCGCCACTTGCCGAGGTGGGCGTCAAGATTACATACAATACCGCCGCCATAGCCCACGTGGAGCCCTCCAACGAGCCTCTGCGCATAGCTACAATGCTCAGCGAGGGTGTTGCGATAATAAAACTCTTCCCTGGCATCAGCGAGCATACGCTGCGTGCAATTCTCTCGGTTGAGGGGCTGCGTGGTGTGGTGCTTGAGACCTATGGCGCGGGCAATGCCCCCACGTCGGGCTGGTTCCTGCAACTTATGCGTGAGACCATTCAGCGAGGGGTGCTGGTGCTCAATGTTACGCAGTGCGATAATGGCTCTGTGGAGATGCACCTCTACGAGACCGGACAGCGCCTCCATTCGGCTGGCGTGGTGTCGGCATACGATATGACCTCGGAGGCTGCCATAACCAAATTGATGTATGTTTTGGGCCAAAATCTGCCCTGGGAGCAGAGTGTGGAGCTTATTCAGCGGCCGCTGAGAGGTGAATTTACGCTTTAAGGACTTGCACAAGAAAAAAATAATTCTTATATTTCGGTCCGTAAACTCTACCAAAACCGCATCGACCGCTCGGCGGAAGCGGGGTTTTGTGGTGTAAAAGATTGTGAGTCACCGCGTTGGGTGATAATGCGGCGTTGCGTGGCAAGAGTTGAACTAAATGAACAAAAAACGAATAAATGCTTGTTTCAAGTGATTTTGAGCAAGAAAAAAAACTTTTTGTGAGAAAAAATTAACAACATAAAACTAAAAACAATAAACGTACAAACACTAATTAAAATTTATTTCAAAAAGCTATGAAAAAAAATCTTATGTTTTTGGCAGTTGCCGTACTTGGCACTGTAAGCGCCTTCGCACAGGGTGCTGAGACTGAGCTCGCAGGTGAGACAATGCACCAGGTTTTGATGCAGAAGTTCCTCGAGGGTGGTTGGGGCTGGATGATGCCCGTATTGGTTTGCTTGGTAATCGGTTTGGCTATCGCTATCGAGCGTATGCTTTACTTGGCATTCTCTAACATCAACACCAAGAAGTTCATCGCTAAGTTCGAGGAGACTTTGAACAACAACGGCGTTGAGGCTGCTAAGGACCTTTGCCGCAACACACGTGGTCCCGTTGCTTCTATCTACTATCAGGGTCTTGATCGTATCGATCAGGGTATGGACGCTGTTGAGAAGGCAGTTGTATCTTACGGTTCAGTTCAGACTGGCCAGTTGGAGTCTGGTTTGACTTGGATTGGTTTGTTCATCGCTTTGTCTCCTATGTTGGGATTTATGGGTACCGTTGTTGGTATGATCGGTGCATTCGACCAGATTCAGGCTGCTGGTGATATCTCTCCTACTATCGTAGCAGGTGGTATTAAGGTTGCGTTGTTGACTACTTTGATGGGTCTTATCGCTGCGGTTATTCTCCAGTTGTTCTACAACTACGTAGTATCTAAGATCGATACTTTGGTTAACACAATGGAGGATGCTTCAATCACTTTGGTTGACATCTTGAGCGCATACAAGAAGTAATTAAGACCTTAAAAAGATTTAACACAATGGGAAAATTGATTAAATATCTGTCACCCATCCTAATTGCAATATCTGTGGCTTTAGTCTTCTGGTGTGTATTTACCACTCCTGAGGAGCCTACAGTTCAGGATGCTACTGCAGTAGGTGGTATGCTAATGTGGGGCTATGCTATCGCTGCAGCAGCTATCGTTATCGCAGTATTGGTTGCAGTTTGGGATTTGATTCAGAAGCCCGAGGGAATCAAGGGTACTATTTTTGCGGGTGTAGCAGTCATCGCAATTATTGCAGGTGCTTACTTTATCGCTAACGGTCACGACTATCAGATTCTCGACATTGGTAACCAGACCAACTTCGAGCGTGGTGAGACTGTTATCGCTGATACAAGTATTATGGTTGCTTATGTAGCAGGCGCAGGTGCAATCCTCGCAGCTATCTATTCAGCAATTTCTGACGCATTAAAATAAGGAGGTAGTATAATGGGAAATGCAAGAAAAACTCCAGAAGTTCGCGCCGACTCTCAGGCCGATATCGCGTTCTTGTTGCTTATCTTCTTCCTCGTTGCTACTACAATGAACTCAGATAAGGGTCTGTCACGTGTGCTTCCGCCACTGCCCCCCGAGGATGTTAAGGTAGAGGATATTAAGGTTAAGGAGCGCAACGTATTGTTGGTGTTCGTTAACGCAGCAGGTCAGATTATGGCTGGTAATGAGTCTATGGATATCCGCGGCTTGAAGGATAAGGCTAAGGAGTTCATCCTCAACCCTATGGACGATGAGAACCTTCCCGAGAAGAAGGATACTGAGATCGACTTGGGTGATGGCTCTAAGTGGACTTATCCCGTTAGCGAGGGCGTTATCTCTCTGCAGACTACTCGTGATACGAACTATGAGGTTTATATTATGGTTCAGAACGAGCTTTCACGTGCTTTCAACGAGGTTCGTGAGCAGGTGTCTATGCAGAAGTTTGGTCACGCATTTGCTGACTTGACCGAGGACCAGCGTAGCGCAGTGACAAAGGCAGTGCCTCAGAAGATTTCAGAGGCTGAGCCTCGTCAGGGTGCAAAGAAAAAGTAACGTAATAAAGAAGTAGAATTATGGCAGTAATGAAAAAATCGGGGAACAAGAAAGAGACCCCCGCAATCTCGACCGCTTCTCTTCCTGACGTTATCTTTATGATCTTGTTCTTCTTTATGGTGTCAACCACTATGCGAGAGCAGGAGTTGCTGGTACGTTACAAGTTGCCCAGCGCAACCGAGGTTCAGAAGTTGGAGAAGAAGAGTTTGGTGAGCTACGTAAACATTGGTGTCCCTGTATCTCATATGCAGGCTAAGTTTGGTACCGCTCCCCGAATTCAGTTGAACGACTCATTCAAGACCGCTAAGGATATTGGTGATTTCATCGGTGCAGAGCGCGATCAGCTCAATGAGGCTGACCGTGCGCAGATGACTGTCAGCATCAAGGCTGACCAGTACACCAAGATGGGTATCGTTACCGACGTTAAGCAGGAGCTTCGTCGTGCTAACGCTCTCAAGATTACTTATGCAGCTATTGAGGGTGAGGCTTACTAATAGCCCATCTACTCTAAATAAAAAGGCTTCCACAGCAGTGGAGGCCTTTTTTGTTTCGGACGAACGGCGCGTGCTGTCAGAGCGGTGAATGTGCAAGCCCTTTGTCGAGCATAGCTTTTGTTTTAGGGAACTTTTATTTGGCACTTGTTGTCAATAGATGCCTAGCGGTATTATATGTTTCGTACCAACACATTATGCTATTTTGGTCAACCGCGACCTTTTGTTTGATTACGATACGAAAAATAGATGTTAAAATAGGAATTACAGCAAAATAATTAATATTCTTTCATTATTATATTGTAATCTTTGTGATTAAATGTGTAATTTTGAATACTCCTTTACGGAAGTGTATTTTTAATTCTTTATTTTAATATTATGAAAGCTGCTGAAAACAATGGTCAGTCGACTATTGTAAAGTATGTCGAGCCAAATTATGCCGGCATACATTTGTTAAAACTCAACCGATGTGCCATAGGCTACGTAACACGAGGGACGAAGTATATCTATTATGGAGATGCTCGCCACGCCATCTCCAAGGGCGATGTCTTCTATATGGGTGTCGGTAATCACTATGTCGAGGAGGTGATGGAGGAGGGTCGTCCGTTCGAGGAGATTGTTATCTACTACACTCCCGAGCAGTTGCAGCGCATCCTGCTCTATCTGAATATGAGTTACTCCATCAACATCACCAACACGCATCAGTGTGAGCGCTGCCGTCGTTTGAATCACGTGAATATGTCGGCCTCGAGCGCTATGCGTAGCTTCTTCCATCACGCCGGCAGCTATCTGCACGACGACAATTTTATGCACGACGAGACGGCCGAGAATATCAAGATGACGGAGCTTATCTATCTGATAATCTCGCAGAATGACGGCTGCCTTAAGAGCAAAGTACTGAATAATGTCGATTCGGCGCGCGACAATTTCGAGCAGATAATCTACTCGCATATCTTCAGCGATGTCTCGATTGAGAAGCTGGCCGAGAAGAGCAATCGCTCGCTAACCTCATTCAAGAAGGAGTTCAAGCGTCACTTCTTTATGCCTCCGCACCGTTGGTTTATTCAGCAGCGACTGATGCAATCGCGACTTCTGCTTATCTCTACCTCGAAGTCGATATCGGAGATTGGTAATGAGTGTACCTTCCCCAATACGTCGCATTTTATAAAACTTTTCAAAAAGCAATATGGTACAACACCCGCTATTTATCGCAATACTCACTGCGGAGGATTGGTCGCTGGCGTTCAGAGTGTCACCTCGCCTATGTCGGGCGGCTATTCGGGCGTAGATACGGGTGTGGAGAGCATTGCGTTGTAGATGAATTTATTTAAATATTTTAATAAATTCGGGCTGATAATTCGCTAATTTATTTCAAAAAGGGCTCTTTTGTTTTGCGAATGAGAAAAATTATATTATCTTTGTATTAGCAATGTGGGGCAACCCACAGTTCTCATTAACCTAACTAACCTAACACGGTGGTGACTTGTTGTGAAACATCTCACCACTTTTTTTATGCTCTCAGGTGGCGATGTGGAGGCTATATGCTTGTAGATGTAGCTGATAAAAAGTTTAGAATGGGTAGCCGACACCGAAGTTCAGAGCGGTATTCTTCCACTTGAAGTTGTGAATCCAGCGCTCGCCCACGGGCTCGTTGGGGCTATGCAGGCGAATACCCCAGTCAAGACGTAGAATAACGAATTTAATATCGACACGCAATCCCAGGCCGGTATTCAGTCCCAGCTGCTTGTAGAATCTATCGAAGTGGAACACGCCATCCTCGGGCACCTCGCCCTTGTCGCGGTCAAGATACCACACGTTACCCATATCGAGGAACGTCGCTCCATTGAACATACCCCAAATGGGGAAACGGAATTCGAGGTTGGCCTCCAGTCGCATATCACCCATCTGCACGGGGTATGGCGTGTTCTGCGCAGGGGTGTTTCCCGGGCCGAGGGTACGGGGTGTCCAGCCTCGCATACTGTTGCTACCGCCGACATAGAACAGACGGTCGAATGGCAGGGCGGTAGAGTTACCGTAGGGTACGCCCACGCCAGCAAAGATACGGCCAGCGATGGCTGTTCTGGGACCGAGAACAATCTTGCGGCTTGCGCTAATATCTCCACGCACGTATTGCGAGTAACGCACGCCGAGGATGTTGTAGTAGCCTTCGGGTGTCTTCTTCGAGAAGGCACGCTCAAAGAGATTCATCAGGTTACCCGACGACTCGAAGTTGATATGCATCAGCGTGGCATTGCCACCAACGTTCTTGCTCTGGTTGTTGTATGTGTACGACGCCGAGAGGCCCACGATAGCCTGCGTGAGGTAACTCTGGCGCAGATATTCGTTCTGGAGCGAGTTGAAGAAATCCTCGTTGATGTAGCCTACGTGAATCCAGTTAAGGTCGATGGGGCGGAACTGATAGCTGTAACGGCCATTCAGGCTGCGCCACGAGTAGGTCCACGTTGCACGTGAGAGGTCACGACGGTAGTAGGGGCGGTCCTGATAGTTGTACGATACCTCCACCTTTGTACGTGGCATATTGATGTTGCGCGTAGAGAGTCTAAAGGGGAGAATGAATCGCGGGAACGACAATCCTACGGCGAAGCCCAGCTCGTTTGCGCGGCGCTTTGAGGTGTTGGGGGCCTTCATATACTCGTAACCAAACGTAACCGACGTGTTTAGTGTCTCCACGCCGCGGAAGAGGTTACGGTTCTGGTAGCCGATGGTTGCGCTCAGACCATAGAAACTTGATGTTGTGCTACCCTCCAGCTCGACATTAAAGCCCTGCTTGAGCGTAGGCGATGCGAGTATGTAGCAGCGCAGATACCCCTCCTCAATATCGTCAAACTTCTTTGGTGTATAGGCCGTGCGTCCGCTACCCGCATAGTTCACCACAAGCGTGTCGTCCTGCCCGCGAGGAATCTCCTCGAAGGCGATGCGGGCACTCTTGAAGTATCCGAGCGACATTATCTCGTTGTATGTGCGGTCCACCTCCGAGGCGTCGTAGGTGGTGTTGGGCGACATCGGAATGGCCGTGTGCAGCACCGCGGGGCGCACATTCGGCTTGCCGTTGGAGATGATATTCAGACCCTTGTAATACACCGTGTCGAGCATCGTACGCTGGCGCACGTCGCGGTCAACGGCAGGGTCGTAGTCTGAAATGACGTTTATCTCGCTTATGCGATATACTCTGTTGTCCTCGCTGATGGCCTCACCGCGTTCGTTGTAACCCGTAATGTTGCGGCGCACAATCATACGAATACCTACCTTGCGGTCGCCACCAAGCGTATCCACACGATATTCGATATTGTTGACCGAGAAGTTGTAATATCCCCTGTTGTTCAGGTATGTAGCTATGCGCTCGCGCTCCTTATCCAGAGCCGTTATGTCGAATATGTTACCAACCTTTATTAGCGACTGAGCCGTGTCGGACTCAATCACGGGGGCAATGAGCTTGTCGCGGAAGTCGTACGAGAGGCTCTTTATGCGATATGGCTCGCCCTGCTCGGTGTGGTAGGTGACGTATGCGCGCTTGCGACGGCGTGTAGTGTCAATCTCATAATCAACCGAAGAGGAGTAGTAGCCGCGCGAGTTCATATATGTCTTGAGATTCTGCGCACTCTTGTGCGTGAGCGATAAATCCAATAGTACGGGCTCCTCGCCGATTTTACGCTTCAAGTTGTTCCACCAGTTATCTTTGTCGGGATTGGCCAGATTGTAGGCCCACACGTAGAAGTTCGTACCCAGGAAACGCTTGTTCGGGGTTTGACGCACATACTCTTCGAGTGTGGTTGCGGTTATGCGCTCGGCTTTGGGGACGTTGCGGTCGGCCTCAATCTCCACGCGCAGCAGGAAGTATTCGCCGTGGCTTAGCTTGCGTGTGACGCTACAGGCCGAGCATAATATGCTCAGCAACATAATCACAACTACTCTTCCTCTGCTCATTACTATTGTTTTATGGTAGTTCCCCAATTGTTATATGCCTTACGTTGGCGTCTGCATCTTCCCGCACGACGCATACATCGTACCATCGCGCCACGCTTTACTCCTTGTGCGGCGTAATAACCCAAATTAATGCTCAAAAATAGTAATATTTCGCGCGAGAAACAAATAAATTATTCTCTACTATAACTTTCCGCCGAGCCGTAGTCGGAAAAAATCTATCTTCGTGCGGTTATATTCTTTTTTTTCGTAATTTTGAGGTGTAAAACATAATGTTATGAAGGAGAAATTTCTGATGGCCGGCTCTACGGCCCTGCATATAGCCGACTCGGGCGTTGGCGAGAAGTGTGTCGTGTTGCTGCACGGATATCTCGAATCGATGTACGTGTGGGATGATTTTGCGCCGCTGCTGACCCCCTCGGTGCGAGTTATTACGGTCGATATCCCCGGCCACGGTATCTCGGAGGTTAAGGGTGAGGTGCATACGATGGAGATGGTGGCCGATGTGTTGCACCAGATGCTGAAATCGTTGGAGATAGAGCGAGTTACGATGGTGGGCCACTCGATGGGTGGATATGTTGCATTGGCCTTCTGTGCCCGCTATCCCGAGCAGCTGGATGGGTTGGTGTTGCTCAGCTCAACGCCGAATCCCGACACGGAGGCTAAGCGCGAGAATCGCCGCCGCGAGATAGCTCTGGTGCGTGCAGGTAAGAAGGATGCGCTGGCGCGTGTTGCTCCCGAGGCGGGCTTTGCCGAGCAGAATCGCCGCCGACTGAGAAGCTATATTGACGATTTGACGGAGTGCGTGCATATCACCGAGGATGACGGCATTGTGGCTCTGCTGGGCGGTATGATGGAGCGTGTGGACCAGAATGAAATGCTGCGCAAATCTGCTGTGCCACAACTCTTTATCTTGGGTAAAAAAGATGGATATATACCCGTGGAGGTTGCCGAGGAGATTGTCGCCAATCATCCCCAGGCACAGGTTGCGTGGTTAGAGGAGTCGGGCCATATGGGATTCATCGAGGAGCCTGAAGCGTGCGCGGAGGCATTGCTCAAATTTGTATTGAAATAAGCCGTCTAACAAGGCTCTTTTGGCATCTGCCTTGCCCTCAAAACCTCATTTACGCTTTAGTAAACTGCGGTTTTTCGGTCGGCGAGCAGCTTCAAAATAGCTCTTGTTATACAACTTATTAGATATTTATGTAATAAAAAAGGGTGTCGGCTGACACCCTTTTTTTATTTATAAATCGAATACGCAATTCCCATCTCCAAGCCGCGTAACTCGGCTAAGCCTCGCATACGGCCGTAGCAAGAATAGCCGGGGTTGGATTTGCGATTCAGGTCGTCACACATCTGATGTCCGTGGTCGGGACGCATCGGTATGCTGCGACCCTGCTGCTGCTGAATCTCAAGGAAGACCTTCATCACTTCATACATCGGCACATCGCCCTCCAAATGGTTGTCCTCCTGGAAGTTGCCATCCTCGTCGCGGCGCGTAGAACGCAGATGCACAAAACCTACTCTGTCGCCAAACTCGTGCATCATTGCGGGCAGGTCGTTATCGCCCCTCACACCAAACGAGCCTGTACATAGGCACAGACCATTCGAGCGGTTAGGCACAGCCTCTATCAAGCGGCGGAAATCCTCGGCCGTTGACATTATGCGCGGCAGACCCAGGATAGGGTAGGGAGGGTCGTCGGGGTGGATGACCATCTCCGAGCCGCACTCATCAGCCACGGGGCACACCTCCCGTAGGAAGTAAATCAAGTTGGCACGCAGACGCTCGGCGTCAATATCCTTGTAGCGGTCCAGAGCCTGCTGGAACTGCTCGACGGTGAAGCTCTCCTCCGAGCCAGGTAGTCCAGCTATCATATTGCGTGTCAGACGCTCACGCTCCTCCTCGCTCATACTCTCATAGCGAGCCTTGGCAATGGCCTTATCCTTGTCCGAGTACTCCGCCTCGGCCGCAGGGCGGCGCAAGATATGGAGGTCGAAGGCCATAAATGCAGCACGCTCGAAACGCAGCGCACGCGAGCCATCCTCTACCTCGTATGCGAGGTCGGTGCGTGTCCAGTCCAGAACGGGCATAAAGTTGTAGGTGATGCAGTGAATACCGCACTCGGCAAGGTTGCGAATCGACTGCTTGTAGTTGTCGATATAGAGCTGATAATCACCCTCCTGCGTCTTGATGTGTTCGTGTACGGGAACGCTCTCCACAACACTCCACCTTAGGCCCGCATCGGCTATCATCTGCTGACGCTTGCGAATCTCCTCCACCGTCCACACCTCGCCATTGGGGATGTGGTGCAGGGCGTGTACGATATCGGTTGCTCCCGCCTGACGTATGTTACTTAGCGTGACGGGGTCATTAGGCCCGTACCAACGCCACGATTGTGTACAAAGTATCATAATTCCAAAAAAATTACGTCATTCCCCGACGAGCCATAAGGCTCGGCGATGGGAATCTTCCAATATTTAGATTGAGAATGCATCAAATCCGCCATCCACTACGGTCAGCGTGCCCGTCACAAACTTCGAGGCGTCCGACGCCAGCCACTGCAACGTGCCGAGCAGCTCCTCGGGCTCACCGAAACGCTTGTAGGGCGTGTGTGCGATGATGGTCTCGGCACGCGGCGTGAGCGAGCCATCGGGGTTGGTCAACAAATCTCTGTTCTGGTTGGTGAGCAGGAAGCCCGGAGCTACGGCATTCACACGAAATCCCTC
Source organism: Rikenellaceae bacterium (assembly GCA_015059845.1). Taxonomy (GTDB): domain Bacteria; phylum Bacteroidota; class Bacteroidia; order Bacteroidales; family Rikenellaceae; genus Alistipes. The sequence goes on along the minus strand of SUZR01000005.1, from coordinate 119,110 downwards.
GCCAAACTTCGTAGCCAGCTCGCCACACATATATTTTGTCCAATTAATAACGGCAGCCTTCGCAACGCCATAGCCCGCAACGCGTGTCAGCGGACGCAGAGCCGCCTCCGAGGCAATGTTGATAATCGAGCCGCCGCCCTGTGCAACCATTGCCTTCACGAAAATCATCGTGGGCAGGATTGTGCCGAAGAGATTGAGGTCAACAACCTGCTTCACGGCATCCACATCCAAATCGAAGATGGTCTTATCGGGCGGAACGGTTGCGGCAGCCTGATTACCACCTGCGCCGTTAATCAGCACGTCGATGCGTCCGTATGCAGCCATAATGGCCTCGTAACAACGCTCTAACGACTCCTTGTCCAATACGTTACACTCCAGAAAGAGTGCCTCGCCTCCATTGGCCTTAGCCTCTCGCTCAAGGCGAGTACCCGCCTCGCGGTTACGGCCCAAGATGACCACCTTTGCGCCTTGCTCGGCAAAGTGCTCAACCATCGACGAGCCGAGGATACCCGTAGCACCCGTGATGACGATAACGCGCTCTTTGACGCTAAATAAATCTTTCATATCTAAGGTTATTTTAGGTTTTTATTCTACTGCGAATTTTAACAAAGATATATATTTTGTCGTAAATTGTCAAGACGAAACGCACGCCCAAATCGTTTTCAGTACATAAATAACGTATTTGCTATCAAATTATGATTATACTACGTATAAAATTTTGCTGTTTCAAAATAATAAAGTAACTTTGAAGAGTAAATATCGTTACGAAACGAAAGTTAAAACAACTAACTAAAATAAACAATTATGGCAATTAACAGAAAAGATTTTCTCAAGACTATGGGTGGTTTGGCCGCATTGACGATCATCCCGCGCCGTGTTCTTGGAGGTCCGGGTCACATTGCACCCAACGACCAGCTGACAAAGGGTATCATCGGTATGGGTGGTATCGGCTTCAGCGCCAATCACTTCTCAAGCAACGAGCAGTGCCGTCTGGTAGCTGTTTGTGACTGCGACGACAACCATCTGGAGAAGGGCGTTCGCCTCTCTAAGGAGCGCCTGAACGAGGAGGTGAAGGGTTATCACCTCTACCGCGACCTTATCAACGACCCCAACGTGGACGTTGTACACATCGCAACTCCTCCCCACTGGCACGGTATTATGGCCGTTGAGGCTGCCAAGGCTGGTAAGGATATCTGGTGCGAGAAGCCTATGACACGTACCATCGGCGAGGGTAAGAAGGTTATGGAGGCTGTACGCCAGAATGGCCGTATCTTCCGTCTGAACACCTGGTTCCGTTTCAAGGATACATTCTACGGCTTGGGTACAACGGTTGAGCCTTTGAAGAAGCTGGTTGACAGCGGCGTATTGGGTTGGCCTTTGAAGGTTACCATCTCTGGTTACACTGGTTTCAACTGGAAGTTCTTCTGGGTAGGTAAGGAGAACCTTGTTGAGCAGCCTATACCCAAGAATCTGGATTACGATTTGTGGTTGGGCCCGGCACCTTACAAGCCCTACAACGAACACCGTACTCACCAGACCTTCCGTGGTTACTGGGATTACGATGGTGGTGGTCTTGGCGATATGGGTCAGCACTACATCGACCCCGTACAGTATATCCTGGGTAAGGATGGTACCTCTCCCATCAAGGTTGAGGTTGACGCTCCCCAGCAGCACCACGACGCTATCGGTACTTGGCGTAAGATTGTCTATACTTACGATGATGGTTGCCAGATTATCCTTCAGGGTGAGCAGCACGGCGACCCCACAGCTCCCTACATCGAGGGTCCTAACGGTAAGGTATATCAGGGCTTCCGTTGCGAGCTCAATGGTCAGCCTGCACACAACATTATGGACATCCTCTCGGAGTTGCCCGATCCCGAGCCGCAGAATACAGACTTCATCAAGTGTATCCACAACCGCGAGAAGTTTGCTCTTAACGAGATTAACGGCTTCCGCTCGGCTACCATCGTGAATATGGGTCTTTGCGCATTGCGCTTGAACCGCACGCTGGAGTTCGACCCCGTGAAGTTGCAGTTCATTAACGACGAGGCCGCAAATGCGTTGATTGACCAGCCTATGCGCGCTCCCTGGAAAATCTAATTAACCCTAAAGAGTAACTAACGATGAAAAGAATATTTTTATTTATCGCCCTGATGTTGATGCCCCTTGCGGCAGTTAACGCTCAGGATGCACGCGGTCGCGCAACCTCGACCATCGTAGCTGACGCTTTGGCTCAGCTTCCGGCCGAGTTGCCCGCAACATATAATCAGGTTATGGCCGAGCTCGCTTCAACAGGTGCTGAGGGCATCGAGCAGCTGGCTTTGATGCTTTCACCTATGGCTGAGGGCGTAAACAACTCGGCTGTTGAGTATGCCGTAAACGGTGTTGCTTCATACGTGTCGAAGGATGGCGCTGCACAGCGTGACGCTGTACGCGCAGGCTTGAAGGCCGCTATCGAGAAGACTACGGACAACCCCAACAAGGCATTCTTGATGACTGCTTTGCAGATTTGTGCTACGGCTGAGGATGCAGAGTTCTATGCAGGCTATCTGAAGGACCAGTATCAGGGTAACTTCGCAGCACGCGCTTTGGCTGCTATCCACGGCTCGGAGCCCGTTGTATATGAGTTGATGAAGAATCAGGCACAGAACGGCGTAAGCAAGGTTTTGTTGGCACAGATTGCATCATACAAGCATCACTTCCACGATGCAGAGCCTATCGTTATCTCTTGGTTGCAGGGTGCTACTCCCGAGCTTAAGACTCAGATTTACCTCGCACTCGGTGCGTGGGGTGGTGCTGACGCTGCTAAGGTGTTGAGCGCTGCTGCTAAGGCTGTTGGCTATACATTTGAGCCTACTGACGCTTACGGTGCATACCTCACACTCTTGAACGGTCACCTTATGAAGCACGAGCCCAAACTCGTTGAGAAGGAGGCTAAGAAGATGATGAAGTTCCAGAAGTCAAACGTTCGTCTTGCAGGGTTGGATTTATTGGTGCAGATGAAGGGCGCTGCTACCACTCCGCTGGTAGTGAAGGCTCTCGCTGACGACTGCCGCGAGTACCGCTATGGTGCTATGCGTCTGTCGGAGGCTTATGCTGACGATAACACCTACGCTGCCGTTGCTGGTCAGCTGGCCAAGGCTGCTGACGTGGCTAAGGTTGACATCTTGAACTGGTTGGGCGCACAGCACGCTGCATCGCAGATTGCTAAGGTAGCTCCCTATGTTGCCAGCTCAAACGACGATGTTGCTTGCGCTGCTATCGCTGCTGCATCGAAGATTGGTGGCGAGCAGGCTCTTAAGGCTCTGGTTAACCGCGTAGAGAATGGTGAGGCAAACGAGGTTGTTGACGCAGCTTTGGTGAAGGGCTTGCTCTCATTCAACGGCTCTATCAACGATGAGCTCGTTCGCGTGATGGATATCAACTCACACGCTCGCGCTATCTCTAAGCAGGTACTCACCAAGCGTCGTATCCCCGCAGCTGCATCTAAGGTGTTGGTATGGGTTGACAACGGTGGTGACGACTCAGCTATCCCCGCACTTACAACCAACGCTACAGAGAAGAACTTCAACGCATTGTGCAACCTCTTCGAGCAGGGTAAGCCTATGAATGAGGCTATCATTAAGGCTATCCAGAACAAGCCCGCAGCCGAGCAGGCAAAGATGATTCAGGAGCGTATGGCTAAGGCTGGCGCGAAGAAGCACATCTACTACCCCGTATTGGCTGCAACAGGCGCTAAGGAGGCTGTGGCTCCCATCATTGAGGGTTACAAGTCATCTACAGGCGAGGCTCAGAAGTCAGCATTCGAGGGTCTTTGCGCTTTGAATGATGCAAGCGTACTGCCTACTCTGCTGGAGGCTACTGCTAACGCTGAGCTCAAGGATAAGGCTATTGCACGTTATATCGCTTTGACAGGTGCGTCTAATCTTAACAACGACCAGAAGTATATGAACTACCGCAAGGCGTTGGAGACTAACCCCGCACTCAAGTATAAGAATCAGGCTTTGTCAGCTCTCTCTGCTACACAGAACTACCAGGCTATGATGTTGGCTTCGGAGTATATGGACAACGCCGAGACTGCACAGGCTGCAGCTAACACCGTATTGGAGATTGCTACCAAGCACCCCGAGTTCTACTCAGCTGAGGTTAAGGCTCTCTTGGAGAAGGTATCTGCAACGTTGAACGACGGTGACGCTGTTTACAAGCGTAAGGATATCGAGAAGTTTATCTCTGAGAACAAGGCTCGCGAGTCACACTCAATCATCACTGAGTTGAGCGCAGAGGAGAAGGCCGAGGGCTTTGAGTTGTTGTTCGATGGCCAGAATATGGATGCGTGGACAGGCAACCTGGAGGCTTACCAGCCCGTTGATGGTTATATGTATGTAACTGCATCTTACGGCACAACAGGTAACCTCTATACAAAGAAGGAGTATGCAGACTTCGTTCTTCGCTTTGAGTTCTGCTTCGACCGCGATGGCGTGAACAATGGTGTTGGTATCCGCACACCTATGGGTGTTGATGCTGCTTACCACGGTATGGAGTTGCAGGTGTTGCACCACGACTCACCTATCTATAAGAATTTGAAGGAGCATCAGGTACACGGCTCAGTATATGGTATCATCCCCGCAAAGCGTATCAAGTGGGGTGCGCTGGGCGAGTGGCACAGCGAGGAGATTCGCGCTAAGGGTGACCGCATCACCGTTATCGTTGATGGTCAGGTTATCGTAGATGGTAACATCCGCAAGGCTACAAAGGGTCACAACGTTGCTCCCGATGGCAGCAACAAGAACCCCTACACCGTTGATGGTCGTAACCACCCTGGCTTGTTCAACAAGAAGGGTCACATCGGTTTCCTCGGTCACGGCGAGGGTATCAAGTACCGCCACGTACGTGTTAAGGAGTTGTAATTCCTAAACCATTTTTATAAATACCCGCCCTCGGTGGCGGGTATTTTTTTTGTTGTGCGAGCAGATGTTCCTTGATGGCAGAGTCGGATGTCCCTCGATAGCAGAGCTGTTTTGGGCGGTAATATTAGACTAAAAATAGGTCAAAAAGGTTGCTTTCGGGATGAAAAATGGGTAAAATATATATTTTTTGCATTTTTTTTGCGGAAAAATTTGCAGTGTAATATTTTTGCCCTATATTTGCAGTGTCAAAACAAAGCGGTGGATTCATCTAAGGGCTAGGATACATGCCTCTCACGCATGACATAGGGGTTCGAATCCCCTATCCACTACAAAAGGCGCTGATTATCAGCGCCTTTCTTATTTTATGGCCATTTTTATAGCCACTTTTCATTCGATGACTATGGTCTTAGGCCGCTACCGCCCTGAAGGGTGATGGTCTCGCCTGTAACGTATGACGCATCCTCCGATGCGAGGAATACAGCCACGCGACCAATATCCTGCTTCGGGTCGGCGAAGCGTCCGAGGGGAATACCCTGAATAGTCTTTTGGAACAGTTCGGGATAGTTCTCCTTCCACTGCTCGAGGCTCTCGGTCATAGCGAGCGGGCAGATGACATTCACTCTCACACCATCGGGGCCCCACTCCGCTGCGGCAACACGCGACATACCGCGAATACCCTCTTTCGCTGCGGCGTATGACGACTGTCCGAGCTTACCGAACAGGCCCGCTCCCGATGCGAAGTTGATAACCGAGCCCTTGCTCTGCTTGAGGTAGGGGAAGCACTCGCGCATATAGAAGAATGCGGCATAAAGACCCGAATATATCGCCAGGTCGAAATCCTCCTTCGTGTGTTCAACCAGCGGCGTACCCGACTTCGACACCTGAGCGTTGTTGACCAGCGTGTTGAGCTTACCGAACTTCTCGATAGTCTTTGCTACAACCACCTTTATAGCCTCCTCGTTGGCACCATCGGCAACGATTGGCAGCACCTCGACACCATACTTCTGCTCCAGTTTCTCCTTGGCTGCAAGAAGACGTGACTCTGTTCTACCCGTGATGACAAGATTTGAGCCCTGCTCGGCAAACGCCTCGGCCAATCCATATCCGATACCTTTACCTCCGCCCGTGATGAGCGTAACATTTCCATTTAGACGTTTCATATTATAGCAGATTTTAGTTAATAAATAATCAATATACTCTTAGGCTCGGGGTGTGACATCCGTGCCATAATATATCTCAAAGTTAGTAAAATTAATGTAGAATATGCGATTTGAGTAGAAAAATAGTCCCGCCGAGGTGGTTTTGTGGGTAAAATTAGTAACTTTGGGAACAGATGAGCGCAAGGCGAGTAGCGTTGCGCGAAGATTAATCCCTAAATTACTACCTATATGGAGCTGACCATCTTGGATTATATAGTATTCTTCCTCTTTGTGGGAGGCGCTGCACTGTTCGGGTGTAGCTTCTTCTTTAGAAGCCGCCGTGGCGTGGCAGCCTTCACTGCTGCCGAGGGTGCCCTGCCCACGTGGGTGGTGGGAATGTCCATCTTTGCGACGTTTGTCAGCAGTATCTCTTTTCTCGGCCTGCCGGGCGGCTCGTACGCCGGAAATTGGAATCAGCTAGTCTTCAGCCTCTCAATACCTATCGCCGTGTGGCTCGCCGCAAAGATTTTTATACCCCTATATCGTGGGCTGAACAGCGTGTCGGCCTACCATTATCTTGAGCTGAAGTTCGGCTATTGGGCGCGAGCCTACGTTGCCGTATGCTATCTGCTGACGCAGTTGGCGCGTGTCGGCTCAATATTGTTGCTTCTGGCGATTCCCATCAATACGATGTTTGGCTGGGATATCGGCACGATAATCGTCGTGACGGGTATTATTACGCTTATTTACTCGCTGCTGGGCGGAATTACGGCTGTGATGTGGACCGACGCTATACAGGGCATAATCCTAATTATCGGTGCGCTTGTGTGTGCTGTGCTGCTCACATTTGGTATGCCCGAGGGGCCTGCGCAGCTCTTTGAGATTGCCGCCGAGCACGACAAGTTCTCGCTTGGTAGTTTCGGCCTTGCCCTCACCGAGCCGACCTTCTGGGTGGTCTTTGTCTATGGCCTTATGACCAACCTGCAAAATTATGGTATCGACCAGAATTATGTGCAGCGATATATGACAGCCAAGTCAACCGCTGAGGCGGTGAAATCGACGCTCTTCGGAGGCCTGCTATATATCCCTGTATCGTTGGTGTTTGTCTATATCGGCACGGCACTATTCTCGTACTATACGGCGCAGCCCGACCTGCTGCCCGAGGGCATTGCGGGCGATAAGGTATTCCCGTACTTTATCGTTCACGGCCTCCCGACGGGTGTTACGGGACTTGTCATCGCGGCGCTCTTCTCGGCAGGAATGAGTACTATCTCGACGAGTATAAACTCCTCGGCAACGATAATCCTGACGGACTTCTTTAAGAAGTTTTATCGTGGTGAGCAGAGCCCTCGCAAGCAGATGTCGGTACTCTATCTCTCGTCATTCCTTGTGGGCGTGATAGGTATTGTTGTGGGCCTGCTGATGATGAAGGTGGATGGTATTCTGGATGCGTGGTGGAAGCTTGCATCAATCTTTAGCGGTGGAATGTTGGGCCTGTTCCTGCTCGGCCTTGTGTGCCACCACGTGAAGCGAGTGAGTGCCGTTATTGCCGTAGCCGTTGGTCTTGTGGTTATTGCGTGGATGAGTTTCCTTGCGCCACTGCACACCTATCTGACCATTGTCCTCGGAACGGCGGCTATCTTCCTTACGGGATTTGTCTTAACCAAGCTCTTAAAATAAGAGGGTGCTAACTTGATATGTTAGCACCCCTTTATACTACTTTATCAGTTCAGCAATCTTCTTGCTCCATACCTTGTACCCCTCTGCACTCAGGTGGAGGTTGTCTTTGGAGTATAGAGCTGTGTTCAGTTCCCCATTGTCGAGCGTGAACCACGACGTGGGATTGATATACTCCACATCTTTTATGTTGGCCCGCTTTAGGTGAGCGTGTACCTCGTCGCACGCCCTACGCATCCACGCATTGGCGGGCTTGCCTGCGGGCAGCAGACCCAGCAATATGATGCGTGTGTCGGGCAGCTGTCTGCGTGCCTCCTCGGCGCACGCCACTATACCCTCGGCAACATCCTTCGCCTCATCTCCCGCGTTAATGTTGTTTATGCCAATGGTAATTACAGCCACCTCGGGTGAGCAACGGTTGTAGTTGCAGTTCTTGAGTCGCCACAGCAGATGTTGCGTGCGGTCGCCCGAGATACCCGCATTCTCCCAAGCACCCTTGCCGATGGCCTCGTCCATAGCCTGCTGACCTGCGCGGCTTGTGATACGCTGACGCTCGCCACCGAGGCCCTGCGTGATGGAGTTACCCAACATCAGCAGCTTAAGCTTGCGCCCCTCCAGCGTAGCCTCAATATCGCGTGCTACGGCATACCACTCGGCACCCTCGCTCCAGCCTGCAGCCGAACGATACTCGTTGCCCGGTACGGGATAGACACACATATTCTTCTTATATCCCGTCGCCTTGAGGATGAACGACACAATCTTCTCGGGGTTGTTGAGCGAGTGGGGATGGTGACCTACGTTGGGCTTATGTATGACGTGTACAGAGTGGCCATACTTGGCAACCTCGCGCTCGAATATGGCGGTGTTCTCAGCCACGGGAACACCCTCGTCGATATCTCCTACCACGTGAATCATCGGAATCTTCGCCTTGGCCAACTTCCGGGCGTGGTTTAACGGATTCTTGTTCCACGCCATAGCCTCCTCGGCATTTGCAAAGCCGTAGGCCTCAAGCAGCAGGCTCATACTGCGCTTGTTCTCATCAAGGCAGTCACCCCAATTCAGCGGCCAGCTCTTGATATCCATAACGGGTGCATCGCCATATATGCAGGCAACCTTCTTGGGATTCTTGGCTGCCCAATTATATATAATCAATCCGCCGCGACTCATACCCTCAAGTACCGCCTTTTGGTTAAGACCAGCCTTGACGGCCAGCGCATAGAACTCGTCCCAGCGCTCTACGGCCTTGGGTGAGCCAAATAGCTCTGCCACATCGCAGTATGTCAGATGAAATCCCTGCTCCAGCAGGTCGATATCCACCTGCGGCTCGTGACCCCAGAAGCGGGCACGCCATATCCAGGGATTGCCCTTAGCCGTGTGGTGCGGCTTTACGATGTAATATTTTACACCATTGTTATCGTACTCGTAACCCTTGTAGCCGTGGAAGTTAAACTCCTTGACGGGCTTGAGCGGGAAGTTCTTGATGATATCCACATCGTGCTTCTCGACGGCAATGTACTGATATATCTTCTGCGCCAACATTCCTGCGCCGATGTTCGAGGGGTGGAGTTTGTCGGGCATAAGAAACTCTATCCACTCATCACCAAAGAGGTTGTGCAGATTGACGATATCGAGATTGCGCTCGTATGCGGTCTGCTCGATTACGGGTATTATCTCCGCCTTGATAACCTCGTCCTGATTGCTCGGCAGGAAGCAATGTACGGGCGTGAGGAGAATAACCTGCGGATGTGAGGGCAGGTTGAGATACTCGTCCACCAGCCTGCGGTAATCCTTGGGGAAGGTCGAGCGGTATGCATCGTTGCGCTCGTTGGCGTCGTTCGTACCCAGCTTGATGATTACAATGTCGGGGTTGTACTCCAGTGATTCGCGATATTTCTCGGTATCCACATACGGATATAGTCCCTTGTAGAGAGCCGTTGTGGCCGACACTCCGAAATTCTTTACCTCATACTTATCACCTAAGTACGCCTGCAACTGAGCGGGGTAGTTGTTTTTCTCGCGGTTAATGACATAAGCACCATAGGTGATGCTGTTGCCCACGCACGCAACCTTTATCTTCTGTGCATAACACTCGATGCCCACTACGAGGCAGAGCAGAATGAGTATAATTCGTTTCATAAGGGCTATGATTGTATTGCGGTGAATATTACTTTATTCCGTACTTCTTCAGGATTTTCTTGATGGCGGGCTCCATATGCTCCATCATACGCATAAATCCGAGGTCGGTGGGGTGTATGCCATCGGCCGTAGCCAGATTATCATCCTTAAGCCAACCCTTTGAGTCGAGGAAGTAGATATTCTTGTCACGCTTCATTCTTTCGCGTACAACGCGCTCGGCAGCGGCCTGTTTGCGAGCCTCAAAATCCTCTGTCTTGAGGTTGAAGTTGCGTGTATCGCGGCGAATGGTCTGCGTGAAGATAAGCGGAGTGGTGGGGTGCTTGGCGCGGATAATATCCACGAAGCGGTCGAAGTTTTCATCAATAATCTCGGCGCTGGGGTTTGAGAAGGTGTCAAATACGAAGGCGTCAGCATCCTCAATCTCAGCCAGGAATGTAGCGAACTCGGGCTGCAGCTTCGAGCGGCCGCTGTAACCGAGGTTGCAGGTGTAGAGGCCTGTCTGTCGGCTGAAGATAGCGGGGTAGGTCATACCTGCGCGGTTTGACGATGCGCCGTGCGTGATGCTTGAGCCGTGAACGATAATCTTGTGGCGGAAGGGATTCTCGGCTGCTGCGATGTCGCTGCCCTCCTCAATGCCCAGCTCCAACTTCTCCACGCTGTCGAAGATAGGAAGATAGAGCAGGCAGAGCTTCTCGCCCTCGGCCATATTTGTAACAATCGTACTCTCGTGCTTATCTCGCGAACCCGAAATCTTCGGAGCTCCCACGCCCGCAAAGACCCATCTGCCATCGCGCATAATGTAGAGGTCCAGCCCCTTCTGCGTATTTGGAGTCATATTTGTGCCGGGCACACGGTCCGATGTTGTCCAGCGTGCGGCGATGGTCTTGCTATTGGTTTTGAAAACTATGTGCAGGCCCGTAGAGTAGCCGCTATATGCCACGCAGTCGTCGGGCACCTTATATTTATTTGTATCTATGCGGTTATACGCCTTATCTGTGGGCAGTGGCTTGCCCAGCGTTGTGAGGGTTGTAGCATCGACGTAGCGCAATGGCTCGGCAGCGTATGATACGACAGCACAAGCGATGGCAATCAGAGAAAGGAGTAATTTTTTCATAGTATTGAGTTTTAGTTATCCAAAGTTAAGAATTATTTGGGATAAAACAAAAAAGAGGATGTTCCAAACGGAACACCCTCTTTACTTATACTAATATAAGGTATTAGTCCTGCAACTTCGCAGCCAAGAACTCGCGGTTGAGGCGTGCGATGTGAGCGATAGAGATCTGCTTGGGGCACTGAGCCTGGCAAGCACCTGTGTTAGTACAGTTACCGAAACCGAGCTCATCCATCTTAGCAACCATCGCCTTCGCACGACGTGCACCCTCTACGCGGCCCTGGGGCAACTTAGCGAGTGAAGATACGCGAGCAGCAACGAACAACATAGCCGAGCCATTCTTACAAGTAGCAGCACAAGCACCGCAACCTACGCAAGCAGCTGCGTCCATTGACTCGTCAGCGTCAGCCTTAGGAATAGGAATAGCGTTACCATCGGGTACAGAGTTTGTACGAACTGATACGAAACCACCAGCCTGCAAAATCTCGTCATAAGCACCACGGTTTACAACCAAGTCCTTGATAACGGGGAATGCAGCCGAACGCCAAGGCTCGATAGTGATTGTAGAGCCATCCTCGAACTTACGCATATACATCTGGCAAGTTGTAACAGCCTGTGAAGGACCGTGAGCGTGGCCGTTGATGTGCAATGAACACATACCGCAGATACCCTCGCGGCAGTCGTGGTCGAAAGCAACGGGCTCCTCGCCTGCGTGTACCAAGTCATTGTTCAAGATGTCGAGCATCTCAAGGAATGAGGTGTCGGCAGAGATGTTCTTAACCTCGTAGGTCTTGAACGCACCCTGTGATTTAGCGTCCTTTTGACGCCATATCTTTAATTTGAAATTCATACTAAATAATATTAAAGTTTAACGTCAAAAATTAGTCCTTATAGTTACGCTGTGCGCGGTGTGTGAACTCGTAGTCGAGCGGCTCCTTAGTAAGCTCGGGCTCCTGGTCCATACCCTTATACTCCCAAACGGCAGCATAAGCGAACTTGTCGTCGTGACGCAATGCCTCACCCTCCTCGGTCTGGTGCTCAGAACGGAAGTGACCACCGCAAGACTCCTCGCGGTTCAAAGCGTCGCGTGCCATCAACTCACCCAACTCAAGGTAGTCAACCAAACGCAAAGCCTTCTCCAACTCAACGTTGAATGAATCCTCAGTACCAACCAACTTAAGGTCTGTCCAGAACTCCTTGCGGAGAGCCTGAATCTCCTTGATAGCCTTCTTCAAAGACTCCTCGGTGCGGGCCATACCTACGTTGTCCCACATAATGTTACCCAGACGCTTGTGGATATCGTCAACAGACTGTTTACCCTTGATAGCGAACAACTTAGCAATCTTCTCCTTAATAGCCTTCTCAGCCTCGTCGAATGCAGGTGTGTTGGTAGCCACCTTCGGAGCCTGAATCTTCTTAGAGAGGTAGTCGCCGATAGTGTAGGGCAATACGAAGTAACCGTCAGCCAAGCCCTGCATCAAAGCCGATGCACCCAAGCGGTTTGCACCGTGGTCAGAGAAGTTAGCCTCACCGATAGCGTACAAGCCGGGGATAGTTGTCATCAAGTTGTAGTCAACCCAGATACCACCCATTGTGTAGTGTACAGCGGGGAATATCTGCATAGGCTGCTCGTAGGGGCTAACGTCTGTAATCTCCTCATACATATCGAAGAGGTTACCATAACGCTGCTTGATAATATCCTTACCCAGACGCTCGATAGCGGTCTTGAAATCGAGGAATACAGCCAAACCTGTCTCATTTACACCGTAACCAGCATCGCAACGCTCCTTAGCAGCACGTGATGCAACGTCACGAGGTACCAAGTTACCGAATGCGGGATAACGACGCTCCAAGTAGTAGTCGCGGTCCTCCTCAGCGATGTCTGAAGGCATCTTTGTACCCTTGCGGATAGCCTCTACGTCCTCCATCTTCTTGGGAACCCAGATACGACCATCGTTACGCAATGACTCTGACATAAGAGTCAACTTAGACTGCTGTGTACCGTGGATAGGAATACAAGTGGGGTGAATCTGAGTAAAGCAGGGGTTAGCGAAACCAGCACCCTTGCGGTAGCACTGGAATGCAGCCGAGCCGTTAGAACCCATAGCGTTTGTAGAGAGGAAGAATACGTTACCGTAACCACCTGTAGCGATAACTACAGCGTGAGCACCGTGACGCTCCAACTCACCTGTTACCAGGTTACGTGCGATAATACCCTTAGCCTCGCCATCCTCAATAACGATATCCAACATCTCGTGACGGGGGTAGCTCTTTACAGAACCTGCTGCAATCTCCTTGTTGAGGGCAGCGTAAGCACCCAACAGAAGCTGCTGACCGGTCTGACCACGAGCGTAGAATGTACGTGATACCTGAGCACCACCGAATGAACGGTTAGCCAACAGACCGCCGTACTCACGAGCGAAAGGAACACCCTGAGCTACGCACTGGTCGATGATGAGGTTAGAAACCTCAGCCAGACGGTAAACGTTAGCCTCACGTGCGCGGTAGTCACCACCCTTGATTGTATCGTAGAAAAGACGATATACTGAGTCGTTATCGTTCTGGTAGTTCTTAGCAGCGTTGATACCACCCTGTGCAGCGATAGAGTGTGCACGACGGGGTGAATCCTGGATGCAGAATACCTTTACGTTGTAGCCCATCTCACCGAGTGAAGCAGCTGCAGATGCACCGCCCAAACCGGTACCTACGATGATGATGTCGAGCTTGCGCTTGTTTGCGGGGCTAACAACTTTGATTGCTGCCTTGTGGTTGCTCCATTTTTCGGCCAACGCACCAGCAGGAATTTTAGAATCTAACTTTAGAGCCATATTTGTTTATTTTTAATTGTTCGTTAGTGAAAGTTGATTAGTGGCCTGCGCAGCAAGCTTCGGTGCAAACCTCAGCACCACCGCAAAGGCTGCATACGAAGAAAGCAACAACTACTGCCATAAAGCCCAATACTACCAATGTAGATACAATCTTTGAAGCGCACTTCAAGCGGGGATACCAAGTGTCGTTAGCCCAACCTACAGTCTGGAACATAGACCATACGCCGTGGTTGAGGTGGAACCACAAAGCAACCAACCATACGATGTAGAGAACAACGTTGTACCACTTAGAGAAGGTGTAAGCGATAAGAGCAGCACCATCGGTAGCGTGTACGAAAGTACCCTCTACCATTGAGCCCTCGGCGCCCATCAACTCTACGAACATCATCTTGCTCCAGAAGTGAGCCAAGTGCAGCAGCAAACCTACTACAACGATGAAGCCCAAAACAAGCATGTTCTTAGAGGCCCACTCTACGCCCGGCTCGTTAACCGTTACAGCGTAGCGCTGAGTACCACGTGCGCGGTAGTTGTTGATTGTAAGAATCAACGCGTAAACAAAGTGAAGCACAACCAAAGCAGCCAAACCTACGGTAGCAACTACTGCGTACCAGTTAGCGCCCAAGAATGCGCAAATCATGTTGTAACCCTCAGCGCTGATGAGCGCAACAAGGTTCATTGACATGTGGAAAAGAAGGAAGAGAACGAGGCAACAACCCGTTACACTCATCACCAACTTCTTACCGAGAGATGAATTGCATAAAAAACAGCTCATAATAAAAAGATTTTGTTTATTTTTGTTTGTGAAATTGTTTTTATACGAATGTTTCTGCAAAGATAATAATTGTTCGCAGAATAACAATACCTAAAGGTGCCTATTTTACAGATTAAACGCTATAAAACAATGCCAAAACCCAAGAAAGAGATACGTCAGGAGGTAAAACGTGCTGTTTTGGCTCTCGCCGAGCCGCAGCGTGCTGCTGAGTCGCATAGTGTGTGTGCTATGCTGAAATCGCTTATCGAGAAGCGTCAGCCGAGGTGCGTAGCACTCTTTTCGCCGCTCCGAGATGAGGTTGATATCACGCCGCTTATGACGCAGCTGGAGTGCCGTGTGGTGCTGCCACGTGTCGGGGATGGTGCGGACGGAACGCCCGATATGGAGTTCTTTGAGTGCGATGCGCAGAGCCTGTCGTCGGGCGCTTATGGAATCCTGGAGCCGCAGCGTGGTACGCAATGTGCGGCTGCGGAGATTGACTTGATGGTTGTTCCGGGCGTCGCCTTTGCCAGCGACGGCCGCCGTCTGGGGCGTGGTAAAGGATATTACGACCGCTACCTTGCGCGTGAGGGTTTTCGTGCCTATACGGTCGGGGTGTGTTATTCGTGCCAGCTACGTGATGATGTGCCGGCCGAGCCGCACGATAAAAGAGTGAACGAAGTTGTTGTGGCAAAATAGAAAAATATGTAAATTTGCGATATGAGCAACCGCGAAGATATATTGCGTGAGCAGGTGGCAGCCCTGCCGCTCGACCCGGGCGTGTATCAGTTTCTGGACCGCAACGGAACGATTATCTATGTTGGTAAGGCCAAGTCGCTGCGCAAGCGTGTAAGCTCGTATTTCGTTAAGAATAAGGACCATTCGCCTAAGGTGCGGGTGCTGGTGAAGCAGATTTGCGAGATTCGCCACATCGTGGTAGGCAGCGAGCAGGACGCTCTCTTGCTGGAGAACTCGCTAATCAAAACCCACCAACCGCGATACAACATTCTGCTCAAGGACGACAAGACCTACCCGTGGATTGTCCTACGCCGTGAGAACTTTCCCCGCGTGGAGTCCACAAGGCAGCTACGCCACGATGGTTCGCAATATTTCGGGCCCTACGGCTCGGTGTCGATGCAACGCTCGATATTGGAGTTTATCAGGGAGGTTATACCGCTGAGAACGTGTAAATTAAACCTTGCGCCGCAAGCCATTGCACGAGGGAAGTATGGCGTCTGCTTGCAGTACCATCTGGGTAACTGTAAAGGCCCTTGCATCGGGGCACAAAACGAGGCTGAATATAGCTATCTGACCGATATGGTCAAGGATATTCTGAAGGGCGACCTGCGCCCCGTTCGTGAGTATCTTGAGCAGAGTATGCTCTCGGCTGCGGCGGAGCTTCGTTTCGAGGCGGCGCAGCGCTTCAAGCAGCGTCTGGCAGCGCTGGAGAATTACCAGAGCCGCTCGGTTATTGTGAGTGCCAAGATTGTCGATTGCGATATCTTCTCACTGCTTGAGGATGAGGATGTTGCCTATTGCAATTTCATCCGTCTGCGCCACGGCTCGATTGTGGCTCTGCATACGGTGCGCCTGAGTGCGGGAGTCGATTCTACACCCGAGGATATGCTATCGGCAGCTATACAATATATCGTCGAAAATATCTCGCACGACCTCTCGCGTGAGGTGATTGTGCCGTTCGTTCCCTCGGCGGCTCTGCTCTTCGATAAGGTGACCTTCACCACACCGAAACGTGGCGAGAAGGCCGAGTTGCTGGAGTTCTCATTAAAGAGTGCGAGAATCTACCGTGCCGAGCAGCTGAAAAACCTCGAAATAAAGAATCCCGAACGCCACACCGACCGCCTGATGAGTGCTATGCAGCGCGAGTTGAGGCTCGACCGCCAGCCGCGCCATATAGAGTGCTTCGATAACTCTAACTTGCAGGGTACTAACCCCGTAGCCTCGTGCGTGGTGTTCCGTGACGGAAAACCCTCGCGTAAGGAGTATCGCCACTTTAACGTCAAGACGGTCGTGGGGCCCGATGACTTCGCTTCGATGCGCGAGATTGTCTATCGCCGTTACTCGCGTCTGCTGGAGGAGAAGGCCGAGCTGCCCGATTTGATTATCGTCGATGGCGGTAAGGGGCAGTTGTCGAGTGCCTACGAGGTGTTGTGTGCGCTGGGTATTGAGAATCAGGTGCCTATCGTCGGCCTTGCCAAGCGAATCGAGGAGGTTTTCTATCCCAACGACCCTATGCCGTACTATCTCAGCCGCACGGGCGAGCCGTTGAAGGTTGTCTGCCATATACGCGATGAGGCGCACCGTTTCGGTATCACCTTCCATCGCCAGAAGCGTAGCTTAGCCTTTATCAATAGCGAGCTGGAGCAAATCCCGGGTATCGGCACAAAGAGCCTTAATGCTCTGTTGCGCCACTTTAAGACGGTGTCGAAGGTGCGCGAGGCTACGCTTTCGGAGCTTTCGGAGGTTGTGGGCGAGTCGCGTGCCAAGAAGATTATTGAGTATTTTAATCCAAAACAAGAGTAATATGAAAAGATTGTTTCTAACCCTGACGCTTGCCATTGCCGCCATCGTGGGCGCCAATGCGCAGAAGACCTTGAAGGATATTTATATCCGCGACCCGTATATTATGCCCGTAGAGAAGGAGGGCGTGTATTATATGTACGCTTCGTCACCCACGCAGGAGAATGGGCAGACGTACGGCGGTATGGTGGCTTGGAAGAGTCGTGACCTCAAGACGTGGGAGGGCCCCGTGCGTGTCTTCGATGTGCCACGCGATAACTGGATTACGGGTACGGTGTGGGCTCCCGAGGTGCATAAGTATAATGGAAAATATTACCTCTTCGCAACCCTCAATAGCGACATCGCGTGGAAAGCACCCCAAGAGGGACACCCCGCCTTTACACATCGTGCAACGCAGATTTTTTGGTCAAATAAGCCCGAAGGTCCGTTCCTTCCCTTTGAGAGTAAGCATCCCCACACTCCGCTGGGCGAGATGTGTCTGGATGGTACGCTGTGGGTGGAGAATAGCACGCCCTATATGATTTATTGCCACGAGTGGGTGGAGATGATTGACGGCACGATGGAGATGGTCGAGCTGAAGAAGGATTTGTCGGCTACCGTAGGTCAGCCTATGCGTCTGTTCTGCGCCTCGGCGGCCGAGTGGTCAACGGGCTCACCCCGCAAGGATGGCTCGCGCACATACGTAACCGATGGTTGCTACCTCTACCGCACCAAGACGGGAAAGCTGCTTATGATTTGGTCGAGCTTTATGAATGGCGAGTATGCCGTAGGTATTGCTGAGTCCACCACGGGTAAGGTTATTGGCCCGTGGCGACAGCAGGCGCAGCCTCTGTTTGAGAAGAATGGCGGTCACGGTATGATTTTCAAGACCTTCGACGGCCGTCTGTGTGTTGTTCTGCACGCCCCCAACTCTCCCGGCGGTGCCGAGCGCGCACATATCTTCGAGATTGAGGATTTGGGTGATACGCTCAAACTGAAGGGGGAACTTAAATAGGTATTATAGGTGTTATAGGAATTATATTTTATAATACTTATAGCACCTATAACACTTATGAAAAAAACGCCAACCCGAAAAGGTTGGCGTTTTCTTTATTCGTCATAACTTGAATTATCCCAGCAGTGCGTACACAAATCCTCCTTCGGCAGACCAATCGCCTCTACCAAGTCGTCCAGACGCTGGAACTTGAGCGAGGTGAGTTGCAGGTGGCGGCACATAATCTCCACCATCTCCTTATGCTTGGGCGAGTCGGGGTTGGCATACTCGGCAAATACCGAATCGGGAATATTATCCATACCACCCTCCATATCACGAATCACGCGGCGAGCATAGAGGTCATACGTGCTGCGCGATGTCGAGAAGTTGAGGAATCGGCAGGGGTAGATGAGCGGCGGGCAGGCGATACGCATATGTATCTCCTTTACACCCTCGTCCAGCAGCTTCACAACGTTATCCTTGAGCTGCGTGCCGCGAACGATGCTGTCATCCATAAATACAATCTTCTGACCCTCGGTAAATTGGCGGTTTGGCAGCAACTTCATCTTAGCCACTAGGTCGCGCATCTTCTGATTCTGAGGCATAAAGCTACGTGGCCACGTGGGGGTATATTTCACGAAGGGACGCTTGTAGGGGATGCCCTTCTCGTTTGAGTAACCTACGGCGTGACCTACGCCCGAGTCGGGAATACCTGCGGCAAAGTCGGGCTCAATATCCGTGTCGCGCTTAGCCATCGCAGCACCGCAACGGTAGCGGCACTCCTCTACGTTGATACCCTCGTACCACGCTGAGGGGTAACCGTAATATACCCACAGGAACGAACATATCTGCTTGCGGTTGCCCGGAGGCGTTATCTGGCGTACGCCATCAGCCGTAATCTGCACCACCTCGCCGGGGCCTAAGTCGCGCACAAAGTCGTAGCCGAGGTTGTCGAAGCTCGAACTCTCGCTGGCGCAGACATATCCCTTGTCGTTCTTGCCGATTGAGATGGGTGTACGGCCGAAGCGGTCGCGGGCGGCATATACGGCGTGGTCGGTGAGTATGAGCATTGAGCAAGAGCCCTTAATCTTTTTTTGCACGATGTCAATACCATCCTTAATAGAGTTTCCCAAACCTATGAGGATTGCGATAAGCTCGGTCGGATTGATGCCTGAACTCGAAAGTTCTGCAAAATGGTGACGTTCTTCGAGAAGCTCCTCTGTAAGTTCGTCGAGATTATCGATGCGAGCCACCGACACAACGGCGTAGCGTCCCACGTGTGAGGTTATGGTGATTGGTTGTGATTCGTTGTCCGAGATTACTCCCACACCCATATTTGCATCCTCGAAACGGGGCAACTCGCTCTCAAATTTGTTGCGGAAATAACCATCCTCCAAAGAGTGGATTGAACGGATGAACTTGCCATTCTTAACAAAGGCCATACCTGCTCGCTTTGTTCCCAAATGCGAGTGGTAATCGGTGCCGTAGAACACTTCGTTTACACATTCGTTGCGCGATACACAACCGAAAAAACCTGACATAAAAGAGTCTTTAATTTAATGAAACAATCGCCTGAGTATAGTGTGTGGTGTCCAATGTTCACCTCTTCACCCTCCTGCGCAAGCGCAAAGATAAGAAAAAATGATTTTACGCTATCATATTACGCTATTTTTTGGTCGAAAAAATATATTCTGCCCGCCCATTGTCGAAAAACATCTTTGCTGGACTTTTATTTATGAGCCTAAATTTATATCTTTGTAGAGTGTGCCGAAAATTATAAAACATTCAACAATATGAAGACAACTATTTTATCCATTCTCGCTATGCTGTGCGTGGTAGCGGCATCTGCACAGCCGACAAATGTTCAGGTTAAAAAGTATGGCGCCGAGCCACTGCGTTTCTCAACAGTTGAGGAGTGGGAGAGTGTACATCGTCCCGTGATTTACAACTTCTTCCAGAAGGAGGTGTATGGTTATATGCCTACACGTCAGGTGCCTATGAGCTACAAGGAGCTGTGTAGCGGTCCCGCTTTGGGTGGCAAGGCTATCCGTAAGCAGGTGTCGATTCGTCTGGAGGGTATGGCAACACCTATTCTTGTTCTGATGTATATGCCCGCCAATGCCGATGGCCCCGTGCCTGCGTTTTTGGGTATGAACTTCAAGGGTAACCACCAGATTGTTGACGACCCCGCAATCATCATCTCGGAGAATGCACCCAAGGGTAAGGAGCTGGGTGAGGACCCCACACGCGGTGCTGCAGCAAGTCGCTGGCCGCTCGATATGATTATTGATGCGGGCTATGCCGTAGTGACAATCTATCGCGGTGACGTGGACCCCGACTTTGACGATGGTTTCAAGAATGGTATCCACCCCTCATTCTATGCTAAGGGTCAGACAGCGCCCGAGGCTCACGAGTGGGGTACAATCGGCGCGTGGGCGTGGAGCCTTAGCCGCGTGATGGATTACCTTGAGACAGACCCCGCAATTGACACCAAGAAGGTTGCCGTAATCGGCCACTCTCGTCTGGGCAAGACTTCGCTGTGGGCAGGTGCAACAGACCCCCGCTTTGCGATTGTAATCTCTAACGACTCAGGTTGTGGTGGTGCAGCGCTCTCAATACGTAAGCACGGCGAGACTGTGGGTGCAATCAATAAATCGTTCCCTCACTGGTTCTGCGACAACTATAATAAATATAGTAACAACGAGGAGGCGCTCTTTGTTGACCAGCAGGGACTGATTGCCCTTATTGCTCCGCGTCCCGTATATGTGGCAAGTGCTACGCTTGACGACTGGGCTGACCCCGAGGGCGAGTTCCTCTCGGCTGTTGCAGCCTCTCCCGTGTATGAGCTTTACGGCTTGAAGGGCCTTACAGGCAAGAAGATGCCGAAGCCCGATTCTCCTATTCTTGGCGGTCACGTGGCTTATCATATTCGCACCGGTAAGCACGATATTAATAGTTACGATTGGGAGCAGTATATTAAGTTTGCGAACTTCCACTTCGGGCGATAAAGTTGCCTAAAAAGGTCTTTTCTGCGTTACGCTTGCCCTCAAATGCTCATTTACTAATTGTAAACTGCGCTTTTCGGGCTTCGCAAGCCTTGAAAACCCACTTTTTATACAACTTTAGGATGTGTAAATTGGTCTTGTTGGCTCTTTTGGCGTCTGGCTCGGCCTCAAGTTCCTCATTTGCGTTTAGTAAACTACGGACTTTCGCCCTTCGGCCAGCCTCAAAATAGCTCAACAATACACATTTATCAGGTGCTATTTTGAAGCATAAATAAAAATGGTGTCAACCGAAAGTTGACACCATTTCTTTTACTTTAAAATATCCAACGGAATCTTTGCCAGATAGATAGATGCGTTGCGGGTTTCGTGCGACGAGTAGTAACATACCCACAACTCGTTACCCACCTTAAGAAATCCCGGGTAGCTGTTATCTCCACCCGAGGGGAGTGTCAGCACCTCCGAGAAACGACCATCGCCCTTACCGATGAGTAGCGATGTCTTGGGGGCTGAGGCGATAAGATGTGTGCGTCCGCCAGCCACGATACGCTTGTCATCCAGAACAATGAAGTCGGGTCCACCGATGCGGAACTCCATCTCCTTCCATCTCCACTCGGTGTAGGGCGCGTGGCTCAATCCCCAGTAACCCGTCGGCTCGTTACTGTCGCGGCGCAACATAACGGCCATTTGTCCGTCGGGCAGGAATCGGATTGTAGCCTCGTTGGGGTAGCCTGAAATATCAAAACTCTGCAAATATTTATAATGTATGCCATCGGTGGTTGATAGCAGCGCCACCTCTGTTTTGCCACCCTCACCCTTGCCGTAGCTGATGGTGTAGCCCGTACCCTCGTGCCACGTTACGCGCCACAGCCAATTAAATCCATTATCCGCTTTATTCTCAATGACAATAGGTTGCGGCTCGGTGAATGTTCGACCATCCTCGCTGAACATCACCTGCGGCTCGCATCCCGTGAGCTTGCGGTTGCGGTAGATTGAGCCTCCGATAATCACCATCAGTCGCCCATCGGGCATAATCGATAGTTTCGGGTCGCGCAGGTCTATGCCCGCCTTGCCGATGAGTGGCAGAGCCTCCCACGTCGTGCCATCGGCCGAGTGCAGAATGCGCACCTTGCCTTCGGCATTACCTTTGCTGTCAAATATATGGGTCTCACCCTCGCGGAATGTGATGTAATACTCTCCATTGTACTGCTCGATTGAGGTGAAGGCGCAGTGCGAGCCGTTGTCCCAAATTTTATCTACCGAGTAGCAAATCTGCTGTCCGAGGGCCGTCGCCGAATAAAAAAGCGACATAACGACTGCCGTAATTATGTAAAGGTGTTTCATAGTTATAAATTTTAAGTTAAAATTCGATATTTGTTATAAATTACTACAAAGATAACAATTTTATCCGAAAGAGCGGTAGTTTTGCGACCCGATTACGACAAATTGCAATAAAATTTATATGCAGTAAAAATATGCAAAATCGATAGGTTTATGGCATAAATATGCAAAAAGTTGAAATTTTTATGGGCAAAACTATTGCGTTATTAATAAATTTTAGTAATTTTGCAACAAATCTAATTAATAAACTCTACGATTATGAATACGTCAGTGAAAGAGTATGTTGAGCAATTTATGGCCGACATCGTAGCAAAGAATCCCAACGAGCCCGAGTTCCATCAGGCCGTTCGTGAGGTAGTTGAGAGTGTAGCTCCCTATATATTGGAAAATCCTCAGTTGGTGAAGATGAAAATATTGGAGCGTATTGCTGAGCCTGAGCGTGTCATTATGTTCCGCGTGCCGTGGGTGAGCGACAGTGGCGAAATTATGATCAATAAGGGTTATCGTGTGCAGATGAATAGCGCAATCGGTCCGTACAAGGGTGGTATCCGTTTCCACGCGAGTGTGAACCTCAGCATCTTGAAATTCCTCGCCTTCGAGCAGACCTTCAAGAATTCGCTTACAACGTTGCCGATGGGTGGCGGTAAGGGTGGCTCGGATTTCAGCCCCAGAGGTAAGTCGGATATGGAGATTATGCGCTTCTGCCAGAGCTTCGTTACGGAGCTGTACCGCCATATTGGCCCCGATACAGATATCCCCGCAGGTGATATCGGCGTAGGTGGCCGCGAGGTAGGTTATATGTTCGGCCAGTACAAGCGTTTGCAGAATGAGTTTACTGGAACATACACAGGTAAGGGTATCACCTTCGGTGGCTCTATTATGCGTCCCGAGGCTACTGGTTATGGCGCTTGCTACTTCGGTCAGGCGATGCTTGCAACCAAGGGCGACTCATACGCCGGCAAGGTGGTTGCCATCTCTGGTTCGGGTAACGTGGCTCAGTTTGCAGCCGAGAAGGCTCTCTCGCTCGGCGCGAAGGTTGTTACAATGTCGGATTCTAACGGATATATCTACGATCCCGATGGAATCGATGAGGATAAGTTGCAGTATATCTTCGAGTTGAAGAATATGTTGCGTGGCCGTATCCGCGAGTATGTCGTGAAGTATCCTACGGCTCAATATTTCGAGGGCGAGCGTCCTTGGGGCGTAAAGTGCGATATCGCAATGCCCTGCGCTACGCAGAATGAGCTTAATGGCGAGCAGGCTGCTCAGCTTGTGGCTAATGGCTGTATGTGCGTTGTTGAGGGTGCGAATATGCCCACGACACCTGAGGCGATTGAGATTTTCCAGAAGGCAAAGATTCTCTACTCGCCGGGTAAGGCATCTAACGCTGGAGGTGTCGCAACCTCTGGTTTGGAGATGACGCAGAACTCTATGCGACTGAAGTGGAGTGCCGAGGAGGTTGACTCTAAGTTGCAGGAGATTATGAAGAAAATTCACGCCGTGTGTGTGGAGTATGGTACCGAGCCCGATGGCTATGTGAACTATGTCAAGGGTGCAAATATTGCAGGCTTTATGACTGTTGCTGAGGCAATGCTTGCGCAGGGTATTGTATAACAAGACACAAGGATGGTTAGGTTAGTATAAAAAGTAAGTATTTTGCTGAATCGCGGTATCTATGGGTTAGGGATACCGCGATTTTTTGTCTTTAGAGGAAAAGTGATTATCTTTGAAAAAGGAAAAGAATTTTACAATGAAGCAAAGCTGGAAACCTGGAACGATGATATATCCGCTGCCTGCGGTGTTGGTGAGTTGCGGCGAGACGGAACAGGAGTATAACCTCTTCACCGTCGCGTGGACGGGTACGGTATGTACCAATCCGCCAATGTGTTATATCTCGGTGCGGCCGGAGCGTCATTCGTACGAGATAATCAAACGTACGGGCGAATTTGTAATAAATCTTACCACGGCCCGTTTGGCGCGTGCTACCGACTGGTGTGGTGTTCGTTCGGGTCGTGACTACGATAAATTTGCGGAGATGGGCCTTAAGGCCGAGGCTGCGGAGGTTGTAAAGGCTCCCGTCGTGGCCGAGGCGCCCGTATCTATTGAGTGCCGCGTGAAGCAGATTATTCCATTGGGCTCGCACGATATGTTTTTGGCCGATGTGGTAAATGTACTTGTTGATGAGGAGTATATCAACCCCGAAACGGGAAAATTGGAGCTGGAGCGAGCCGATATGATAGCGTATAGCCACGGAGAGTATTTTCGCCTGGGGCAGGCCATTGGTCATTTTGGATGGTCGGTGCGTAAGAAGAAAAAACGTAATATGCGGCGATGATTTTTGACTGATTATTGGTGCGCGGGCGATTTATCGTCTGGATTTTATGTGTAAAACAGATCTTTTAAGCTCATTGAATGGCTTTTAAGATCTGTTTTTGTTGTTGATGCAGGTATTTTTTACTACTTTTGCAATAATTTAGTGGACTTTGTGTCGTTTGCTAATGTGGAATACTTTTTTAGATAAAAAATAAAACCAAATAAAATGAAAAAATTAATCACATCATTGTTACTGCTTGTAGCCTTTGTAGTCCCCTCTGTGGCGCAGAGTCAGCAGGATCTTATCAATGCGTACCGTAACGGAACCCTTACCCAGTCGCAGATTGATGACCTGAAGAAGCAACACGAAGCAAGTGCTAGTAATGTACGTCGTACAAGAGAGGTTAATGTAGCAGCTGGAGCGAATAGAGCTGCTGTAGAGGTAGAAACTGAGCTTACAGAAATGCCTGCAGATCCTCAGCAGGGATTGGTTGAGGGAAGAACAGCCTCGGCTGCTGTTACGAGACGAAATACTTCAACCCGCATCTTCGGTCAGGATATCTTCTCGCGCGGTCAGATGTCGTTCGAGCCGAATCTCAATATAGCTACTCCCGATAACTATGTTCTTGGCCCTGGTGATGAGGTTATTGTTGATGTGTGGGGTGATGCTCAGACCAGCGCAGCCTACACAATCTCACCGGAAGGAAAGATTTTTGTTCCCAATGTAGGTCCCATCACTCTGTCAGGCCTTACGATAAGTGAGGCTACACGCCGTGTACGTGGCTCATTAGGAGCTATTTATGAGGGCCTTTATGATGGCTCGGTGCAGATGAAACTCTCTTTGGGCAGTATTCGTAGCATTCAGGTGAATGTTATGGGCGAGGTTGGCCATCAGGGTACATACACACTTCCCTCTTTGGCGACTCTCTTCCACGCTCTGCACGTGTCGGGCGGTATAAATAATCTCGGTACGTTGCGTAGCATTAAGCTCTATCGTTCGGGGAAACTCTACTCGGAGGTAGATGTCTACGACTTTATCCTTAATGGCAAGTCGGATAGCGATATCGCTCTGCGTGATGGTGACTTGATTTCGGTTTTGGCCTATGGAAAGTTGGTTGAGATTTCGGGCGAGGTTAAGCGTCCGATGTTCTATGAGATGCGTACGGGCGAGACCGTTGCCGATATTGTTAAGTTTGCAGGAGGCTTTACCAATGAGGCTAATAGCCGTGTGGTGAGCGTAACACGCCGTCAGGGAGGACAGTATCAGTCGTTCACCGTTGAGCAGAAGGATTTTGATAAGTTTGTCGTTGAGGATGGCGATGTTGTTTCGGTTGCGGGTAGTATCGACCGTTACGAAAATCGTGTAGAGATTAAGGGTGCAGTTTATCGTGAGGGCTTCTATGCTATTGACGAGCAGACTCGTACCTTGAAGCAGCTTATTGAGCGTGCCGATGGCTTGCGTGAGGATGCTTTTATGTCTCGCGCTGTGCTTTACCGTGAGAAGCCCGACTGGACTATGGAGGCTCTCTCTATTGACCTTGAGGGTTTGATGGCTGGCCGAGTGAAGGATATTGCTCTGCGCGCTAATGATATGTTGCTCATTGCATCGGTATCGGATATGCAGGAGGATTATACCGTTACGGTATTTGGCTCGGTAAGTCGCCCCGATACATACCCGTATGCTGAGAATATGACTGTCGAGGATTTGTTGGTTGCAGCGGGTGGTCTGCTGGAGTCAGCTTCTACGGCAAATGTGACTGTCACACGTCGTATGAAGGATTCTAAGAGTATGGCCATCAGCGAGCAGTTGTTCGAGACCTTTACAATAAATCTTAACGATGACCTTAAGGTTGATGGTGAGGGCTTTGTCTTGCAGCCTTTTGATCAGGTATTTGTTCGTCGCTCACCGGTTTATATCACCCAGAGTAGTGTCAGAATTGATGGCGAGGTTGCTTTTGCAGGTAACTATCCTCTCTCGCATCGTAATATGCGAATCTCTGAGGTTGTGGCAGCTGCAGGTGGTGCTAATCCTGGAGCATTTATTGAGGGTGCATATCTGTTACGTCGTATGACTGGCGAAGAGCAAATGCAGGCACGAGCTTTGAGAGAGATGATTGAAAGTCAGGCTGGGGGTAATAACCGCGATTCATTAGGTATTGCAAGCGTATCTCTTAGCAATGTATATACTGTTGGTATTGACCTCGAAAATGCTCTTGCTAATCCAGGTTCGGATGCCGATATCGTTTTGCGCGATGGTGATGTAATCTCTATTCCTGAGTATAATGGAACTGTGAAGGTTATGGGTGCTGTGATGTATCCCAACTCTGTTACTTTCCAGCCAGGAAAGAGTCTAAAGTATTATGCAAAAGCTGCGGGAGGCTTTGATAATAACGCCCGTAAGAATCGTGCTTTTGTAATCTATATGAATGGTA
This sequence comes from Rikenellaceae bacterium, assembly GCA_015059845.1. GTDB lineage: Bacteria > Bacteroidota > Bacteroidia > Bacteroidales > Rikenellaceae > Alistipes. The sequence continues at coordinate 91,962 of SUZR01000005.1, read as the reverse complement.
TGGTTGCATCGGGTATGTCGGCCGAGATACGTCCTGGTTGTATCGTGATTATACCATCAAAGGCTTATCGTGAGCCGGTTAAGTGGAATGAGGTGATAAGTATGTTGTCATCGACAGCATCAGTATCAGCCGTAGTCTTGTCAGCTATTAACCTTGCAACAAAATAGTGTAAGTTATGGAGCAGAATCAGAATCAATATAACAATATGCCCGAGGAGCAGGAGATTGATTTGGTGGAGTTAATCCAGCGAATGTGGATTAATCGTGGCCTTATAATCAAGACTACATTAATCTGTATGGTATTAGGCTTCTTGGTGGCGATATTTAGTTCTAAGGTTTTTACGGCCTCGTGTGATGTGGTGCCACAGGTTTCAAGTAGGTCTGGCTCGTCGCAAATGAGATCGCTTGCGGCTATGGCTGGTATTAATATTAATCAAAGTCAGGATGCAAAGGCTCTATCTCCATATGTGTATGAGAATATTATGAATAGTACAGCCTTCCGTAAGGAGCTGATGCAGACAATGATAGATACGGAGAAAACTAATCATCCCATAAGTTTTTATGAGTATTGTACCAGCGAGGAGCTGAATAAACCGAGTGTATTTGATTATGTATTAAAGTATACCATAGGTCTGCCTGGTGTGATCTTAGGCGCTATTCGAGGTGAGCAGCCTGAACCAGAGTATGGCAATGTGGAAGGTAATAGTAAATCATCAATTCAGACCCTATCTAAAGAAGAGTATAGCTGTATAAAAGTATTGAGTGGATGTGTAGGTATTACCCTTGACGACAAGAATGGTTACGTAACCATCACTGCCAATATGCCTGAAGCCTTAGCTGCAGCGCAGATGGCACAGGCGACGGTAACTCTTTTGCAGAAGTATATCACCGAGTTTAAGATTGAGAAGGTGCAGTCTAATCTCGATTTCGTTCAGGAGCGTTATGATGAGGCGAAGCGTAATTTCGAGGATATACAGGCGCGTCGTGCCAAGTTCCGTGATGCGAATTTGAATACCACCCGTTACTCAGCCCGCACCGAGCTGGAGAAGTTGGATGCCGAGTATACTTTGGCGATGAATCTGTATGGCGAGTTGGCAACTCAGTTGGAGCAGGCGAAGATAAATGTGAAGGAGACTACTCCGATGCTGACTATTATAAACCCTGTTACCGTCCCGTTTAAGAAGAGCAAGCCACAGCGAGCTATGATTCTTATAGCATTTACCTTCTTGGGTGTTGTCGCAGGTATGGGATGTGTGTTGCTGTTGCCTACCGTGGCAGATATTACAGGCTCGGAGAAGATTCGAGGATGGGTAAAGCCTCTTCCCGAGAAGGAGCAGCCTGAAACACAAACCGTTTAGTTAGGAGTTATCGGCTTTGCCGATTATAAATGTTAGGTTAAAAGAGAAAGTTATGCCGAAGATTTCGGAACGTGCGGTCGAGATGCCCGCATCACCCATTAGAAAGTTGGTGCCGCTGGCGGATGCGGCTAAGCGTCGTGGTGTGAAGATTTATCACCTCAATATCGGTCAGCCCGACCTGCCCACACCGCAGGAGGGCCTGGATGCGCTGAAGAAGATTGACCGTAAAGTGCTGGAGTACAGCCCCAGCGATGGTTACCTGTCGCTCAGGGAGAAGCTGGTGGGCTATTATGACCAATACCAGATAAAACTCTCGGCCGACGATATTATCATCACCACAGGAGGCTCGGAGGCTGTTCTGTTTGCCTTTATGTCGTGCCTTAATCCTGGTGACGAGATTATCGTTCCCGAGCCCGCCTATGCCAACTATATGGCCTTTGCTATCTCGGCGGGTGCTGTTATTCGTACCGTTTCAACCTCTATCGAGGAGGGTTTTGCGCTGCCGAAGGTGGAGCAGTTCGAGGAGTTTATCAATGAGCGTACACGCGGTATTCTGATTTGCAACCCCAATAACCCTACGGGCTATCTCTATACCCGCAAGGAGATGAATCGCATCCGCGATTTGGTTAAGAAGTACGACCTGTTCCTCTTCTCGGATGAGGTCTATCGCGAGTTTATCTACACGGGCTCGCCCTATATCTCGGCTTGCCACCTGGAGGGTATCGAACAGAATGTGGTGCTTATCGACTCTGTGTCAAAGCGTTACTCGGAGTGCGGTATCCGTATCGGTGCGCTTATAACCAAAAACCACGAGCTGCGCAAGGCTGTTATGAAGTTCTGTCAGGCGCGTTTGAGCCCCCCGCTTATTGGTCAGATTGTTGCCGAGGCGTCGTTGGATGCATCACGAAACTATATGATTCGTACCTACGAGGAGTATATCGAGCGCCGTAACTGCCTCATTGATGGCCTGAATAAGATTCCCGGGGTCTATTCGCCAATCCCTATGGGTGCGTTCTATACCGTGGCACGCCTACCTATTGACGATAGTGATAAGTTCTGCGCGTGGTGTTTGTCGGAGTTCGAGTATGAGGGTGAGACGGTTATGCTGGCCCCTGCATCGGGATTCTACACCGACCCCTCGAAGGGTCGTAACGAGGTGCGTATAGCCTACGTTCTGAAGAAGGAGGACCTGCGCCGTGCATTGTTTATTTTGGGCAAGGCGCTGGAGGCTTATCCGGGACGAGTGGATTAATTATACAATATCTAATAAATGAGGGTGCTAATTTCGTTGTTAGCACCCTCTTTATTTTGTGCGTACACCCAGAAAAGAGCCCTGCGGATATTGATAATTAAGGTAAAAATGCATAACTTTGTGTAATTGGCGCTTGTCTGCACAATATGTTATGCTGTAGAGCGTTTACTGACCGAAAACTTAAAACTTCAAATATATGGAAAAGTATATCCTTTCGCTCGACCAGGGCACTAGTAGCTCGCGAGCAATCGTCTTCGACCATAAGGGACAGATTCGTTCTGTTGCACAGCGTGAGTTCACTCAGTACTTCCCCAAGCCGGGATGGGTGGAGCATAATCCTCACGAGATTTGGTCATCACAGGCATCAGTAATCGCCGAGGCTATTACGGCAATCGATATCAACGGCCTCAATATTGCTGGTATCGGTATTACCAACCAGCGTGAGACTACCATCGTGTGGGACCGCGAGACCGAGGAGCCTATCTACAACGCTATCGTATGGCAGGACCGCCGTACCTCGGAGTATTGCGACAGCCTTAAGGAGGCGGGCCATACTGAGTTTATCCGCTCGCGTACGGGTTTGATTATCGATGCATACTTCAGCGCAACTAAGATTAAGTGGATTCTGGACAACGTTCCTGGGGCACGTGAGCGTGCCGAGAAGGGCAAGCTGATGTTCGGTACGGTTGATACGTGGCTTATCTGGCGTTTGACACGTGGTGATGTGCACGTTACCGACGTAAGTAACGCATCGCGTACAATGCTCTTTAATATCCATACGCTGCAGTGGGATGAGGATTTGCTCCGCTTGTTCGATATTCCGCTCTCGATGATGCCCGAGGTGCGCTCATCGAGTGAGGTGTATGGACACACCAAGTCAACAATCTTTGCTCACGAGGTACCTATTGCAGGTATCGCGGGCGACCAGCAGGCTGCTTTGTTTGGTCAGATGTGTGTTGAGCCGGGTGCGGTGAAGAATACTTACGGTACGGGTTGCTTCCTGTTGATGAATAGCGGTGAGAAACCTATCGACTCGAAGAATAACCTCTTGACTACGGTTGCGTGGAAGATTGGCGATAAGGTTAACTACGCCCTTGAGGGTAGTATCTTCGTGGGTGGCTCTGTTGTGCAGTGGCTGCGCGATGGCCTTGGTATTATCCGCTCGTCAAGTGAGGTGGAGGCTCTGGCTGCATCGGTGCCCGATACGGCTGGCGTATATTTCGTTCCTGCCCTGACGGGTCTGGCTGCTCCCTATTGGGACCAGTATGCGCGTGGTAGCATTAGCGGCATTAGCCGTGGTACTACGGCAGCACATATCGCTCGTGCAGCGTTGGAGGGTATCGCTTACCAGACGCTGGATATTGTGGACGCTATGCAGCGCGATTCGGGTATCGAGTTGTGCGAGCTGAAGGTCGATGGTGGTGCGGCACGTAACAATCTGTTGATGCAGTTCCAGTCGGATTTGCTCTCAACACGCGTTATCCGTCCGCAGGTGACCGAGACAACGGCTCTGGGAGCTGCTTATTTGGCAGGTCTGGCCGTAGGTTATTGGGATAGCATTGACGATATCAAGCAACAGTGGCAGGCTGAGCAGGTGTTTGAGCCTACAGCCGAGCGTGCGCAGGTCGAGAAGGCTGTTGAGGGCTGGCACGATGCCGTACGCCGCGTGCTGAAGAGTTATTAAAAGGAAAACTACTAATCTAAAACAAAAAAAATAATACAACCATAGGTTGTTCCCTTGAGGAGCCGCCCGGCGGCGACCAAAGCCCCTGCCTGAGGCGGGGGTATGGGGGTGGGTCAGATTTGTAAATGCGGCCATAGGCCGCAAGGTTACGCTGATAAGCAAAATAACCTAATGGTTGTAAAGTAATTATGTTAGTAATTCAGGAACAACTACTAATCTAAAACAATATGGAAGTTTCGTTTTTTACACAATGCTTGTTTGAGTTTATCGGTACGCTGGTGCTGATACTTATGGGTGATGGCGTGGTTGCCAACAACACCCTCAAAGGTACGAAGGGTAACAATGGCGGTTGGATTGTCATCACCATTGCGTGGGGTCTGGCCGTTATGTGTGGAGTGCTGATTGCAGGTCCTTACTCTGGCGCACACCTCAGCCCTGCCGTTACGTTGGGCTTTGCCGTAGCTGGCACATTCCCCTGGGCACACGTGGCTGGTTACATCGTGGCGCAGATGTTGGGCGCATTCTGCGGTGCAACGCTGGTCTATATCTACTATAAAGACCACTACGATATCACCGACGACAAGACCACCAAGCTCGGTACATTCTGTACCATCCCCGCCATCGAGAACAAGGGCCGTAATTTCTTCTGCGAGGTTGTGGCTACGATGTTGTTGATTTTCGTTATCCTCGCTATCGGCAATGCCGAGAATACTCCTGCCGTAGGTATGGGTGGCTTGGGAAGCTTCCCCACAGCTATGCTTATTATGGCTGTAGGTATGTCATTGGGTGGTACTACGGGTTACTCGCTGAACCCTGCGCGTGACCTCGGGCCTCGTATCGCACACGCTCTGCTTCCCATCAAGGGTAAGGGTGGCAGCGACTGGGGCTATAGCTGGGTACCCGTCTTGGGCCCGCTTACAGGTGCTGCGTTGGCTGCGGTAGCATATTGTGCTGTATATAACTTCTAAGAAGTCGTATTATAAGGTGTTTTCTGCGTCACGCTCGCCTTCGCACTCCTCATTACGCCATAGTAAACTGCGGTTGCTCAGGCTTCGCAACGCCGCGATTAAGCGAGAGCAGAGGGCGCTTGCGCTCTATGCCGAGCGTGAGCGGTGAAAAGAAGCTTAAGCCTTGAAAACCCTCTTCTAATACAACTTCTCGGGAAACGAGATAAGAAAGAATAACAAAGGCTGTCCCGTTAAGGACAGCCTTTTATTTATCTCAAAATGTGGTTTAGAAATAGAATCCTACACCCAATTGGAAGGTGTTAACCTTGTTTTTATCAACCTCCAGGCCGAGGACCTCGCTGCCCTTGAACGAGCCGTTGTAGCGGGCTGAGATACCAATCTTCCAAATCTCAACCTCCACGCCTGCTGCGTAGCCTATTGTCGGGCGGTCGATACTCCACTTCGCACCCTCTGACGCGCCGCTGGCATTTGTCATTACGCAGAATGTAGGACCAGCCTGCAAGTTGATGAGCCCGAGCAGTTTATACTGCAACAGTACGGGAATGTCCAACTTGTTGAGCTTGAACGTCGCTCCGTCAATCTCCACACCATCAATATCAAATGCGTTGTGCGAGTATATCACCTCGGGGTGAATACCGATATTGCCCCAGCTCAGGTCGCCCTGGATGCCTGCAAACCAACCTGCGTTAGCCTTGATATCGAAATTCTTGAGGTCGTTCTTAAAATCATTTGTCTGATAGTCCAGACCCGCCTTCACGCCGAACTTGAACTTAGGCAGAAGTCCTGCCGAGGCCTGCGACGTGATGCAAATCGCGGCCAAAATCAATAATAGTCGTTTCATCTTATCTGTTTTTAGTTGTTGTTATCTTCCACGTGAACCCGTAGAGCGGCCATTGCTCGAAGAGCTTGATGATGAGTTCGAGCGAGTGTTGCTCTTGCTCTTGCTGCTTGACGAGCTATTTGAGCGTGAGCCCTTTACCGATGGTGAGCTTTGGCTCTTGTTGCTACTCTTTACCGTCGGGCGTGCGCCCTGTCCCTGAGGTTTTGGCTGCGGCTTGGGCTGCTGAAATTTACCGTTATTATTTGCACCGTTGCCACGCTGCGGTGTGACGTTGTTACGCGAGGTGTTGTTATTACGTGAGTTGCGTATCGTGTTACGGTCACTTCCGTAGTTGTTCTCATAGCGGCTGCCGTTGCCCTGTTGCGGCTTCATCTGCGGCGGGCGGTTATTGTTGTTGTATGAAGGTCCATAGCCGTTCTGGGGAGGACGGTTGGGGCGGTTGCCGTTATACTGCGGAGCCTTGTGAGGATGCAATACGGGCTGGTTGTGAATCTTGCCGTAGTGCTTATACTCCATAATGTGTCGGCGGTTGTATTTCCACGGTTTGCTGATATTATTCAGCACAACCTTGTAGAGTCTATAAAGGTCGCGCGGATAACCCAAGCCGTATGGCAGATGCTTAGCCGACAGCCAACGCTTGTTGTGGTAGTAGTAGAACAAGGCTCGGTTAACATCGTAGTAGAAGTTATGCTCGGGGAAATAGTAGAAGTTAGCACAGTCATATCCCGCAGGCCCCCAATCGGGCTGTACTGAGATGTTGGCCACGGTAGAGAGGCCCATTCCATTATTCGAGTAGTAGCCCACGCTGCACGATGCGAGCATCAGGCCGAGAAGAATTGTTGCCAGTCGTTTCATAGCTTTTAGGTTTTTGTAGTTTATAAAAAACGGGCGGAATCAGTATCAACCCCGCCCGCATTATTGCCTCTTGTAGCTTAGCGTTTTGCGCCCTTTGCGCCTTTGGCTTCCGAGATTGAGTAGTTAAATATATTCTCCTTGTAGCTTGTTGTCTTGAATGACGAATCGCGCTTGCGTTGGAAAGCGATGTCAATCAATCGTTGGGTGAGCTCGGTAAACGAGATACCTGTGGCCTCCCATAAATAAAACGATAAAGAGCCAGGAATAGTATTTATCTCATTAACAAAAATTTGCTGCGTAGCCTCGTCAATCATAAAATCGATGCGTGACACGCCATCGCAGTTCAGTGCCTTGAAAGTCTCAACGGCCGTTGCGCGGATAAATGCGGTCTGCTCCTCAGGCAGACGGGCGGGAATCTCACGAACGGTGGAGTGCATACCGCGTGACTCCTTCACGCCGCCTTTAGCGCCGCCCTTTGCTCCGCCACCCAGATACTTATCCTCGTAGCTCAAAATCTCACCACTACGGATTGGTGCCTCGCAAACCGACGCCTCGCACTCGTAGTAGTTGCCAAGTACAGAGCAGTTTATCTCCTTGAGTTTCTCGACCAACTTCTCTACGATGATACGCTTTGAATAGGTTATGGCATTCTCGACAGCCTCCTGCAGCTCCTCGCGGTTGTGTACAGCCTTGATACCCACGCTTGAGCCAGAGTCGGCAGGCTTGACAATCATCGGGTAGGGTAGCTTCGCCTCCACACGCTCGATGACCTGCTGCTGGCGGTCAAACCACTCCTTGTCGGAGAACCACGTGTAGTCAATGACGGGTATGCCGCAAGCCGAGAGAATCATCTTCATCGTGATTTTATCCATTCCGTTGGCTGAGGCGAGTACGTTGCAACCCGCATAGGGTATGCCCGTCATCTCGATTGTGCCCTGGAATGAGCCATCCTCGCAGTTTGTGCCGTGCAGGGCGGGCAGGATTACATCCAACGTCGCAACCACATCGCTGCCGAACAGAGGCTTGCGCACCTTGTAGAGGTGATTATCGCCATAGATGGGACGCAGATATACCTTCTCGCACGCAGCATAGAGCTTGTCGAGGTTCTTGTAGTTGGCACTCTCGCGCAGAGCCGCGCCCGTGTACCACTCGCCCTCCTTTGAGATGTATATTGGTGTGATGTCGTACTTTGCAGTGTCGATTGCCTCCATAGCCTGAATGGCTGTGAGTACAGATATTTCGTTCTCCACCGAGCGACCTCCGAAGATTACGCCCACATTGATTTTGGTATTCATCGTATTGTTTGAGTTAATTGTTTACTATTTGAATGAGTCGGGCAGGTCGTTCTCGTAGAGAATAACATCCCCCGCACGCATCGTCGAGGCCAGATATGCCGAAGCCTCGGCAAAGGAGTCGGTCTGGATGATGCGCTCAGCGGCAAATCCCGCCTCTGAGAGTCCTGCAACGATGGCCTCACGGTTTACGCGATTTACAACGATGGCGATGTCGGCCGCCGAGGCTATATCTACTCCAAGTCCTTTGTTATTACGATATTGGCTCTCGCCCATCTCCACAAATCCGGGTGTTACAACTATCTTTCTACCTTCTGTGTTGAAGTCGCGCAGCACCTCAAGTGCCATACGGGCACCTGCGGGATTGGAGTTGTATGCATCGTCAATGATGGTTATGCCTCCCGCCGTGCGCTTTATGCTCAGACGGTGTTCTATCTGCTCAATCTGGCGCATAGCACGCTTCTGCTGTGCCTCAGGAACGTGCAGGGCATCGGCAACGGCAACGGCAGCCAGGAGGTTGAGAATATTTCCGCGACCTGCGAGGTGTGTGGTGTAACCCTCACGAAGGCCATCCTTTGTCTTTATTGCGAACGAGGTCTGCGTGGGCGTATAGTTAATCTGCTCGGCGCGGTAGTCTGCATTAGCCGCAACGCCATAGCCTATGACGGGGCAGGGGTAGTTGAGCTTTGCTGCCGCAATAGGCTCCGAATCCATATTTATCACACCCACTCCATCGGCAGGCAGCGCATCAATAAGCTCGAACTTTGTGCGCAAAACATTCTCCAGCGAGCCGAATGTCTCGAGGTGCATCTCACCTACGGCCGTAACCACTCCGATTGTGGGGTGTACGAGGTCGCAAATCTCCTTGATGTCACCCACCTGCTTCGCACCCATCTCGACGATAAATACCTGATGATGTGGCTTCAGATGCTCGCGTACGGTGCGAATCACACCCAGCGTGGTGTTGAAATTACCCGGAGTCATCAACACATTATATCGCTCCGAAAGTATGCGGTATAGGTAGTGCTTTGTCGAGGTCTTGCCGAAGCTGCCCGTAACACCGATAATCTTCAGGTCGGGCATTGAGCGCAGGATGCGCTTCGCATCGTTGTAGTACCAGCGCGCGATAGCCGCCTCCAGAGGCTTATTCACAAAGTTTGCCGTGAGCATAACTACAGGCATAATGAGCAACGCAAGCGCCACCACGGGAGCATACTCGGGGATATAGACCACAGCCACAGCAATCACCGCCGCCGTCAGCAGTGCCGCCGTCAGCAGCAGACGCTTCACGCGCATCGTATATACAATCGGTTTCTTATACACGGTGCGGAACTCGCGCCACGCCATCAATAGCATAAAAACCACCGAGAATCCTAAAAATACGGGATTTTTAATGGCTCCAATTATTGCTAATACGGCAATCGCTGCCGCACGTGCGAACTTATGCCCCCCGCGAAACCAACGGGCATAACGCTCCACGCGGTATGAGTTGTGCTGGAACATATGCACGTCGTAGCGCACCACAGCCGCCCACAGCGCGATATATCCCACCAGAAATATAATGTTGTCCAACATCTGTTATCTATTGTTAATCTCCTTACTCAAAAAACTCTCCGCCACGCGCAGGAACAGAGGCGTATTCTCCAAAAAAGCAAAGTGCCCCGCACCCGTCACCGTCACCAATCCCGCATCGGGAATCAGCTTCTCCATTCGTTTTGCATCCGCGAGGGGTGTTGCCGTATCATTCTCGCCCCAAAAGAGCAGTGTAGGGGCGGCAATCTTCGGCATCAGGTGGCATAAATCCTCATTTACCACCTTCGACAATATGGCACGCATCATAGGCGTGGCCTGCGAGTAATCCGACGAGCCTGCCTTGGCGCGACGACGTTCGATAATCTCAGCTGCTCGCATCTTGCCCACCAGGAGCGGCAACAGCTTCTTTATCAGCTTGAAGGTGTAAACCTTGCGGTAGTAGTTGAGCGAGCGCTTGGGCTTCACTCCCGCCGCATCGACCAACATCACCTTCTGCACCTTGTTACGCGACGCGTAAACTATCGACACGCGACCGCCAAACGAGTGACCTATCAGGATTGGGCTCTCCACACCCTCGTGTTGCGCTATAGCCTCCACCGAACGGGTGTACTCCTCCACGCCCCACACCTCGCGTGGCTCCTCGCTCTGGCCGAAGCCTGCAAAATCGAAGGTCAGCACGCGGAAGCGAGCCTCAAGGAATGGGCGTATCGCATTGAATGTCGTGGTGTTACAGCCCCAGCCGTGCAAGAGCAGTATGGGGTGTCCCTCGCCACAATCCTCGTAGTGGATACGGCAGCCGTCGTATGTAAAAAATTTATCCATAGTTTCTAAACTACAAATTTAACTCTTTTTTCGTCAATAGCTACAATTATTGGGCGAAATAAACAAAAAGGCCATCCTATATGGGTGGCCCTGATTCTTAAAATGATTGATTACTTATTCATAATCTCATTCTGGCGGTTGATGCTCTCCACGTGGATTGCCTCCAGCACGGTGCGAACGAAATCCTCGCTGAGACCCATACGGCGCGTGATGGTTAGCATCCGACGGCAAATATCCTCCCAGCGGTTGCTCTGCAGTATTGCCACGTTGTTGGCCTTCTTAATCTCGCCAATCTTGTCGCTGGTGTGCATACGGCGGTTCAGGAGGTCGAAAATCTCCGCGTCAATCTGGTCAATCTGGCGGCGGCAGATATTGAGCTCGTCGTTGAACTCAGGGTCATCGGCCGACTTCGCACGCCACATAATATTGTCCAGCATCGTGATGCAATCCTGCGGCGTAACCTGCTGTGATGCATCGCTCCACGCCTTGTCGGGCGTGATGTGGCTCTCAATCATCATACCATCGAAGCAGAGGTCGGCAGCCTGCTGCGCAATGCCCTGCAACAAGGGACGGCAACCGCAGATGTGCGACGGGTCGCAAATCATCATCATCTCAGGGAAGCGGCTGCGCATCTCGAAAATCATATGCCACATCGGCGGGTTGCGATACTTGCTATCGCCAAAATATGCGAATCCTCGGTGGATAAGACCAATGTTCTCCTGCGGAACACCCTCATTTATAAGGCGATTCACCGCTCCGGCCCACAGACCGATATCGGGTGTCATCGGGTTTTTAACCAATACGGTTACATCCTTATTATCGTGCAGCGCCTCGGCAATCTCCTGTACGGCAAAGGGCGACACCGTTGTGCGGGCACCAATCCACAGAATATCAATGCCATACTTGAGCGCAAACTGCACGTGTGCGCGGTTTGCCACCTCGACAGCTATGGGCAGCCCCGTAGCCTCCTTTACCTCGCAGAGCCACTCCAAGGCGGGCTCGCCAATGCCCTCAAATGTTCCCGGATTTGTACGCGGCTTCCATACTCCGGCACGAATCACATCAACCTTACCCGAGCGGGCAAGTTGCATAGCTGTTTCGATAGTCTGCTCGCGAGTCTCAGCACTGCACGGGCCGGCTATGATTAAGGGACGCTTAGCCCCAAGAACAAATTTTCCCATCTTTCCTAACAGTTTTCGTTGTGCTTAGTCTTAATTACGTGCCGTTAGCTCGATAGCAAGACCAGCATATCTTATTTTAAAATATCTCTAATCTTATTGGCCTTCTGCATAGCCTCGATTAATCCCTCGCGGTCGTCGCGCTCAAGCATACGTCGCAGGATTTGAAGCTGGTGGATATGCTCGCGCAGAACATCCAGCACGTTGTATTTGTTCTCCAAGAAGATTGGAGCCCACGTTTGTGGTAGGCTCTTTGCCAGACGCACCGTACTCTCGAAACCTCCACCCGCCAAGTCAAAGATATGCTCCTCCTCACGCTCCTTCTCCAACACGGTCAATGCCAGCGCAAACGAAGTGATGTGCGAGATGTGCGACACGTAGGCGCAGTGCATATCCTGCTCCTCGGCCGACATATACTTTATGGGCATACCGAGCGTGCGATAAATCTTCTCAACCTGCTCCACGGCGTCGCTGTCCGAGAGGTGGCTCTCGCAGATTACCACCGTACGCCCCTTGAAGGCGCCGTGCTCGGCAGCATCGGGACCGCTGTTCTCCGTACCCCACATAGGGTGCGTGGCCACCAGACGACCTCGGTTGGGGTGCATCATCGTAACCTCGCACAGCTCCTGTTTCGTAGAGCCCATATCCATCAGAATCTGATTGGGACGCAGGCGGTTAAGAATCTTTGTCGCCAATACGGGCAGGGTATCAACGGGTGTCGCCAGCACGATAAGGTCACTCTCCGAAAGAGCCTCGTCGAGCGTCACAATAGCATCGACCAGACCGAGTTCAAGGGCACGCTGAGCACTCTTTGTGGAGTGCTCAATGCCCGTAACTCGCTCGCAAAGCGCATTATCCTTAAGACTCAGCGCGAAGGAGCCTCCGATAAGACCCAATCCTATGACGGTAGCCTTCATATCTTACTTGTTAAAACGTGCCTTTACGCGCTCGGCAGCCTCAGCCAAACGAGCTGCAGGCATACAGAGTGAAATACGGATATACTTCGTACCCTCCGAACCGAAGATGCCGCCCGGCGTTACAAATACGTCGCACTCGTCCAAAACCTTATCCGAGAATGCGAAGCAGTCGCCCTCGAAATCCTCAGGCATAGCGGCCCATACGAACAATCCAGCCTGGCCCTTCACGTAGTTACAGCCCAGAGCGTCCAGCAGAGCGTAGCCGTGAGCCTCGCGCTCGTAGTATGTGGCGTTCAACTCGTCAAACCACTCGTTGCCCAGAGCCAACGCCTCGGCAGCAGCAGCCTGCACGGGATAGAACATACCAGAGTCCATATTTGACTTGAAGCGCAGGATGTCGCTGATGATGTCGGCACGACCTGCCACAACACCTACACGCCAGCCAGCCATAGAGTGACCCTTACTTGTTGAGTTCATCTCGATAGCTACATCCTTTGCGCCCTCGATTGCAAGGATTGAGAGCTGGAGATTGTTACGCACGAAGCTGTATGGGTTGTCGTGAACCAGAAGGATGTTGTGTTTGCCGGCGAAGGCAACCAGCTTCTCGAACAACTCGACCGTGGGGTGAGTACCCGTAGGCATATTGGGGTAGTTGACAAACATCAACTTCACGCCACTCAAATCCTGCTTCTCAATCTCCTCGAAGTCGGGGTAGAAGCCATTGGCAGCGTTCAGACGATACTCCATAACCTCACCTCCAGCCAACGTAACGGCTGCACGGTAAGTGGGGTAGCCAGGGTTGGGCACGAGCACCTTGTCGCCAGCGTCGAGGAACGCCATACAGATATGCATAATACCCTCCTTAGAGCCTAACAAGGGCAATACCTCGCTCTTGGGGTCGAGTTTAACGTTGTACCACTTCTCGTACCAGTCGGCATAAGCCTTACGCAGCAGCTCGCTACCGTTGTAGGGCTGATATGCGTGTACATCGGGGCGCTGTGCCTCCTTTGCCAAGCGGTCGATTACGGCCTGTGCAGGGGGCATATCGGGGCTACCGATACCGAGTGAGATAATGTCGCGGCCAGCCTTGCGAAGCTCTGCAATCTCACGATTCTTCTTTGAAAAATAATACTCCTTAATGCAATCCATACGGTGCGAGGGAGCAATCTCTACCTTTGCCATAGTTTCTTAAGTTTTAGTTATTATATCAATTCTTATATTTTCAGTTATTTACCGCTACGATATACACCATATACGTGAATCTCTTTGGTCACCTCTTGCAGGCGATTCAGATTGCGGATATAATCATCCAAACACTTAAACTCCAAGTCGATGTGGAATAGATAGTGCCACGGCTCGCTGGGAATGGGGTATGACTGCAACTTCGAGAGGTTTATACCATCCAGGCAACTCAATGCGCGGAGCAGTGAGCCCTCCTGATGGTCGGTCTTGAAGTAGAGCGAGGCCTTGTTGGCATTCTCGTCGATGTTGTGGTCGTAACGCTTCAGCACCATAAAACGTGTGTAGTTGCTCTTGATGGTGTTAATCTCGGGGGCGATAATCTTCAGTCCGAACATATCGGCTGCAAGCTCGCTGGCGATGGCTGCCGTGTGACGCAGACCATTCTCGGCTATGCGTCTGGCACTTAGAGCGGTATCGTCACTCTCGACAAGTTTCCAGTTATGCTCGTCGAGGTAATCTACACACTGTAACAGTGCCATTGAGTGAGACTCCACCTCGCGAATATCCTCCAACTCCACGTCGGGCAGCACCATAAGATTCTGCTTGATGGGCAGATATACCTCGCCCGCCACTTGCAGATTCTCATCCTGCAGGATGCTGTAATTGGGGATGATAGAGCCAGCAATTGAGTTCTCAATGGCCATCAGTCCCATATGTGCATCACCTCGCTTTACTGCCGCTGCTACGGCACGGAATGTGTCGCAGGGCAGAATCTCTATATCGCGGCCGAAATGGAGATTTGCGGCAATGTGGTGAAAACACCCCTCGTATCCTTGTATTGCAATCTTATGCATATCAGTATATTAAAAAGAATCCTGACCACGCTCGCACGGTCAGGATTAAAACGCATATGAATCACTTCATTTTAGCATACGACATCCTGACCGTTCGCACGGTAAAAGTAAAATCGCTTAAAATAGAAATGGTTCATCATATTTTTCACTCTAAAAGTCCAATCTTAACAAGTACAAATATATCGCAATTAGATGATATATCAAAATTCTTTGTGAATATTTTTGCATAAAACTTGCAGAAAAAGCATTATTCAAAGCTCTTTATGCCTTCCCACTGCATTACATTTGCAGGGGCGCGACCTGCTGCCAATTCGCGTTTCATAAACTCCATATAGGGTGCTGCGTGGTCGAAGAAACGGTGATATCCCTCGCATAAATAGTTGAGTCCCGCCTCGCCGTCGGCCGTTACGAATCTATTGCGCGGGCACTCGCCGTGGCAGGCAAACTCGTATTGGCAGCTGCGGCAACGCGAGTGCAGACCCTTGTATTTCATTGCACCGAATGCCTGCTGGCGCTGGCCATACATCATATCGGCGAGCGAGTCCGTGCGGATATTACCCAACTTATACTCAGGAAATACAAAGTGGTCACACGAATATACATCGCCATTATACTCCATCACGGCTGCGTGGCCGCAGTAGCTGTTCAGCGTGCATAATCCCGGCTGCTCTCCCACCCAGTTGGCCAGCGTGGAGTCGAAAATCTGCACAAACATCTTGCCGACATCGTTTCGTACCCACTCATCAAATACGGTGCAAAGAAACGTTCCCCACTGCTCGGGCGTAACCGAAAAATCGGTCATCTCGCCCCCTCCATCACGTCCCGATGCGAGTTGCAGACCATCCTCACGCTCAATGATACGCTCCACAACGGGCGTAAATTGCAGGTAGCGGCAACCCAGCTCGTCGCGGAAGAAACGGTAGAAATCCAGCGGGTAGTCGCCATTAAAATCATTCACCACAGCCATCGCGTTCCACTCCACGCCGTAGCGGTTGAGCAGGCGTATTCCGCGCACAACATCCTTGAACGAGGGTCGCCCCGCCTTGTTGAGGCGGAACTCATCGTGAAACTCCTCTGGTCCGTCGATGGATACACCTACGAGGAAGTTGTTTTTGCGGAAGAACTCGCACCACTTATCCGTAATAAGCGTGCCGTTGGTCTGTATGCTGTTGACGATGGTGCGCCCTGCGGCGTACTTTTTTTGCAGTTCCAGCGCACGACGATAGAAGGCTATGGGGCGCATCAGCGGCTCGCCGCCGTGCCACGTGAAATAGACCTCAAGGGTGGTTTGCGAGCGGATATACTCGGCAATGAAGCGCTCCAGCACCTCGTCACTCATCAGCGTGCGTGGCTCGGAGTCGTAGAGGGCGGCCTTTTCGAGGTAGTAGCAGTACTCGCACGCCAAATTGCAGGCCGCTCCGACGGGCTTTGCCATAACGTAGAGCGGCCTTGCAAAAGGCATTATGATGGGACTCTTCTGGCTCATATTACTTTTGTGCCTCGGCCAGACGAATCGGGTCGTCGTACTGCTCCTGCAGCTTCTTGAGCTCCTGCATCAACTCCTTGGTAATCTGGTCGTAACCCTCCTTGCCGTAGAGGTTGTTCAGCTCCTTGGGATCCTCCTGCAAGTCGTATAACTCCCATACATCGATATCGTTGTAGAAGTGGATGAGCTTATAGCGCTCGGTGCGCACACCATAGTGGCGCTTAACCATATGTACGGCGGGGAACTCGTAGTAGTGGTAGTATAGCGACTTACGCCACGTTGCGGGCTTCTCGCCCTTGAGCAGAGGCACGATAGACTCGCCGTGAATATCCTCGGGAACATCTACACCGGCCAACTCCAGGAATGTGGGTGCGTAGTCGATGTTCTGCACCATCTCCTCGATATCGCCCTTGCGGTCGAAGCCCTCGGGAAGGCTCATAACCAGCGGTGTGCGGAATGACTCCTCGTACATAAAGCGCTTGTCGAACCAGCCGTGCTCACCCATATAGAAACCCTGGTCAGAGGTGTAAACTACCAATGTGTTCTCCTTCAGGCCGTTTGCCTCCAGATAGTCAAGTACGCGGCCTACGTTGTCGTCAACCGACTTCACAACCTTCGCATAGTCGCGCATATAACGCTGGAACTTCCACTCAGCCAAATCGTTACCCTGCGGATTCTTGGCGTAGTAGTCCTCCGAAATCTTGCCGTAGAACTCATCATAAATGGCCTTCTCCTCAGGTGTGAGGCGGCTTACGGCATACTTGTACGAGCGGTAGTCGCGCGACTTCTCGTCCTTGGGGATAACCTTATTGTCGGCAACAATCTTCATATCCTTGGCTATGCTCATCTCCTGTGCCTGTGCTGCCACGCGACCCTCGTAGTTGTCGTAGAAGGTATCGGGGATGGGGAATGTTGTATCCTCATACTCGTTCAGATACTTAAGGTCGGGCTGCCATTCGCGGTGGCACGCCTTGTGGTGGATAAGGATGCAGAAGGGTTTCTCCTTGTCGCGCTCATCAAGCCACTTCAAACTCTTGTCGGTGATAAGGTCAGAGATGTAACCCTCATTACGCAGTGTATCTTGTGGCGTGATAAAGCGCGGGTTGTAGTAGTCGCCCTGGCCCGGAATAATCTCCCAATAGTCGAATCCCGTGGGCACGCTCTTCAGGTGCCACTTACCCACAACAGCGGTCTGATAACCTGCCGCCTGCAACAGCTTGGGGAAGGTCTGCTGTGTATTGTCAAATACGGTTCCCGGCTCGTTGTCGGCAAAGCCGTTTGCGTGGCTGTGCTTGCCTGTAATCATACAAGCGCGGCTGGGACCACTCAGCGAGTTTGCCACAAAACTATTAGTGAAGCGCACGCCATCCTCGGCAATACGGTCGAGGTTGGGTGTGTGAACATAGCGGCGGTCGTAGCAGCTCATCATCTGTGCCGTATGGTCGTCGGTCATAATATAGACAATGTTGTACGGCCCTTGCGGCTCAGCCTGCTTCGGTGCGCACGATGGCAACGATGCCACAGCGGCAGCTCCCGTGAGCGAGTAGAAAAGTTTTGAGTTAAGGTTCTTCATAGTTCAAGGGTTTTAGTTATTCAATATACTTAATCACATCTTTGTTGCGAGGCTTTGCAGCAGGGGCCTCGTCGGCGTAGCCTATGCCGATGCAAATCAGCGGCTCATAACCCTCGCTAAATGAGAGTGATGAGAGGAATTCAGCACCTGCGGGCTGCGTGAGGAATGCTATGGGGCTACCCATACATACCGTACCCAAGCCGAGCGACTGCGCCGCGAGCATCATATTCTCGGCCATCAGACCGCAATCCACGGGGGTATATTTACCGCTCTTACAGCCGATGAAAATCACTGCGGGGGCGTTGCGGAACATATTTTTAAACGAGGGGTCCGTAACCATCTTCTCGGCAGGAGTGCCCTTCACGCTCTGCTTGTAGGCCTCGGTAGCCTTGTCAATCCACGCCTTAGACTCCACAACGCGCACCTCCCACTGCTGGGCGTTCATAGCGTTGGGGGCGTTAATACCGCACTCCAGCACCTGCTCCATCAGCTCACGCGGTACGGCCTGCTCCTTGTATGCACGCACGCTGCGGCGCGCCATAATATTCTCGATAACGGGATTCTTACCCTCCTGGCAACACGCCTTCTCTGCGGGTTGGTTGTTCGTACAGCCGACAGCTGCCATAATGCCTGCGGCCACGATGAAAAGAAACTTTTTCATATCTTTTTCGGTGTTATAATTTTGCTTAACACAAATATAGCGATAATGGATGAAAAATAAATAGGCAGAAATGATATTTCACCCCCGCATTTCGGCGTTTAGCCCCTTTTACAACTCGCGGAAATCGACAATTCCGTTCATTACGGCATAGATGGTCTGGCGACCGATAGATTTCGAGCCAATCTTCTCGCTGATGTTGCGGCGGTGGAAGATAACCGTGGGGGTTGAGATGTTGAGCATATCGGCTATCTCCTTGTTTATGTAGCCCTTGACGATAAGTGCCAGCACATCCTTCTCGCGCTGCGAGAGCAGCTCGCTATCCTCGTTGTTTATGCGAGGCTGCACGCCGTGAGCCGTATGGGCGGTGTTGTGCATCGTAAGAAAGGCCTTCAGCAGCTCGCGCTCGGGGCGGCGGATATCTATGGTGTGGAAGCCCTCGTACGTCTGCTGCTCACCCTCGGTCAGAACGATGCAGCGGCGCTGCTGGGGTGCAAAGTAGGGCATATTGTCAACAAGAATCTCGGCCGCAATGAAGTAGTGGATAGCCATATCGGGCGTATCGTCCATAAACTCCTCCATAGAGTTATATGCAGCAATATCCACCTCGCGGAACATACCCACAAAGGGGGCAATATCCGTAAGGATAGTTCGCATCGCCAGGCAGCAGAGCGAATTGGGGTGAATAACTGCGATTTTAGGACGGTGATTCATATTACAAAGATATTCATTTTCTTGAAAAGATAAAACTATCATTTGTAATAGGTATAGAAAAGGGTGCTAACTTTACGGTTAACACCCTTTTCTATAATAGATTCATATGTTACTTAGGCATATCGCACAATTTCCAACCCTCACGGTAGTTGTGCTTAATCATCTCGCTCACGAACTGCTTAGCGTTGATGGGGTCGGTGTAGGTCTTGTTGAATGTGGGGTGACCATCCTTGATTGAGAAGCCATCCTCAATCATAATTCTCAGCGTCTCGTTGTCGCCAATGTTTGTGAACTGCATATTCTTGCCGTCCCACTCCAGAATCTTATGCAGACCCTGCAAGCGTACAGCCAACACGCCCATTACAACCATCTCGTTGAAGGGACCAGCCTCCAGGAAGTTAGACGCGGTCTGCTTGCGTGTAGCCTTATTCTCCTTACAAGCGCGAATCCAATCCTTGCCGTGTGACAAATCTACGTGCAATGCGCGGTTGGGAGTCTTTGGTGTGCGACCAGATACGAGGTAGGGGTTACGGCCATCCTTACCGCAAACCAAGATATCCTTCGTGCCGTAGAAGATGGTAGCACCACCCGCAACGTTCAAATCCTTACCCTGCTCCAGACCATCGGGACGCGGAGGTGTGATACCGCCGTCGTACCAGCGTACGGTAACCTCGGGCAGCTTGATGTTGTGAATCTTGCCGCGCTCGGGGAATGTATATGTAACCATCTGAGCCTGAGGTGCGCAGTCGGTCAGAAGGGCTGTCGATGAGCCCTGTACCTTCGAGGGATAACCCAAGTTCAACGCCTTGAATGCGGGGTGGAGTACGTGGCACGCCATATCACCCAATGCGCCAGTACCGAAGTCCCACCATCCACGCCAGTTCCAGGGCTGATAAACGTTGTTGTAGGGACGGAACTTAGCCGGGCCGAGGAACAAATCCCACTTCAGCGTGTCGGGAACAGCGTGTACCTCCTTGGGAGTCATCAGACCCTGCGGCCAGATGGGGCGGTCGGTGAAGGCCTCAACGTGAGTAACCTCGCCAATCTCGCCATTCCAAATCCAGTTACATACAGTCTCTACGCCGATAGCCGATGAGCCCTGATTACCCATCTGCGTTGCCACACCTGTTTTCTCGGTGAGCTTGGTCAAAAGACGTGACTCATATACAGAGTGTGTCAAAGGTTTCTCGCAATATACGTGCTTACCCAAATTCATAGCCTCTGATGCGATGATGGCGTGCGTATGGTCGGCCGTAGCACACATAATAGCATCGAACTCGCCCGAAATCTTATCATACATCTCGCGCCAGTCGTAGAAACGCTTTGCCTTGGGGTAGCGCTCGAAGATATGCTTTGAGTATGCCCAGTCGGTGTCGCACAGAGCTACGATATTCTCTCCCTCGAGGTCCTTGAGGACGCTTGCACCACGACCACCGATACCGATACCGGCGATGTTCAACTTGTCTGATGGAGCCTTATGTCCAAAGGCCGCACCCATTACGTTATTAGGAACAACAGTCATTGCTGCTACTCCTGCAGCCGTACTCTTCAAGAAGTCGGCGCGTGATAATTTCTTAGACATAGTATGAAATTTTAGGTTTTACAGTAATTTTCATTAAGACAAAGATAGCATTTTTTTCTTAATTCTCTACACCGAAAACTATCAATAATAATAGTTGATGCGCATAATAATAAGCCATACCTTTGTCGCTGTAAATTTGTAAAATACTTAAATAGCGATAATGAAAAGACTTTTTACACTATTTTTTGCTCTTGTGGCTTGTGCAGTTAGTCTGCAGGCCGCAGAGCCTGAGAAGGCTGATACTACGTTGTATGAGCATATAGATATTGACCAGGTGGGTGTTGCGGTGCGTATGCCCAAGCAGCACTATGGCCTTAAGCAGCAGCCTATCTCGTCAAGTGTCATTGGCGGCGATTTGCTGCGTAGCGAGCGCGTCCTCTCAATCAAGGACCTCTCGGCCGTTGTGCCTAACTTTTACCAGCCCGACTATGGCTCAAAGATGACCTCATCAATATATGTTCGTGGCTTTGGGGCGCGTATCGACCAGCCGATTATCGGTCTTACGGTAGATGGCGTGCCTTACCTTAATAAAAATAACTATGACTTCGATATGCTGGACGTGGCTCGCGTGGAGCTGCTGCGTGGCCCGCAGAGTACGCTCTATGGCCGTAACACGATGGGTGGCCAGATGAACGTCTATACACTCTCGCCGATGAACTATCAGGGTGTGCGTGCCCTTTTGGAGTACAGCTCAGGCAATACCCTGCGTGCGAAGGCTTCGTACTATGGTCGCAGCAAGGGCGGCAAGTTCGGCTTCTCGGTTGGCGGATACTACAACCGTACAGATGGCTTCTTCGACAACGCCTTTGATGGCAGCAATGTCGATTGGGGCGAGAGCAGCGGCAGTCGCCTGCGTCTGGTTGGCGATTTGGGCCGCGGATGGGAGATTGACAATACAGCCTCTTTCGGTTATGATTATGAGGGTGGCTATGCCTACGCCCTGTATGATGCAGAGAAGGATGTTGTTGGCGATATAAACTACAACAGCCCTAGCGGATATATGCGTTATAGTTTCAGCGACGGCCTCGTTTTGTCGCATACCAACGATAAGATAAAATTCACCTCTACAACCAGCTACCAATTTATGCACGACCGTATGCGTATGGATAACGACCTTACGCCTGCGTCAATCTTTACTCTCGAGCAGGAGCAGCACGAGCACGCTTTTACCGAGGATTTGGTGCTGCGCTCGAACGACGATTCACACCGCTATCAGTGGCTTGTGGGTGCGTACGGTTTCTATAAGAAGATTGATATGAGTGCCCCTGTGACTATCCTCAAGGATGGTATCGATAATCTTATCCTGGGAAATATGCCCGCGATGATTAAGAATCTGTTGCAGTTCGACCGCGATGAGTTGGTTGTGGCAAGCAACTTCGATTTGCCTACATACGGCCTTGCGCTCTACCACGAGTCATCGGTTAAGGCGGGTGAGCGCTGGCGTTTTACAGCGGGCTTGCGTCTGGATTACGAGGCGTCAAAGATGAACTACGATAACCACTCGGCTATCGGCTATAAGGTGGGCCCGATGCGTCCCGGTATGCCCGATATGATTCCTATGCACACCGTTGAGGTTCCGTTCAATGGCGAGGAGAAGATGGATTATCTGGAGTTGTTGCCCAAGTTTGCCGTGAATTTCACCACTGGCGCGGGTGATTTGTATGCAACCGTAACACGCGGATATAAGGCGGGCGGTTTCAATACACAGATTTTCTCGGATATCCTGCAAAATAAGATTAAGTCAGCCCTGATGGACGACGCTATGTCCTCTATGGGTCGCCCCTCGATGGGTGGCGAGGAGTCGCCCTACGATGCAGCTTCGGTTACGACCTACGACCCCGAGTATAGCTGGAACTACGAGGTGGGTGGCCACCTTCAGTTTGCCGATAAGCGCGTGAATGTTGATTTTGCAGCCTTCTGGATTGAGTGCCGCGATCAGCAGCTCACTGTGTTCCCCGAGGGTACAACTACGGGCCGTATGATGTCAAATGCGGGCCGCTCGCGTAGCCGTGGCGTTGAAGTGTCGGCAACGTGGGATGTCTTTAAGTTGATGAATTTGAGCCATCTGCGTTTGATGGCGAACTACGGCTATACGAATGCGAAGTTTGAGGAGTTTAATGATGGCGTTACGGATTATGCTGGCAACTATCTGCCTTATGCGCCGCAGCACACCACTTCGTTGGGCGTGGCATATAATTGGTGGATTGGCGGTAAGTTGCTCGATGAGGTTGTGCTGAACGCCTCTTGGCAGGGTGCAGGTAAGATTTATTGGAATGAGGCAAATACTCTGAAGCAGGATTTCTACTCGCAGCTCAACGCCTCGGTAGAGCTTCGCAAGGGCGATTTCTCACTCTCATTGTGGGGTCGCAACCTCACCAACACCGACTTCTACACCTTCTACTTCAAGTCGATGAACAACAACTTCTACAACCACGGCAAGCCTTGCCGTTTGGGAGTAACGCTTTCATTTGCGATGTAGAAAAATTATCTAACAAGGCTCTTTTGGCATCTAGCTTGCGGCGTAAGTACTCACATACTTTTTGTATGCTCCGCCTTCCGCCACTGCGACTAGCTTCAAAATAGCTCTTGTTATATAACTTTTGACAATGTTAAAGGCTGTGCAAATCGCACAGCCTTTTCTATATGTGTTGCAAAAATTATTGCGGTTATATGGGATGTAACTCTTTCCCTTCATACGCTGCAAACATCGGAGTGTAGTGGATAGCCCCTGCCTAAGGTGGGGGATTAAGGGTACAGGCTTGTAAATGTGGCTGGAAGCCGCAGGGTATATAGAGGGGCCTCAATGTCCTAAGATTATAATAATTAACCTCCCCACCGCCACAAAAAATAAGGGCCACCCTTGCGGGCGGCCCTATTGTTAGGTCAGATTTTGATTACTCAAGAACCTTAACCTTGATGTTGCGGAACCATACATCGTCGCCGTGATCCTGGAAACCGATGTAACCCTCGTGGTTCTCACCACCTACGTTAGTAAGAAGCTCGTAAGCTACAGGCCACTTCTCCTTGCTAAACTTAGAGTTGTCAATCATCTCTCTCCACTGATCAGTCCACAAGTGGTACTCTACAACGGGCTCATCGTTCTGATAGTGAACAACAGTACCCTTGTAGCACAAGATCTTAACCTTGTTCCACTCGCCTGCGGGCTTAGCGTTCTGGGGCTTAGCGGGAATCATATCATACAATGAAGATGACATACGGTTACCGTCCTTACCCAACTTTGCATCGGGGTGATTCTCGTTATCCAATACCTGGCACTCGGGTGCAGATACGTAGATAGGCTCGTAACCGCCCTTATCGTTCTTAACCTCCTGAGCCAAGAAGAAGATACCAGAGTTACCACCCTTAGAGATCTTCCACTCCAACTCCAACTCGAAGTTCTTGAACTTCTGAGCAGCGAAGATGATATCACCACCCTCACCAGTCTGAGCCTCACCGCCACCTGAACCAGCAAACTTCAAGCAACCGTCCTCGATAGTCCAACGTGCGGGCACGTGGTCCTTACCATAACCTCTCCAACCGTCAAGGCTTGTACCGTCGAACAATACAACAGTATTTGCGTCATCCTCAGCGGGAGCCTCTGCCTTCTTAGCACCATTGCCACCGCAAGAAGCGAGCATAGATACCATAGCAGCCATCATTAATACTTTCTTCATTTTTAATAATCGTTTTTAATTGTTCTCAATTATTTAGGCATATTGGGCAACAAACCACCCCAACCCTCACGGTAGTTGTGCTTAATCATCTCGCTAACGAACTGCTTAGCGTTGATAGGATCGGTGTAAGTCTTGTTGAATGTGGGGTGACCATCGTGGATTGAGAAGCCATCCTCGATCATAATCTTGATAGTCTCGTCGTCCTTGATGTTAGTGAACTGCATATTAGCACCGTCCCACTCGAGAACCTTGTTCAAGCCCTGGAGACGAACACCCAATACACCCATTACAACCATCTCGTTGAAAGGACCTGCCTCTGAGAAGTCAGAGTTAGTCTTTACGCGGTTAGCCTTATCCTCCTTACAAGCACGAACGAAGTCCTTACCGTGTGAGAGCTCGACGTGGCGCGCACGCTTGGGAGAGTTAGGTACACGACCTGATACGAGGTAGGGGTTAACACCGTAGCAACCACATACGAGGATGTCCTTAGTACCGTAGAAGATAGCACCACCACCCTGCATATTGAGGTTCTTACCGGGCTCCAATCCCTCGGGACGAGGAGGAGTCAAACCACCATCATACCAAGTTACAGTTACCTCGGGCAACTTAACCTTATCCTTCTTACCGCGCTCGGGGAATACGAGAGTTACCATCTGAGCCTGAGGTGCGCAGTCGGTCAACAAAGCGGTTGAAGAACCCTGAACCTTAGTGGGATAACCCAACTGGAGAGCCTTGAATACGGGGTGCAAGATGTGGCAAGCCATATCACCCAACGCACCTGTACCGAAGTCCCACCAACCACGCCAGTTCCAAGGCTGGTAAACATTGTTGTAAGGACGATACTTAGCCGGGCCGAGGAACAAATCCCAGTTCAAAGTCTCGGGAATTGCGTGTACCTCCTTGGGAACCATCAAGCCCTGAGGCCAGATAGGACGGTCAGTGAAAGCGTCTACGCGAGTTACCTCACCGATCTCACCGTTCCAAATCCAGTTACATACCTGCTCTACGCCCTCACCAGATGAACCCTGGTTACCCATCTGAGTAGCAACGCCGTTCTTAGCAGCGAGCTTAGTCAACAGACGAGACTCGTAAACTGAGTGAGTAAGGGGCTTCTCGCAATATACGTGCTTGCCCATCTCCATAGCGTTAGCAGCTACCAATGCGTGGGTGTGGTCAGGAGTTGCACACATTACGGCATCAATCTGGTTGCCGATCTTGTCGTACATCTCACGCCAGTCCCAGAAGCGCTGAGCCTTGTTGTAGCGGTTGAACGTACCCTTGGCGTAGTTCCAATCGGTATCGCACAATGCAACGATGTTCTCCTCCTTCAAGTCGTTGAGAACGCTAGCACCACGACCACCAACACCAACACCTGCGATGTTCAATTTGTCAGATGGAGCCTTGTGTCCGAAAGCTGCACCCATAACGTTGTTGGGGACAACTGTCATTGCTGCCAGACCTGCGCCTGAGGTCTTCAAAAAGTCAGCTCTTGAGATTTTCTTTGACATTGTTGTTAATTTTTTAGGTTAATAAAGAGTTTTCTATATTAAAGCTTTTTTGCTCTCTTAATTATCATTTTTAGTCTTTCCCTTTTCCTTTGCAGAGAGGCTTTTTTGTAACCCTAGTAGCTGATGCTTGGTAGGCTCTCTACGTTGTAGTAGCTGCGCTCCACGCAGTTTATTGGCGGTAGAGAGAAGTTACGCACCTCCACGAAGATATCTTTCACGCCTGTGCGTATTCCCTGGGCTATAATCTTCTCAAAATCAATCTTCTCGCTATCACCTATGATTCCGTGGTCGTGTATGTGGAGCAGCGTCACTCGCTTTGTGAGTCGCTTTAGCAGCTCCTCAACATCCACTTCGGCCTCCGTTGCCTCGTAGGTGTCTATCTCGAAGTGTACCTTTTCGGGGTCGGTGTTGGCAGCTATCGTCTCAAATGCCGACTTGCCATCCACCATTGTCATCTCCTGCTGTCGCGGGTGGTAGCAGAACTGCATCCCTCGCTCGGCAGCCAACTCTCCGATTCGGTTGAAATATGTGGCATATTCTGCAATAACCTCATCGGTAGGGTAGTCGGGTAGGCGTGACATCACTATGTATCTGCAACCCAGCTCCTTGTGTATATCCAACGCCTCGCGCCACCATTCATCATTGGGGTCGGTCTTTGCTTCTGTGTCTTCAGCTGTTGTATCAGTCTTTTCAGTAACTTCTACAACTTCCACCTCTACGACCTTTACATCTTCTGCGGCCACTTCCTTTGCTTCCTCGGCCCCCTCTGCTGCGGCCTCTTTTACTGCGGTCCCCTCTGCTATGCCCTCCTCTGCTATGCCCTCCTCGGCTGTGGCCCCTTCTTCGGTGGCCCCTGAGGCCATAGCTGCCCATCGGGCGGCTCGTTTGGCGGCTTCGGCGTCAGCGCTGTTTGTAAATGTGCCGGCGGTGGAATCCTCGGCGCTCTGGTGGAGATGGTTTATGTGAGCACTTGTAATCTTCAAGCCAGCCTTGTTTACTAAAGCCTTGAACTCCTCGGGCGCCATATTGTGAATCTTTCCACCATAGTAGGCTCCCACCTCAACCATCGTGTAACCTATATGCGCCACCTCGGAGAGTGTGCCCTGCGGGTCGTCATACATCCCGGCATCCAACGAAGGCAGATGCAGACCTATGTCGGTCTTGATGTTACTCAGCGCCTCATCTACCACCTCGACAAATGAGTTTGCAGCGTGTTTCAATCCCACGATTGAGCCAGCCACATCGAGCATTGACGATAATCCCTGCTTGAAGAATCCTAATCTATCCATCGGCTATGCCTCCTTGTCGTTGGGCTTCTCCTCGTCAGCTACGGCGAAGGTCACCTCGTGTCCCTCAAGCTCATCTTCCGACTCGCCCTCTTGAGTGTCGTCGTTTGACTCCTGCTCACCCTCGCTCTTGCTTGCTGCGGCAGCCTTCTCGGCCTCCATCTGTGCCTGATACTCGGCCTCCTCCTTTGCACGACGCTTCTCGATGCGCTCAGCGATGCCGATACCGTATTCGTACAAAATATAGCAAGGAACGAAAATCAAACACTGGCTCACCACATCGGGCGGGGTGATTACGGCTGCAAATACCAGCAGAGCCACGATGGCTATCTTGCGGTATTGACGCATACCCTCTGAGGTAACCAATCCTATTGAAGCCAGCAGACGAATAAGCAACGGTAGCTGGAACGCGATAGCTGCAGCGAACGATACGCTGATGACGGTTGTCATAAACGAGCTTACGTCGATGATGTTGCTAATCTGGTCGCTAACCTGATAGTTACCCAAGAAGTTAACAGCCAGCGGGGCAATGATATAGTAGCCAAACATCAGACCCATAATGAACCATATCGGAGTCTCGATGACGTAGCGTATGCTCTGCTTGCGCTGCTGGGGCGGAAGTGCGGGCTTCACGAAGAGCCACAACTCCCAGATAAGATAAGGGAATGCAATGATGAAGGCTCCGACGATTGAACTCTTGATGTGCAAGAGGAACTGTCCGGCCATCTTGTTGTTGAATAGCTCCACATTCTCAGGGTGGATATTCAACGCTTCAGAATTAAGCAGTTGCGCCATCCACGCGAATAGGCGGTTTGTTGGGAATGTTTCGCGTATAGGTGCGAATACCACATCCAACACAATACCCTTCATCGAGAAAAGCACGATGAAAAGCACCGCAAAAACAAGAGCCACGCGAACCAAAATCTTGCGAACTTCGTCGAGGTGTTCGCCAAAGGTCATCTCCGCCTGATCGTTTATCTGCTCCTTACTCATCTTCCCTAATACCCGTCAGCCTAAATAGTTATTTTACCTCGTCCTTAGACTCGGGCTTCTTGTCATCCTCAGGCTTTGTAGCTGTGTTAACTGCGTCCTTGAACTCACGAATACCACGACCAGCACCGCGCATCAACTCGGGCAATTTCTTACCACCGAAAAGAAGCAAAAGAGCCAATACGATAAGTAAAATCTCGCTGGTTCCAAGACCGCCGATAAACAATAATTCCATAATAAATCTATTTTTTAATTTATTTATTAATTAATAATGCATATTTTCACCACGAAAGATACGAACAAAAATCCATTTATACAACTTTGCGCTCTCTTTTTTGACTTTTGTCAATGCATTTGCAATATAAAAACGCGCAGCCACCAACTTTATTATGGCAGCCGCGCGTAATTATTGATTAGTAGATTCTATCAGAGATAGTCCTCAAAATAGTTGGTAATTTTATTATAATAATTGCAGAACACAACCTTTGGTTGTACCCTTGAGGAGCCGCTTGCGGCGACCAAAGCCCCAGCCTGAGGCGGGGGTATGGGGGTGGGTCAGATTTGTAATTGCGGCCAGCGGCCGCAGGTGGGCCGCAGGAGTAATTTACCTAAAGGTTTGTGTTATACCTATCGGAGATAATCCTCAAAATAGTTGGTAATTTTATTATAATAATTGCAGAACACAACCTTTGGTTGTACCCTTGAGGAGCCGCTTGCGGCGACCAAAGCCCCAGCCTGAGGCGGGGGTATGGGGGTGGGTCAGATTTGTAATTGCGGCCAGCGGCCGCAGGTTGGCCGCAGGAGCAATTTACCTAAAGGTTTGTGTTATACCTATCGGAGATAATCCTCAAAATAGTTAGTAATTTTATTATATAGGTGCAGGGCATCACGACCATAGACATTATGCTCGGCGCAGGGGTAGGGCATATAGTCGATGGTGTGGATGTTGTTCTTCACGCACTCGCGCACGAAGCTGAGTGAATGCTCCCAAACAACTACGGGGTCAACTGCGCCCTGACAAATCAAAAGCTTGCCCTTGAGCGATGTAGCCTTGTTGATAAGGCTGGTCTTTGCGAAGCCCTCGGGGTTGTTGTGTACGTTGTCCATATAGCGCTCGCCATACATCACCTCGTACCACTTCCAGTCGATTACGGGGCCACCGGCAACGCCTACCTTGAATACATCGGGGTAGTTGGTTATCAGCGAGATAGTCATAAAACCACCATACGACCAGCCGTGAACGCCGATGCGCTCCTTGTCAACCCACTCGTGCGACATCAGCCACTCCATACCGGCCATTTGGTCGGCCATCTCTGCCTGACCGCACTGGCGGTGAATAGCCTTCTCGAACTCGGCGCCGCGATTAGATGTTCCGCGGTTATCCATCACAAATACCACATATCCGCGCTGTGCCATATACATCTCCCAGCGACGCAACGAAGCGAGGTATGTATTCTGTACGAGCTGCGAGTGAGGGCCGCCGTAAACGTAGAGGATTACGGGGTACTTCTTCGTGGGGTCGAAATCCAGTGGCTTGATAAGACGGTAGTAGTTATCGTACTTGCCATCAGCACTCTTAACCGTGCCTATGGTGATAGGTGCGTAGTTATAGCCAACTGTGGGGTCCTCGGCGCGGAACAACTCGCGCGCGGGCTTACCATCGGTGCGACCCAGCTCCACCACGCGGGGAACGTTGAGCGATGAGTAGGTGTCGAGGAAATATTTTCCGCTCTTGCTTACCGATGCCGTGTGCCAGCCCTCGGCCTGCGTGAGGCGCGTCTGCTTGCCAGTCTTAAGCTCCACGCGGAAGAGGTGGTTGTCGATGGGCGATACCTCGGCAGAGGTGTAATATACATACTTCGCATCCTGCGAAACATACTGCACGCTGGCGTCGGTCTTTGTCAGGCGCTCCACCTTACCCTCGTCGTTGCAGAGGTAGAGATTCCAATAGCCGTCGCGGTTGTCGGTTGCGTAGATAAACTGCGTGGGGTCGCTCTCGAGGAACACCAGCGGGTGCTGCGGCTCTACCCAGCGGTCGTTGTGCTCGGTAAGAATCTGCTTGAGCTGTGCGCCCGTTGCGGCATCGTATGAGTTGAGGTGCATATTCTTCTGTGCGCGGTCCAGCACCTGAATATATATGCGCTTTGAGTCGGGTGACCAAGTGATGTTGGTGAGGTAACGCTCTTCGTCGAAGTCGGTCACCTGCAGGTATGTTGTCTTGCCCGTAGCAATGTCGTACACGCCGAGGCAGATATGCTCCGAGGGCATACCGTTCATCGGGTACTTGATATTTTTGAGCGTGCCGGTGCGAGTGGTGATGTCGAGCAATGGGAACTCCGTTACGCGCGATTCGTCCTTTTTGTAGAATGCCAGCTTTGTAGCATCGGGAGAGAAGAAAATACCGCCCGAGATGCCGAACTCATTGCGGCTTACGGTCTGTCCGCAGACGATATTCTTATCCTCGAAGGCTGTTACAGCCACCTCCTTCTCGCCATCGAAGAGGTAGAGGTTGTTCTCGCGTGTGTAGGCATAGAGGTTACCCTTGCCACTCTGGCGTGTGAGGTTTTCACCCACGGGAATCTTCGCTGCAGATACGACCTTGCGCTCCTTCAGGCAGATGACGTTGCGCTTGCTGTGTGCCGATACCACCAGCGAGTTCTCGTCGTCGTAGGCATAGGGCGGGAAGGTCTTGAAGTTGGTGTCAAGAAGTGTGTTCAGCTCATCGAGCGTGATGAGTGTGCGCTGCTTGCCTGTGCGTGCGTCGTAGGCTACCAAGTTGTTCTGCTCTACGGCTGAGTATGAGTCGCTTGCACCCACCCAACGTACGGGGTATGATTTTGCCACGAGGTCGCGGTTGAGTACTACATCCTCAATCGAGAGGAGTTTGCGCTCGGTTTGTGCTGCCGAAATAGTTGTCATAAGTACAGCAGTTGCTAAAAGAATAAAATTTCGCATCATATTATGTTTGAGTTACTTGTTTCTGAAGGCGAAAATAGATATTTTATTGAAGAATTGCAATTTTTCGCTCCACTTAATGTCGGGATTGTCGTGAGAGAGAAATAAAAAACGGAGAAAGTTTTTCAACTCTCTCCGTTTGGTACCCTATGATATTCTATTTTCGAACGAGTTTCTTCGGGATTTGGGTCGTCTTTGGTCTTTGAGGGATATTCTCCCAGACCCCAATAATATGCCGTGGATTGAAAAAGTCGATGAAATGTCTTGACAATATCATCCCTTCACACGATTTTATATAAAACAAGGCGTTATAACCACTTGTCAAGGTTAAGTTTTCGTTTTTTTAAGGAGATTTATATGGAAATAATAAAGAGAAAAAATATGAAGCATAGTGATAAAATTCGATAAGATTAAAATTGTTAGTTCAATAGAAAATATAAAATCATTAAATGAAGATGTATCTGAAAATAAAGTAAAAGATGGATGTATCGTTGAGCAACGATATACAATGATGTCCCCTTACTATCTATATATCGAGGCAGATTATCGTGAACAAGAACTCATTTTAGAGTTTACGGGTAAGATATTAAAAGATGATTATAAAGATTTAATCCACGTAAACAATATTCATACTTGTCTATCCAATATCAATGATTTGGGTTTATGCGACCTCAACATTGACGGGATATTGGCAGATGGGGAGATAGTCAAGGCAGATGTTTGTTTGGATGTTGATTACCCCGATTGCAAGGCATTAACAAAATCGCTCCGTGCTAATGTTGCTAATTTCAATAAGTATCTTGCCCGTACGATTGGCGACAACTTTGTGATTGAAAAGAATGTTCAGACAAAAGGCTACAAGCGCAGATTGACTATATATGATAAGGCGAAAGAGATTCAGAAGGCGGGCAATCGTGGGTTCTTATCAACATTGGATAATCCACAATTGCTATTAGACTATTTCGATGGTAAGATAAGATTTGAACTCAACCTCAACTCAAAGGAGCAAATCCGCAAGTCGCTCAATATTTACGACACTTCTATCGGGGCGGTACTTAACTCAACCGCTACACCTATTTGGGATTTACTTGATAATGCCATCGAGGAAAGTGATGGCGACACTGCTTGCACCAATCTTGCCGACCTGAAAAACCGATTGATTTTGGAGCACTGTGGCGGTGATTTGGCGAAGGTGGAGGCGTTATTGCGAAACTACTATTCCAAAGGCACACATATATCGCAAGTGATGAAACCCTATCGGGCATTGGCTGCTAAACTATCCCAAAACCTCGCCCCATCACTCAAACAACAACTCCGCAACCTACTTTTGGAGGTACTAATCTTGTTTGGAATTTTTATTTAGGGTGTATTCAAGTTGTCGGTGTATTCAGAAAAATCGGCAGCCACTTAATTGCGACTGCCGTTTTCTGTATTCGGATTATTCAAAGAATTATTTGAAATCTCAGGAGTGCATATCTAATAAATGATTAACTTTGTATGGAATAATCAAACTATAATAGCGTATGAAATCAAGAATCGTATTACTGATAGCTATATTTGTTTCATTAGGCATAATCTACGCCATATTTAACGCTGAAAAGAAACAAATAAATGCCAACGAGCAACCTACGAAACAAAACCAAGTATGCGTAAAGTTGGTATATGATAAACCTATCAATGGTTATGAGGTAACAGCAGATTGGCAACCATTTGAGGTAAAGGATTGTGAAACGGGACATATTACTATAAATTTCCGAGACATTTCTACGGGTAAAGAATTCCAATATATCAATAGAGAAAAATTCAGTAGCTATCATACAGATTTGATAACATCCGCTGAAAATTTTGATTGTTATAAGGATGGGGAGGTTTACCATATTGAATATGCCACCAAGCCAAATTCATTTGAAGAGTCACCAATTGATTATTACCTTCCTTTTCAATTCTACGATGTAGATTTTGACGGAGAGAAAGAGTTGCTAATTAACGACTACTATCAAGGACAACAGGGGAATAATTACGAGGTTTTTGAAATTACGGATTCTGGGTTAGAGGCAAAAAAGTATCGGCCATTTAACGATGTTGATAATATGATGAAGTTTGATAGTCAAAATAAGATTATCACCTTCTATACGCATAGTGGAGCTTTTTTCTCGTGCTCAATGTATTTTCAAAAGATTGCTACCTCAACCAAACAACAAATCATTATTCCGAATGACTTTGATGAAAAATTAAGACAACGCCTTTCGGAACTTGCACCAGACGAGCCATCGGATTTTCATATCATCGCCGCAGATATTACAATGAATGAGGATAAATATCTGCTGAAGGTCGATAACGGCAAATGGGAAATTGTTAAACATACAAAATCTTCCATATAACTCATTATAGCTATCATAGATTATAACGAGATTACAAAAAAATGCCCCGCCTTGCATAGACGGGGCATTAAGTATTGGGCTTTATAATTCATCCCATTTTTTGAAATAATAATAAACTTTTACCTCTTCAACAATACGAGTTTCTGCCCCGAACCTAATGTAGGCAACACTTGGCAAACTAATATAAACAGCATTCAAATTCTTTTTGAGTATCTCCATAACTCTTACAAGATAAAGGCTTAATGTGTCAATAGTAAATTTAGCCCTACATTCAAGATTTTTCATATCAATAGACATATCGTCTATTGTTTTTTCACCGTCATATCGCCCGATGATGCGTATTGCTTTGGTAGCTTCTACCATTGCAATAAATTTTTATGTTTTTTCATAAAAATATTATTGATTATTTGAAGACAAAGATACGGATTCTGTATGAATTTTGCAAGCGCACAGTCCTGATAATCTTATATTTACACATATCTTACTGCTTGTGCCCTATTATACCTCATCAAGCATTTCTTTTGCTTTAGTATGTCCACCATTAGCAGCTAAACGGAACCATTTTTTAGCTTCAATATCATCTTGTTCTACACCTTTGCCATTAGCATAACAAACTCCAAGATTAAATTGAGCTTCAGTATCTCCTTGTACTGCTGCTTTAAGATACCATTTTACTGCTTCTGTTTGGTCCTGCTCAACACCTTGACCATTTGCATAACAAACACCGAGGTTAAATTGGGCTTCTATAACATCATATTCTGCAGCTTTTCTCCACCATTTAACTGCCTCAAAATAATCTTCCTTAACACCTTTACCTTTGTAATAGCACCCTCCAAGATAAAGTTGTGCAGTAGTTTCACCTTGTTTAGCTGCGTCAAGATACCATTGTAAAGCTTTAGCATCATTTTTTTCTACACCACGGCCATTTATATAGCATATACCTAAACGAAGTTGAGCATACGCACAACCTTGTTCGGCTGCTAACTTATAATATCCAAATGCATCTTTGTATTGTTTCTTTTTATTAGCATCATCTGCGAATTCTATTATCAATTCAATGTCATCTATAGGAGAGTCGAATAATAGTAGCTCTGCAATTTTATCCGCTTCATCTTCACCCCTCTTAGCAAGTGTTACCTTAGTAAGAGAGTTTATAATAGTATCTTGATTGTAAACACGTGTTTCATTTAGAGGATTGACAAATTCTTCATCTTTGAAAATATATTGCTGAATAATATCAATAGTAGCGCCTTTAAGTACTCTGTTTAATATGAAAGGAGATGATAATATAGTATTACCTAACCAACCCCAATCTTCATCTTTCTTAAATGCAATGACTATATAGTATAATGGCATAGATATAGTTTCCATAATTCCAATGCTATGTGCCACACCATTCGCTGTGGATACATAACCTTTAATAGGATTCGTTAGAGTAATATTTACTACATTGTCAGTATATGAAACTTCTTTAATTGTACAATTCTTAATATGGTTTATTCTATCATCTAATAGGCTTTTTGCAAGAGGTTCAATATAACTTTTACTTATCACTACGCAACAAGTCCAATCACGACCTTCTACGAATGCGCCTTTGAGATATACATCGCTATAATAAGGCTGAGCATCGAGAAGGGTAGAGAATCGCCTTAGTTTTTCATCCTGCTCCTCATAATCAAAATACGGTTCAATGCAAATGTAATGGTTTTCACCTCTTGCACAATCATTTATCAGCATAGCAAATTTTTCAAGGTTGAAATAATCGTCTGCTAAATCAATAACATTAGAGAAGATGTGTAGTATTGGCATCTCATCATCGATGCACAAATCATCCACTACCAAGTCATCAAACCCTTTGTTGATAGTAATAATCTCGGCATTAGGAAAGAAACACGATACGTGCAGAGCTGCTCGTTTCAGGGCAATTTCAGATGGCTCAATAAGTGTGATTCTTCGCACTTCTTGTGCATAACCATTCTTGCGTAAGAAATCTGCATAGCATATTGTTCCAATCGCTTGACCACATCCATAATCAATAATTTCAATTGCTTCGTAGTCTGTAAACTCGCTTGGTAGATGCTCGAAGGCGTGTTGCAACTTTGCTTCGTGCATTAAACCCAATGCGTGAATGTACATATTAAGCTCTGGCTCACTTTGTAATTGACAAACTCCGTGTTGAATTGCCTCATATAGTTCGCTATTGAGGTCTGCGGGTAATCTGCGGGTGAAATCGATAACCACTGAGCGCAGTTTTGTAAAGGTAATATCCTTGATACGCTCAATTGTATAAGCGTAGTTGGTTCCTTTTTCAATCAGTTTTGCCATATTACTTACCTATTATAGTTTCTGCATTTGGGTTCTCTTTGTGTCGTTGCCAATTTTTCAATGCTGTTTCCTTGCTTGTGTTAGCGTAGCAGTATTCACACAGATGTGGACAGGTGTTATATTCTCCAATATCTTTACTGACAATGCACCCACAAAAGGCTCGTTGTCCTTTATCTTTATTTTTCTTGCGCTTGATGATTGTGGATTGAGGATTAAATAAGTCACCCCTGATAACCTCAACACCCAAGAACTCCATTAGTCGCTCATCTTCCGAGAAGTACTTTATCATCAGGTCATCATCCACACATTTATTATGCTCAATGCCATATTGCTCAAGGTCTATTCTCTCTCCACAAGTAGCAAGCGTATATCCCCAATTTGAATTTAGAGCAGCAAGATTTTTGGCAATGTAATGCATATCCGCTTCTTCAAACTCCCTAAATTTGATAGCATTTTTTTCAAGATTAGATTGTACCTTGCGATAAGTACGAATATCGGCATAACTAAAAACCATCTTCTCAGTGTACCCCTTCAGTTGGTCACCAATATATTGAGATTTAGCAAGAAGGTCATCAGTAGTGATACTATCTGTTAGAATCATAGGGTCAAAACGCCATATAACCCGACCAAATCCAAGTCTATCAACTAATCTTTTGAATGTGTCAATTCTATCTTGCAACGGAGGCACGCCACGCTCCAATTTTTCCGTTACATAATCATTAAGTGTATATTGAATATAGCAATTGATGCCTTTTTCTGTAAGATAGTCTAAACATCCACCTTTATTTAACAATGGACGAGGATTCTTTGACCAAAATACGATAAGACGAGTTTTGTCGTATGCGACATAGCTCCTAACCCCATTGAAAGGATTAGTCCAAGCTGAATAACCAACCTTTAATCGATGCAGAAACCAATCGGCATAAAAGGCAGGAATATCAGTAGAGCGACTTGCAGACACAATGATTGGAGCTTGTGCATCTACAACCTCTCCATTCTCTCTTGTGACTTGGATTTTATCACTTGCCATATCAACAACAATTACTTGTTATTTCGATTCTTATTATTTCTCTTCCACTCCTTTTTTGTCGTGGTGTTGATTATTCCTTTGCGGATGATGCATATATCATTCTCGTAGAATCTACCTCCAGAAAGATTGAAATTCTTGATGTAATTATATGCTATTCCCAACGAGCCATCATTTTCCTCTTTTTCGTGATTATCAAATAGAGCTTTCAAATTTCCATAAAAAAAATGCTCTCCCGTTGCTTTCATAAAAAGATGGACAACAGCTCGTTCCTGTTTTTTCTTATCGATATTCTCTTCCATAGTGATATAATGTGACTAACAAATATAATAAAAACCTATATCAAACCAAAATTTTAATGCACAAGTTAAAAATAATCATTAGAAAAGTTGCACAACTTAAATTTATTCACTATATTTGTATAACAAAACAGAGATAATTATGAAAGCTCAGGTAGGACAATACAAGTTTGGCAGACACAGAAATAGTTGGGGTATTTGGCAGTACACTATGGTATCAGAGAATGGCTCTATGGCATCGTTTATCAAGGATGTATTTTCTTACGAGGAGGCGGTGCGTGAGGTGTATAGATTGAATGGCTGGGGTGAGCCCAAGAGTGTTAAAAGAGTGTATTAGTGTAATAAAATTTCTTACAGATATGACAATGATTGCGGCAGTAACAAACCGAGATATGTACCGTGCAGCGGTAATCTCGCAGAGAGTGGAAAACGATTTCGTAACAGGTTTGCAAGTGGCAAAGTTGAACGAGTTGAAGGCTCGTATGCGCCGAGAGGTGGTAAAATTTGCCTACCTCAAAAAGAGTGGTGAGGTACGCATCGCCTATGGCACGATGATGCCCGCTTTGGTTGGCGACCACATCAACGGTCGTGGCATTTGTGGCGATGCACGCAAGGTATGCACCTACTTTGATGTGGAGCGTGGAGAATTTCGATGCTTCCAGATGCAAGCGTTAATCCAAATTTGGTAGTAAAATTATCACCAAAAGATGATAAAAATGAAGGCAGCAGTAATATATGCAAGGGTTTCAAGTACGGGCGAGCGTCAATCGACTGCTCGTCAGGTCGCTGACCTGACCGACTATGCAAATCGTAATGGTTTGGAGGTCGTTGGGGTTTACGAGGAGCATATATCGGGTGCAAAACGCAATGAGGAGCGTGCGGTGCTGACGGAGTGTATTGACTACGCAGTCACCAACGGTGTTGAAATGGTTTTATTCTCGGAGTTGAGCCGATGCGGTCGTGCAGTTTGGGAAGTTTTGGATACCATCCGCACATTGAAGGATAACGGCATCAACGCCTATTTCCAGAAGGAGGGTTTGTCGTTGTTTGGGACTGACGGCAAGGAAAACCCATATCTTGCAGTGATGGTGTCGGTGCTTGGAGTTTGCGCCCAGATGGAGCGAGAGAATATCGTTTTTCGCCTTAATTCTGGTCGTACAAAGTACATTGCTGACGGTGGCAAATTGGGTCGCAAAGTCGGCAGCGTTAAGTCCAAAGAGCGCAAACAGGAGGAGTACGGCAAGGTTATCCGCTCGCTTCGTGCTGGCAAGTCAATCCGAGATACGGCGGCGATTTACGGAGTTAGTGTAAGTACCGTACAGCGAGTTAAGAAGGAGTTTGGAATATAGGGGTCGATTTTTGAAACTGAAAATTTGGGACAAAAAAATTTTTACACAACAGATATGGGGTATATGCTATTTGCGTACCCCTTCATAAAAATTCAAATTGCGGGGACACTTATTAAAACACGCCTCCCACCCCTGTCGGGTACAGTAATTTATTGCATATAAGCGAAGTAAGCCCATTTGCTAATTTTGATTAGAATATTTAACATTTACGCTAATAATTCAATTCGGAGTTTTGCGGATATTGAAGTACACTTTTTGTTATAGAATTTGGAATTCTCATAAAAGATTTGTATATTTGTTAAAATTAAACTTCCGAGGTTGATTAGTTAATCGTAATCCGATGTGTCCTCGCCCGTCAATCGGGAAAAATAAGCCGAAAGGCATCTTAATCAAAATTACATTCACACATAAGTTAATATCCATATAAGGATAACTGCGCCCAGAGCGCAAGGGTTACTGTGTGCCTTGCCGACCAGAAGTCCCGCTCAATTAACCGTAGCAGGAGGCGAATACAGTATAACCCCTTCGAGGGGGCTATAACTCATAGAAAGATGTTGAGTATAGAAAGATGTAAAGAAATACTTAAAAAATATAATTACAATTTATCCAATGAAGAGATAAAGCAGGTGAGAGAAGTTTTGTATCTGTTCGCCGAAATACAAATAAACGCTGAAAAACAATTACTTGAAGATGAAAAATGTGATATTATATTGCAGAGTTAGTTCGGACGAGCAGAAAACTAACACAAGTCTTGACTTCCAAGAAAAGAAGTTAAGGCAGCATTGCGATAAGAACGGTTATAACGTCATCGCTTGCTACAAAGAGGATTTTTCGGCAAAGCATCACGACTTTGTCCGACCAGAAATGATTAAGATACGAGATTACTGCAAGAAACATAAGCGAGAGGTGGATATGATTCTATTCCTACGTTGGGATAGATTCAGTCGCAACCCCGAGTTTGCATATATGTTTAAGCGTATTTTTCTGGACGATTGGGGGATTGAGTTCAATGCTCTTGAAAGCCCTATTGACTTTGAAGCAACAGAATGGTCAAGTTCATTAAGTCAGTATTGCTCAACCGCTCACACAGAAAATAATAAGATTAGTCGCCGTACTCGTGACGGAATCAGAGAGACAATGTTGTCGGGCAGATGGGCTAACTCGGCTCCGAGAGGTTATAAGAATGTACACATCGTTGATGAAAACGGTATTACTATATCCAAGACTATTGAGATTGATGAGCAGAAGGCTCCGACCATTAGAGCAATCTTCCAAGAGGTGGCAAAGGGCGTAGAGGCACCGTGTGCTATTCGCCGCAGAATTGCACCAGAGATACCCGAGAGCACATTCCTCGATATTCTACGCAATATATTTTATAAAGGTAAGATTCGTGTTCCAGCGACCAAGACCGAGCCAGAGGTTATTGTTGATGGATTGCACGAGCCGTTGGTAACAGAGGCTATTTTTGATACCGTGCAAGAGATTATGGACGGTAAGAGAAAGAAGAATCCCAAACTGACAAAGCCCGTAACCCCTGAATTTTACCTTCGCAAATACCTTGTATGTCCGCATTGTGGTCGAGCCATTACGGGTGCATTTAGCACGGGAGGCAGTGGAGGTAAATATCCATATTACTTCTGCCCAACTACGGGTAGGCACGTTAGAATGTCTGCCGATACGGTCAATACCGCCTTTGTGGACTACATAAGCAGTCTGCGCCCCAACGAGGCTATAATGCAACTATACCTTGAGGTTATGAATGACCTGCGCAAAGAGAATGCAAGGGATATTCGTGCGGTAATCGACAAGTTGGATACGGATATTTATGAAATCAATGAGCGTATGAATAAGATTGAAGATAAGTATCTCGATGGAGAAATCGACATTGACACCTATAACCGTATGATTAACAGACAAAAGCAGCAATTAAAGGCTGCAGGAGATAGAAAAGAGTTGCTTGAAACCCCGAACCGTGGTAAAATCGAACCGCAGTTAAGGTACTCTATCAGCCTGATAGACAATATAGATAAGTTCTTTCAGTATGCCCCTGCCGATGCCAAAATTAGGGTGTTGAGTTCGATTTTTTCTGAAAAATTGGAATTTGATGGAAAAATTTTTCGAACTGATGGACTCAACAAAGTGTTCGACCTAATATATCAGCAGACCAATGAGTTACGAGGATTGAATAAAAAAAGCGAGGAAAGTTTTTCAACTTTCCCCGCTTCAGTACCCAGAGCCGGGGTCGAACCGGCACAGGGGTGAACCTACTGGTGTTTGAGACCAGCGCGTCTACCGATTCCGCCATCTGGGCAAATGGTTTAGTAGCGGGGGGAGGACTCGAACCTCCGACCTCCGGGTTATGAGCCCGACGAGCTGCCAACTGCTCTACCCCGCGATGTATCTTTATGTGGGCGAACCCTACATTTCGTGGTTAAGTGGTGCAAAGATAGTGAAAAAATCATTAGTGCCAAAAAAAAATACACTTTTTTTACGCCGCCTATACGTAACCTGCTGATAATTACTGAAATAAATTTATTAAATTCTTTTACTTATTTCAGGTTCTCAGCCACAATCTCCGACAAATCCTTCACCTGCTTGGTCGCACCGCGTGTAATTGCCTTCTTGCATAGCGGGCAGGCCGTAACCACCGTATTGGCACCCGTGGCATCCAGCTCCTCGGCAACGCCCTGTGCGATGGTCAGCTGCTGGCGGTCGTTGATAGCCGTATTTGCTACCGACGAGCCGCAACAAAGTGCATTCTTGCGGTTATGTGCAGGCTCCATAAGCTGACCTATGGCCTCGATGACGGCACGTGGCTGGTCGTAGATATTGCTTCCGCGGCCCAACTCGCAGGGGTCGTGGTATGTGAAGGTCGCATCGGTAGAGTAATTCACGCTCAGGCGTCCCTGCTGCATCAGGCGCAGGATATACTCCGAGTGGTGCAGCACCTCAATGCCGTGCAGGTCGTACTCCTCGCGGAAGACACGCAGACAGATGGGGCACGAGGTAACAAGCGTTGTGATGTTATGCTTGGCAAAGAGAGCCTTGTTGTAGTCAATCATCTTCTGTGCCGAGTCGGGCTCACCCGTCAGCTTGAGCGGGCGACCGCAGCACACGCCGCCATCCTTATCGGCCCACCACACCTTCTCGCGGGCGGCAGAGAATATCTTCTGCATTGCCGAGAGGGTGTTGGGTGTGAGCAGAGTCATACAGCCTGCAAAGTAACCCACCTTACCCTCGCCCTGCGAGCGGTCCATACCGCGCAGGTAGTTGTAGCGTCCCTCGTTGGGGATGTTACGCATCGACGAGCGTGAGTTAAGACGCAACGTATTGAGATTAATGCCCACGGGACACACCTGCTCGCAACGGCCACACATCAGGCAGTTGTTGGCAATCTTCTGCTGGAGCATATTGTAGCGGCGGTCACGCAGGAAATATACCGACTGCACGTCGTTGATGCCCAGCTGCAGTTGCAGCTGACAAGGGTCGATACATATTCCACAGCGCGAGCAGGCCTCCACCTCGAAATTGTCGTACGACTTCTCCTTTGCCGTTGGCTTCAGGCGATAGTGACGCAGGAAGATAAGGGGTATCTCGGTAAAGATATGCATATAGCGCGAGAAGGGCATCGAGATAAAGAATGTACCCAACGCCAGCGAGTACAACCACCACGCAGGCTCATAGAGGAGAGTGAGGATGTCGGCATTTATCGTCTTGGCCATAAGCGTGCCTATGCCGCCCGTAAGGAAACTGCCTCCGCCATAGATGGCTGCCGTAATGCTCTCTGCCATAAGTCGCAAGGGGAAGATGCACCACAACGCCGATAGCGCTATGCGGTCGAAGAGGATATGTTTGGTTGTGCGCTTCATACCTAGCGCGCGCGAGCGCATACGCTTATACCACGCAAGACCGACGCCCGAGAGTACGAACAACAGCAACAAATCCATCACGAAATCGAATACAGGCTTGTGGCCCTCGATACCGTTCAGAGGCACGAAATACTTGAAGAATACGTGGCCCTGCAACGGCACCCACTCGAAGCCGAGATATGCTACGGTCTCAATCCAGCCGACGGCGATAAGCAGAAACCAGCCGAAGGCGAGGCTCATATGCATATATCCCAATCGGGGATTCACGCGGAATATACGGCGGTGCAACAGCGACTCGCACACAATCTCCCATACGGCCGCAAGGGTGCGTGGTGTAAATATACCCTTGGCGATAAGTTTCAAGTCGCTTTTGGGCAGGTTGCGCAGCCACGAGAAATATTTTATCAGCACAATGGCGAACATAACCACTGCGCCTACGATAAACGGAATACAGAATTTGGCGAAGAATGTCATATTAGAAATCTCCAAGTTTACGTTTAATCAACATCACCACACCTCGCGTATTGATTCCACGCGGGCACAACAGGCGGCACTTACCGCAGAGCATACACTTATTCATCTCCTCGTAAGCTCCCTGATACTCACCACGGCGCACCAGA
The DNA here is from genome assembly GCA_015059845.1 of Rikenellaceae bacterium. GTDB lineage: Bacteria > Bacteroidota > Bacteroidia > Bacteroidales > Rikenellaceae > Alistipes. The sequence continues at coordinate 48,931 of SUZR01000005.1, read as the reverse complement.
GTATGCACCTTGCGGAAGTTGAACTCCGTAAGGTTTCCTGCCGTGCAGGTCGCCGTACACGTTCCGCAACCTATGCAGGTCTGTAGCTCGGGCATCTCGTGCATAATCTCATTGCTCTTGCGCAGATTGTTGCGGTCGATGTCGATGGTGCGGGGTTTATTGATTGAAAATCCGAAGTTTATCATTACTTAAAGTCGGGTTCTGTTTATTATCTCTTTGAGAGCCACTCCACCACGGCCATAGCCGCCGTGGTTCCCTCGTTCATTGACTCGCCTACATTCTTGGGTGCTGTTACGGCGCCAGCGTAGAATATACCCTCCACGCCACTCTCAACGTTGCCGTGGAACGAATCTTTGGGCTGCATAAAGCCGCTGGGTTGGCACTTTAGGCCACTCCCCGCCTCAAGTGTAGCATTCAGGTCATTCGAGCGCATACCGATAAGCAGCACCAGCATATCCACACCCAGCTTCAGCGGACGGCCTGTAAGCGTATCCTCGGCCTTGATTTGCAGACGGTTGTCGATGGTGGGGCTCACCTCCGAGATACGACCACGCACAAAGTGTACGTTGTAGGCCTGCTGCGCCTCGCGGTACATCTCCTCGTAGCCGGGGCCGAACATACGAATATCCATATAGAAATTGAATACGTCGGCTGCGGGGAACAGTCGCTTCAGCTCGATAGCCTGCTTGACACCCGTCACGCAGCACACCTTCGAGCAGTGGCGCTGGCACACCTTCTCGTCGCGTGAGCCTACGCAGTGCAGGATGGCTACGCGGCGTGGTGTCTCGCCCGTTGAGAGCTTTACCTCGCCCTTGTTGAACATCTGCTCAAGATCGGCCGAAGTAACAACGTTGTCATATATTCCGTAGCCGTACTCCTCCTTGATGTGTGCATCGAAGAGCGTGAAGCCCGTAGCGATGACTACAGCGTCACACTTTAGCTCCTCACCCGTGGCGAGCGTTACCGCTGTGGGTGTTATCTTGGTGGCCTCGCAACCAGTTTTGATGGTTACGTTGGTAGCCGTAGAGAGCTTGTGGCGCATCTGGCTCAGCACCTCATCTGCGGGGGTAAAGGTGGGGAAGAGCACGTGCCAGTTGCGCAACTTGCCTCCCAGGTCGTTCTCCTTCTCGATGATGGTTGTGGCCACACCCTGACGCGAGAGTGTGAGAGCGCACTGCATACCGGCTATTCCGCCGCCAATAATTATAGTATGTTTCATATTTAGAATCTTCTCTTGTAGATTGTATCTTCCGAACAACTGTTTACTATGGCACGCTCCGGGCGACCGATATACTTGCCATTGCGACCCAGGTACTTAGCCGAGGGGTCGTACTCAACACCCATCTTGTCGAGCAGAGGCTCAACATCCACCTGATGCATCTGCATACCCAGCACCCACGGGTCGTAACCCAGCACCAGGCCTGCCATCTCCTCGTATGTAAGTACGGGGATACCCTGCCCGTTTTGTCCATAGGTAGTACCCTCCATCTCGGCGATGGTGTACTGCCACTTGTCGAGGAACATCGAACATCCGGGGCAGTTGCAGACAATAAAGTCAGGCTTGTAGGGGGCCATACTCTCCAGCTTCTTGTGAGAGTTGGCTACCGAGTAACCACGATTGGCCTGCACCAGATAGTTGCGGAATCCGAATCCGCAGCAGTGGCGACGCTCGGGGTAGTCAACAATCTCGCCGCCCCACGACTCAACCATACCTGCCAAAACGTAGGGGAACTCCGAGCCACCGATACCCTTCTTTGGGAAAATCTTTGCGTAGTGGCAGCCGATATGCTCAACGACCTTCAGCGGCTCACCCGTATATACATTCACCAGCTTGCGCTTAGCCTTCTGAGCAATCTCCTCGCGGTGGTGGAAGATTACATCCGATGTGTGCGAGAGGTTCTTCGGCTTCTTGAACTCGCGGCCTGTGGCCTTGTAGAGATTCTCGCGCGTCTTCTCCTCCGTTTCGGGGAACTCCTCCCACGTGGCCAGCAGCTCGGTGTAGATGCCGAACGAGGTGATGCACGACGAGGTGAAGTTCTCGTATCCCGCCTCGCTCATCAGCGCAAACTGACGCGCCACAACGGTCATAATGGTCTCCAGAGGCACCACATCGGAGTGGTAGCCAATACCCGTACACGAGGTGTGCAGCGGGTCATCGAAAATATTACGGCCGAGGTCCTTACCCAAAATATCGAGAAACACCTTCTCGCTGCCAGGGAAGAAGTTCTGGCGGATGCACGAACGAGCATAGTAGTAGTTGTCGTCGGCTATCTCTTTCTGGTAATCGGTCCAGCTTGAACGTTTCATAGTCTAATAGTGTTCGTTAGAATTGTGGGTATAAACCTCCATAAAATACTCCTCGTTGGCTCCATCGAATCCCATCTCGCGAGCCTTGCGGTCGGAGTGACGCTCGATGGCCTCGAACATCTCTGTGCCACCCGTAACGTCAAATATCTTGTGAATCTCCGCCATCGTTTCGTCGCTACATTTACGCAATGCACCAGCACCCTCCTTGCCGTAACAAGAGGTGAACTGACCGTAAATCTGCTCGTCGTTCTCTATAATCCACTTCCAGATTGTACCCTGCTCGGGGTGTAGCTCGGGGCGGATATTACGTGGCGTGAGGCAGTAACCCGTGCGGAGAATATTGTCACCAATGGCGCGCTTGAGGGCCAGCTGCTGACGTCCCTTCTCGCTCTCAACAAAGAAGCCGAGTCGTTGCGAAAGGGTACGCAGAGCCTGAATCACATATCCGGGGGTATTACCACGCGGACAGCGTGGGCGGCACGACATACACTCGCCGCAATACCATATAACATCGCTCTTTAGAAGCGACTCAATAGCCTCATCGTCACGCGTCTGCACGATGCTGACAATTTGGCGCGGGTCGTAGTTGTAGAATGCTGCTGCAGGGCATACAGCCGTACATACGCCACAATTCATACAGGCCGTAAGACCCTCACGAAGGCGCACATCCTCAAGCAGCATATCGAAGTATTTTGCCATACGAAAAAAAAGTAACTTTGCTTGTGGCAAAGTTACTATATATAAATGGTATGGAAGGTAGTATAAATACCTATTTTTTGTCTATCTCACGGGAAACTCCGCGATACGCAGCGTGGTGCAGCCGAAGGGAATAAGCTCAATATCCACTACCTCGCCTACCTCGCCCTTGGGTGCCTGTTGTGTGTAGTAGCAGAAGTCACCTGCCGAGTTGCGGTTAAGCTCCCACTCGGGCAGTACGTGCGCTTTTGCCTTCAGCTTGATGGGTGCGCTCTCCAACGACCAGGGTTTATCGCTGCACGCACTCTTCTCAACAACGAAGCTCGTTGCTATCTTCTCCTCCTTCAGGTCTGCATTGCGCAGAGCAACATTCCAGGGTGTAGTTGAGGTAACCTCGTAGTAGTACTCGCCCAACTGCTTGATATCCTCGCCCTCGCAGATATGCTTCTGCCACTTCTCCTCCATACGCAGAGCATATACCAGCGGACCACGCTCCACTACGGCAGCGTTGTCGTACCAGCGTGACGAGCGAACGGGAGCGTTGAGTGTGAGCAGTAGCTCGTCACCATCACTCCAAGTGCGGTTGATGCGGATTGCGCCCTTGCGAACGTCGTCAGCCTTTACAACCTGACCATTTACGGTCAAAGTATATTTGTCGCTCCACTCGGGAATACGCAACTCAAAGGGGAACTCTGCCGAGCGGTGCTTGCGGTCGGGCAACGAGATGGTGAAACGAATCTGCTCCTCGAAGGGGTAGCAGGTCTGCTCGTCGATTACAACCTTTGTGCCGTCGGCAAGGGTTGTAGAGAGCTTTGAGGGTGCATAAACCATAGCTGCCACACCTCCCTCGGCACTCTTGAGCCATAGGTTCTGCACCAACTTGGGCCACGCCTGATGCAGGTTGCAGGTACAGCAGGGGTAACCCGTAAGAATTCCGAAAAGAATGTCGGTATCCTGATGGGGTGTAGAGAAGTTACGCTGCTTGCGTGTAACCTCCACCTGATTTATCTGCTGATAGTATTGGCGGGCATCGCCACCGTCGGTAATCTGTGTTGGCAGGGCGTTGTATGCCACGCGCTCCAGCAGGTCGGCGTAGGTGTTGTCGCCCGTGATGCGGTACATCTCCTCCAACGAGTACATCATCTCTACGGCTGTACACAGCTCCGAGCCGCGTGTGGGATTTCCGAAGTGCAACAACTCATCACCAGCCCACAATCCCGTCGGGAAGCCGATGGTGTGGCGGATACGGTTGAGCGCCTCCAGCGGGGCGTTGAGATGTGTGTCGCTCTTCGACTGCTGCCAATAGATTACCGGCTCCTTGAAGCCCTGACCCAAGTTCACGCAGTGCAGGCTGTTCTGGCGGTAGAGGTGGTTGTCGGTGGTGAAGCGTGCAGTCCAGTCGGCCGACAACTTATGGATAATCTCGCCCAACTCAAGCAGGCTCTTCTCGCCTGTGATATTGTATAACCAGTGAACAATGAGCAGGTTGTCGCCTCCGCGCTCGGCACCCCAATAGGTCCAGTTGTTAAGAGGTGTTGAGGGTAGTTTCTCCAGCTGATACTTGAAATAACGGGTCATAAACTCAATGACACGCTCATCGCCCGTAGCCATATAGTGCTGCTGCAGAATCTTCAGCGCAACCATACGTGGCCACCAGTCGGCAGCATTTGTGCGCTGCATACCCGGGATGGGTGTGCGGTCGGTGTCGGGGCCGAAGTAGCCATTCTCCTTCTGTGATGCGAGGATAGCCTCCACCCACTTGTTAGCCTTGGCCAGCAGCACTTTGTCGCCCATAATGTGAGCCATCGGCAGCGCGCCATCAATCCAGTAAGGACCGCGCTCCCAAGCATCGCCCTCGCCTCCGAGCCACGCATTATTATCGCCCACAACAAAGGCATACACGTCGTCCAGATTGCCAGTCATACCGTCGAGCATAGTCTGCATCTGCGTGCGTAGCCAGCCCTCGGGCGTAATCTCGCCGATAGGTAGCTGTGCGTAGGGCACTTCCACCAGCGGTGCGCGGTTGAAGATGGGTTGTGGAGTGGTCGGTTTCTGCTTTGCGGCAGCAGAGGTAAATACCAAAGCGGTCGCCAAAATGGCGACAAGTGTGCGAAGTTTCATAGTAGTATGGTGGTTATTATTTTACTCTTTCGTAAATCTCGAATGCGAAGGGGTGGGGGTACTTCTCGCCCTGCTCGTATGCCTCACGCGAGATGAGTCGCCACTCACTCTCGTTCCAGGTGGGGAATGACGTGTCGCCCTCATAGTCGTGGCCTACGCGTGTGAGATAGAAACGGTCGGCAACATTCAGCGCGAGGGCGTAAATCTGCGCACCGCCAATAACAAATACCTCCTCCTCCGTAGGGAACAGAGCAATAGCCTCCTCCAGCGAGCGTACTACGGTGCAACCCTCCAGCTCGCCTAACGTGCGGCTAATCACTACGTTTGTGCGGTTGGGTAGAGGACGCCCCAGCGACTCGTATGTCTTACGACCCATAATTACGGGGTGACCCGATGTGGTACGCTTGAAGAAACGCATATCCTCCGAGATGTGCCACAACAGCGAGTTTTTATCTCCAATGACGCCGTTCTGAGCAACGGCAACGATGATGCTTATCATAGGTGGCAGGTTTTAGAACGACATTGGTGCTTTGATTGTGGGGTAGGGGTCGTAGCCCTCAAGCGTGAAGTCCTCATATCGGAAGTCGAAGACAGACTTCACATCGGGATTAAGACGCATCGTAGGCAGAGCGCGCGGTGTGCGCGATAGCTGCTCCTCGACCTGCTCCATATGGTTGAGATAGAGGTGAGTATCTCCCAGTGTATGTACAAACTCACCCGCCTGCAAGCCGCACTCCTGCGCAATCATCATCGTGAGCAGTGCGTACGAAGCGATATTGAACGGCACACCCAGGAAGGTGTCGGCACTGCGCTGGTAGAGTTGGCACGAGAGGCGTCCCTCGGCAACGTAGAACTGAAACAACACGTGGCACGGCGGCAGAGCCATATCCTCCACCTCGGCAACATTCCACGCCGAGACAATCATACGGCGCGAGTTGGGATTATTCGTGATGGTATCTATCACCTGACGAATCTGGTCAATAGCACCGCCATCGGGGCGTGGCCAGCTGCGCCATTGGTAGCCATATACGTGGTTCAGGTCGCCATAGTTGTAACCCTCAATGGGTGAGGGAGTTTGCTGTTGTGCGGCTGCCAAAAACTCCTCCTTGGAGATGGGCTCTACACCCTGCGCTGCGCATAGCTCGCCATAGTAGCGGTAGGCGTCGTTATCCCAGATGTGTACTCCGTTGTCAACCAGATATTTGATGTTAGTATCACCAGCCAGAAACCACAACAGCTCGTGGATGATACCCTTCAGGAATACACGCTTGGTGGTGAGCAGGGGGAATCCCTCGCTTAGGTCGAAGCGCATCTGGTGGCCAAAGACACTGCGTGTGCCTGTGCCTGTGCGGTCGCCCTTGACCACACCATCCTGCATTATTCTACGAAGAAGGTCGTGATACTGTTTCATAATCAGAAGCTTTTGAGTTCTATATTGCCCTTGTCGTCCATCACGGCATAGGTAGCCTCGTCACCATCCCAGCAGCCGAGGAAGAGCAGGCGTAAGTCGCTCTCCTTTAGGTCGTAGGGGTAGTGCATATGTCCGAAAAGGATATAATCGGTCGTGGGGTTTTGTGCTTTGTAGTTGCGGGCGTAGTCGATAAGAAATCCAAGCGACGAGGGTGTTATATCATCCTTGGCGTGCGACTTGCGCGATGTGCCGCTCCACCACTGCCCGAAGCGCAGAGCAATATCGGGGTGTACCAGCCACGAGAAAAGTGTGCGTAGTACGGGTGAGCGGAATCCCCAATTCATAAGTTGCAGCAGGGGCTTTCCCGAGATGTTCATATTGTCGCCGTGGGCTATAAACATCTTCTTGCCTGCAAGTTCAAATACGCTCGGCTGGCGGATAATCTCCACGCCACATTCGCGCTCGAAGTAGTCGCGGGCCCACATATCGTGGTTGCCGATGAAGAGATATATCTTCACTCCGCGGTCGCTCAGCTCGGCCAATTTGCCCAACGTGCGCACGAAGCCTTTGGGCACAACCTTGCCGTATTCATACCAAAAGTCGAAGATGTCGCCCACCAAAAATATGGCGTCGGCATCTTCGGCTACACTATCTAACCACTTCACAAAACGTTGTTCAGTGCGACGAGAGGCGTTCTCGTCGCCGGCACCGAGATGAACGTCCGAAGCGAAGTAGTACATTTATTTTACATTAGATGTTTTTCTTGATTGCCTCCTCAAGTTTCTCACCCATCAAATCCTTGCCGGCGATGTTACCCGTGCGGTCGATAAGGTAGTTTGAGGGGAGTGAGCGTACGTTGTATGCGCCTACAACGGGTGAAAGCTCGCCCTTGAGGTCCGAAACAGATATCCAGGGCAGCTGCTGCTCCTGGATGGTGTTAATCCACAACGCCTTCGAGGTGTCGATTGCTACCTGGAAAATCTCCAGACCCTGGTCGTGATACTTCTCATATACCTTCTTGAGGTCGGCATTGAATGAGTTGCTGTTACCTACGGCTGCAGACCAGAAGTGCAACAGAATGAGCTTACCCTCAAGAGCTGAAAGGCTCTGCTCCTTACCGTACATATCGGGCATAGAGATTTCGGGGAAGCTTGTGGTCTTAACCTGTGAGAGCAGGCTAATCTGTGCATCCATACGAGCAATCTGGCTACGCAGCAAGGGCAGGTAGAGGCTCTCGGGATAGCTCTCGGCAATAGCCTCAGCAACTGTGCGATAGTAGATTACGTCGCTGTTGCCGTTGAAGAGGTTTGCATCGCCCGGCAGACGCTGGTAGAGCGCATAAACTGATGCAATGCGGTCCTTATGCTCAACGATGAAACGCAACTGATTCTGCTTAACCTCATTCTTGAGCTTGGTATATTTTACAGCCAGCTCCTGACGCTTTGTCTCGTCCAAATCGTTAGCGGTAAGCTCCGACATAACCTCGTTGAGTGCGATAACGCCCTCCACGTAGCTGTGGTTGAACTCGTGCAGGAGCTCCGACTCCTCCGAGCCCTTCACCTCGTAGTTGCGCAGCACGTTGCCGGCTGAGTTTACCGTGATGTGGTCGCCACCCTGCAAAAGCAAGGGGATGCGGTTACCGTCATAGAGAATGTGGTAGAGCGAGGGGTCCTTGCTCACCTTGTCAATCTGGAGCATAAAGTTACCATCCTCGCTCAGCTTAACCGAGTCGATGATTGTCTGGTCGAGCATTGAAGCCTGCTCCAAATATACCATATCAGCCTCAGCGCCAACGAATCGGCCTGAGATTTTAACCTTCGTAGATTGGCACGATGTTAATGCCATCAGTAGCGCTGCGGCTACCAAAAAAAGTTTGTTCATTCCAACAATGTGTTTCATACAAAGTACAAATATAACATTATTTTTGGAAATAACGCAAAATTACTTCTGCGAATTGTAACGAGATGCCATATCTGCGTTATTTTTTCGCACTCCGTTATTGTTTTTATTCTTTTGATTGTTGTGTTGCTTTGCTCCGCCATTTTTCATTGGACCCTTCTGCTGAGGGCGCTGAGGGCCTTTTTGCGGGCGTGCCGAAAAGTGTTGTTTGTAGTCGCTTCGGAGATTGTTCAGGGCAATTTCGTCAAGTTCTATGTTGCCTCCGGACATCTGCTTTATATCTTTTATGATTACCTCGTTGTTGGGGTGCTCCTGATTGTACTCGAAGCTCTTTGTGCGCATATAACGCGCCAGAGAATCAATGGCAGCCTTTGTTGCCTCCGAGTTGCCCTCCTCGCTTAGCTTGCGGAGTATGTGAGATACATATTTTCCGTAGTGCTTGTATGCGATACGCTCCTGCGAGTACTCCATCTTGCGTGGCGAAACCATCAGCTCCTCGCGTGTGGGGCGGGGGTAAGGTGAATCTACATCTAACTGGAAATCAGACATAATGAAGAGGTGGTCCCACAATTTGTGGGTGAAATCGGCCGTGTCGCGTAGCAGGGGTTGCAGATTTCCCATTACGGCGATTACGATACGTGCCTGGCGATTGCGCTCGTCGCGGTCTTCAATCTCCATAAGCTGATCCACCATCTCGTGGATGTGACGGCCGTACTCGGGCAGATAGAGTTTGCGGCGCGTGTAATTGTAATTGTGTTTCATAAAATCGTATGCGGTTATCACCTGCTTGCACTCGATAGCAATATCCTTTAGGGTTTGAATCGTGAACTTTTCGGGTGCTGAGTATAAACCGTTTAGGAATTAAAAGAGAGTCTTGTTACCATCGGCAGCCCTGTGGCTTGAAGATTGGATTCACCGAATTAATAGACTATCTTTGGTAGTGCAAAGTAAGTGTAAAAATCTCAAAAATCAAAATATGGCAAAGGTTTTAATACTCGAACAATCAAAAAGTATGCGAAACATCCTGCGCGAGCGTCTCGAATTTGAGGGTTTCGCCACGGCGGTGGCCGAGCGCGATGAACTCTCGGAGAGTATGGTGGCACGTCGTGGCTACGACGCTATCCTCGCTGGTAGCGAAACCGAGCGGCTGGCAGCGCTGGGTGTACCTTTTATAATAGTCACCCCCACGGGCTCAATAGATGGGGCTGTGGAGGCGGTGAAGAGTGGTGCGGAGGATTACCTAACGGCTCCCGTGGATATGAATCGTCTGTTGGGGTCGTTGCGTCGTATCGTGGAGCGGGACGAGCAACCCACGCAGGAGGTTACGCCTACGCGCGCACGCCGAAAACATAGCTCCGAGGCGGGGCAGATTATAGGCTCCTCGCCAGCCATTGAGCACGTGCGCACTCTTATCGAAAAGGTTGCGCCGTCGGATGCACGCGTATTGATTACGGGCGAGAACGGTACAGGTAAGGAGCTGGTTGCGCGGTGGTTGCACGAGAAGAGCGGTCGCTCGGCTGCGCCCTTTGTGGAGGTTAACTGTGCCGCTATACCCTCGGAACTTATTGAGAGCGAGTTGTTTGGTCACGAGCGCGGGGCCTTCACTTCGGCCATCAAGCAGCGCAAGGGCAAATTCGAGCAGGCCAATGGCGGCACGCTCTTTATGGATGAGATTGGCGATATGTCGCTCTCGGCGCAGGCGAAGGTGTTGCGTGCGTTGCAGGAGAATAAAATCAGTCGCGTGGGTAGCGATAAGGATGTTGCTGTGGATGTGCGTGTTGTGGCTGCCACGAATAAGGATATACGCGCCGAGATAGAGAGGGGTAATTTCCGCGAAGATTTGTACCACCGCCTGAGCGTGATATTAATAAAGGTGCCGCCCCTGCGTGAGCGTACGGGCGATATTGCCGAGCTGGTGGATTATTTCGTGGCGCAGATTGCCGCCGAGCATCACACCTCGCCCAAGCGAGTGGATGCCGAGGCGATGCGGGCGCTGTCGGCAATGCCGTGGAGCGGAAATATCCGCGAGTTGCGCAATGTCGTCGAGCGACTGATGATACTTAGTGGAAAGAGTATCACGGAGGAAGACGTAAAGTTGTATTGTTAAAAAAGGAGCCAATCGGCTCCTTACTTTATTTATAAAGCATCTCTTTAAGTTGCTCCACCGTGTCGGCTATCTGCTCGGCACCGGCCTGCTCCAGCTCCTCGCGCGAGCGGAATCCCCAGCTAACGCCAATGGAGTGAATACCTGCATTTTGCGCTGTCCGAATATCTACGGCCGAGTCACCAACCATATAACAATTCTCGCGCTCCACGCCCACCTTCTCAAGAATCATATCCACAAGAGCCGTATCGGGCTTTAGGGGCACACCCTCGCGGTTACCGCAGATATCCACAAACTCAACCGCGGCGAAGAATTTTCGTATCAGCTTCTCCGTACCTGCCTGAAACTTGTTTGACGCTACGGCCAGCTTCGCACCGTCGCGGTGCAGAGCCTCGACCAGCTCGACCATACCCGCATAAGGTACGGTGTGAGTATCGATATTCTCGATATAGAAATCCACAAAATCCTTGCGGGCAGCCTTCACGTACTCCTCCGTGCGTAGCTCCTCGGGTAGGGCACGCTCCACAAGGCGCAAAATGCCGTTACCAACAAATGAGCAGTACTCCTCGTAGGTGTGTGTGGGCAGGCCACGCAGCGAGAGCATATGGTCGCAACCCACGGCCAGGTCGCCGATGGTGTTGAGCAATGTGCCGTCAAGGTCAAATATTATCAGTCTGTTTTTCATTCTCCGAGCGTTTGAATATTTTATAACCTATGGCCGCTACCAATATAGACATTAGCGGGCTGATATAGTTGAATACGCAGTAGGGCAGGTAGGTGAGCGTAGCCACGCCCAGCACCGTCGATTGCGCCATACCGCACGAGTTCCAGGGGATAAGAACGGATGTCACCGTAGCCGAATCCTCCACGCTGCGGCTCAGCAGACGACGCTCCAGGTCGCTGTTGTCGTAGAGGTTGCGGAAGAGGTTGCAGGTCAGGATGATTGAGATGTATTGGTCACCCGTCGTAAGGTTAAAGAAGAGTCCCGAGCATACCGTTGAGCCCACAACGCTTACCGTGCGGCGTGCCAGACGGATAAAGAGCTGTGAGATGGCCGAGAGCATACCGCTGCCGTACATCACGCCACCGAAGCACATTGCGCAGATGATGAGCCAGATGGTATCCATCATACCGCCCATACCGCTCGTTGCCACGAGGTCGTTGAGCAGCGTGTTACCCGTTTCGATTGCCGTTGAGCCCGTAGCGGCTTGCACTATGGCGTATATTGAGGCCATTGTGGAGGATGAATCGCTCTGTGCGATGCTCATAATAATCTCTGGTTGTGCAATAACCATAGCTATTGCAGCCATTGTCACCGATGCAAAGAGCGTCACAATGGCGGGCAGACGGCGTGAGATAAGTACTCCCGTAAGTACGGGCACAATCAGCAGCCACGGCGAGAGGTTGTATGTCTGGCTCAGAGCCTGCTCGATGGCCATAGTGTCGGCTGCCGTGGCGGGCGAAGCTGCGAAGCCTGATATAGAGAAGACTATCAGAGCTATGATAAGCGATGGTGTGGTTGTGTACATCATATATTTGATGTGCTTGAACAGTGGCACCTCAGCCGTAGATGATGCCAGAACGGTGGTGTCGCTCATCATAGAGACCTTATCACCAAAGTATGCACCTGAGATAATTGCTCCCGCAATCCATCCATCGTCGAAGCCCAAGGCGCGACCGATACCCATCAGCGCAACGCCAATTGTTGCGATTGTGGTCCACGACGAGCCGGTCAAAAGCGATATGACGGCGCAGATGATGCACGAGGCGGGCAGAAATATCGAGGGGTGAAGTATCTTCAAGCCATAGTATATGAGCGTGGGGATGATTCCGCTGGCCATCCACGTGCCGGCAATGGCACCGATAAGCAACAGAATGATGAGTGCAGGCGTGGCCTTGTGCATATTGTTTACCACGGCGTTCTCCAGTTGCTGCCACTTACGGCGATATATACCCATAGCCATAGCTGTACATACGGCCGAGGCTGTTATGAGTGATAGCTGGCTACCACCTGCGATGGCGTCGCCACCAAACAATTTTATCGTCAACGCCAGGAATATCACCAGCACCACCAATGGCACAAGAGACATCGCAAGCGAAGGCTGTTTCTCAATTTTTGTATTCATATTCTACTTGTTACAGGCTGCAAAGATAAGCAAAACCTTTAGAAAGCTAACCAAATATGCAAAAAGATAGCTCGATAGATGATACAATATTGAACTAAATTTGTATATTTGCATTACAAGTAAAGGATTTTTTATGTTACGGTTATCGCTTATAGTAGCTACATATAATCGTTCGGCGTCGCTCATTCGTGCTTTGGAGTCGGTTGCCGAGCAGAATGCTCCCCTCTCGGAGTGGGAGTGTATTGTGGTTAATAACAACTCTACGGACGATACGCGTGAGCGTTTCGAGGAGTTTGCGGCGGCTCACCCTGACCATAATTTCCGTATGGTTACCGAGATGCGTCAAGGCTTGTCGTATGCCCGCAATCGCGGTATTGGTGAGAGTGAGGCCGAATATATCGCCATAATAGATGACGATGAGCGTATCTCGCCCGACTTTATAACATCATATATATCGCTGTTCGACACCACTCCCGATGCTGTTGCAGCCGGTGGCCCTATCGTTGCCGAGTATCCGTCGGGCCGTCCGCGTTGGATGTCACACTTTACCGAGCGCCCCGTAGCCAATACGATGTATTTTGGTGATAAGGTGTGCGAGTTCCCCGCAGGGCGTATTCCCGGAGGAGGTAATATGGCTATGCGCCGTTCGGCGGTGCGCCGTTATGGCGTCTTTGACACCTCGCTGGGATATGTCGGAGAGTCGCTTGTCGGTGGCGAGGAGAGCGATTTGTTTGAGCGTCTGCGTATTGCTGAGGCGAAGTATTATTATGTGCCTCAGGCTGTTATGTATCATATTATCCCTACGGAGAAGTTGACCGCGGAGTATCTCTCGCGCCTAAGTTTCAATGTGGGCGTGAGTCAGTTGCGTCGTGCCAAGTATTACCGCCGTGTCGGTCGCGTGCGTATTCAGGAGGTTGTGAAGTGGCTGGTGACGCTGGTGTTGGCTGCGTGGTACTTTGTTACCCTGCAATGGAGTAAGGCTAAGTATCTGCTACTGATGCGATGGAATATTACAAGAGGTTTGTGGAGTAAATAAAAAAGAAACTGTCTAACAAGGCTCTTTTGGCATCTGGCTTGCCCTCGAAATGCTCATTTACGCCAAGTAAACTGTGCTTTCTCGGTCTGCGACCAGCTTCAAAATAGCTCTTGTTATACAATTTCTCAAAAAAAGAGGGTACTAACTTGATTTGTTAGACACCCTCTTTTTTTATGATTCAAGGTAATTCCTAAATCGACAGAATCTTTACAATATCCATATCCTTCAGATCCATCTTCTGCTGGTGGGCGATAGCCTTCTTGAAGGGGACGTAAACCAATTCGCCATTCTTAATACCAATCATTACGTTACGCTGACCCTCCGACAAAGCCTCAATAGCCGTAGCACCCATCTTCGATGCAAGGATGCGGTCCTTGGCTGTGGGCGAGCCACCACGCTGCAGGTGTCCGAGGATGGTCACGCGGGCATCAAACTCGGGGAACTCCTTCTTGATACGCTCGGCCATACCCAGCGCACCGCCCGTAGCCTTGTTCTCTGCAACCAATACGATAGCCGAGTTCTTGCTCTTACGGAATCCGTTGTGGATAAGGTCGGCCAGCTGGTCCACCTCCGTCTCGCGCTCGGGGATGATAGCCGCCTCGGCACCCGATGCGATAGCGCCGTTCAGCGCCAGATAACCTGCCGTATTACCCATAACCTCCACGAAGAACAGACGCTCGTGGCTCGACGCCGTGTCGCGCAACTTATCCACCGCATCAACGATGGTGTTGAGCGCTGTGTCGTAGCCGATGGTCTCGTCCGTGCCGTCAAGGTCGTTGTCGATAGTTCCGGGCAGACCCACGATGGGAACATCGAACTCGTTGGCGAAAATCTGCGCACCCGACAGTGAGCCATCGCCACCGATGACTACCAGCGCGTCAATGCCCTGAGCCTTCATATTCTCGTATGCCTGCTGGCGGCCTTCGGGGGTGCGGAACTCCTTGCTACGAGCTGTCTTGAGGATTGTACCACCCTTCTGTATGATGTTACTTACGCTCTGCGACTTGAACTCTATAATCTCGTTTGTCACCAAACCGTGATATCCACGCATAATACCCTTAACCTTATATCCGTTGTAGATTGCCGTACGCGTTACGGCGCGGATGGCTGCGTTCATACCTGGAGCATCACCTCCCGAGGTAAGAATACCGATACACTTAATTGCCATATAATTATCGTATTTATATAAATTTCTACTTATGCAAATATATACATTTTTTTACATATAAGGCTGGTATTGTAGTAGCAAAATGTGTGACAAAGCACCATACGCAATAAAAAGGCTACACAACGTGATGTCGGCAGCCTTTTTATAACATATTATTGAATAGCGTTTTGAGCCTCCTTTATTACCCCGTGAGCCTCTTTTACAGCTTCGTGGGCCTCTTTTACCGCTTCGTGAGCCTCTTTTACGGCCTCGTTGGCTTCTTGTCGAACCTCTTTAATTGTCGATTGAACCTCCTTGTTTATCATCTCTTGTCTATTGATGGCCTTGTCAAGCTGGTCTCCCTTCTCGAAGCGTACCTTAACATCTCCGATTGAGAATATAAAGGCCTTGGTTGTGCCATTCACGCTTTCGATGGTCTCGGTGGTGTAGTTGACAAACTCCTTGCCGTCAATCTTTATGCCGCTGGGTGTAACCTCCACCAAATTGCCATCCATATCCGAGATGGTCACGCCCTCCTCGTTGATTTTCAGGGTGGCCTCAAGCTTCTCGAGCTGCTCCTCTGCGCCCTGCAATGTGACGGTGATGTCGCCCTCCTGCTTTACGCTGACCTGCATATTGTCAATGCGCTCGCGGAACTCGTCAATCTCCTGCTGCGAGAACTCCTCATAGAGCTTGTCGCGGTCGTTCTCGAATACCGACTCAAAGGCGTTCTCAATCTGGCGGTCGAAGTGTACGGGCGACTTAATAGCCGATACGGTCATCATAGCCAATGCCAGCAACCATATTACAAACATCACCAGCATTGCCTTGCCGCTCGGGCGGCGTGAGATAAGGAGCAGGATTGTGAGGTATGTGAGAATCAGGATAGGAACGATAATCACAACAAACAGACAAGCCATAGCCAAGCCCGTAAAGAAGTCGGTGGCGATAAGCTCGGGTGTTGTGGCGATTGCTACCAATCCCAGAACGCTGATTCCTACAACAAGGATAATGAGGAAGAAGAGCGCGATGACCTTCAAGAATATCAGCGTCAGGCGACCCACAGCCATCATAATCTTTGCCAGCAGCGTGCGCTCGCGCTCGTCGATGGCGATGTGTGTTGTCTCGTGAATGTTGCGGGCCGTGATGCGCTCGCCTCGCATCTCCAGCTTCTGACGTGCCGACGATGCAGGGGGTACGGTAAACCACATCACGATGTAACCCAATACGGCTACGCCTGTAATGTTACCTGCCAATGGTGTAAGCCAACGCAGGAAATCCAACGACCCGCCAAAGATAGAGAGCAGTACGGGGATGAAAAATGCCAATCTCACCAGCGAGGGGTCGATGTCGAAGTAGTTCGCAATACCTGCGCAGACACCTCCCAGCTTGCCGTGCTGAAGGTCGCGATAGAGGCGGCGGGGAATGCGGGGATTGCCATTCTGGTCGGTGGTCTCGGCGTGGTGCTCGGCACCCTCCTCGTCAATCTCCTCAGCCGAGCCGAGCTGTTTGATGATGTTGTCAATCAGCGGCTTTGCGATGATTGCATCGGTGGGCTGTGTCGAGAGAATCAACTCGGCAATGAGGGCCTCGATGTCGGCAATAATCTCCTCACCATCGGGGTTGTCCTTGTATGTGTCGTGGAGCGACTTGATGTATGCTTGTAGCGTCTCGTAGGCGTTCTTCTCGAGTGTGAACGACACACCTGCGATACTGCATTTCTTTATCTCGTTCATAGTTGTTCTGAGTTAGTGATGTTGATTAAATCTCCTTTACGCGGCCGCCGCTTGACTGCTTGGTGCTTTTCATAAGGTCGTTGTTGTGAACGTACATTACCACGCCACCTGATGAGGCCTTTGCGTCGAGTCGCTTCTCGGCATTGACTGTAACCTTTGCTCCCGATGATGCGTCGGCGATAGCATTTGTGCGTGCAGTAACACCCTTAGCTTCAATCTTTGCGGCCGAAGATGCCTCGCCCTCGAAGGTTGCTACCTCGCCGCTGAGTTTGATGTTCGCGGCAGACGATGCGTTGGATTTGCACTGCACGGCCAGAATTGTAAGGTTGATATTTGCGGCAGAGGATGCATCCACGTAGCAGTCGTCGCTCTTCACCGCTCCCGAAATATTGGCAGCCGAAGAGGCATCAGCATCGAAGAAATCGACATCGGCCTTTGCTATGTTAATCTTTGCTGCCGATGCGGCATCGAGCGAGAGAGAACGCCCCTCAATGGTGGTATTGATATTAATAGAAGCGGCACTTGAGGCCTTCAACTCGTTGAGTTTAGGATTTTTGGGGAGAGTGACATTCACATCAATTCTATTTATAGATTTGATGTTGTCATCAATGCCTATAACAAGCGAGTTACCCTCCTTACGAACAACCACGTAGGGCATAATATTGTCGTCGGCCTTGATTGTGATTTGGTCACCCTCGCTCTCGGTCATTGTAACCGTTACGGCACGGCTAGCCTTGATGGCATCGTATCCCGTGATGGCGGGAATCCTCTTTGTGATAATATTGCCACTACCCGTAATGCGGTTTGGACGGTTTTGCAGATTCTCCCAATCGTTAGAGTTTAGGCGCTTGCCGTTAATCTCTATGTCGCTGAATGTATCCTCAAACTCGGCAGCCAACTGCCCAATATTCTTCTCAAAATCGGCAGCCAGCTGCTCAATCTTCTCCTCGTCCATATAGACAATAATTGCACCGTTGGAATATGTTACAGCATCGCTGTCGCCCAACTTTATGCGGCCGTTATTGTCCTTCTCGCTGTCGTCAGAGATGTAGATTTTGCCGTTCACCTTGCCATTGATTTTCCAATCGCCAATGGTAATATCTATCTTATCAATCTTCTTCTCCTTACCTTCGGCCAATGTTGCGGCTGCCGAATAGTTAGCGGCGCAGAATATCACCGCCATAATTACGAAAAGTATCTTTTTCATTGTAATAGTTTTTTTGAGTTATATATCGTTTGTAATTAGTTGAGAGTCAAGGCCTACTGTAAAGGCATAACCTCTATCACGTTGCCCGTTGAGTTGTCACTCACCTGCTCGTCGCCATTGCCGTGGCGGATGAGTTTAATCTGCTCGACCATCTCGTTCCACGCCTCGTCCAGCAGTGCCAGCTGCTGACGGCCAGCCTCGGTGAGCATATAATATTTTCGGGGTGGTCCCTGCGGCGACTCCTCCCAGCGGTAGGTCAGAAGGCCCGCATTCTTCTGTCGAGTAAGGATGGGGTAGAGCGTTCCCTCGACGACAATCATCTCGGCCTGCTTGAGCTCGGCGATGATTTTCGGTGCGTAAGAGTCTCCTCGTGAGAGTATTGCCAAGATGCAGTACTCAAGAATTCCTTTGCGCATTTGAACTTTTACGTTGTCTTCGTTCATAGCTTTTCCTCCGTATGTTTTAAGTTAATATTCCAGTTTGTTTGTTATGCCTCGGGCTCGTAGGGGAGTACAAGCCACAAGATAAGATAAATCCACAGCGTAGCTCCTGCGGCGAAGATGCAGAGTATAGCGGCAATACGCACCAGTGTGGTGTCCAGGCCGAAATACTTTGCCAGACCAGAGCATATGCCCGCAATCGAGCGGTCGCTGCGTGAGCGGTAGAGTCGGTTTTGCGACTCCTTGTCT
This sequence comes from Rikenellaceae bacterium, assembly GCA_015059845.1. Lineage (GTDB taxonomy): Bacteria > Bacteroidota > Bacteroidia > Bacteroidales > Rikenellaceae > Alistipes. The sequence goes on along the minus strand of SUZR01000005.1, from coordinate 30,452 downwards.
AAGGGGATGTTGAGCGGTCGAGAGGCGGTACCGAAGTTCTCGGGAGCGCCAATCTGGCTCATTGTGTTGCGTACCACGCCGTAGGTGATGACCATCATCGGCGAGGGGACCTTCTCGCGGAAAATCTCTGCAATGCGAGCCTCGATGTCGGCCAGAGTCTCTGTGTCGGTCTCGGGCAGACGACGACCAATGTCGTCGAGATAAGAGGTGAGTGCAGAGTAAGCATCCATATCCATCGTGAAGGCTTGCTGAGCGATGTTTACGTTAATTGTCTCTTTCATAGTTGAGGTAATTTATGGTGTGTAAATATTTTCCTGATGCAAATATATGGATAATTTTGGTATTTTGCATCACAAAGTAGTAGAAATTTTCATTTTTTTATCATTTTTTTTGCTTTTTTGTTGGTAGGAGCGGGTATTTGGCTTGGAAAATGATGATTTCTTTGCTCGGCGAGGGTTTCTTAGCGATAGTTTGGTTACTCGCCAAAAAGCACTAACTTTGCAACGTAAGCAATACAAAGGCAATGTTTAAGATTATAGCAATAATGTTTCTTGGAATAGCCATCGGCTACCTGGTGCGAAATATTCGTGCGGTGAAGGCTGTTGGCACCACGACGATGATTACAATCGTGGTGCTGCTGTTCGTAATGGGTGGCGAGATTGGCGGAAACGAGGTCGTTATGCGTAATTTGATGGGTCTTGGTGGCGAGGCTTTGTTGATTGCCGTTGCCGCTACGTTGGGAAGTGTTGTTGCGGCACGTATTATATATAAGGCATTTTTTAAGCGGGAGGTCGAGGATGAAAGGTAGTCTGATAATAGTCGGCGCCTTTGTCATCGGATGTGTGGCCGGCGCTGGAGGATGGCTGCCTGAATGGTTGCTGGGTGGAGATGTTACGATGTGGATACTCTATGCCCTGATGTTGCAGGTGGGTATCGGTATCGGCAGCGATGAGCGCCTGAAGGAGATTCTGCGCACACTCTCGCCGCGACTGTTGCTACTGCCCTGCGCAACGATTGCGGGTACGCTTATAGCGACGTTGGTTATCTCGTTCCTGCTCTCTCGCTGGACTACGGCCGAGGTGCTGGCGGTGGGTAGCGGTATGGGATACTATTCTCTCTCGTCAATTCTCATCACCTCGCTCAAGGAGCCCTCTATCGGTGTCGTTGCTGCGGCCGAGTTGGGAACGATAGCGTTGATGGCCAATATCTTCCGCGAGATTATGACATTGGTCTTTGCGCCGCTTATGGTGCGCTGGTTCTCGCCCCTCGGGCCTATCAGTGCGGGAGGTGCTACGTCGATGGATGTGACCTTACCCGTCATTACGCGTTTCTCGGGTAGGGATTGGGTTTTTGTTTCGATTGTGCACGGTATTGTGGTCGATTTCTCTGTGCCCTTCCTTGTGCCCTTCTTCTGTTCGCTTTAATTAAGAATTATTTAAGGCGAAAGTTGCTCGCACGTCCACTAATTTTCGTAAATTTGCAGCGCAAATCAAATCTGTATTTCTCTATGGCACGAGTTGTGGTTGGACTTTCGGGTGGCGTGGACTCATCTGTGGCGGCGTATCTGCTTAAGCAGCAAGGTTATGAGGTCATTGGACTCTTTATGCGTAATTGGCACGATACCACCGGAACGCTCGAGGGCGACTGCCCGTGGTATGACGACCAGGTCTTTGCCGAGCTTGTTGCCAAGCGTCTGGATATCCCGTTCCGTTTTGTCGATTTATCCGAGGAGTATAAAAAGCGCGTTGTGGATTATATGTTCTCGGAGTATGAGCAGGGCCGCACGCCCAATCCCGATGTGCTGTGCAACCGCGAAATCAAGTTCGACGTATTCCTGAAGGAGGCACTCAAGATGGGTGCAGACTTTGTTGCTACGGGACATTACTGCCGTAAGGCTGAGGAGGTTATCGATGGCCGCACGGTCTATCGTCTGTTGGCGGGTGCGGATAAAAATAAGGACCAGAGTTACTTCCTTTGCCAGCTCACGCAGGAGCAGTTGCGCTATGCGCTCTTCCCTATTGGCGATATGCTGAAACCTCAGGTGCGCGAGATTGCGCAGGAGCAGAAGCTGGCAACGGCCAAGCGCAAGGATTCGCAGGGAATTTGCTTTGTGGGTAAGGTTGATTTGCCCGTATTCCTGCAGCAACAGATTGCCGCCAAGCAGGGTAATGTCCACGAGATTCTACCCACGTGGCGAGGCTACGGAAAGGAGATTGCGGAGGATGATTTGGCTGCACTTGCCGAGCCGTTTCGCTATACGGTGCGTGATGGCAAGAAGATTGGAGTACATAACGGTGCCCACTTCTATACCATCGGGCAGCGTAAGGGGCTGGGTATTGGTGGCCGTAAGGAGTCGCTCTTTATCATAGCTACCGATGTTAAGGAGAATGTGATATATGTGGGTGAGGGAGATGTCCACCCGGGCCTCTATCGACGTGCGTTGCGTATTCTGCCCGAGGATGTACATTGGGTTGAGCCGAGTGAGCGTATGCAGGTGGGTGAGCGTCGCCGCTATCAGGTGCGTATCCGCTACCGCCAGTCGTTGCAGCAGGCCGAGATTATATGCCGCGAGGAGGGGCTGTACATATTGTTTGACGAGCCGCAGCGAGGCATCGCTGCAGGGCAGTTTGCCGCGTGGTATGATGGTGAGGTGCTGGTCGGCTCGGGCGTAATAGAGAAGTAGTATGCGTAGGGCTGCCTTGGCACTTCTCTTTATCCTCTGCTTTGCCGTGCAGGCTACGGCGCAGGGAGGATTCGGCGTGGCATACTACGATGTGGATAAATTGTACGACACTATCCCCTCTAAGTTTTATGACGACGGGGATTACACACCCGAGGGACGTCGGCGCTGGAATGGTGAGCGTTACGCCGCGAAGGTGAGAAATATTGCTCGTGTGGTCGATTCGTTGTCGATGCCTGTGGTTGTGCTCTATGGTGTTGAGAATGAGCAGGTAGTGCGCGATGTTGTGGCGGCCGCGGGCGAGGACTATGCCTATGTGCATCGCACGCAGGATTATAACGATGGCCTGGACTTTGCCTTGTTGTATTTCGCTGATATATTCTTCGTTGAGAGGGTTACGCCGTGGCGTGGTGCGATGTGTGTTGAGGGCGAGGTTAATGGCCGCGAGTTGACGGTGGTGGCAACCAATCGCTCATCGTCACTCCGTGTACTTTTCGAGGAGCGGGATTTGCACCGCGAAGGGAATAATATCGTGGTCGTAGGGCAGCCAAGCAGGGCAGGTTTTGCCAATCTGGGCGTTGAGGATTGCTCGCTGAAGGCTGAGCGTGCCGGGCGTGGAAATATCTTTACGTCAGGGCATTGGGTTATGCGCGACAAGGTGGCGAGCAATATCGCAGGCAGCAAGCAGTGCGATGTCTATATAAAGAGCTGGTTGTTAAACTCTAACGGCGTGCCACAGCCTACTTTTGACGGGGTGCGTTTCTGCGGAGGATACTCCTCGGCACTGCCGATATACATATATTTTGAGGAAATATTTGCTTTTTAGCGAAAAAGTTATAATTTTGTACGGTTGAAGTTGTGCAATAATGTGTGAAACAAACTAATTATATTATCAAATATTAAAAACTAAAAGAATTATGACAAACGTAAAACGCGTCTACACCTTCGGTAACAAGGAGGCTGAGGGTAACGGTAAAATGCGAGAGTTGCTCGGTGGTAAGGGTGCTAACCTTGCCGAGATGAACCTCATCGGTATCCCCGTTCCCCCGGGTTTCACCATCACTACCGAGGTGTGCGCTGAGTATTACAGCAAGGGCAAGGAGGCTGTTATCGAGATTCTCCGTCCCGAGGTAGAGAAGGCTATTCAGAATATCGAGAAGCTCACAGGTATGCGTTTCGGCGACAACGAGATGCCACTCTTGGTATCAGTTCGTTCAGGTGCTCGCGCATCAATGCCCGGTATGATGGATACTATCCTTAACCTTGGTATGAACGACGAGGCTGTTGAGGCTGTTGCTAAGCGTACAGGTAACCCCCGTTTTGCTTGGGACTCATATCGTCGTTTCGTACAGATGTACGGTGACGTAGTATTGGGTATGAAGCCCGTATCTAAGGAGGATCAGGACCCCTTCGAGGCAATTATCGACGCTCAGAAGGAGAAGCGCGGTATCACTATGGATACAGACCTTACTGTTGAGGATTTGAAGGAGTTGGTTGTCGCTTTCAAGGCTGCCGTTAAGGAGCAGACAGGTAAGGACTTCCCCGCTTGTCCTTGGGAGCAGTTGTGGGGTGCTGTATGTGCAGTATTCGGCTCTTGGATGAACGAGCGTGCTATCCTCTATCGTAAGCTCAACAACATCCCCGCAGAGTGGGGTACAGCTGTATCAGTACAGGCAATGGTATTCGGTAATATGGGTGAGAACTCAGCTACCGGTGTAGCATTCTCTCGTGACGCTGCAACAGGCGAGAACATCTTCAACGGTGAGTACCTTATCAACGCTCAGGGTGAGGACGTAGTAGCAGGTATCCGTACACCCCAGCAGATTACAATCGAGGGTTCACGTCGTTGGGCTAAGGCTCAGAACATCTCTGAGGAGGACCGCGCATCGAAGTATCCTTCATTGGAGGAGGTTATGCCTTCAGTATATGCTGAGTTGAACGAGATTCAGAACCACTTGGAGGTTTACTTCACAGATATGCAGGATATTGAGTTTACTATTCAGGACGGTAAGCTTTGGATGTTGCAGTGCCGTAACGGTAAGCGTACAGGTGCAGCGATGGTTAAGATCGCTATGGATATGTTGCGCGAGGGTCTTATCGACGAGAAGACAGCTGTTCTCCGTTGCGAGCCCGCTAAGTTGGACGAGCTCTTGCACCCCGTATTCGATAAGACAGCTATCAAGAACGCTAAGGTTATCGTTAAGGGTCTTCCCGCATCTCCGGGTGCTGCAACAGGTCCCGTAGTATTCTTCGCTGAGGATGCAGAGAAGGTATTGTCTGAGACTGGCCAGAAGGCTATCTTGGTTCGTATCGAGACCTCTCCCGAGGATTTGAAGGGTATGTTGGACGCTGCTGGTATCTTGACAGCTCGCGGTGGTATGACATCTCACGCAGCCGTTGTTGCTCGTGGTATGGGTAAGTGCTGCGTATCAGGTGCTGGTGAGTTGAACATCGACTATAAGGCTCGTACTATCAACGTAAACGGCTATACAATCAAGGAGGGTGACTGGATTTCACTCAACGGCTCAACAGGTGAGGTTTACTTGGGTCAGGTAGCTACTCAGGACGCTGATTTGAGCGGTGACTTCGGTCAGTTGATGGAGTTGGCTGGCAAGTACGCAACAATGAAGGTTCGCGCTAACGCTGATACTCCTCGTGATGCTGCTCAGGCATTCGCATTTGGTGCTGAGGGTATCGGTTTGTGCCGTACCGAGCATATGTTCTTCGAGGGCGAGCGTATCAAGGCTGTTCGCGAGATGATTTTGGCTGACGATGAGGCTGGCCGTCGCGTAGCATTGGCTAAGTTGTTGCCTATGCAGCGTGGTGACTTCGAGGGTCTGTTCAAGGCTATGAAGGGCTATCCCGTTATCGTTCGTCTTTTGGATCCCCCCTTGCACGAGTTCGCTCCCAACACCGAGAAGGAGCAGCGCGAGATGGCTGAGGAGTTGGGTATCACTTACGAGGCAGTTGCCGCTAAGGTAGAGTACTTGCACGAGGTTAACCCGATGTTGGGTCACCGTGGTTGCCGTCTGGGTAACACATATCCCGAGATTACCGAGATGCAGGCACGTGCTATCCTCGAGGCTGCTATGAACGTTAAGGCTTCAGGCACAGACGTTAAGGTTGAGATTATGGTACCGTTGGTAGGTAACCACAAGGAGTTGCGTTACCAGAAGGATATCATCGACCGCGTAGCTAAGGAGGTATTCGCTGAGCGTAACGATAAGATTGACTACTTGGTAGGTACTATGATTGAGGTTCCTCGTGCTGCCGTTACTGCTAACCAGATTGCAGAGGTTGCTGAGTTCTTCTCATTCGGTACAAACGACCTTACACAGATGACTCTTGGTTTCTCTCGTGACGATATCGCTAAGTTCTTGCCCGTATATCTCGACAAGAACATCTTGAAGGCAGACCCCTTCCAGGTATTGGACCGCAACGGTGTAGGCCAGCTGGTACGCGAGGCTGTATTCAAGGGCCGTGGCACTCGTCCCGACTTGAAGTGCGGTATCTGCGGTGAGCACGGTGGTGAGCCCTCATCAGTTGAGTTCTGCCACTATGCAGGTTTGAACTATGTAAGCTGTTCTCCTTACCGCGTGCCTATCGCACGTCTGGCAGCGGCTCACGCAGCTTTGAACCAGAAGTAATCGAAATATTTGAATCGATTATATTGACTCCTCGCCCACAAGGGCGGGGAGTTTTTTTATCGGCCATTATGAAATCCAGATATTTTTTATAACTTTGTATAAATTAGTTAGGTTATGAGTACAAATGTTGCACAATTTCTTGCGGCCGAGCATCCGACAGCCTTTTCGTTTGAGGTGCTGCCGCCCGTGCGTGGTAAGAGTATCGAGCAGGTGTATAAGACCATCGACCGCCTGATGCCCTTCAACCCTGCATATATCAATATCACAACTCACCGCTCGGAGGTCGTCTATCGTGAGGTGGCCGATGGCGTTTTCCAGCGCTCTTTTGAGCGTAAGCGCCCCGGCACGGTGGCCATCGCCGCATCGCTGAAGGCTCGCTATGGCGTACCCGCCGTTCCGCACCTTATTTGCAGCGGCTTCTCGAAGACGGAGATTGAGAATGAGCTTATCGACCTCTCATATTTGGGTATAACGAATCTGCTGGTGCTGCGCGGTGATAGGGCGAAGGGTGAAAACCGTTTTATCCCTGCTGCTGGCGGGCACGAACACGCGGTGGATTTGTGCCGTCAGGTGGAGGTGTTCAACCGCGGTGTTATGCTCGATGGCGAGGAACACGAGCCGATGAATCGTTTTTCGTTTGGCGTGGCAGGATACCCCGAGAAGCACGAGGAGGCGATGAATCTGGATATAGATATCGAGTACCTGAAGGCGAAGATTGATGCGGGTGCGGAGTATGTCGTAACGCAGATGTTTTTCGACAACAGCAAATATCTCTCATTCGTGGAGCGTTGCCGTGCGGCGGGTATCACAGTGCCTATCATCCCGGGTATCAAGCCTTTGACCTCGCTTACGCAGAAGGCTCTGCTGCCTAAGACATTCCATATTGACCTGCCGATGGAGCTGGCGCGTGAACTGTGCCGTTGCGAGTCGAACGACGACGTGAAGTCGCTGGGCGTGGAGTGGGGCGTGCAGCAGGCGCGTGAGCTTAAGCAGGCGGGTGTGCCGAGCATACATTTCTATTCGATGAATGCCGCCGCAAGTGTGGAGGCAATCGCAAAGGCTGTATATTAATTATGGCAAATAAAATCACAGATATACTCAAGCACCGCATAATGGTGCTTGATGGTGCTATGGGCACTATGATTCAGCGCTATGGCCTGCTGGAGGAGGATTTTTGTGGCGCGGAGTTCGCTGCGCACCCTATAAAGCTGGCGGGCGATAACGATGTGCTGGCACTTACGCGCCCCGACGTGATTGCGGCTATCCACCGTGAGTATCTGGAGGCGGGAGCAGATATAATCGAGACCTGTACATTCAATGCGCAAGCTATCTCGCAGGCCGAGTATGGTATGCAGGGCGAGGTTCGTCGCATAAATCTTGCAGCCGTGGCCCTGGCACGTGCCGAGGCGGAGCGGATGACGGCCCTGACGCCCGATAAACCTCGTTTTGTGGCGGGCTCGGTAGGCCCTACGGGAAAAACCGCTTCGATGTCGCCCGATGTGGATGACCCTGCGCGTAGAGCTGTCGATTTTGATATGTTACACGCAGCCTACCACGAGCAGATTGAGGCTCTGGTGGAGGGTGGTGTTGATTTGCTTCTGTTTGAGACTATTTTCGATACTCTTAATGTCAAGGCGGCGCTTGCAGCGGCCGAGCAAGCCTTTGCTGAGCAGGGATGCCGCCTGCCTATAATGCTCTCCGTGACGGTTGCCGATGCTGCGGGGCGTATGCTCGCAGGGCAGACTCTGGAGGCCTTTCTGGCCTCGGTGGCGCACGCCGATGTGCTGTCTGTAGGATTGAATTGCTCGTTTGGAGCGGAGCAGATGTTGCCGTTCTTGAAGCAGCTCTCGGCAGCACCGTACTATGTGAGTGCATACCCGAATGCCGGTATCCCCGATGCTATGGGGTGTTATGACCAGACACCTGAGAAGATGGCTCGCAGCGTGCAGCGATTTCTGGATGAGGGGTTGGTGAATATTGTTGGAGGCTGTTGCGGCTCAACGCCCGACCATATACGGGCTATCGCAGATGTGGCCTGCAAGTGTGAGAAAGTGCGCAAACCCGCCGAAGGAGAGGTCGCGTGGCTGGCAGGACTGGATGGCTTTGAGCCACAGGGTGCGTTTGTGAATGTGGGTGAGAGGTGCAACGTGGCAGGTAGTAGGAAGTTTCTGCGACTGATTAAGGAGAAGTCGTATGACGAGGCTCTCTCCATAGCCCGTTCGCAGGTGCGGGCAGGTGCTATGGTGCTGGATGTGAATATGGACGATGCGATGATAGATGCACGTGAGGAGATGACTCACTTCCTGAATCTTATGGCCTCCGACCCCGAAATCGCACGCTTGCCGTGGATGGTTGACTCATCACGTTTTGAGGTTATCGAGGCGGCACTAAAGACGATTCAAGGAAAGGCTATCGTCAACTCATTGTCGCTAAAGGAGGGTGAGGAGATATTCTTGCAGCGTGCCCGCCGAGTGAAGGAGCTGGGTGCAGCGTTGGTCGTTATGGCCTTCGATGAGCAGGGACAGGCAACCACCTACGAACGTAAAATAGAGGTGTGCGAACGAGCATATAAACTTCTTACCGAGCGTCTTGGCTTCGATGCACGCGATATAATCTTCGACCCCAATGTGTTGACCATAGCTACGGGTATGCGCGAGCACGATAAGTATGCTCTGGATTTCATTCGTGCTACGGAGTGGATTCATAAGAATCTGCCTCAGGCGCGTGTCAGTGGCGGCGTGAGTAATCTGTCGTTCTCGCTGCGTGGAAATAACTACCTGCGCGAGGCTATGCACGCCGTATTCCTCTATCACGCCATACGTGCCGGTATGGATATGGCCATTGTAAACCCTGCTACGAAGGTGATGTATGGCGATATCCCTGCGGAGTTGCTGGAGGCCTTGGAGGATGTTATCCTCTGCCGTCGTGAGGACGCTACCGAGCGTCTTATTGCTATGGCCGAGCAGTATAAAACGGTTGCGGAGGAGGCGAAACCCATAGTGGAGCGCCATACGGTGGCGTTGGAGGAGCGTCTGGCAGCGGCTCTTCGGCACGGAGATGATGAGTACCTGCAAGCCGATTTGGAGGAGGCATTGGCCGCCTACCCTTCGCCCGCAGCGATTATCGAGGGGCCGCTGATGCGCGGTATGACCCTGGTGGGAACGCTCTTTGGTGAGGGTAAGATGTTCTTGCCGCAGGTCGTTAAGACAGCTCGCACGATGAAGCGGGCAGTGGAGATTCTGCAACCACATATTGAGGCGCAGAATGTTGCCGCTGCAGGCAAGAGTGGCCGTTATCTGTTGGCAACCGTGAAGGGCGATGTCCACGACATTGGAAAGAATATCGCTGGCGTGGTGCTGGCTTGTAATAATTTTGAGGTTATCGACCTCGGCGTTATGGTTACGGCGGAGCAGATTGTGCAGGCAGCCATTGAGCATAAGGTTGATTATATAGGTCTTAGCGGTTTGATTACCCCTTCGCTCGATGAGATGTGTCACGTAGCACGCGAGCTTAAGCAGGCGGGGGTGAGTGTGCCGTTGTTTATAGGTGGAGCTACCACTTCGGCTCTGCATACCGCCTTGAAGATTGCGCCGCTGTACGATGGGCCGGTCTTCCACGTCAAGGATGCGGCACAGAATCCTATCCTCGCAATGCAGCTATCGGGTGCAGAGCGGGAAAAGAGATTAGCCTGCCTACGCTATGAGCAGCAATCCCTACGCGAGAAGGCGCAGGCGGCAGCTACGAAGTCGGAGTTAGGTGCCGAGCATCGCCTAAAGATTGATTGGTCGCGGGAGAGGATTACTAAGCCTTCGTTTATGGGTGTGCAGACCATTGAGAATATCCCGCTGAAGGCGGTACGACCATATATAAACTGGATACACTTCTATAATCTTTGGGGCGTAGGCGCCTGCACACCAGAGGCTGAGCAGATACGCGCTGAGGCGGAACAGATGCTGGATTCTATGCATCACCACCTGCGTGCGCGTGTTGGGTTCTTCGCGGCACGTGGTACGGAGTGTAGTATCATCCTCTCGCATAGCGATGGTTGCACGTGCTGTGGTGGCGTGAAGCGAGAAACAACTATTCAGACACCGCGCCAGAGTGAGCTAAACAGAGATGGCGTGGCCCTATCGCTTTGTGACTTTGTTGCGCCCGCTGGGGATTATGTAGGAGCGTTTGCCATTACCGTTTCGGAGTCGTTTGCCGAGGAGCTGGAGCAACTGAAGGGTGCGGGTGAGCAGTATCTGTCGCTATTGATGCAGAGTCTGGGTGACCGTCTGGTGGAGGCTGCCAGCGAGTGGCTACACGAGCAGGTGCGTAAAAAGATGTGGGGATATGCTGCGGATGAGAACCTCACTGTAAAGCAGATGTATCAGGCTGCATATCAGGGTATTCGTCCTGCGGTGGGTTATCCCTCGCTGCCCGACCAGCCTGCGATATTCCCATTGGCGGAGCTGCTTGGTGTGGGTGAGATAGGTATCTCACTTACCGAGAATGGTGCTATGTATCCGCAGGCGTCGGTTTGCGGATTGTACATCGCCTCGCGCCACGCACGATATTTCGTAGTGAAATAATTCCGATACTTTACCTATCAAAAAAACGGGTATCCGAAAGATGTCGGATACCCGTTTTTTATCAATTCGTTACTCTCTTACAAACCGCGGTTGCGGAGCAGAGCGTCAATCTTAGGCTCACGGCCACGGAAGTTCTTGTACATAACCATACCGTCGTCAATACCGCCCGGAGTGAGAACATACTTGCGGAACTTCTCGGCAACCTCCTGATTGAAGATGTCACCCGTCTCGGCAAATGCATCAAATGCATCTGCATCGAGTACCTCAGCCCACATATAGCTGTAATAACCAGCCGAGTAACCTCCGCCCATCGTGTGCGAGAAGTTTGTCATACGGTAGCGGGGCAGAATCTGCTTCGGAATACCGCGCTCGGCCAGCTTCTTAGCCTCGAAATCCATAACGTTAAGGTCGGCGGGAACCTCGGTCAATACGTGCAGGTCCATATCGCTCAGCGATGCAGCAACATACTCAACGGTAGCAAAGCCCTGACCATACTTCGAGCTCTCGACAATCTTATTTACAAGCTCCATAGGAATAACCTCACCTGTCTGGTAGTGCTTTGCATATACGGCCAACACCTCAGGCTCGAATGCCCAGTGCTCGTTAATCTGCGAAGGCAACTCAACGAAGTCACGCTCTACGCCGCTTGCGCCATTGTAACGCACGTCGCGCATAAAGCTGTGCAGCGCGTGGCCGAACTCGTGGAACATAGTCTCCACGTTGTCGATGCTCTGCAATGCGGGACCATCGCCCGTGGGTGCTGTCATATTACAGCAGTTGATAACGATGGGGATTACACGCTCCTCACCCTCGTAGCTCTGGCCACGGAACGATGTACACCAAGCACCTGCGTTCTTGCCATCGCGGGGGAAGTTATCGCTGTAGAATATTGCCAGCAGCGTACCGTCACGGTCGATAACCTCGTAAGCCTTTGCGGTAGGCTCGTATGAGGGAACCTCGGCTGTAATCTCCTTGAATGTAATGCCATAGAGCTTACCCGCCACGTGGAAGATACCCTGCATTACGTTGTTAATCTCAAGGTATGAACGAATCTCCTGCTCATCTACGGCATACTTAGCCTGCTTGGCCTTGTCCTGATAGTACATATAGTCCCAACCCTCGGGCTCGAACGATTTACCCTCCTTGCGAATCTCGGCGCGGATGTCGGCAATCTCCTCCTTAGCCTTCTTTACGGCGGGCTCCCATACCTGGTCGAGGAGGTTATATACAGCCTCGGGAGTCTTTGCCATACGGTCCTCCAGAGCCATCTCGGCGTAGTTGTTGTAGCCCATCAGCTTAGCCTTCTCCAGGCGCAGCGCAACAATCTTGGCAGAGATAGCCTTGTTATCGTACTCGTTATCCTGATTACCACGGTTGTAGTAAGCCTTATACACCTTCTCGCGCAACTCGCGGTTCTCGCAATACTGAAGAACGGGGTTGCAGCTGGGGCGCTGCATATTGAACATCCACTTGCCCTGCTGGCCATTGTCGGCAGCCATCTTAGCCGCAGCGTCGATGTTTGCCTGCGGAAGGCCCTTCAACTCCTCGAGTGAGTTAGCAACAACGAAGGTGTTGTTGGTCTCGTGCTGGAGGTTCTGTGAGAATGTGAGCTGCAACATCGAGAGCTCCTGATTCAGCGCACGCAACTTCTCCTTGTCGGCGTCGCTAAGCTCTGCGCCGCTGTTTACGAAACGCTTGTAGGTGTTCTCCAAAACGGTCTTCTCCTCGGCTGTCAAGGTGAGGTTATCCTTCTGCTCGTAAACAGCCTTCACGCGAGCAAAGAGTTTGGGGTTGAGGTTGATATCGTCGCTGTGAGCAGATGAGATAGGTGACATCTCCTTCTGCAAGGCGCGAATCTCCTCGGTAGAGTTACTGCTTGACAGGGGGCTGAACGTGCCACGTACCTTGCGTAGTGTCTCGCCACACTGGTCGAGAGCTGCAATGGTATTCTCAAATGTGGGGGCCTCAGGATTGTTAACGATAGCCTCAATCTCGGCCTTCTGCTCCTCCATACCGCGAAGCATACCCTCGCGATAGTGGTCGATGGTAATCTCCGAGAAGGGAGCAATACCGTGAGGCGCTGTGAACTCGTTGAAGAGCGGATTATCCGACTTCTGCGTTCCACATCCGCAAGCGACAATCGCAATCGCCGCCGCTAATAAGTGTTTCTTAATCATCATATTTAATCTGTTTTGGTCAATTTGTATAAATTATTTTACAAATATATGAATAAAATTTGAAAGACTTAGAAAATTGAGGATTTTATGGTTGCCGGCGGGTTAAGTATCATTTTCCGATTAGCTATCATTAATTATAAAGTTACAATATTGAATAGCCGTGTCGCTATCATTATTTTCTCTTATTCGTTAGATTTTTCAGAGATAATCACTATTTTTGCCGAGCAAAAGTTTGAGGGCTTGAGGCCGAGATAATGAAATAGCGTTTATGTTGAATATATTTTTACAGAGTGAGGCGGAGAAAATCGAGAATCTGATTGTTCCCGATAGTGTGCAGAAGGCACGCTTTGCGGAGACTATTAGGAATCTTGCCAGTGAGGATTTTGTAAAAAATATATGGAGTGAGATGGCAAACTGGCTCGTGTGGACGGGTATAAAGTTCCTTATCTCGCTGGCGATATATTATGTCGGTCGTTGGTTGTTGCGCAAGCTGTTGGTGTTGGTGGATGCCATTATGACCCGCCGAGGCGTGGAGGTGTCGTTGCACTCGTTTATATTGACAGCCGTAAAGGTGTTGGGATATGTTCTAATCGCCTTGATTATTGTCTCGACGCTTGGATTTAACTCCTCGTCGTTCCTGGCGGTGTTGGCCTCTATGGGTTTGGCCATAGGTATGGCATTGAGTGGCACGTTGCAGAACTTCGCAGGTGGTATTATGATTTTGGTGCTTCGTCCGTATCGCGTGGGTGATTTTATCGAGGCGCAGGGTGTGAGTGGCACGGTGGCAAGCATAAGCCTGTTTAACACAGTGATTTATACTACCGACAAAAAGACGATTTACATTCCCAATAACGCAATCTCAACATCCATAATCAACAACTATTCGACCTCCACAACACGCCGTTGCAGCTGGAAGGTGTCGGTTGCCTATGGTGATGATTATGATGCGATACGCGCAGCGATGCTTGATATTATCATTCGTGATGGCCGCGCCCTGAGTTCGCCCGAGCCTTATGTTCGTATCGACGCTTTGGCCGATAGTGCAGTGGTTATTGAGGCGCGTGCGTGGGTGCTTAACTCAGAGTATTGGGGCTTGTATGATGCAGTGACAGAGGCCTTCTATAAGGAGCTGCCTAAGCACGGGGCTAACTTCCCCTTCCCGCAGTTGGATGTACATATCTGCGATGACAAGCAGGTGGCTAATGAATAATAGAAAATTATTAAATAATAAATTATATTATGGAATTTAAGGATATTTTGGCAATTTCGGGTATGCCCGGCCTTTACAAGTATGTTGCTCAGTCAACACGTGGTATTATCGTTGAGTCGTTGGAGGATGGTCGTCGTATGAACGCATCGGCTACATCTCGCGTAAGTGCTTTGGCAGAGATTTCTATGTTCACCGAGGGTGAGGATATCGCTTTGGCAGAGGTGTTCACACGTATGTACGCTCACACCAACGGCGCTGCTGCAATCTCTCACAAGGAGTCTGCTGATAAGCTCAAGGCTGAGTTCGCAGCCGTTCTTCCCGAGTATGACCGCGAGCGTGTACACGTATCGGATATAAAGAAGGCTTTTGCTTGGTTCAACATCTTGATTGGCGCAGGCCTGACTGAGTTTACATTGCCCGAAGAGGAGGTAGCAGAGGAGGAGTAATTGCCTCTTTGATATAAAATAACCCCGACTAATTTTGGTTAGTCGGGGTATTTTATTGATATGCTATTTACTTCTTGATGTATGGTGCCTGGCCACTCATCACGGCGTGTCCGTCAACACCTATATGCGGCCAGCCATCAACCCACGTCACACGGTCCATATACATCTTACGGCCTGCGTTTGGCGCTTTTGTGTCGTAGGCGTGGTAGAAAATCCAATCCTGACCTCTGTCGTCGGTGATGATTTGCGAGTCGTGGCCTGTGCCCTTCACATTCTCATCACCCGAGAGGAGTATCTCGTGGCAGTTATCCAGCATACGACCGCCATTCTTATCAACATAGGGACCGTAGAGCGATTTGCTGCGGCCCACAACAGTCTGGTAGGTACTCTTCAAACCCTCGCAGCAGCTGCCCGTTGAGGCGAAGAGATAGTAGTAATCGCCACGCTTGTGGATATATGTGCCCTCATAGGCGGTGCCGGCAATGCGTGTGAGGTTGTGAATATCATCCACCTCAAGGCCATCTTCAGTAAGCTCAGTCAGATAGATGCCGTGGAAGCTGCCCCACGCCAGATACTTGCGACCATCCTCCTGAAAAACAACGGGGTCAATAGAGTTCTGTACGCCGATGTGTTTACCCTGAAAGAGCATCTTCGCATCACGGAATGGGCCTGTCGGAGAGTCCGATACGGCACGACCGATGCAGGCATCCCACTCGCCACCCCACGTTGACATCGAGAAGTAAAGAACATATTTACCCTCAATGTAGTTGATGTCGGGGGCCCAGATAGCAGCCTTCGGTACAAACTGCGGTACCTCGCCCTTGGCAAATATACCACCCTGATACTCCCAGTTTACCATATCCGTAGATTTATAGACGGGAATATTTCTGTCGCGCCACGTAGCGTAGGCGTAGAATGTTCCATCCTCGGCACGGATAACCGTAGGGTCGGGTGCATCGCGGTCGATAACGGGGTTGGTGTATGTTGCCACAGCGTCACCCTTAATGCCCGAGCACGAGCAGAGTGCGGCTGCAAGTAAAACGATGATGCTTAATCTCTTCATAGGTATTATTACATTCTCTGCGGCACGTCAATGCCCAACAACTTCATAGCCTTGCTGATTGTGCGGGCAACCATAGCGGCCAGCATAACACGCATACGGCGCTTCTCCTCGTTCTCCTCGCGAAGAATTGAGTGGTCGTGGTAGTAGCCGTTGAAGGTCTTGGCCAAGTCGTAAGCGTAGGCTGCGATAATCGAAGGAGAGAAGTTCTCGCCAGCCGATGCAACAACAGCGGGGAAGTCGGTCAGCGACTTGATAAGCTCAATCTCCTCGGCGAGCAGCTCGGTGCAGTTGTGCGACTTGTAGTCAATGCCAGCCTCGTCAGCCTTGCGCAGAATAGAGCAGATACGTGCGTGAGTGTACTGTACGAAGGGGCCTGTATTACCGTTGAAATCGATAGACTCGCGGGGATCGAACAACATTGTCTTCTTGGGGTCAACCTTCAGGATAAAGTACTTCAAGGCACCCAGGCCTACCATCGAGCAGATGGCGTCAGCCTCCTCCTGCGAGCAGCCGTCCAGCTTACCCAGCTCGTTTGACATCTCGCGGGCGGTCTCAACCATATCGGCAATCAAATCGTCGGCATCGACAACCGTACCCTCGCGTGACTTCATCTTACCCTCAGGCAACTCAACCATACCATAAGAGAGGTGGTAGATGTTGTCGCTCCACTCGTAGCCGAGCTTCTTCAGCACGAGCTTCAGCACCTGGAAGTGGTAGTTCTGCTCGTTACCCACAACATATATCATATCGTCGAGCTTGTTCTCCTCGAAACGGCTCAGTGCAGTACCCAAATCCTGAGTCATATATACCGATGTGCCATCGCCGCGCAATAGCAACTTCTGGTCCAAGCCATCAGCCTCAAGGTCAATCCATACGGAGTTATCCTCCTTACGGAAGAATACACCCTTATCCAGACCATCCTGAACCAGACTCTTACCCAAGAGGTAGGTTTGTGACTCGTAGTAAACCTTGTCGAAGTCAACACCCAGAGCCTTGTATGTCACATCGAAACCGTCATATACCCAGCCGTTCATTGTCTGCCACAACTCATATACCTCGGGGTCTTTAGCTTCCCACTTGCGCAACATCTCCTGCGCCTCGAGCATAATGGGAGCCTTCTTCTTAGCCTCATCCTCGCTCATACCCTCGGCAACGAGCTCCTTAATCTGTGCCTTGTAGTGCTTGTCGAACTCAACGTAGTACTTACCAACCAGGTGGTCACCCTTCATACCCGATGATGCGGGGGTCTCGCCACCACCGTAGAGCTTCCACGCCAGCATAGACTTGCAGATGTGAATACCTCTATCGTTTACAAGGTTTACCTTGATAACGTTGTGTCCGTTCGCCTTAAGAATCTGTGCCACAGAGTATCCGAGCAGATTGTTACGGATGTGACCCAAGTGCAGAGGCTTGTTGGTGTTGGGCGATGAGTACTCAATCATCACGGTGCGACCCGATGGTGCTGCCATACCAAAATTCTCGTCAGTGGCAGCCTCGGCAAAACGCTCAGCCCAGAATGTGGGGGCTATTGAGAGATTCAGGAAGCCTTTGATAACGTTGAATGCGCTGATTTGCTCGTTGTTGGCTACCACGTACTCGCCAATCTCGGTTGCGGTGGCCTCGGGTGACTTGCGGCTCATCTTAAGCAGCGGGAATGTTACCAACGTGTAGTCACCCTCAAACTCCTTGCGAGTCTTCTGAATCTGTACCTGTGCGGGATTCACCTCACCATACAATGCCGTGATGGCCGAAGTGACGATTTGTGAAATAAAGGTTTCTGCGTTCATATCTTTTGTGTTAATTTTCTTGTCTTAATATCTTTGCAAAGATACGAATAATTTTATCATTACAATCTCGCATAGCTCTATTTAAGGCGTAATTACATACGACGAAACTCTATTTTCGTTTCTTTTTCGTATTTTTGTCCTTGAAATATCAAGATTATGAAGATAGGCAATATAGATTTAGGCGACAAGCCGCTCTTTTTGGCGCCGATGGAGGATGTGACCGACCCTTCGTTCCGATATATGTGCAAGCGTTTCGGGGCGGATGTGGTGACAACGGAGTTTATTTCGTCGGATGGTCTTATACGCGATGCCTGGAAGTCGCGTGCAAAGCTCAATATCGATGAGGCCGAGCGGCCCGTAGGTATTCAGATTTATGGCCATCTGATTGAGCCTATGGTTGAGGCGGCACGTATCGCCGAGACGGCACATCCCGATTTTATTGATATTAACTTCGGCTGCCCCGTCAAGAAGATTGCGGGTCGAGGTGCCGGCTCGGGTATGATGCGCGATGTGCCGCTGATGGTGGAGATGACACGACAGATTGTCGAGGCGGTCAACACGCCCGTTACGGTCAAGACGCGCCTGGGCTGGGACGAGGAGTCGAAGAATATTATGGATATAGCTCTGCGCCTGCAAGATACGGGTATTAAGGCTCTTACGATTCACGGCCGTACTCGCTCGCAGATGTATCGTGGCGAAGCCGACTGGACACTTATTGGCGAGGTGAAGCATCACCCCTCAATCGAGATTCCCATTATCGGTAATGGCGACGTGGATTCGGGTCCGAAGGCGAAGCAGATGTTCGATACGTATGGTGTGGATGGAGTGATGATTGGCCGTGCAACGTATGGCCGACCCTGGATTTTTAAGGAGGTGAAGCACTTTATGCAGACGGGTGAGGTTATGCCGCAGCCATCGGTTGTGGAGCGTGTGGCTATTGCTAAGGAGCATCTTGCCAAGTCGCTTGAGATTAAGGGCGATAGGGTAGGAATCCTTGAGATGCGTCGCCACCTGTCAAACTACTTTAAGGGTCTGCCCGACTTTAAGCAGACGCGCTTGAAGTTGGTGACGTTGTACGATGTTGACGAGATAAACTCTACGCTTGATTATGTTGCTGAGCGTTGGGGCGATTTTGATATGAGCGGTGCTGTGCCGCCATCATTATCGCACGAGATATAAAATAGAAACTGTATAACAAGGCTCTTTCGGCATCTGGCTTGCCCTCGAAATGCTCATTTACGCACAGTAAACTGCGCTTTCTCGGCCTGCGACCAGCTTAAAAATAGCTCTTGTTATACAATTTCTAAAAATAAGAGGGTGCTAACTTGACTTGTTAGACACCCTCTTTTTTATTAAAAGAAGATTCTACCACGCGGGGCGCACCTTGTAGATATTCATACTATCGATGGTGATGGTCTTGTCGGGGTTGACCTGATAGACGTTGTGTGTCCACCAGCTAATCTCGCCCTTGGTGTAAATCAGGCGATTAAGGTTTTTATTGTAGTTGACTGATTTTACATTTACGGTGTTCTTCAACGGCTCGAAGGGCTCGAACTCGCCACTCTCAACATTAAACCACATAACACCCTCGTGACCCGAAACCAACATATTCTGCGCATCAACCTTCACCAAGTCGTGTCCCGAGCGAATGGGTATGGGCCACGATGCCACCAACTCCAAAGATGGTGTTGCCGTCTGCCAATCCTTGAGTTTGTATTCGCGCAGCACGTCATATCCCAAGGCATACAGACTCTCGCGCTCGGCGTGCCATACCGCACCGTGACCCGAGTAGAGCGAGTCGCGGAATAGTACCTTCTCGGGCTGAGCTATGTCGTATATCTCCAGCGAGTTACCCTTCTTATTGGTTGAGAGAGCCACCGCAATACGATTGTTGGGCAGCAGATCGGCCGAGTGAGCCATCGGTACGCGGGCGTCGAAGTCGCACTTGCGGCTCTTGATGTCGAGCAGCACTACGGCACTATGCGATGATGTGAGCAGCAGTTTTCTGTTGCCATCCACGAACTTACACTCATCCAGCGGCATAAGATACTTGCTGTACTCGGCAGGTAGTCCCTCGGTGGGCTCGTCAATGCGCCAGCTCCACACCTCGTGCAGGTTGCGGCCTTCGGATTTGCTCATATCGACGATTCGCACCTCCTCGCCTCCGCAGATGGCGAGATGATTCTCGTAGAATGAAGAACATCCCGTGACCACGAAGGCCACGAGAAGTCCTAATATTGTTTTAATTGTTTGTTTCATAATCTTTTATCGTTGCGGTATATCCACCTCTTTTGTGCGGCCATCGATAAGATAGTCAGTGAAGTGGTCAACCAGTCGCCAGTAGAAATACTCGTTCATATCGCCAAAGCCGTGGCGCTGCGTGGGCAGATAGAGCATATCGAAACGCTTGTTGGCGCGAATCAGGGCGTTCACTACACGAGAGGTGTTGCCTGGGTGGACATTGTTGTCAATCTCGCCGTGTACGAGCAACAGGTGGCCCTTCAGCTGCTTGGCAATTTCTGGGTTGCTGCTGATTTTGTAAACAAATGTGGTGTCACCCTTGTCGCTAACCTGCTCCTTCACGCCGTGGTGAGTTTCACTCCACCAGCGGTTGTAAATCTTGTTGTCGTGGTTTCCAGCGCACGATACGGCTGCCTTGAAGAAGTCGGGGTACTGCAAAATAGCAGCCGTTGACATAAAACCACCGCCAGAGTGTCCGTGAATACCAACACGCTCAATATCAATATAGTCGTAGCGTGCCGCCAGTTGCTCAATAGCTGCCTTCTGGTCTGCCAGGCCATAGTCACGCAGGTTGCCGTAGCCGTAGTTGTGGTACCACTTCGAGCGGTCGGGGTGACCTCCGCGGTTACCTACGGTGATAACGATAAAGCCAGCCTGCGCCAGACGGTCGGTGCGAACGCTCATACGTGTGTAGGGGTATGTTGTAGCCTCCACCTGCGGACCGGGATATACGTAGTCAACGATGGGGTAGAGCTTCGTAGAGTCGAAATCAAAGGGCTTATACATAACACCATAGAGGTCCGTAACACCGTCGGCAGCCTTCACCTTGAAGGGCTCGGGGAACTTATATCCGTTGGCCAACAGCTGTGAGAAGTCGCTGGTCTCGAGCGTCATAATCTTGTTGCCCAAGCAGTCGTAGAGTGCTGTCTCGGGAACGGTATCTACACGTGAGTAGTTATCCACAAAGTAACGGCAGGCATCATCCACCTGCGAGGTGTGGAAGTAATCACCCTTGTTTAGCAGCTTCACCTCGCCACCATCAAGGCTTACCGAGTAGAGGTGCTGGTAGTAGGGGTTCTCATCCTTCTCGCGGCCCATACCGGTGAAATATACCTTGCGAGCCTTCTCGTCCACCTTCAAAATCTGGTGTACGTGCCACGGGCCTGAGGTAAGGCGGCGCTTGAGCGTGCCCTTGTCGTCGTAGAGGTAGAGGTGTGCCCAGCCGTCACGCTCGCTCCACTGGATAAGCTCCTTGCCACCATTTACAGCCGAGAGGGGACGTACTTCAATATAGGTATTCATACGCTCCTCAATGATGGGACACAATGTATCCTGACCGATGGTGTATGAGCAGATGTCAATGCGGTGCAGGTCGCGGCTTGAGCGTGTTACGAACAAGCGGTTTGCATCGCCCAACCAAACATTAGGCTGGTCGTACATATGGCGCTGCTTCTGCTCGCGGGGCTTGCGTGCGATAGAGAGGGTCTGGTCCTTGAAGCGGGCGGTTGTAACCTCCTTGCGCGAGTTGTTCTGCATATCGAAGATGTAGAGATACTCGATAGGATTCTCCTTCTCACCAGGCATCTGATACTTGTATGTCTCCAGTGTGGGGCGAGGCTCCGCGATAGGGTTAATAACCCACAAATCCTTCAGGTGACGCTCGTCCGATACGATAGTTGCGAAGTAGCGTGAGTCGGGTGACCATACACCGTATGCAGGGCGACGCTTACCATTCAGCAGCGTGTCGGTGTTGAGCAGGTAGTGGGGCTGTCCGTAGCCGAAGTCCTTCACACCGTCGGTTGTAATCTGAATCTCGGTGATGGTAGAGTCCTTCTCATCCTTCTTCAGCTTCTCATAATCCTCACGTGACATACGGTAGAGATTCAAATCCTTAGCATATACAACCGTCTTGCCATCGGGCGAAACAGATGCCCAGGGCAGCTGCTTTGTCTCCTTCTCCTTATCTTTCAGGTGTGTGAGCTTCTGAGTCTTGCTGTCGTAAGAGAAGTAAAATACCTCCTTGCCTCTTACCTTCTTGGGCTTCTTGCCCGCCAGAGAGTCCTCCTTAGAGAGCTTCTTGGGCTTTGCATCCTGTGATGAACGCACCTCGAAGGTGAAGGTCTGGCCATCCTCATCAACCTCAAGGTTGGTGATGGGGAGTTGTGCCGCGATGAAGGGGTCCTTGACAATCTCAGTCAGCTCGGCTGCCAGCTTGTCGTGGTCGAAAAGCTCTGAACGCTTGCGCGTTGCGGGGTCAACGACATACCAGCGTGTACCCTCGCTGGTCTTGTAGCTATACCAGAATTTCTCTCCCGACTTGAACCAATGGGGGTCAACGGTTGTCGAGAAGAGCATATTCTCCAATTTGCTGGCCGTAAAACGCTCGGCCAATGCCATACGATTACGTTCGCGTACATTCTCACGATTGTCAGCCTGAACACTGCCTGCGAGGAGAATCAGCAGGGCCGACAGAAATAAAATCTTTCTCATAGTGGTTGTTATTTAGTCGCCTCGACCTTGGCCGATTTGAAGTAGTTACTGAAGAAAAGCACCTGATACTGAATAGAGTTACGCCAGTAATCCCAATTGTGAACACCTGGGCGCACGTAGAAGTCGTGGGGAATCTTCGCCTCCATCAGCTTGTCGTGGAACTCGCAGTTTACCTTGAAGAAGAAATCCTCCGAGCCGCAGTCGATGATGAGTTTCAGGGCATTGGGCTTGAGCATATGAACCATATTTGTTACGGTGTAGTTCTCCCAATTCTCGGGCTTCTCCTCGATGGTACCCAGACGCAACGACATACCCCAATTCTTAGGGAAGGGACGGATATCTACACCACCCGATGTTGAGCCGGCAGCGCCGAATAACTCCTGATGACGAATGGCAAGGTACATAGCACCGTGGCCACCCATCGACAAGCCAGTAATGGCACGCGCCGTGCGGTCGGCCTTGGTCTTGTAGTGTGAGTCGATGTATGAAATAAGCTCAATCGAAACAAATGTCTCATAATTATAGGTAGGGTCTATGGGACTGTCCCAATACCAGCTGTTCTTGCCACCGTCGGGCATAACGAGGATGATGTTGTACTGGTCGGCCAGTGCGCCTGCATTACCCTTCACGTCCCACGCCGTGTTGTTGTCGCCGTGGCCGTGCAGAAGATATACAACGGGCATCTCCTCCATCGAGTGGTAGGCGTTGGGCAGAATTACCGTTACGGGAACATCCTTATTCATCGATTGGCTCTTTACGGCGATTGTTTCACGAATATATGCCCAAGAGGTGTTGCATACCGCCAGAGCAAGCATTAGTGTGAATAGTTTTTTCATAATATTTAAGTTTTAGTCGTGAGTTAAATTATTGCAAATATAGCGAAAAAGGCCTAAAAGCTATTGTAAATTACGAAATAATGGCTATTTTTGTTAAAAGTAATTTTTAACGAAAAAAAGTGTTCATCGACTATGAAAGCTAAATTTTTATTTGCCGCAATGTGCTTCGCGGCTCTTTTGAGTTCTTGTGGTACCGCTAAGACCGAGTTGTTCAACGGTAAGGACCTTACCGATTGGGTGTGTGTTGTTGATGATAAGAGCGATGTTCCCGCATCGGAGGTGTATGGTGTGAAGGATGGCAATATTCACATCGTAGGCCAGCCTTTCGGTTATATGCGTACGGCTGAGAAGTATGGCGATTATAAGTTCCACGCCGAGTGGCGCTGGGTTGGCGAGGGTACCAATAGCGGTATCTTCCACCGTGTGCAGGATGGCGATAAGATTTGGCCTAATGCTATCGAGTGCCAGTTGTGTAGCGGTAAGGCTGGTGACTATGTAATGCTCGGTGGCTCGAAGATTTCAGATATCGAGTGCGTGGGCGAGTTCCCCGTAAAGGACCGTAATGGTGACTACGAGAAGGCTATCGGCGAGTGGAACGAGGCCGATATCGTATGCCAGGGCGGTAAGATTACCGTTTATATTAATGGCCAGTTGCAGAATGAGTGTACCACAAACACCACAGAGGGTTATATCGCATTGCAGAGCGAGGGTGGCCCTATCGAGTTCCGCAACCTCTATCTTACAGCTATTGAGTAATCATTTGTGTGATATATGAAAAATCCTGCCTGACTTCGGGTAGGATTTTTTTGTTATTTTTGGGGTAGTCGGGGTGCTTTTATTTGTTATTTAAAGTGTTCTGCGTGTAATCAAATTTTTTTTCTATCTTTGTTATCGACTACTTAGTACAAATTATTTAATACTAATCCATATGAAACAGTTAATCTTTTCCATTGTGGCAATGTTGTTCTCGTTTGTGGCTGTGGCACAGCAGTCGTGGGTCAACGAGGTGCATAATCCTCAAGCAAATACCGAAGGCTTAGCACCAATGGGTGCGCGTGTAATCTCCCCTGAGGTACACGACGACCATACCGTTACGTTCCGTCTTTATGCGCCCAATGCAAAGGAGGTTGTGGTGCGTGGTACGATGTTTACGGGCGGAATGGAGGCCAAGAGTGCCACGATGACTAAGAACGATAATGGTGTCTGGTCGGTTAAGGCGGGCCCGTTTACCCCCGATGTATATACATATACATTCAGTGTTGATGGCGTGAGCTTCGTGGACCCCGCCAATACGCTTCATAATCACGGTACAATGCCTGCATCGAGTATGCTCTATGTTCACGGCGATGCTCCGGCATATTACGACCCTAATCCCGCCATTGAACACGGCTCGGTAACTACAAGTTATTATAACTCAACAGTATCGAAGGGCCTGCGTACGATTCTGGTTTATACGCCCCCGCAGTACGACGCGAAGAAAAAGTATCCCGTTCTCTACCTTATGGGAGGCTCGGGCGAGGCGACCGATTCGTGGTACAAGTATGGTCAGGTGAATTGGATTATGGATAATATGATTGCCGAGGGAAAGATTAAACCGACAATCGTTGTGATGGTTAATAATCAGATTGTTCACCGCTCGTCGCCTAATCATAGCGCCTTGTCGTTCAAGATGATGGAGCAGGAGTATAAGGAGTGCATAATTCCGTGGGTTGATTCGCATTACAGCACTATCCGTAGCAGTAAGGGACGTGCATTGGCCGGTCTTTCGATGGGTGGTCGCCATACGCAGTATATCGGTTTCCGTAATCCCGACTTGTTTGGTTCGCTCGGAATCTTGAGTGCAGCCCTGACAGCGGCTGACGAGAAGGCCTTTGGTAAGGACGATGTGGCTATGGGCCGCGATAAGAAGGCGTTTAAGAAGGCAAAATTCGACTATATCTATATTGGCGCAGGTAAATATGAAACCAACGAGAAATCGCGCCACGTGCTGCTGCACAACCAGCTGGAGGAGCTGGGCATTGAACACGAATATTATATCGGAGGCTTTAGCGCCCACGATTTTATGACGTGGCGCCATCTGCTCTATTACAGTTTCCTGCCGAATTTGTGGAAATAACTGCTTAAAATATAAAAACTTATGAAGAAACTATTATTATCCTTGTTATTTGTGGGAGCGGTTGCTGCTACGCAGGCTGATGAAGGTCGCCTGTTGCGTTTCCCGGCAACCAATGGTGTAGATGTGGTCTTTACCTATGCAGGTGACCTATACAAGGCTCCTTTGGCGGGTGGTCAGGCTGAGCGACTCACATCGCACGTTGGTACTGAGATGTTTGCGCGCTTCTCGCCCGATGGCACATCGATAGCATTCACGGGTCAGTATGATGGAAATACGGAGGTATTCCTAATTCCTGCTACGGGTGGCGAGCCTGAGCGATTGACCTACACGGCAACAAACAGCCGTGATGATTTGGGTGACCGTATGGGCCCCAACAACATTGTGATGACCTGGACACGCGATGGTGGTCAGATTATCTATCGCAACCGTATCAGCGACGGTTTTAGCGGAAAACTCTGGTCGGTGGCGAAAGATGGCGGTATGCCCGAGCAGCTGCCTCTGCCCGAGGGTGGTTTCTGCTCATACTCGCCCGACGGTAAGAAGATGGCCTACAACCGTGTGATGCGCGAGTTCCGCACCTGGAAGTATTATAAGGGCGGTATGGCCGACGATGTGTGGATTTACGACCCTGCAGCAAAGAAGGTGGAGAATGTAACAAACAACGTATCGCAAGATATATTCCCGATGTGGATTGGTGAGGAGATTTTCTTTATCAGCGACCGCGATATGGTGATGAACCTCTTTGTCTATAATACCAAGACCAAGAAGACAGAGAAGGTTACAAACTTCACGGATTACGACATTAAGTTCCCCAGCTCGGACGGCAAGGTGATTGTCTTCGAGAAGGGTGGTTATATCTATAAGTTCGACCCTCGCACCCGCAAGGCTGAAAAGATTACAATCACAATGGGTGCCGAGAATAACTACGCACGTACCGAGGTTAAGAACGTATCAGGTAGAGCCTCTACGGCCAGCCTCTCGCCCGATGGCAAGCGCGTGGCTATCGTAGCTCGCGGTGAGGTGTTTAATGTGCCTACCGATAAGGGTGTAACACGCAATATTACACGCACATCTGGAGCTAACGAGCGTGGTGCGGCGTGGAGCCCCGATGGTAAGTGGATTGCATACATCAGCGACCGTACGGGTGAGTGCGAGATTTGGTTGCAGGGTGAGGATGGCGAGCCCGTGCAGCTCACTAAGGGTGGCGATACGTATATTCGTCAGCTGATGTGGCGTCCCGACAGCAAGAAGGTGCTCTATACCGACCGCAAGAATCGTATCGTCGAGGTGGATGTTGCGGCCAAGAGTAAGCAGACGCTGATGCAGAATCCTGGTGGTGAGTTCTATGGCGTAAGTTACTCGCCCGACAGCAAGTGGATTACATACACCAAGAACGCCACCAACGAGATGAGCGTTGTCTATGTATATAACCTCTCAACAAAGAAGGAGTACCCCGTAACGGAGAAGTGGTACAACTCCTCTTCTCCCGTATTTAGCGCCGATGGTAAGTATTTGATTTTCACTTCGGCTCGTGACTTCAACCCCACATACGGTCAGCTGGAGTGGAATCATATCTACTCTCGTATGAATGGCGTATATATGGCTATGCTCTCAGAGGATACTCCCTCGCCGCTGTTGCCTACCGACGGTGCGCCAGAGGTAAAGCGTGAGGAGAAGAAGGGTGAGGCTTCGGCCGTAGAGGTTAAGATTGATACGGAGAACCTGCCTGCACGCATCGTTAAGTTGCCGTTGCCTGCTGGCTCATACCGTAATTTCTACTCTGATGGTAAGAAGGTTTACTACTCTTCGATGGGTGGCACAAAGGCCTTCGACCTTAAGACACAGAAGGAGGAGACCGTAGCCGAGGGTGCTTCATTCTCGCTTACCCCTGGTAGCAAGAAGGCTCTGTTTGTGAAGCGTGGTCAGATGTTCGTGAGCGACTTCCCCACAGCGAAGGCCAATATGCGCGAGGCCATTAATACGAAGGATATGGTTGCTCACGTGGATTATATGCAGGAGTGGGCACAGATTTACGACGAGGTATGGCGCGCATTCCGCGATGGTTTCTACCTCGAAAATATGCACGGCCAGGATTGGAAGGCTATCAAAAAGAAATATGAGGTATTGTTGCCCTACGCCAAGACACGCCTTGATTTGAACTACATCATCGGTGAGATGATTGCCGAGGTGGGTTGCGGTCACGCATACGTTAATCCTGGTGAGATGCCGCAGCCGAAGCGTATCCCGATGGGATTGCTGGGCGCCGAGCTGAAGAAGGATAAGAGCGGCTTCTATCGCATTGAGAAGATTCTGCCCGGTGGCGTATATAGCCAGACGCTCCGCTCGCCGCTCGCAGAGCCTGGCGTGGATGTTAAGCAGGGAGATTATATCGTAGCCATTGATGGTATCCCGACCTCAAGCGTGAAGAATATCTACGAGTTGCTGGTTGGCAAGGCTAACGTCTTGACCGAGCTGAGCGTAAATAGCAGCGCATCGGCCGAGGGCGCTCGCAAGGTTGTAATCAGCCCTATCGAGAATGAGTATCCGCTCTACCACTACAACTGGGTGCAGGATAATATCCGCAAGGTTGAGCAGGCTACAAATGGCCGTGTGGGTTATATATATATCCCCGATATGGGTCCCGACGGTTTGAATGAGTTTGCTCGTTACTTCTATCCTCAGTTGGATAAGGAGGCGTTGATTATCGACGACCGCGCAAATGGTGGCGGTAACGTGTCGCCGATGATTATCGAGCGTTTGTTGCGTCAGGCGTATCGTATGACGATGTATCGCGGTCGTGATACCAACGGAACAATTCCCGACGCTACACACCACGGCCCGAAGGTGTTGCTTATCAACAAGTATTCCGCTTCGGATGGCGATTTGTTCCCCTGGAGCTTCAAGGCTAACGAGCTCGGAACGGTTATCGGTACTCGTACGTGGGGTGGTATTGTGGGTATCAGCGGCTCGCTACCCTACATTGACGGTACGGATGTGCGCGTGCCATTCTTTACCAACTACGACGCCAAGACGGGCGAGTGGATTGTCGAAAATCACGGTGTTGACCCCGATATTTTGCTCGACAACGACCCCGTTAAGGAGTATATGGGTGAGGATGAGCAGCTCAACAAGGCTATTGAGGTGGCTCTGGAGCAGCTCAAGGAGCGTAAGCCTCTGCCCAAGACTCCTAAGGCTCGTACGATGAAGGATTTGGGTTGGTAGCAATCTGCTATCGCTAAATAGAGAAGACGCTTTGGCTTTTGCCGAGGCGTCTTTTTTTTTGTGGCGCACGGCGTGTGGCTTGTTATTTGCCGACAACTTGTAATATTTTAGGGTGATAGCGTGGTAGTTATAAAATAAATTTATAACTTTGTAAAGATGTGTTTCGATTAAAAAGTAAATAGCAAAAAATTAATATACTATGAACAGAGATTTGGAAATGAGTCCCAACCGACTCGTCGCTTACCTCGGTAAGCCGTGCAAGGAGTTTACAAAGGCCGATATCGTGCGCTATATCAAGGAGAATGGTATCCAGATGGTTAACTTTATGTATCCTGCGGGCGATGGCCGTTTGAAGACGCTGAACTTCGTTATCAACAACGCCGCATACTTAGATGCAATTCTCACCTGCGGTGAGCGTGTCGATGGCTCAAGCCTCTTCCCGTTTATTGAGGCTGGCAGCAGCGACCTCTATGTATTGCCGCGCTTCTCAACCGCTTTTCTTGACCCCTTTGCCGAGATTCCTACACTCTCAATGCTCTGCTCGTACTTCAATAAGGATGGTTTCCCGTTGGAGAGCTCACCTGAGAACACCTTGCGCAAGGCGTGCCGCGCATTTAACGATGTGACGGGGATGGAGTTTCAGGCTATGGGTGAGCTGGAGTACTACGTTATCGCCCCTGACGCGGAACTATTCCCTGCCACCGACCAGAAGGGTTATCACGAGTCGGCTCCCTATGCCAAGTTCAACGAGTTCCGCACGCAGTGTATGGCCTACATCGCACAGGCGGGCGGCCAGATAAAGTATGGCCACTCGGAGGTGGGTAACTTCACCATTGATGGTCTTATCTACGAGCAGAATGAGATTGAGTTCCTGCCCGTTGCGGCTGAGGATGCTGCCGACCAACTGATGATTGCCAAGTGGATTATCCGCAACCTTGCATATCAGTATGGCTACGACATCACCTTCGCGCCGAAGATTACGGCGGGTAAGGCTGGCTCGGGCCTGCACGTGCATATGCGTATCGTGAAGGATGGCCAGAATCAGATGCTCGATGGAGGTGTGCTGTCGGCTACGGCGCGCAGGGCTATTGCGGGTATGATGGAGCTTGCGCCCTCGATTACAGCTTTTGGAAATACCAATCCTACGTCATATTTCCGTCTGGTGCCTCATCAGGAGGCTCCGACAAATATATGCTGGGGCGACCGTAACCGTTCGGTATTGGTGCGCGTGCCGCTGGGATGGGCTGCCAAGAGCGATATGTGCCAGCTGGCCAATCCTCTGGAGCCTGCGAGTAACTACGACACCACGCAGAAGCAGACCGTTGAGATGCGCTCGCCCGATGGCTCAGCCGATGTATATCAGCTGATAGCGGGCTTGGCCGTAGCGTGCCGTCACGGCTTTGAGTTGGAGAATGCACTGGAGATTGCCGAGAAGACCTACGTGAATGTGAATATCCATCAGAAGGAGAATGAGGATAAACTGAAAGATTTGGCTCAGCTGCCCGATAGCTGTGAGGCTTCGGCCGACTGCCTGGAGCGTCAGCGAGCTATCTTCGAGCAGCATAATGTCTTTAGCCCCGCGATGATTGATGGCATTATAAAGCGCTTGCGTTCATACGGCGATAAGACCCTTCGCCGCGAGATTGAGGGCAATCAGGAGGAGATGCTCAAACTTGTAAAGCGCTATTTCCACTGCGGATAGCATCGTATTAAGAGTAAAAATTGCCAGAACGAATTTCAGTTCTGGCAATTTTTTTATTTGTGGGATTACTTTCCGATGCAGAAAGTGTAGATGATTATCAATCAGTCATTTAGCACTCTAAAAGGTACAATCATTCATTTGGCAAGTCGTTGAGAATGTGTAAGTTAGTGATTTTCAACGCACTTTTTGCCTTGTACCTCCATTTTGGAATGTAAAAGTAAGTGTAATTTCTTGAATATCAAAACCCGAGGTACAAAAACT